>JAWKPW010000083.1:0-24247 GCA_041390465.1 Desulfobacterales bacterium | reverse complement strand
TGACGGGAATATCCTGATAACTGCGGTATTCGGTGATCACCCGCCCGGATGCGTCATATTCATAATATATCCACGAACCGTCCGGGTTTTCCACGGACTGAAGCCTGCCGTAACTGCCGGTGTCCGCAGCATCCTCATACCAACTGTAATTGCCTGTCAGCCCGGACTCATCCGGCCCCTCCGTCCTCTGAATGACCGATTCTCCCCAGGGAAACGTCCTGAACACCCGGCGGATGCGGGAGGAAACAGTTCCTGTGCTGTCTTTCACTGTTTCTGTTTCTGTCTGAATGCCGTTTTCGGCAGTTCTGATTTTCTCTGTCACCCGCAGCCCGCCTTCGCTCAGCGTCCATGCGGAAAGGGCCTGATTGTAACGGTATTCTGAAACCGTGTTCTCCCCGTCCCGGATTTCGGTGACACGGAAACGTTCCTGAACACCGGAAGACGCATCCGGGTTTTCAAAGCGCCAGGTGACAAAAGGAGCTGCACCGGAAACAACGGTATACACCCCGTCTGTCTTTGTACCAGCGTCTTCGCTGTGGTAAAAGCGGACCTCATAGCTCTGGTCACTGACAGTGACCACATCCGCAAAAGTGCGGGGGGTGAGCACCTGGCGCAGGGCTCCGGCAGCATCCGTGATGACCTCATTGCCGGTGACCAGGGCCGAATAATCCAGAAGTGCGGGCGTGTACAGCCCGGATGTGATGGTGTCCGCTGTGAGGAAAATATCACCCCCGGACCGTCCGTCGTTGGTGGCGCCAAGGGACATGCGCACATTCACGCTGTCCAGGCCGAGTGTTCCGCCGCCCTCCGTGCCGCAGGTTCCGGTTCCGCCGCAGGCATCGCAGCCGATGCGGATACGGGCGGTTCTGTATTCGCAGTCTTTGTAATGGCAGACGATGACAGCATATCCGTGGCCGGAAGCGGCATTGACAGAGAGAAGGCCGGTACCGGCACCGACTTCCGCCAGGACGGGCATCTCTTCCGCGTCCGGGAATGTGTCTGCGACAGCCCAGGTCAGATCTCCGGCATCCGTGTCTTCAACCGTTTCCGCGTAAAACTGCACCGATCCGCCCGGAAGAAGGGGAAAGGCTTCCGGGTCTTTGACATACACAGATTGAATGATATTTTTTTCAAGAATCAGGCTGACGGAATCACCGGTGACACCCGTGCTGTTGTCTTCAGTGTCGTAGGCCGTGACGGTGGCCGTATATGTCATGGAAGGATCAAAAGCAAGTCCTTTCGGCAGGATAAGCGATCCGCTGTTGTCGTAGGTAAAGGGAATGACATGGAACAGAATGCCGTTTTCATAAATATTCAGCCGCCAGGTATTGTATTTGGGCTGATTCGGATTGTAATTGTTTACCGTAACAGGAAATTCTGTATCACATTTCAGGTGTCCGTCGGTTGTCAGCACCAGAATGACAGGTTTTTCAGGGGAAGCAACTGATATGGGATTGGCAGTCACTGTGCCGTCAAGTCTGCCGCTGCTTTCAAGTGTTTCCGAACAGAAACAGTCGCTGTAAGTCAGTTTTCCGATTTCATTCCAACTGAATTGAAAAGTCAGATCAATGCTGTACATGGAGTCAGGAGCTTTATATGTATCCGAATATATAATACCGTAATCTGTCAGTGTGCCTTCAACCTGCCAGACTCCTCCCAAAGTCATCGAGGCAGAAGTGAACTGATTGTCAATATAAAATTCCCTGGTTCCCAAAAGCTTTGTTTCACATGCCCAGCAGTCTGAAACAGTTTCCGCTGATTTTTCACGTATAATATACAGCCAGCCGTTAATGGCGGTGTATTTTCCTGTTTCAGGAGAATCCGAACAGATATACAGAGAATGCACTTCCGAATCAGGCAGAGACTGCCCGTCGCAGTTGCCAAACGGCTCTGTGACAAAGGACTGTTCAACAGCAAGCGTGTTATGCCTGATGGTGAAGGGATATTCGGCATTATCGGCACCGCCGGACAGTATCCACCAGAATACGGGGATATGTTTTGATTTTATCGTCAGAGGCCCGCTGTAGGAGCGGTACTGCTCATACGAAAGGGGAGGGATCAGCACATTGTACTGTGTTTCACCGAATTCTGCTGCAGGTATCAGCAGCATGGGACGGTTATCAGCCTGCGGCGCCGCCACTGTACAGTTACCCAGTTCCCTGATTGTATCTGCTTTGATTTCAACATCCGCATTGGAAACGGGGTTGCCGTGGATATCCAGTACCAGCACCCCCATCTGCCATACGATATCAAGTACGGAATCATGATAGCCCTCAGGTAAAGGCCAGATAACAGACAGTTCATGAGGTGTATCCGGAAAACCGAATGCCTGAAAAAAGACACTGTTGTCTTTTTCGCTTTCAGGATAAACCAGGACAGTGTTCAGACCCACCTGCTGCAGATTTTTTCCTGTCTCTTTCCATCCGTAGGGATTGACATCCGTGCGTTCGCCGAGTGTCAGCACAGCTCCGGCCTTTCCGTTTTCATCCGTTGAAACATTTATGACACTCTGACCGCCGGAAAAATGACCGCCGCCTTTTTCAGCCGCAAACACCACGCTTACACCGGCCGCGGGATTGCCGTATTCATCTTTTACAATGACTTCCATCGCACCGGGCAGAGCACTTGCGACAGTACCCTGCTGATAATCGGTACTCTCATTTCTGATAATCCGGTATTTGAATAATGAAGAATTCCGTCTCTTCTGTTCCGCAGTGTCATAAGCCGGGGTGTCGGTCCGGAAGGAATCGGAGCGGATTATGTTCAACGGCTCCGGATTGTTCTGATTATTATAAAAAATCGTCTTTTTTTCGCCGTTGTTTCTGATTTTCACAATAGCCTGACTTCCCGGAAGAGAGGCCGATGCAGTCACCGGATTGCTGTTTTCCGGATGAAGAAAATCAGCAGAACTCTGCCCCATGCAGATTCCCGCAATCCAAAACCAGCACAGAACAAAAGGAAAAAGTGCACAACCCGTCCGTTTCATGATACTCTCCGGTATTTTTGGTTTATACTGTTTTCAGGATAAAGATTGTTAATAATAACTTCGGTATATACGGGCAGAACCAGGGTTTTTGGTGCAAAATCTTATAAAACAGAGTGCGTCAGGTATCACATCCCCTCCCTTTTTTCAACCCCTGTTTTTTCATCCGGTGATGAAAATCTGCCCCGGACGCTGCGGAAAACGGAGAAAACAGGTGATGCCGGAAAACAGAAACAGGGACTGTCGTGAGCCAAAAAAAGCCGTATCCATTTTCGATACGCTTTTATTTATCCCTGCTGAAAAGAACAGTCAAACAATCAGCCCATACTTCCGCAAGACGGCCTTTGATCTTCCCTTTGTTCGTCTCCCGCCTTTGGTTTTGAAAACCTTCAGCGATCTGGTTGTATGGACCGGACAAGCATATCCTGATATGCGCTGATGATAACCTCGCTCCTCTGGTCGTCTGGTTATCGGCTGGATTTGCCAGTCATTTCAGTTTCCCAAACTTTCAGTTCGGGACTCTTCTGCCCTGACGCAATCCAGAGTGCCGAAATGAGTGATACCAATTTCATTGATTTGATACAGTACAGTCAGTTTTTCCGTCGCTGGGCGTAGTAAAAAACCGCTCCGCTCAATTTTTGCACTCCTCCGCATTGTATAAAACCAATGGCGAATCGGTACAAACGTGCAGGCACTTTGCCCCCGCTGCCGAATTCTGTTTTTGGATATGCAACGGCCCCTCCTGTGTTTCATGATAAAAAAACAGATTTTTTTCAGTCTGTTTCCTGCGTATTCAATATCCAGAATATTTTGGGCATCACACTTACTGCTTGACAAAAACAGTACATTTATATAATTGTACTGGTACAATATTTAAAATGTAAAACTTCTATTCATTTTTGACACAGACAATTGGCGGGAAGGAAAAAAAGATGAGCAGAGAAAAGATCAACAAAGGTTTTGCGGAAATGTTCAAAAACGGGGTCATCATGGATGTCACCAATGCGGATCAGGCAAAAATCGCAGAAGACGCGGGAGCCTGCGCGGTCATGGCTTTGGAGCGGGTTCCCTCGGATATACGAAAAGACAACAAGGTCGCGCGCATGAGTGATCCGGCCATGATCGAGCAGATTATGAAGGCTGTTTCCATACCGGTCATGGCCAAAGTCCGGATCGGGCATTTCATGGAAGCCCGGATACTTGAAGCCCTGGGGGTGGATTTTATTGATGAAAGCGAAGTGCTGACTCCCGCAGATGACAGCCGGCATGTGAATAAAAAAGAATTTTCGGTTCCCTTTGTGTGCGGTGCACGCAATCTGGGCGAGGGACTGCGGCGCATTCATGAGGGAGCGGCCATGCTCCGCACCAAAGGAGAGGCCGGAACCGGAAATGTGGCCGAGGCTGTCCGGCATATGCGGATGATCAATCAGGAAACTGCCCTGCTGCGCGGCATGGATGAAAAAACCATGAATGAAACTGCGGCACAGTACCGGGTTCCTATTTCCCTGCTGGAGGAAACCTGCAAACTGGGACGTTTTTCCGTGGTCAATTTTGCCGCGGGCGGCATTGCCACACCTGCGGATGCAGCCATGATGATGGCTTTGGGGGCAGACGGTGTTTTTGTGGGCTCCGGCATTTTCAAAGCCGAAAATCCCCCGAAAATGGCCCATGCCATTGTGAAATCTGTGATCCATTACGATGATCCGGCCAGGCTTGCGGAACTGTCCAAAAATCTGGGAACGCCCATGATCGGACTGGAGAATTCTGCCCTCAGCATCCGCATGGCTGAGCGGGGAGTATGAAATGTGCGTGGGACTGCTGGGGCTGCAGGGAGCCTTCCGGGATCATATTCCTGTTCTGAAAACACTGAAAGCTGAATTCCGGATTGTAAAAGAAGCGGATGATCTCAGCAAAGTGGATCGTCTGATTCTGCCGGGCGGAGAAAGTACGGTCATGGCAAAATTTCTCAATGAATTTGCCATGACCAAACCTCTGCGGGACAAAATCCGGAAGGGAATGCCGGTCTGGGGTATCTGCGCTGGCTGCGTTCTGCTTGCAGACAGAGCTGAAGGACATGCGGGGCTTTTGCAGGTTCTGCCTGCGGAGATACAGCGGAACGCGTATGGACGTCAGTTGGCCAGCGATATGAAAATGATAAATATTCCTGCATTTCGGTATTCGGACTTTCCGGCCATCTTTATCCGTGCACCCCGTTTTCTTTCTCTGGGCAGTGGGGTGGAGGTGCTGGCCCGGTGCGAAAAGGATCCGGTTTTTGTCCGCAGCGGAAATATTATGGCGACAACTTTTCATCCGGAACTGAGCGGGAATCCGATCTTCCATGAATATTTCCTTGCACTGCAGCAGAAAATCTGAAAAAAAAAATTCACCCCCCGGTGCTGAAATCTCCTTTCCGCATACCGTTGCAGAAGAAATATGAAAAAAAGCAGAATCAACTTATTTGCTTTATTGACTTTTTCCGTGATTTCCGTTTTAATGGGCAAAATTCGGAAGAGAGGAAAGAAGGCAGAAATGAAAAGGATTCTGGTGCTGGCTGTTTTTTTCAGCATAATGAAGTCGATGACAGTCTGTCCGGCTCTTTGGGCAGGGACAACCTTTGTCACCATTGGAACCGGAGGAATTACCGGGGTGTATTATCCCGCAGGCAGGGCAATTGCCAAAATGGTCAGCAATAAACAGCAGAAATACGGAATCCGGGCCACTGCCGAAATCACACCCGGGTCGGTTTACAATATCAACGCGATTGTATCCGGAGATATGGCATTTGGCATTGTGCAGTCTGATCGGCAGTTTCAGGCATTGCATGGACAGGCAGAATGGGCAGACAAAGGTCCGCAGAAAGATCTGCGCGCAGTGTTCAGTCTCCATTCCGAAGTCCTCACACTGGTGGCGACAGTGGCTTCCGGCATCATAACTGTCTGTGATCTTAAAGGAAAACGGGTGAATATCGGAGAACCCGGTTCCGGTCAGCGGCAGAATGCCATTGATGCACTTATGGCAGTGGGAATTGTCCCGGAAAAAGATCTGAAAGCGGAAGGCTTTAAGTCGTCCGAAGCCCCCGGCCTTCTCCAGGAGGGCAGACTGGATGCGTTTTTTTACACTGTCGGTCATCCCAGCTCTGCCCTGAGGGAAGCCACAGCAGGATTGGCCAAGGTCCGTTTTGTCCCGCTCACAGGGCCGGAAATTGAAGACCTTGTGAGAGAAAAACCCTTCTATGCCAAATGCGCATTTCCCGCAAAAATGTATCCCGGAGTGGCAAATGAGGAAGAGAATATCGAGACCTTCGGGGTAAGGGCAGCATTGTGCAGCTCCGTGAAAGTGCCTGAGGATGCCGTGTATGCCGTCACCAAGGCGGTGTTTGACAATATCGGGGAGTTCCGGAAACTGCATCCCGCGCTTGGCGAACTGGACAAAAAGGAAATGCTTGAAGGTCTTTTGGCTCCGCTCCATCCGGGAGCGGAGAAATATTTCAGACAGAGCGGACTCCTGAAACAGTCCGGAGCCCGGAAATAAGGAGACTGGATTCCTGTTTCAGGAATCCGTGTCCGGAGGATTCTTTCTGAGTTCATTCCACTCATCCAGTCTTCTGGCAGATTCCATAATAATCTCAATTGTATTGATTTCCCTGATATTCTGCTGATCAAAGTCAATGATGCAGTCCCGGTATTCAAAGGATCCGTCCCGCCAGAAGAACAGTTCCAGCACAGCTTCCTGAACTTGGTGGCAGATGACCTCCCTGAGCACAGTGCTGTCTATCAGATTCATGGAAAGCAGCGTCTCGCCAAGCATTTTTTCCGATTTCCTGGCCAGGCGCAGTGCTTCGCGCAGATTTTTGCTGCTGACGAGTCCTTTGTTCATCAGAATCTGTCCCAGTCTCAGTCCATTGCTGTCACTGGCTGCTATGATGTTCCCGTTTTTCAGGCAGATGGCACTTTTCATATGCGCCCTTGCCAGATGGAGAATTCCGGTTTTCTCCTTTGAAGTCAGCATCTGCAGAACAGTGGCCAGATCAATGGAATCCAGATTTCCCCTGAAATCCACGCTGAGGGCATCATTGGGAAAGCGAATGGACAGGCGGAAGGGATTCCACAGAAGATGCCGATCACGGATGTTCCATGCGCGTATGGCCTTTTCCCTGCTTTCCTCTCTGGGGCCGTTTGCACCGCACAGGCAGCGGACAGCAAAACGGTTTCCGGGAAAAGAATCCAGCGTCATCCATATTCTGCCGCAGAAGGGACATTGTCTGAATTCTTTGATGGGATACGATTCAGTCTGCATTTCGGGTCCTTTCACTATCCTGAATAAAAAATTATGAACGAAATCCCTCTTTCTGTCAATCAGATACATCTCTGATCCGGCATTTTCCGGTCAAAATTCAGGCCGGCTGTGCAGAAAACAGAGACTGACAGACACGGGAGTTGCGCAGTTGTTTTTTCAACTGTCTGATTTTTTTAAGAACCGGTTTTGTGCAATGCAACATTCACTTCAATAAAAATCAACATCTTAGGTGATTTCCGGAAAAGAACGTCCCGCAGATTTGACAACTTTCCAAAAGTTGTCAAATCTTTCAGGAGACTGAACAGGCACATTCATTTTCATAAATCATTTTAAAATTCAATTGGATAAGACCTGAGGGGAGCAGATTGCCTGCTTCTGAAATTCCCTCCCCCCATGGAAAGGCTCAGGGGATGGGATAAAAAATGGCAGTGTCGGCAGGTTTTCCCCTTCCCCTGCCTCCCTCAAAGAAGGGGTTTTTTTCGCATCATCAAGCCCGATTGGCCCGGTGCCAAAAAATCAGCAGATTTGTTTCACTGTCTGTTTTTTTTTGGACATTCTTCATATAATGATGTATAGAGCAGTATGGTACAGACAAAAACAGGAGGGCTTAATCTGCAAGGCGGAGATAAAGCGATGAAAGAACAGGATGCAAAAAGCGGGATATCGGATGGGAATACCCCTTTCTGGCATGATCCGGATAAACGGGCTGTTGTGTATCAGATTTTCGCTCTGACGGTTGTGCTGCTGACAGGATATTATCTGTTCAGCAATACTCTGGCAAATCTGGAGCGCCAGAAAATTGCCACAGGTTTTGGCTTTCTGGGCAAGGAGGCAGGGTTTGAAATCGGTGAATCCCTGATCTCCTATTCAGCGGCTGATACCTATGCCAGAGCGCTGATCTCAGGCGTGCTCAATACTCTGAAGGTCTCTTTTATCGGGATTGTTTTTACCGTTGTGCTGGGAACCTTAATCGGTATTGCCCGGCTTTCCGCAAACTGGCTGCTTTCAAGACTGGCTGCTGTCTATATCGAGGTGTTTCAGAATATCCCCATTCTTCTCCAGCTTTTTTTCTGGTATGCCATATTTTATGAAATCCTGCCCTCTCCCCGGAACGCACTTCATCCCTTTGCAGGCATTTTTCTCAGCAACCGGGGACTGATATTTGCTGTTCCTGAATCCCATCCGATACACGGGTATATGTTCCTTGCATTCCTGGCTGCATGCCTGTGTGTCTGGATATTGCGGCTGTGGGCAAAGAAACGGCAGGACAGAACCGGCAGAATTTTTCCTTTCATCCGGGTTTCCCTGCTGATTCTGATTGCGCTGCCCATGATAAGCTGGCTGTCCGGAGGCGCACCTGCAAAAATGAATATTCCCCATCTCATGGGATTCAATTTTCAGGGAGGCATGAGCCTCAGTCCGGAATTTGCCGCTCTTCTTCTGGGGCTTGTGCTTTACACTGCTGCCTTTGTGGCAGAAATTGTCCGGGCCGGAATCCTGTCTGTCAGTCACGGTCAGACAGAGGCAGCCATGTCTTTGGGCCTGAAACCGGCTTTAATTCTGAATCTGGTGATTCTTCCCCAGGCCATGCGGGTTATCATTCCCCCGCTGACCAGTCAGATGCTCAATCTTATCAAAAACAGTTCTCTGGCGGTGGCCATCGGATATCCGGATTTTGTCTCTGTGGCCAATACCAGCATCAACCAGACGGGCCAGGCCATTGAAGGCATTGCCCTCATCATGGCTGTCTATCTGTTTTTCAGCCTGACCACATCGCTTTTCATGAACTGGTACAACAAAAAAATGAAGCTGGTGGAAAGATAACAGTTCTGAATATCCGGAAAGCTGATTGGTTCCAGAAACAGGGAACGGTTCTGCTTTTCATGGCATGTCACACCGAACCAGCTCAGTTTTGTTTTTTTCAGCAAAGAAACTGCTTTACTCGATTTCCGGAAAAGAACCTTTCAAAGCAGCACAGGCTTCCAGATTGTGCTGCTTTGAAAGACTTCCGGATCTGCGGGATGTTCTTTTCCGGAAATCACCTTATTTGTCAGACAAAGGTTTTCGGAATCGGGTTTATAATACCGATTCTCCATTGCATTTATACAATAATTCCAATTTTTCTGTTTGATTGCAGCATACTGTTTTTTCCGGAAGACTGTTTTCAACAGTGATTTGGGATCATGCCGATTCGCCTTTGAAACCATGCTTTCTTTTTTAACCGCAAAGGACACAAAGAGGGCACAAAGGCCGCAGAAAACGGACAGCACCGCATAAAATCAGCGGTGAATCGGCATTGCCTTCCGCAAAATATGATTTCAATGGAGAATTGGTATGGGAACTTGTTCCATTTTTTTGAAAAAGCAAAGCCGGATCAGTATATTTGCATATTTTCCAAAAAATGACTTGACGAAGAGGCGATGATGTTTTAGAGTCAATATATACTATTTTAATTTTTTTGATATCTGTATTCGCAATGCGTACATATTTTTGGAATGCAATTTTTATGCCGGAAACAAGCAGCCCGGAATCAATACAGATTGCGTTTTGTTTTTTTATAAATACAGTATAAATACAGACGGATCGCAGTTTCCAATTGGGAACAGGAAAATCAGGAATCGGTGAAAACAGACCGGGGCTGCCCGGATATGTCAAATCCGTTTTTCTGTAATTTTGCTCTCAGATTAATTTTTTTCATGTTTCTTCCCTTTCAAATCTTCCTGACAAAACCTGTTCTTTTTCATAGTGCAAAACGGGAAAGTGGATGTATGTCCGAAAAGGAAACACGCTGTTTTCGGAAATCAAATTCATTCCGGAGTGTTTTTGGCTGATTTGTGAAAGAAAGGGGGCAGTTCAGTGTCGGTGTGTTCGATCTTTTCCGCAATATCATCGCGAAACACCGTGTTGTTTTATCAAGTTTGCAAAGGAGGTGCACAATGAGTGCAATCAGACAAAGGGCATTTTCCCGCAATACATATGTGACATCTGTCATGTATGCGGATTGCGGAACGGAAAAGTATGACCAAGCCCGAATGATTAACAGCAGCGCGGGCGGTTTGTGCCTGGAAACTCGGAAACCTCTGAAGCCGGGAACAGGTATTTATATTAAACTGGTTGATCTTTCACCGGATCCCTACTGGCCCGAAGCAGATGACTGCTTTGTGGGAGAAGTCAGATGGTGCGAACCGCATAACGGTTCTGACACCCCCTGTTACGGCATTGGGATAAGGTTCATTACAGGTGTGTGCAGACACTGCGGCAAATATATTCAGCAGAAAAATATGGAGATAGATGATCTGTGCAGGGACTGTCGCAACCAGGTGGAAAGGGTGTCGGATGAAAGAATCAGAGAGGGAATTTCAAATTTTTTCTTCGGGAATGTCCTGTAGATTTTTTTCTGAAAGGGGCGTTAAAATGCGAAAAAAGGGATGGCACCTGATATGCCATCCCTTTTTCATTTCGGAATCTGAAAAACGGTACGGGGCCTGTGCAGAAAAAAGGATTTGCTGGAACTTCCTGGCGAAAGCTGCGGAGTGAAAACCCTGTTCTATTTTTTCGGGGCTTTGGGCGGACTGACAACTGCCTCGCCGTCAAGAACCAGGGTTCCATCCTGATTGGTGCAGGTGGTTTTCAGTTTTATGCGGTTTTTTTCCGTAACCACCTCAGTCACTTCCGCGCGTGCGGTAATGGTGTCTCCGATGCGCACCGGAGCAAGGAATTTGAGTTCCTGCTTCATGTAAATGGTCCCGGGCCCGGGCAGTTTCATTCCCAGTATGGCAGAAATGAAACCAGCGGTCAGCATGCCGTGAGCAATGCGTCCCCTGAAAAAGGTTTTCTCCGCATAAGCCTGATTGATATGGGCCGGATTCAGATCCCCGGTGATGCCTGCATAGAGATAAACATCTGATTCTGAAACTGTTTTGGCAAATTCCTCTGCATCCCCCACTTTGATTTCACTGATTGTTTTTCCTGTCATTTTTCCATCCTTTGTGTTTGTGTTATCCTTTGCAGACAGCGTCCGCACCCCCGGTTCATCTGCGTCCGCATCAGTCCGGACAGGAATGCACGACTGTCTTTGAGATTAAAGGAAAAAGATTTGCAAGGAACCGGTCACGAATTCCCGGAAGTTTCATATCCGGCACCCTGTCTCTGAATTTCTGCCATTTTTTCCGGTGCTTTGCCAATCAGGTTTTCTGACGGATTTTGACCGCAAAGGACGCAAAGACGGCACAACCGTCACAAAAAACTGCATCTGTCAGTTTTGTTTTGACAAAGCAGCAGGTTCTGTTGACATTTTTATGAGCATCTGAATTTGCTGAAACCGATCTCTCTGCAATGAACCCGTACGACTGGTTCCGCCAGGATTTGACAACTTTTCAGGAGCTGTCGAATCTTCATTCCCGCAGCCTGATCTGAAGCATCAGCAGAACCTAGAACCACATCCGGTGGCTCCAGATATCCTCTTCCAGATTCTTCTTGTCCTCCTGGAGGGAAAGATACAGGGACGCATTCTGAATGGCAATTCCGCCCTGATGGGCCAAAGCTTCCACCAGCAGAACCATATCTTCGGGAAAATCCCGTTCCGTACTGCTGCACAGGCGCATGACACCGATAACCTCATCTCTGACCCGGATGGGAACGCAGAGCATGGAAACAATGCCTTCCTTTTTCATGGCATCCTTGTATTGAATCCGTTCATCGGTCGCGGCATTCCCGATGATGACGGTTTTGCCCTTCATGGCCTCTGTGACGCTTTTGTCTGCGGAAATTGCCCCTTTGTCCAGAAATTCCTCACTCAGACCGTAAGTGGCCACCAGTTCCAGAGCACTGCTTTCCTTATTCAGCAGCCGGATGTTGACCCCTTTCATTCCAAAGGCTTCTGCAATGTCAGCGGTCAGAATGTGGAGAATCTGTTTGATGTCCAAATTGGTGGAATTGATACTGTCAGCCAGATCATGGAACAAAACAGCATTGTTGCGTATACGTTCCACCAGCCGCCTGTTCTGTATGGCAATTCCGCCCTGTTCGGCAAGGGCCTGCAGAAATTCAATTTCTTCTGCGGAAAAGTCCCTAACCGCTGCTGTGTACAGGGAAAGAATGCCGATGGCTTTGCCCTCCACCATCACCGGAACCACCAGAATGGAGGCAATGCCTTCTTTCCGTTTGACTTCCACATTTTCCATGGGTTTGCCCGATGCACTGTCATGGAAAACCATGTGTCCCCTGCGGATAAGCTCGCCCACCATCTGTCTGGCTTTGTAGGGATCTGAATGCAGATAGTTTTCAGACAGACCTCTCTGACACACAGGCACAAACAGATCTTCCTCCTTATCCTCCAAAAACAGGCATGCTGCCTTGGCTTCCATGGTGTCAATGGCACTCTGGACAATGATATCCAGCAGTTGTTCGCTGTTCAGACTGGTTCCGAATGCTCTGCTGATATTGCAGAAGGTTTTAAAAAAATCTTTTTTGCCTTTCATATGCTCTCCTTCTCCCTCCCGGTTGTCTTTTTTGCCCTCTTTTCTGTCTGAAAAGGGGGGTTCTCCCGCTTATGACTTTCTGACGGATGCCTTTTTCCCCGTGCTTTTCTTCTTTCCGGCATCTGTACTGCGCTCTGCCGCTGTCTTTTTCTTTGTCCCGCTTCTCCTGCTCTTTGCAGAAACAGCCTTCCCCCGCCCGGTTTCACCGGTTTTGGCAGCAAGTCCCCCGGCTGGCGGAGCCGCTGCCGCAGATGAAGCGGTGATGCCCGCCGGTGCTGCGCTTTTCCTTGCCGAAACGCCTTTGCTCTGTGCGGTTTTTGCATCTGTTTTCGTATCCGCAGGTTCGGCCTTTGGCTCATCCCCTTCCCGTTCTTTGAGCCACTTTGCCACCTTGGGGGCAAACAGGGCCTGACATTTGGAACTGACATAGATGCCGATATGTCCTGTCTTGAGACAGATATCCTCGGTATCTCTGCTGCCCACATGCTTTGTCAGCAGATTGCATGCCTCGGGCGGAACCAGATGGTCAAACTGTCCGTAAATATTGAGCACCGGCATGGTGATGTTTTTCAGATCCACCCGTTTTCCATTCAGTTCCAGTTTGCTCTGGATCAGCAGGTTTTTCTGGTAACAGTCGGTAATGAACTGATGAAAGGTGGCTGCAGGCACATCCGGACTGTCAAAAATCCATTTTTCCATGCGCACAAAATTTTCCACAAAGTCTTTGTCATCCATATTTTCAAAAAAGCCCACATACTTGTCCAGAATCAGCCGCGCGGGATTCAGCAGCAGAAATCCCAAATTCATCAGGTCACCGGGCATGTTCCGGTAGGTGTCTCCCAACTGAAACGCGCGGGAATTTCTCATCCAGATATGGAGCAGCCCCTTGTCCGTGTCAAAATTGGTGGGGGTCACTGTGGTTACCAGATTTTTCACTTTTTCCGGATGAAGCGCGGAATACATCACGGAAAAGGCTCCGCCCATGCAGATGCCCATGATGTTGATTTTGGGGAGATTATGCCGTTCCCGGATGAAATCCACAATATTGTCAATATACCAGTTCACATGGTCATCAATGCTCACGTACTGATCCTTCTTGGTGGGATAGCCCCAGTCAATCTTGTAAACTTCCATGCCGTGATTGAGAAAGGTCTGCACCACACTGCGGTCCGGCTGCAGATCCAGCATGGTCTCCCGGTTAATCAGGGCATATATCAGAAGCAGGGGAACTTTGTGCTCTTTTTTGGAAGGCCGGTAATGCTTCAGCCGAACCCGATCCTCCTCATAGACATATTCAAAGGGGGTGGTGGCTATATCCGTGTTCAGCGCACTCAGCAGCACTTCGGAAGCCTTCTGCACCCTGGATTTGGCCTTTTCCGTCTGCTCAGTGATTTTTCTCAAAATCAGGTCAACTGCGATTTGGGACTGACTCATAGGTATCCTCCTTTCCCGTTACGGATTCAGTAACAGATTCAGATCACAACGTCTCACCGGATTTCTGCTGTTCATCGCGTTCCACTTTTCTGGCAAGTTCCCTGACCTTTTTTTTGAGCAGATAAAAATCTTTGTACAGATCATCCATATCCCGGTTCGTGGGAACGGGAAGCTTCTGTAGCAAATCATACATCACCTCTTCCCTGGCTTTCACATACTGCAGATTGGCTTCTATGGCATTGTCCATGACCTGGGTGTATTCCGGGGATTTGAGCAGGGTCATGTAATGCCCCTCCAGCACCTTGATCCACATATTGTAATAGTCTTTGAAGTCTGCGAACAGTTCCCCCTTTTCCGCCATCTGCTCGATTTCCTCCTGCATCACTGCCGCTGTTTTTTCAAGGGGAACATAGAACATGTACAGAAGTTCGCTCAGGGCAGTCTGAAAAAGGGTGTATCTGTCAATCAGATTGTTCACCCTTTCCTGCTGGAAGCGGTTGAGACCCAAAGAGGGAATATGAAGGAATTTCCGGAATTCCTTTTCATAAATTTCGCGTAAGGTTCGGAAGGTTTCCTGATCAATGTCCTCAAAACTGTATGCCTTGGTTTCCTGACCGATTGTTGCCAGACGCTCCATCCACTTCCTCTGGAGGTCAAAAATGCCATCCCAGGTCTGCCGTGTGAGGGAAGACAGAAAATCCGGAAGGGTATCCGCACCTTTGAACAGGGTTTCCATATGTTCCGGATTGCTCACAGAGGAAAACAGGGACTGAAAAATCTTGCTTCCGGTTTCAAGATTTTTCTGTGCCTGCCGGACCGTCCGGGATTTCCGGGAAGATGACATTCCGAACATCTCCGCAATTCCGCCCTCCGGCTTTGCCATGTCCTTCCAGAAATCCGTGACAGACTTCATCCAGTCGGCAAACACAGTTTCCGCATTTGTCTCATTTTTTTTTTCTTCATTCATAGGCCGCTCCGTTTCTTTTTTTCTGTTTGTTTCTGTTCGACTGAGGAATTGCCGAAAAAAACAGAATGCCCGTTTTCCGGAAATAAAGGTGCAGAGGTTATCCGTTATGAGAGGCGGCCGTCCCGGCATCGGCGGTATCGTTTTCCGGGATATCCCCTGCTTTGAAAAATGAATCCTCCGGGATTGTCAGAGAAAAAGCCGCGCAGGTGTCTCAGGGGGAATCAGGGGCATATCTGCTCCGCCTCCGAAAGCATTCCCCAACGCGTACAGAACATATTATATGTTCCTGTGAACATCAAGATATTTTCACATATCCTGCTGCGGTTTGTCTTTTTTTTCCCCGGTGTCTTCCGGATAGGGGGGAAAGGGCGTCAGGCTGCTGAGGGTTTTTTCTGTCAGAGCTGACAGATCAATTCCCAGTTCAAGACAGATTCTGAACTGATCCTCCATGTTTTTCTTGTAGGAAAGATAACTCTGGAGACTCTGCTCCAGATAGTTTTCAAAAAAATCGCTCAGGACAGTCTCCCCTGCCCGGATGATCAGATGAAGCAGGGATACGGGAAGCAGTTTGTTGTTCTTCCGGGTCTGCTCCATAATGATCTGGGTGAGAATGAAAGCGGTCACATCCTGCTCGGTCTTCTGGTCTTTGACCTCCACCTGTGTTCCGGCCTGTATCATGTCTGCCACATCGCCGAGGGTTACATAGGAACTGGTATGGGTATTGTACAGTCGCCGGTTCGGATACTTTTTCAGTGTGATTTTGCTTTTTGCCATTTTTCCGTCTGATGTTTGAGGTTTTTGTCACAGTGCACAAAAAAATATTGACATATGTTCTGACAATATCGCAGATGTATCCATAAAGTCAAGTTTTTTATGTTAATTATTTTTTATGCTCTCCAAAGCATATTTTTTTGCAGTGCAATATTTTTTTTCTTGACTTTTTTTTCGCACAGGGTTATTGTCTGTTTCAGTTTCAGTCTGTATCAGACAGAGCAGAAAACACAAAACCCTTTTATGGAGGACAGAAAAAATGATGGAAACCGGCAAAGTGGCAACACAGATGATCTCTTTTCAGAAAACCCTTTTTGAAAACTCTTTCAGCGCGATGTGCACCATTCAGGAGCAGACCGAAAAGATCGCGGATACCTTCCTCAAGCAGATGACCTGGATTCCCGAAGAGGGAAAGAAAACCATACGGGATTCCTTTGAAATGTACAAAAAAGCCCGTGATGCCTTCAAAAAGGCGGTGGATGACGGTTATGCCAGACTTGAAGAGATGCTTGAGAAAAAATAATAAGGGAATATTTGCATTCATAACCCCAAAGACTTTATTAAAACAATAAATATAAGAGACAAGGAGTGCAAGGAGTGCAAATGGATCAGAAACAGATGTTCAAGCAGATGCTTGATTTTCAGAAAGCCACTTTTGACAATTCGTTCAACGCCATGTCCAGCCTGCAGGAACAGGGGGAGAAAATGGTGCAGACTTTTCTGGAACAGGCCGTCTGGCTTCCCGAAGAAGGGAAAAAGGCCGTAAGCGGATGGATCAGTGCATACAAAGACGGACGGATAAAATTCAAAGAAGCTGTGGAGAAGAATTTTGAGAAAGTGGAGAAATACTTCTCCGGCCCCCAGGAATAATCCGGATATGACACACAGGGGCGAGCGGCACAACTGAGAGACTGAAAACATCCCGGCCCCGGAACAGGAACTGCGTTTGAAGGAAAAAAGCATCCTGTTTCTGCGGACAGGGACACAGAGTGGCGGCAGACTTTCAGTTTTCCGGCAGAAACAGTCGCCGCCCCTATTTATTTGCGGAGGTCAGTGATGACGACATTGGATTACGGCGGAAGGGAAAGCACAGCCGAGCGGCTGCTTGAAAAAATGATGTCGCCGCTGCAGGCAGTGGCCAACCATTTGACCGCTGTGCAGAACTATTATGCCGGTTACAGCAAATACCTGAATGAATTCCTCATTCCCTATATGATATCCACCCATTATTTTCGGGATGTGGAACAGTGCAGACTGTTTACCAGCACGCCCTGGGAAAATCTGCAGTCCTATCTGGAACTGATGGCATTCAATCTGGATCTCTCCGGCCGCTACTGTACGGCCAGCATGCGGGTGATCAATGAATATGCGACCAGGGAAATGCCCAAAGCCATGGGCGCGCTGTACAACACCCTTTTTGATGTGGAGGGGGAAAATATTGAAAATTTTACAGCCCGTCAGGCAAAGACTGCGGAACTGGCTGCATCTTCCTATCCCCGTGCCATAAGGGATGTGGCAGAGGAATACGGCTTTCATTTCGAACGGGGAACCAATATCCGTTTTGCGGAAACCGAGCGTTTCATCTTATACCAGATTCTTCCCACGGACAAATCCGTGAAGGTGCGGGAGGATGGCAAGCCTGTCCTGATTCTTCCTCCGTATGTGCTGGGAGCCAATATCCTGGGATTTCTGCCGGGAGAAAACAGAAGTTATACGCACTGCTTCGCGAACATGGGGATTCCCACCTATATCCGGATCATGAAAAACATCAGCGAAACCCCGGCTGTCCAAGTCATGACAGGCGAGGAGGATGCTCTGGACACCCGTTTCTTCTGTGACAAACTTATGGCCCGCCACGGCAAACCGGTTACAATCAACGGATACTGCCAGGGCGGATTCATGGCTGTCTGTGACATTCTTTCCGGAGAACTTGACGGAGTGGCGGATGCGCTGATAACCTGTGTCGCGCCCATGGACGGAACCCGCAGCACGGGGCTGAAATATTTTCTGGAAAGCCTGCCGTCCCGGTTCCGGGATCTGGCTTACGGAACCAAAACCCTGCCCAATGGAAACAGAGTGGGAGACGGGGATCTGATGGGATGGGTTTACAAGCTGAAAAGCATTGAAATGGAGGCCCCGATGGTTGCATTTTTCCGGGACATGACCATGCTGGCCCCCCGGAACGGCAAACCGGTTGCCATCAGCAAAACCGCGGCCGCGCTTAATTACTGGCTGAAAAACGAGCGCAATGATCTGCCCCTTTCCATCACGGAAATGAGCTTTGCCTCCTACACGGTTCCCATTACCAAAGAGGGAACCCTTCCGGTAAAACTTTTCGGCAGGGAACTCAATTTCAGAAGGATTGCGGAAAAAGGCATCAAATGGCTGATCTGTTACGGGGAAGGGGATGATCTGGTGGAAAAGGAAACAGCCCTGGCCCCGCTGGATTATGTTGAAGCCGAGGTGTCTGCTTTCCCCAAAGGTCATGTGGCCATTGCCACTTCCTGGTCTGATCCCCGTTCAGCATGTGCTCTGCACACGCGCTTTGGTCAAAAGAACCAGAGAGGACCTGTGCGCTTCCAACTGGATCTGGAAATGGAAATGCTGGCCAAAAGCCCAACAGGAGCGGCGGTTCAGACAGAAGAAACGCGGGAGGCAAAGGCGGAACAGATCAGCGCATCAGGGGAGACTCCGAAGCAGCCGGCAGTGAAAGCTGAGAAAAAGACGAAAAGAGCTCTGAAAACCGAAGAGACTCTGACGGAAAAGGCATAACAGCAGTTCTGAAAAGTGAGCATGGGAATGGATGAAAAATTCTTGGAATTCTGGGGCAATTTCCTGCTGAGTGCAGCACGGGGAAAAAAGCAGACAGATGAGATGTTCCGCTGGATGCGGACCGGTTTTCCGAACCCGGATGAATCATCACCGGAGCAGCACAGCCCTGATTTTCAGGAATTTTTGGGAATGTTCCGAAAATTTTACGGGCTCGACAGTCTTTCCAGGTACAGCGATCAGTACAGGAAGAACTCTGAAAAAGCCATGTATGATTTTCAGAAATCCTTTAAGGAGTATCTGGCACTGATGGGGATTGTGTCCCAGGAAGAGCACCTTGCCCTGGTGGAAAAATATGAAAAACTGAAGATGAAATGCGCGCAGCAGGAAGAGACCATCAAGCATTTGAAGATGCTGCTCAATGCCAAAGGCACTTCCCATACGGAGATGAGCAGCCATTTTGAAAACATGGTCAAAACCCAGGGTGAATTATTCCGGAAAATGATGACTGACTTCAGTCAGTATTTTGATAAATCGGAAAGGAATTCCGAAACAGCAGAAGAATCTGAAAAAGGAGACAGAAACGATGATCGGACAGACAGACCAGACCCAGATGTTTCAGCAGATAAGTGATTTTCAGAAAACAGCAGTGGATGCTTCTTTCAAAACTGTGGAGATGTTCCAAAACCGTGTGGACAGAATGATGAACCTTTTCATGGAGCAGTCCCGATGGGCTTCTGAAAAATGGGAAACCGCAATGACGGACTGGACCCGGATGTACCAAGAAGGTTTTGAAAATATGATGAAAACGGCCAATGAAAAAATCTGTGCAATGAAATTTCCCTTTAAAAATTAGTTTTTCATTGCCCTGACACAAAGAATGGCAGCTTCTGCGAGGCTGCCATTTTTGCTTTCATAACAATTATCCATTGAAAATATACTTTATGGAAAGCAGTTTTTGCGGAAGGCAATACCGGTTCGCCGTCGATTTTATACCAAATCGCCATTGAATTTGTGCAATTCCTGCCCTCAGATCAGGGGGCGGGGGAGTCCCGGACTCGCAGTCAGGAACACTGAAATGATCCGGAAATCCTGCCAAAATTCCGTTTCACTTCACTCCGGCACTCCGGAATCAGACAGGCACGGTTTCAATGGCGAATTCGTATTACAAAGTTCTGTCAGTTTTTTTGTGGCCTTTGTGCCCTCTTTGTGTCCTTTGTGGTTAAAGGAAAGCATGGTTTCAAAGGCGATTTGGCATCATGCGCTGTATCGACTTTTTATTTTTTGAAATTGGGGGGATAACTATTGCATGAAAAAAAAGACATCTGGCCGCACCATTGCCGATTTTGGGGAGCAGTGGACGAATTATACTGAAAACACAGGTTATTATGCTTCTGCAAAAGCATTGGGGGATCTGCTTTCCCCTTTGATGAGTCTGACAGAGGTGAGAGGGAAAAAGATTGCGGATGTGGGCGCGGGAACCGGCCGCTATACCCAAATGCTCCATGCGGCAGGAGCACAGCAGATTTTGGCAGCAGAGCCTTCCCGGGCTTATGAGATTTTGCTTGAAAATACTGCCGGTCTTGATGGTGTCACCTGCCTGAACACAGGAGCGGAACAGACACCTCCGCAGGATTTTGATCTGATTTTCTGCATCGGAGTTCTGCAGTTCATTCCGGATCCCCGCTCCGCGCTTATGTCCATGGGACGTGCCCTGTCCCGGTCGGGCCGGCTTTTTCTTTGGGTGTATGGAGCGGAAAACAACAGACTCTATCTGACATTCCTCCATCCCCTGAGACAAATCACCCGCCGTCTTCCCCACAGAGCTTTGGATATGCTGTCCGGTGCCATGGAAAAAGCTGCAAGTCTGTATGCGCTGTTATGCCGCTGCATCAGACTGCCTCTGGCGGATTATATGAACAACTATTATTCAGGACTGAACAGCTACAGCCGCAAACTGGTCATTTATGATCAGTTGAATCCTTCAAGCGTGAAATACTATTATAAAGAGGAACTCAAAAAACTGCTGGAGGAATGCGGTTTTACCGACATACGCATGCATCACCGGCTCAATTACAGTTGGAGTGTTCTTGCGCGGTACAGACACTGCTGAAGGATAAAAAAAACCCGCTCCGGACAGAGCGGGGAAAAACTTTGCGGCAAAGAATCTGCTATTTTTTGCGGCTGGCGCGTTTGGATGCCTTGAGAGGATTGATTTTGGCCTGTGAGGTCACGGTTTCGGTCTTTACATGGGTGGCCATGTTGCAGATACCGATTTTCCATTTCAGAGCCGGATCCGGGGCAGCGCTGCAATAATTGCCGGATTCATACTGGATGATACGGCTGCATCCTTTGCAGGCTTCCACGATTTCCCGGCAGCTTCCGCCAGGATAGGAACATCCTGCGGTCTTCATCATCGGGCAGTCAAGACCGTTTCTTACGGTGGTGCAAATCATTTGAAATCTCCTTTTTATTCACAATGAAAAACCCGGAACCGATCCGATTTTTCAAAATTTCATATAATATGGCATCAATAAACCTTATATTTATAACGATGAGGCGCTTTGTTGTCAAGAGAAAAAAAATCAAAAATTGTCTGCGTGAAATTTTTCAGGACTGAGGAGATTCAGACTGTCAGGATGTTTGACCCTGTGTCTGCTTTCCTGTATATTGACAATGCGAAATAAGAGTCAGATTCCGCCAGGATTTGACAACTTTTTGAAAGTTGTCAAATCCTGAACAGTGGATCAAATCCGTTGATCTGTCCGTTTTTTTCAGTCTGTTTCTGCAGGCTTCGGGAGACAAAAAAATGATACTTGTTGCAGACAATCTGCAGATTACCCATCCAAAGATTGAGCAGGCCGTCCGGGAGATGAATCCGGAACCTGTAAGGGAAATGGTGCGGAAATGCGCGGATGCGGGAGCCGATGCCATTGATATCAATTCCGGTCCCCTTTCCCGTGATCCGGAAAAAAAAATGGCCTTTCTGGTGGAAACCGTGCAGGAAGTCACGGATCTGCCGGTACTGCTGGACACAGCCAATCCCAGAGCATTGGAAGCCGGGCTTTCCGTCAGCCGGAACCCAACAGTGATCAACGGGTTTTCTCTGGAACCCGCGAAGCTGGAATGCATTCTTCCGCTTGCGAAAAAATATGATACAGACATTATCGGATATCTGCTTTATCCCAACAGCCATGTTCCCCATACGGAAGCCGAACGACTGGAGGTGGCTGTGGAACTGTACGCGGAATTTCAGAAAGCCGGGCTGGAAAATGAAAGACTGATCATTGATCCCGTCATTGCGCCCGTGATCTGGGAAAATGGGAACAGGCAGGATATGGAAATTCTTTCTGTTTTGCGAAATCTTCCGGATCTGCTGGGATTTCCGGTCAGAACCGTTGCAGGCATCTCCAATCTGACCACAGGCCGGGGACCAAAAGAGCAAAAACGCCTGCTGGAAAAAGCTTATCTGCCCATGCTTGCGGCTTCAGGGCTGAGCATGGCTTTGCTCAATATCTTTCATGCCAAAACCGTGGCAGTGGCAAAAGCCTGCAATGCCCTGACGGATCCGAAAATATTCACATGGGAATGGAACTGAAATTTTTTCCTTTCCCTGTCAATCGGGTTTGAAGGGGTGGTAAAGCGGATCTCCGATGAGAACCATTTTCCAGGAAAGGTAAGGCAGGCTGACAAAGTAAGACTCTGCCAGTCCCAGATATCCCTGGCTGAGAAAACGGAAAAACAGTTCCGGAAGGGGGAAGGCGCCCACATAGGGTTCACTGACCGGCCCGATGGTTGCGGCAATGCCATCTTCCAGCATCCGCTTGCACCAGACCTGAGAGCCCGGTTTTTTCAGGGTGACACACTCGCTGCTCGCGATATGATATCCCACCGAACCGGGCTGCCATGTGAAAGCATCCACATAATTTCCCAGCCGGTACCATCCGCAGTACAGGGCCGCGTCCGGACATTTGCCCGGCTGGAAAAGAGCCTCTGCATCGTTCACCTTTACCGGCATCCGTGCCTGCTCTTTCAGAAAGGCCGCAGCCCGGTGAAGAGAACGGTCATAATACCCATATCCGCCGGTAACGTTTTTCTGCCCCGGATCAGGCCATCGGGCGTCAAAATACGCAGTGCCTCTCAGTCCCCTGGCCTCTGTCCGGATGCTGTCATCAATGATGCGTTTCACGGTTTGGGGATCAGGGCCGTCCAGACGGCTGACCATGAGCACATTTTCCTTTGGAATCAAATCATTTTTGGCACGATTGCCCACATAACAGGGATTCGGGATCCATCCGTGCAGGGGATAATGGGCCTGATGCGTCAAAGCCAGTTCTGAATCCACGGACGCAGCAAGATCATTTCTCTGATCCTGTGCATGGACTTCCTGCCGGATCCGATCCAGAATTCCGTCTGTCTCTTTTCCCTTTCCGTTTTTTCCAAAAATGACATTTTTGATGATGTCTTCGATTTCTCCATGATTTTCAAACCGTTTTTCTGTCCCGTCATTTCCATTTTCAGATGTTTTTTCCGCATTATGGAGGGGAAGCCGGGTGACAACCCGGAGAGGCATTCCATACAGAAGCACCAGACAGCGGATCCGCCAGCAGGGAAAATTGTCTGAAAGATATTCCCGGACAGGCATCAGAATTTTTTCCCTGTATTCCTGCCGGCTGCATTCCTCTTCCTCACGGACATCCAGAATCACAAGATGTTCCAAAGGGATTTTCCGCTGTTCCATATAATAGTCGGCCAGCCGGACACTGTCTTTGTTTTTTCCATTGGCAATGATGAGGATATCC
The DNA here is from genome assembly GCA_041390465.1 of Desulfobacterales bacterium. Taxonomy (GTDB): domain Bacteria; phylum Desulfobacterota; class Desulfobacteria; order Desulfobacterales; family Desulfococcaceae; genus JAABRU01. The sequence continues at coordinate 745 of JAWKPW010000083.1, read as the reverse complement.
TCCGGTTCCAGTGCCGGGCAGCACAGCGGCGCGGACAGGAGAGGAAGCAAAACGAGAATAAACAGTTTATAATTCAAAACAGCCGATTCCTTTTTTCAGTCAGGCAAGGGAGAGGAGATTGAAACAGGGGGCAAGTGCTCTGAAAAGTGCGGCATCATCCAAATCATTGTTTTCAACAATCAGGGCATTGAGATATGTTTTTCCCAGCCAGATCAGAAAATTTTCGATTCGTTCGGAGCGCTCACCGTCTTTTGCCATGTAATGATCAAAATTGTCCGCGTTTCCGCTTTCCAGTCTTTTGCGGATTCTCTTTTTGCGGGTTTGATCCGCAATATCCAGCACAATGGTTTTGGCACCGGTAACAGGCAGGATATTCTTGAGCACACGATCCAGAAACAGGGGAATTCGGACATCTTCCTCTGTTTCAAATGCATGTCCCAGATAAAACGCCAGAATCCGAAGAGCCGTGTGGCTGATGACAATGATGTTTTTATGGCTTTTTCTGAATCGTTTCAAATCGGCCCGGAGCAGAAAAGCCAGCAGAGGGGGCATGAGGCATTTTGTCAGGGGAAAGGTGGCAAGAAACATTTTCTCCTTTGTCAGGGCAAACCATCCCTTGCCCTCAGTGGAAATCACATCACTGGATTTTCCGGAAAACCATCCCTCTCTTTTTTCAACGCTGTGACCGGCTTTTTCCATTCTGTTTGCAATAAAATTGGTGACATGATTTTTCCCCGATGCATCG
>JAWKPW010000082.1:0-24747 GCA_041390465.1 Desulfobacterales bacterium | reverse complement strand
GAAAAGCGGTATCTGCAAATTTTGAAGGGAATTTCAGACGCAGATTTTGCGATTTTCAGAATTTTCCGTGGCGGATAATGGCGATGATCAGCCAGATTCCCATAATGGCGGCAGCAGTGAACACAACAATGCCGATGAGGGAGATTTCGTAAATCAGGGGCGGAATTTTCGCGATGATCACAATGGAAGAACCGATAATCAGGGATGCGATGATAATCGCAAAGGAAAGCTTGCTGCTGATGCGTTCATGGGTCTCGATCATGGATTCCAGGCCCCGGTGCTCAAACTGCACAGCAAAACGTTTTTTTTTGATCTGACGCAGAATTTCCAGAGATTCCCGCGGAAACTGCCGGGCAAAGGCAAACATATCTTCAGAAAAACTGAAAATTTCCTCTGCCATTCTTCCGGGACGGAAACGATCCATTTTTTCCCGGCGGATAAAGGGAGCCACCTGTGCGACCATGTCAAAATCCGGGTCCAGCACACGCGCAATGCCTTCAATGGTGCTGAGGCTTTTGAGCATGAGAAAAATGCCTGGGGGAATGCGCAGCCAGTAACGGGAACTGAGTTCAAGAAGCTGACGGAGAAGCCTGCTGATTTCTATGTTTTTAAGCGGCTTATGGAGATACTGGCCCATAAGATCCCCCACATCCCTTTCCAGTTCCCGCAGATCCGGTTCCTGCTCCCAGGATGTCAGTTTCAGCAGCATCCGGGTGGTCCGCACCTCATCTGCGCGCACCACACTGTAAATCAGTTCCGAAAAATCCCCCCGGGTGTGGCGGTCAATGGCTCCCATCATGCCGAAATCGAGCAGACACAGCACATTGTTTTCCAGAATCCGTATATTGCCGGGATGGGGATCCGCGTGAAAGAAGCCAAAGTCAAATATCTGGCGCAGGAACAGATGGGTTCCGCTGCGAACGATCTTTTTTCTGTCCAGGCCGTGTCTTTCCAGTTCTTCGACCTCTGAGACCTTGATTCCGCTGATGTAATCCATGGTCAGCACCCGATGGGCGCTTGCTTCGGGAAAAAAGCGGGGAACAAACACACTGGAATCATCAAAAAACTGGAGGGCAAAGCGTTCCATATTCGCGGCCTCATTCGCGTAATCCAGTTCCTTTTCCAGCACCCGTGCAAATTCTTCCACAATTTTGACAGGCCGGTGCAGGGCAAATTCCGCAATATTTCTCTCCATGAGCATGGCAAGATGGAGCATGATTTCCAGATCCACCTCTATGACTTTCCGGATGCCGGGACGCTGAATTTTGACGGCCACCCATTCCCCTTCCGGCAGGACAGCCCGGTGAACCTGCCCAATGGATGCGGATGCAAGGGGATTTCTGTCAAACTCTGCAAAAATCCTGTCCGGAGGGTATCCGAGTTCTCTTTCAATTACCCCTGCCATTTCCGCAAAGGGAAGGGGGGACACTTTGTCCTGCAGTTTGGAAAGTTCATCTATAAAGCGGATGGGAATGAGATCGGTGCGGGTGGAAAGAAGCTGTCCCAGTTTGACATAGGCCGGTCCCAGCTCCTCAAGGGCCATGCGGATCCGTTCCGGCCTGCTGATTTTGTGAATTTTATGATCCGGCTTATGATCCGGGGACGCGGAACGTCTGCCCGCGATCATCTGCAGTCCGGCTTCAATATAGTGGTCAATATTGAGCCGTTCAATCAGATCCCCGAATCCGTATTTGATGAAGATTCCCAAAATCTGGGTGTAACGGTTCAGGTGACGGTAGGTTCGGCCCAGGGCTCCAATTTTCCGGATACTCAGCATTCAGGAATCTTTTTCTGTCTGGAGCATTCAGTTGTCAGCATCTTTGTGAGACAGTGCAGCGGAACGGAGGCGGTCAATTTCCTCCCGGAGAATTTTCACCTCATCTTTGGTGGCAAGATTGATTTTGTCCAGCACCTTTTTCACAATTTCCTCGACCCGGTCTTCCAGTTTGTCTACAGATGTGTCATACTTTTTCATCAGCTCATCGAAAAATTTCCGGCCTTCCTCTTCCGACATTTTCTGACGGTTGGCCCAGTCTTTTGCCAGATCTTCCACCTCGTCACGGGTTTTCAGGGCCATTCCGATACCAGTCAGCATGGACTTTTTCAGCAGTTCCAGCATGTGTCTCTCCTTTCCAGTTGGTGTTTCAGGGGTGTGAAACGAATTGCACGAAACAGCAAACACACTGTTTTCTTTATGACCAATCCCAGCAGGTTCTGAAAAGCCTCGGGGTTTGGGCAAACACTCTTTCAGGTGCTCAGGGACTGCCGGATCAGACAATTCCTGATCCGGCAGTCCGTATCTGTCAAACATAAAACCGGAAAAGCAAAAGATCAACAATTTAATTGACTTTTCCCATAAGATAACTCGCGATGGTGTTCTTCCGGATTTCCCCGGTTCCCTCACAAAGTTCACAGATTTTGGCATCACGGACAAAGCATTTCCCCCCCGTATACCAGCATGTAACCGGTGCCGCCCGGCAGTTGTGCGGCTTCATCACAGACTTCAGGCGCACAGGAGCCGGCGACCATTTTGATCATGGAGGTCAGTTTGGAATCAATGCGTCCCTGATCAAAATTCCGCGCGGATTTGCACACCGGCAGACGGACCGTGTCTTTTTGACAAATCCGGCAGATAACGGTTTTCAGGTTCAGTATTCATCCCCAAATTTGGGGAGTTGCGGTTGAAGTGCAACTTTTTGATTTTATGGATGCCAAATCTTGCACTGTATTCAAGCGGTTCATGTAAAATCAAACAGTTGAAAAAATCAACTGGGCAAGTCTGCATTTTCTGATATCTGAAACCCGAAACCTGACGCCTGATTCCAAAAGCAGAAAAAAAGCAGATTTCTTGCTTCCGAAGTGTTTTTTCTCTGTCCAAAGCACTTAAAGAATGTTATAAATACCTGCCAGAATCGGATTTCATTCTGTCACAGGTTTCTGAAAAGAACCCCGGATGAACCGGTCAAAAAAAATCTGAAATATTTTCAGAAATCTAAAGAAGGGGAAAAAGAATTATGAGTGTTTCAATTGCGCTGGCCGGAAAAGGCGGAACAGGAAAAACCACTGTGTCAGGAATGCTGATCAAATATCTTGTCCGGAAAGGAAAAACCCCTGTTCTGGCAGTGGACGCTGATCCCAATGCCAATCTGAACGAAGTGCTGGGGCTGGAAGTGACCGATACCCTGGGAAATGCCAGGGAGGATATGAGAAAGGGCAAGGTTCCTGCCGGAATGACCAAAGATGTGTTTATATCCATGAGAATGGAAGCGGCCATTGCCGAAGAGGACGGATATGATCTGGTGGTCATGGGCCAGCCCGAGGGTCAGGGATGTTACTGTGCCGCCAATACGCTTCTTACCGGTTTTCTGGAAAAACTGACCGGCAACTATCCCTACATTGTCATTGACAATGAGGCAGGGATGGAGCATATCAGTCGGCTGACAACCCGGAATGTGGACACACTTCTCATTGTGTCCGACACTTCCCGGAGAGGGCTGCAGGCTGCCATACGGATTAATGAACTGTCCAAAGAACTGAATGTGGGGGTGGGGAAAAGCTGGCTGATCATCAACCAGTCCAAAAATGCGCCCTCCCCTGAAGTGCTGAAAATGCTGGAAACGGCAAATCTGGAACTGGCAGGAACCATTCCGGAAAACGAAGATGTGTATGAATTTGATCTGAAGGGACGCCCCACAGTGGAGATGCCGGAAGACAACGCGGCTGTCCAGGCTGCCTATCAGATTTTTGAAAAAATTATCGGATAAAGAGTCAGGGGGAGAAGATATGAAAAAGACAGGCTTTTTATATGACGAACGTTATCTGCTTCATCTCACCGGTCCGCTGCATCCCGAGTCTCCGGACAGACTGAGGGCGGTTTTCAAAGGAATTGAAGAAGCCGGACTTCTCCCCAGTCTGACCCGGATTGCAGCCGGCAGGACCTCGCAGAGCTGGATTGAGAAGGTTCACCATGTCAATTACATCCTGCGCTTTGAAGAGGCATGCATGCTGGGGATGGATGAACTGGATTACCCGGACAACCAGATGTGCAAAGACACCTATGAAACTGCACTGCTGGCGGTGGGCGGCGTTCTGGATACGGTGAAGATGATTATGGAGGGAACCATTGACAATGCCTTCTGTGCGGTCAGACCGCCGGGACATCATGCCGAGGTCAGCAAGGCCATGGGGTTCTGCTATTTCAACAATGTGGCCATTGCTGCCCGTTATCTGCAGGAAAAGTGGGGCCTGAAACGGGTGGCAGTCATTGACTTTGATGTGCATCACGGAAACGGAACCCAGCATATTTTTGAAACTGATCCGTCCGTGTTCTATTATTCCATTCATGAACATCCCTCCTTTGCCTTTCCCGGAACCGGAAGGGAGTTTGAAAAAGGCGAGGGAGCCGGTTATGGATACACCCTTAACTCACCTGTTCTCCCCGGACAGGGAGACAAAGAATACAGGGAACTGATCACACAGGATTTGCTCCCGGCCATGGAAATGTTTCAGCCGGAGTTTGTCATTCTGTCCACCGGCTTTGACGCGCATGTGGATGACGACATGTCGGATATCAATGTTTCCACCGAGGGATATTCCTGGATCATGAAGACCATGGTGGAACTGGCTGAAAAATATGCACAGGGCAAAATCCTTTCTGTTCTGGAAGGCGGTTACTGCCTGGCCCGTATTCCGGAACTGGCTGCAAACCATATGAAGATTCTGCTCAACGGATAAACCGCGGACAAAAGCACGATACATCAAAAATAAATCATAAACTGCAATTCTATTGGAGGATAAGATGTTTGTAGACAAATCAATGACCAAGGAAGTCGTCACCATTCACAGGGACACAGGTGTTCTGGAGGCCAGAGCCCTGATGGACAGGCATCAGATACGTCATCTTCCCGTGGTGGATGACAGGGGAATCCTGCTGGGCATCGTTACGGACAGAGACCTCCGCAGTGCGATGCCTTCCATCATCATGGATGATTTTGACAGTGTGAAAGTGCGGGACAGACTCGCAAATCTCAAGGCCGGGGATATCATGACCAAAGAGCCGGTCTGTCTTACGCCCACCTACACCCTGCAGGATGCAATTCTGCTGATGCAGAAAAAAAAGGTGGGGGCTTTTCCGGTGGTGAATGAAAAAAAAGAGCTTTTGGGCATGATTTCCATCCGGGATTTGATGCGGGCCTTTATCAATGTGCTGGGCATTCGCGAGCCCGGAACGCTTCTGGGCATTCTGGTGGAAGAAAAAACAGGGCAGATGAAGAAAATCGTTGACGCGATTACCGAGGAGAACATATCGTTCGGCAGCATTCTTGTCGCCCGGCACTGGGATGAGACCAAGCGGGCTGTTTTTCCCTATCTGCTGACCAACAATGTGGTCCGGGTCAAAAAGAAAATGGTGGAACTGGGATATACCCTGCTCGATCCCATGGAATGGTATCTGGATCAGTTGCCCAAGGCGAAAAAATAGGCATGGAAGCAAAGACGCTGGGTGCAGAGCCTGCGGCATCTCCCTGCACGGATCTTTTTATTTATTATGTACAGGGACTTGTAAAACAGGATCAGGCTTTGTTCCAAAACAGTTTTATGGGAAACTGGCAGGAGGACGGGTTTTCCTTTCTCTTTTTCTCCAGCCCGGCTGACAGGGAGGTGGCCGCAGCTCTGCAAAAACAGCCTGATCTGATTCTGCTGGATCAGTTTCATATGAGCTATGAGCAGTGGCAGGGCGGACGGGTCCAGGCATTTCGGGCAGGCCCTTTCCATATTGTTCCTCCCTGGGAGAACACAGGTGAGGATAAGGATACCCCGAATGACATTCGCATTCTTCTGGACCCGGGCGTGGTTTTCGGAACCGGAACCCACCCCACCACCAGGGACTGTCTGGAACTGATGGCGCAGGTCTGCAGAGCAAATCATATAAACAGGGCGTTGGATATGGGAACCGGAACCGGGCTGCTGGCCATTGCGGCAGCCAAACTGGGATGCGCACAGGTTCTGGCTCCGGATTTCAATTTTCTGGCTGCCGGAACTGCTGCCCGGAACACAGTGCTCAACACAGTGGAAGACAGGGTTCTGGCCTTTCAGGGCCGGGCTGAGGATTTTGTCCATCTGCCCTGTGATCTGCTGATTGCCAATATCCATTATGATGTGATGAGGGTTCTGATCCGATCCAAAGGATTTCTTCAGAAAAAATGGTTTATCCTGTCCGGTCTTCTCCGAAGTGAAGCCGCTGAGGTGGATGCCGTGCTCTCAGAATACCCGGTGCGGATGCTTGAAAAACGGCAGAGCGGAGGTGTATGGCATACCTTCTGCGGTGAAATATGTCCCTGAAGAACATATTATCAGACTAGCGAAAGGCAAAACATGTATATCAGGTGCTGGGGATCAAGAGGTTCTGTTCCGGTTTCGGGAAAAGAGTATGAAAAATACGGAGGGGATACCACCTGTATTGAAATCCGTTCCCGGGATGATGACATCATTATTATAGATGCCGGAACAGGAATTCGGAAACTCGGCAACAAACTGCTGGCTGAAAAGCGCTTTGATTATCATCTGATATTCACCCATGCGCATCTGGATCACATCATGGGTTTTCCCTTTTTCAAACCTTTTTATGTCAGACAGTCCCAATTCCGGATGTACCGCTGCCCTGACTCCCGTTTTGTCAGGACCATGCTTTCCAATATCATGGATCCGCCTTTTTTCCCCGTGCGCTTTATGGATGCCATGTCAAAAATCATTTATATGGACGGCATTGACTGCAGAGGGCATTTCCGTATCGGTTCCATGCAGATCGAAACCATTCCCATCAGTCATCCCAATACCGGCAGAGGATACAGGTTCATGGAGGACGGCAAAAAATTTGTATTCATCACAGACAATGAACTGGGGTTCGGGCATCCCGGAGGAATGGGATTTGATGATTATGTCCGCTTTGCCTCAGGTGCGGATCTGCTGATTCATGATGCGGAATACACGCCTGAAGAATACTGGAAACTCGCGACTTGGGGCCATTCCTCCTATACCGATGTCCTGGAGCTTGCCTTGAAGGCGGATGTGAAGAAAGTGGGACTTTTCCATCTCAATCAGGATCGGACAGATGAACAGGTGGATGAGATGGTGGACAACTGCAGAAGAATCATCGCGGAAAAAAACAGCAGACTGGAATGCTTTGCCGTAAGCTGCACATCGGAGTTTTATCTGTAAGGGGATTGGCGGTTGAGGATTTGGGATTAATATTAAGCCACATTCATACCCTCCCCCCATTTCCCAACCCCTGCCCCCCCTTTTTTAACACAAGGAAACTGTCATGGACAATATGATAAAAAATGCGGCAAAGGATCTGGCTTCGGCAAAATATGCTGTGGCCCTGACCGGAGCGGGAATCTCTGTGGAAAGCGGCATTCCGCCCTTCCGGGGCAAAGGGGGGCTGTGGGAAAAGGTTGATCCCATGATCTTCGGCCATATTGACACTTTTGAAAGGGATCCGGGCAAAGTATGGGAAGTGCTGATCAGGGATTTGAAAGCTCTGGTGGATCAGGCCCTTCCCAATGACGGGCACAAAGGGCTGGCCCGGCTGGAGGAACTGAAAATCCTCAAAACTGTGATTACCCAGAATGTGGATGGCCTGCATCAGATGGCCGGAAATACGGATGTGATTGAGTTCCACGGAAACTGCGCGTGGCAGCGGTGCATGGACTGCGGCGCAAAAATCAAAACTGCGGAAACAGACATATCCATCCTGCCGCCCCGATGCCTGTGCGGCGGGGTGCTGCGTCCGGACTGGGTGTTTTTTGGGGAATCCATTCCTGCAAATGCGCTTCACCGTTCCCGGCAGGTGGCCTCCCAGTGTGATCTGATGCTGGTGGTGGGCACATCCGCTGTGGTGCAGCCTGCCGCGTACATGCCGGTCATTGCCAGACAGTCCGGAGCCAAAGTCATTGAAATCAATCCGGAAGCCACTCCGCTGACCGGCAATGTGAGTGATTATCTGGTCAAAGGGAAGGCCGGACAGGTCATGAATGAGATCCTCGTAGAACTGGAGCAGATGCTGTAACCCGCGTTGCACACCATTGTCATGCCGGTGAAAGCCGATATCCAGAACATTCTGAAATCAGAGAATTGCAATCGCGCGGGAATGACAGAGCCGGAAGTCAGGCATCTGCAAAAGGAAAGGAGATGGGGCCGCTCTTTGAAAAAATACAGATTTTTTTCTGCAATCCTTTCACTTCCCAAAATTTTTTCCGCGCTGTTCCAGTTCCAGCAGAGCCTGTTTCACAGCCAGTCCGCCTCCAAAACCGGTCAGTCTGCCGTTGCTGCCAATGACACGGTGGCAGGGAATCACAATGGGAACCGGATTTTTTGCATTTGCCTGTCCCACGGCGCGGGAGGCACGGGGTTTTCCGATTCTTTTTGCAAGTTCCCCATAGGAAACCGTGTCACCGTAGGGAACCTGCTCAAGGGCTGTCAGCACCTCTTTCTGAAAGGGGGACACATGGAGGCACAGTTTCAGAGAGAATTGTTTCAGTTTTTCCTCAAAATAAAGGGAAAGCTGCCGGCTCACCTCTTCCAGTGCGGGATGATCCGCTGTCCAGTCCGGCTGAGGCGGACATGGATTCCCGCGTGCGGGAAAACAGATATGCTGCAGTCCTTGCTCATTCCCGGCTGTGAGCAGTTTTCCCACAGGGCTTTCCACATACTGATAATATATCATTTTGCTGTTTTCCTTTTTTTCAGATCATCAGGGATGCCTGTCTTAACAAACCGCATCTGTGATTTTTCTGCTTTCTTTGCTTGACAGAGATTATTTTATAAAATATATTTCAAACAGTTAGATAAAACAAAACAATATTGTAAAAGAAAAAAACTGTCAAGACAAATTTTTTCTGATAAACGGCTTTTTGGGAATTTTCAGGAAAAAAATGATCCGACAGTCAATGGTTTGGGGGCATAGACCGGGGCCAAATTCCAGTACAGGACGAAAAATGCCTGCGGACCGGAATTTGGATGTAATCAATTGAATTTTTAGATATAATTTGGAAAAGGACAGAACTGCGACACAAAGTGAGGAGGAAAACATTGGATAAAAAAATTAAAATTATGCCCTGCCTGGACATGCGGAACGGACGTGTTGTCAAAGGCGTCCATTTCGTGGACATACGGGATGCCGGAGATCCGGTGGAATGTGCACGCGCCTATTGTGAGACCGGTGCAGACGAACTCGCGCTTCTGGATATCACAGCCACAGTGGAAGGCAGGGCCACCATGCTCGACATCGTTAAACGTGTGGCTGAGGTCACAACTGTGCCTTTCACCGTAGGCGGGGGCATCTCTGATGCAAAATCAGCCGAATTGGTGCTCAGGGCGGGAGCAGACAAAGTGTCAACCAGCAGTGCCGCTTTCCGGAAACCTGAAGTGGTGCAGGAAATGGTCAAAGAGCTGGGGGCCGAGAAAGTGACTGTGGCCATTGATGTGGATCAGAATGCGGCCATGCCCTCAGGCTATGAAGTGTATATTGATGGCGGACGGACAGCAACCGGGGCAGATGCAATCGAATGGGCAAAGCGGGTTGACGGGTACGGTGTTCCGGTTATTCTGCCCACAAGCAAAGCCGGAGACGGCGTGCAGACCGGTTATGATCTGCCGGTGATCAGAGCAATCCGGGAAGCAGTTTCTGCCGAAGTCGTGGCCTCAGGCGGGGCTGGGAAACCGGAACATTTTTATCAGGCTGTGGAAGCAGGTGCGACAATCCTGCTTGCTGCATCTGTGTTTCATTTTGGGATCATTGGAATTCGCGATTTGAAGAACTATCTGCGTGACCGGGGGGCTGCTGTTGTCTGATACGGATTCGCCATTGACATGATGTTCTGTCTGTGCAAAAAACCGGCCGGCTTGATTTTTTGCATTCCTTCGGATCGGGTGCAAACTGTATCAGATCAATGGCGAATCGGTATGAAACCTCCGGATCACAGGATTTTCAGGCAGCGGATCAGGCTGGCTGATGATGCAGAAAAAACATCTCCCACCGGGGAGGAATTTCAGAGCAGATTTGATCCCTTATCATTTTTTAATGTGAATTAAGAGTCAAAAATTTCACAATGACCATAAACAGACTGTCATATCAGCAGGATCTGTGCAGGATTTGACAACTTTCAAAAAGTTGTCAAAATCCTGTCGGAATCTGACTCTTATACCAATTCGCCATTGATCTGAAACATAAGTTTTTCAGAAAAACCGGATTTTTCGGAAAAATCCGGTTTTTTGAATACATGAAAACTTCTTTTTGCCTGCGTATAAGTATCTTTTCAATGGGGAATCGGTATTATACCAATTCGCCATTGAAAAGATACTTTATCGAAATAAATTTTTGCGAAAGGCAATGCCGGTTCGCCGTCGATTTTGCAAAGTTCTGTCAGTTTTTTGTGAACTTTGCGCTCAAAGGTTAAAGAAAAGCATGGTTTCAAAGGAGATCGGTATTAATTCGCATTGTTATTCTCCGGTCATGCTGATTCAGCCGATGCAGAAAAATCACCCGGCTGATTGGTGTTCAGCGAAAAAGCCTGCCGGGAAAGTGTGATAGTGGGTCAAATCCGTTGATCGGAACAGCAGCCCGTCTGAAAGCAATATCGGTTGATATACATTCCGATAACATTGTCATGCACAGTTTCGTTCTTTGAAAAACAGATTGTTTTCCGGTTCAGACGTTTTATATGTGTCCTGAAATTCAGGTTTTTTCTTTCAATTTTCCATGTATCGGACTTTCCGATGACATGTTTCCCGGAAGGAATGAGTCTGCTGTAACTCCCCCAGTCATCAGTGTAATAATTTTTTATTGGAAAAACAGACAGTTTGTTCATCAATCCGGAACAGCTTTCATCCGTCCGTCTGCCGTTGTGCCATGCGAGTATGATTCCGCAGTTCCTTTCAATCCTTTGTTACCGGCATAACTCCAAAATTCATCTGACTCCGCATCCGTTCTGATTTCAACTTCCGGACCGGACGGAAAAGAACTGTTCAGAGACTTTGCAAAGTACGGATTTATCCCGGCAGGAGTTTTTTTTTAATTCAGAAATCACTGTATTTTTTGATATTTTAAGATTTCTGCCGATGTCTCTGACTCCGCTGCTGTTCAAAGTCTGCGTTTCAATCTGATCTTTAACTCCCGGCTGCCATGCATTATGACGATATTCAGTCTGAAAGCTTTTTTTGCAATTATTACAGCGATAACGCTGTTTACCGTTTTCGCTGTGACCGTTTTTTGCAGGATCATCGCTTCCGCAGTGCCTGCATATTATTTTAATATATTGTTTCATAAACGAACTGTATCAGATTATGAATCAAGAATCAACGGATTTGACCCCCTATCAACTTTTGCACGCCTCCGGAAAATCCGGAACACGGGATTTTTAAAACAGCTTCCAATGTTCATCTGAAAAAACAGACAATTTCTGTCCTGTACACAGCACAGTTTTACAAAAACATTGATTTTCTGCAAACTTTTCTGTAATAATGCCGGGTTGACACAGACACAGGGCAGTCAGGGCAGATAAAACGCAGCATAAACTTCCAGTCTGTGCCTGTTCTCCCATATTCGGGCGATCTGTTTTTTTGATATATGGAAATTTTCATCTGCCCACTTAACAATGCCAATTAAGAGTTAAAAATGTCAGACTGAATCAAAACGGTCTGTTATCTTTATGTGAGATTTTACAACGTTTGAAATGTTGTAAAATCTTGGCGAAATCTGACTCTTCATTCGCATTGGCAATGTCAATACGCAAAGTCCCAAACTTTTCGTTCGGACTTTCCAAAATGCCGGAAAACTTATTTGGCAGACCAGTGCCCAGCCGGTTATTCCAACGGAACCTGAGCAATGCATTATTTTTTTGACCTTACAATGAAAGAAACAATGAACAGCAGCACAGAAACCATATTGAAAGTCAGACAACTGACAATGGATTTCGGCGGGGTGCGCGCGGTGGATCATGTGGACATGGATATCCGCGAAGGAGAGATTGTTGCCCTCATCGGCCCCAACGGCGCGGGAAAAACCACGTTTTTCAACTGCATCACCGGCATATACAAACCCACCAAAGGCGACATTCTTATCCATCCGTCCGGGAAAAAGGAAAAACGGATCAACGGTCTCAAACCCAATCAGGTTACGGAGCAGGGTCTGGCACGCACCTTTCAGAATATTCGTCTTTTTCCCAACATGACAGTGCTGGAAAATGTGATGATCGGCAGACACTGCCGTCTTAAGGCAGGCATTCCCGGAGCCATCTTCCGCAATCCGCGCACCATTGCCGAGGAAAAAAAAGTGGTGGCAGACAGTTATGCTGTGCTGGAGAAAATCGGTCTGAGCGCATATGTCAACGAATTTGCCAAAAATCTTCCCTATGGAGCCCAGCGGCGGCTGGAAATTGCCCGTGCCATGGCAACAGAACCTTTTCTGCTTCTGCTGGACGAACCGGCTGCGGGCATGAATCCCCAGGAAACCAATGACCTGGATGAACTTATCGAACGCATCCGCTCGGAAGAGAAGATTTCCATTCTGCTGATTGAACATGACATGAAACTGGTCATGAGCCTGTCTGACCGGATTTTCGTGGTGGATTACGGCAGAAAGATTGCCCAGGGGACTCCGGAGGAAATCAAGCGCAATCCGGCTGTGATCAAAGCCTATCTGGGGGAGGAAACTGATGCTTAAAATCAGCAATATTGAAACCTTTTACGGAAATATCCGGGCATTGAAGGGCATCAGCATCAATATATCCGAAGGGGAAATCATCACCCTTATCGGTGCAAACGGCGCGGGAAAAACCACCACTCTGATGTCGGTATCCGGCATTGTTCCGCCCCGGACAGGGGAAATCTTTTTCATGGGCCGTCCCATTCATGAACTGAACCCAAACCGGATTGTCTCTCTGGGCATATCACAGGTTCCCGAGGGACGGCGGATTTTTCCCTATCTCACGGTTTCGGAAAATCTGGATATGGGTGCGTTTCTGCGCAAAGACAAAGAGGAAATCCGGAAAGATATGGACTATATTTTTGAACTTTTTCCCATTCTTTCCAAAAGACGATCCCAGGCAGGCGGAACGCTCAGCGGCGGAGAACAGCAGATGCTGGCCATTTCCCGGGCACTCATGGCCCGTCCCAAACTCCTGCTGCTGGATGAACCCTCTTTGGGACTGGCGCCGCTGATTATCCGGCAGATATTTGAGATTATCAAAAAAATCAACAAAGAAAACAATACGACCATATTTCTGGTGGAGCAGAACGCGAATCTGGCCCTCCAGGTGGCCCACCGGGGCTATGTGATGGAAAACGGAAGAATCACCCTGAGCGACACTGCCGCAAATCTTCTGGCAAACGAGAATGTGAGAAAAGCCTATCTGGGCATATAGCTGTCAACTGTTCGGTTTCAGGGATCAGATTTCAGGAACATACTGAAATCTGAGCACCTGACACCGAACACCTGAGACCGAACACCTGACACCCGATATGTATCTCCGTGAAAAAAACACAGACAGCATACGTCTGAGCGATCTGCCGGAAAATGAGCGTCCCCGTGAAAAACTCAGGGAAAAAGGCCCGCAGACTCTTTCAGACAAAGAACTGATGGCCATTCTGCTGGGCAAGGGGCTCAAAGGGCAGGATGTCATGTCTCTGGCCGGTGCCATTCTGGATGCAATGGACAAAAACGGGGGCTTTCCCCAACTGGATATTCTGCAGAACATCCGGGGTGTGGGAATTGCCAAAGCATCGGTCATTGTGGCTGCTTTGGAATTTGCCCGGCGCAGAATCCGGCCTGAGGGAACCAAAATCACCTCTCCGACCGATGTTCTGCCTCTGATCAAGCATTATGCGGACAGAAAACAGGAACATCTGCTCTGTCTGAGTCTCAACGGCGCGAATGAAGTGATTGCCACACGGGTGATTACCATAGGACTGCTCAACAGGACACAGATTCATCCCCGCGAGGTGTTTGCAGATGCGCTCACAGATCGGGCTGCCTCCATCATTTTGGCCCATAATCATCCCTCCGGCAGCGTTTCCCCCAGCAAAGAGGACGAGGCAGTGACAAGGCGCATAAAGGAATCCGGAGAAGTGCTGGGTGTGCAGTTGCTGGATCATCTGATTTTCACCCTGAAAGATTATTACAGTTTCAAGGAACACGGCTATCTGTAGGGCAGGCAGAAGCGGAGCGCAGCCCGCTGTTTATGCTGTCAGCATACAGGGAACAGAAACGGAGAACAGAAAAACATGGATGAAAAACAGCCCGTGCTTCCGGCAGAGGAAGAATTCCCCGAAGCCATCATTGCGGAAAGAAAGAACCGCTTTTCCGTTATATGGTTCATTCCCCTTGCAGCACTTGTGATCGGCGGCTGGCTGGTATGGAAAACCTTTTCGGAAAAGGGACCGACTGTCACCATCTCATTCAAAAGTGCGGACGGACTGGAGGCAGGAAAAACAAAAATAAAATACAAGGATGTGGAGATCGGCAGAGTGGAAAGCATCCGTCTGGCCGAAGATCTCTCCCATGTCGAAGTGACTGCGGATTTTGTCAAAGATGCTGAAAATCATCTGTCGGAAAACACACGGTTCTGGGTGGTCCGTGCCCGCGTGGCCGCAGGCGAGGTTTCAGGACTCAGCACGCTTTTCTCCGGAGCCTATATCGGCATTGATCCGGGAAAACCGGGAAAAACTGCCCGGAAATTCACAGGGCTGGAAATTCCGCCTGTGGTGACAGCGGATCTGCCGGGCGCTCATTTTGCACTCAGCGCGCCTGCAATCGGCTCCCTGGATATCGGCTCCCCGGTCTATTACCGGCAGATCAAAGTCGGACAGGTGGTGGCCTATCATCTGGATGAAGCGGGAAATTCCGTAAATCTCAAAGTTTTCATTGAAGCTCCCCACCATAAAAGAGTGAGAAAAAACACCCGGTTCTGGAATGCGGGGGGCCTGGATTTTGTGCTGGATGCCAATGGTATCAGAGTGAATACAGAATCCTTCATCACCCTGATGATCGGCGGCATTGCATTTGACACACCCCATAATCTGGAACCGGGTGAACCGGCCGGAAAAGAGGATGTGTTTCCTCTTTACAAAACACGCAGAAGCGTTTCTGAAAGAAACTATGCAAAGAAAAGCGAATGGCTTATGTATTTTGACGGATCCGTCAGGGGGCTGGCTCCGGGCGCGCCTGTGGAACTCAAAGGCATCCGCATCGGTCAGGTAAAGGATGTAAGTCTGAAATTTGATTTTGACCGGCAGGAAATCCGCATTCCGGTTCTTGTGGAAACCGAAGATGGACGGATTACCCATGCAGGAGCAGTTCCCCCGAATGTGGACAGGGACAAAATTATGAATTATCTGGTGGAAAAGGGGCTGCGCGCGCAGCTCCGATCCGGCAGCCTGATTACCGGTCAGTTGCTCGTTTCTCTGGATTTTCATCCCAATGCTCCGGTCCGGCATATCACACGGGAAGGACTGTATCCGGAATTTCCCACAATTCCTGCGCCGCTGGATGAAATGACCACCAGTGTGTCCCATCTGCTGAGCAAACTGGAACAGATTCCCATTGAACAGATTGGACGGGAACTGGCGGAAACCCTTCAAGGGGCAAAAGAGATTGTCAATTCCCAGGAACTGAAGCAGTCTCTGACCTCACTGAATGAGACCGTGAGTCAGTTGAAAAAATTTGCCGTGCAGATCAGTTCGGAGATGAGTCCGGAACTGAAAAAAGCGGCAGCCGGTCTCAATGAAAGCATCGCACATCTGGAAAACACCCTGAAGCAGTTGGATACCAAAATCACGCCCCAGTTGAACACCACCCTTGCGGATATTGGCAGTTTTGTAAATAAGGATTCTGCCATGTACGGAGATATGAAACGCATGATGGTGGAACTTGCGGATGCAGCCCGCTCCATCCGCATGGTGGCAGATTATCTGGAACGGCATCCCGAAGCCCTGATTTATGGAAAGGATAAGCAAAAATGAAAAAAAATGCTGTGAGCCGCTGCGTGCAGACAGTTTTTCTGCTTTTGAGTCTTGTGCTGACCGGCTGTTTCGGAAAAAGTCCGGCAGTGCAGTTTTACATCCTCACGCCTTTGGCTCAGGACAGTTTGCCAAATCCTTGTGCAAAGCAGAAAAAAATGTCTGCCGTGGGGGTCGGGCCTGTGGAAATTCCCAAAGTGCTTGACCGTTCCCAGATTGTCACCCGTTCGGATGAAAACCGGCTTTGGATGGCAGAATTTCACAGATGGGGCGGAACCCTGTCTGATGATTTTCTCCGGGTGCTGGCAGAAAATCTGTCTGTGCTGCTCCAATCAGATCAGGTGCTGGCATGGCCCTGGCGGGATTTTTTTGATCCGGACTTCCGCATCAACCTGAAAGTCCATCAGTTTGACGCGCAGCAGGGGGGAGAGGCCGTGCTGTCTGTGACATGGGCTTTGGAAGATGCCAGAAACCGGAATGTGATTCATAAATCCGTGCTGCGTGAACCTGTGTCCGGCACGGAATACACGGACATTGTTTCTGCCCAGAGCCGGCTGCTGCTGAATCTGAGTCAGGAAATCGCGGGGGAAATCGTGAAATCAAAACCCTGACTGATTTTCCCTGCAAAAAAGGGCTGCGGGTCAAAGCCGCTGATCTGTACGCTGATTCTGAGCGGGAAAAAATCTGAACAGATTGACATTATTATAGAAAAATTGCAACAAAACAAACCGGAATCCCGTAAGGGATGGCATTGTCAACGAATTTGACCCACTATCCAAAGAAGATGCAGCCGATTCAGCCTG
The DNA here is from genome assembly GCA_041390465.1 of Desulfobacterales bacterium. GTDB lineage: Bacteria > Desulfobacterota > Desulfobacteria > Desulfobacterales > Desulfococcaceae > JAABRU01. The sequence goes on along the minus strand of JAWKPW010000082.1, from coordinate 7,933 downwards.
AGGCCGGAATCACGGCAGAAAAAACTTTCCGCAGGCACTGTGCTTCTTCAGATTTCATACAGGACCTTGCTCTTTGGCCTTTCCTGCTGTAAACTGCATACAGCGGAAAAGCCGGACAGTTCCACAAATTTTTGCACAAGGACTGATGACATGATTCCCTGACACCGTCTGTTTGGAATGACCCTGACGGATTTTTTCACCGGCACCTCTTTCCATGTTGAACTGGAAAAAGATCTGTCTCTGAAAACAGCAGTTTCCGGATGTGGTCATTATTGAAAAAGGGGAAGGTTCTGCACCGTCTGAACTCCCGGACGGACTGGAGAACATGGGACAGCACAACCTCATGACTTACAAATCCCATCAGCAGGCCCCTGATGCGTGGACACTTGACGAACTCACAGGTCATTATGTGAATCTGCGGATGAACGCATGAAAGGGAGCTCCGACATAGAACTGAAGGAACTCATCAAAAAAAGGTTCTCAAAATCCGAACGGAAAGAAATTCTGAAAATGCTGCCGGATGAGGAATCGGACAGATAACGCCCCTTTCTCTGCAATCAACAACTGGATATTTATTGTGTTTAAGATAATAATTTGGGGGTTCTGCGCAGGTTGGGGTGAGGAACGAATCCCAACAAATTCAAAATTTTGGGGTTCACCGCATTCACCCCAGCCTACCCAAAAATATTATCTGAAAGTCTATCAATGGATCTGAAAGAAAACCCGGTTCAGGAGGCGCTGGAGCGCCGCATTCTTCACGGGCTGGCCTGTGAATGGGAAGTGGCGATATGGATACTGCCGCCCGAACTCCGCATGCTCATGAAAAGACCGCTGTTCCGTCTTGGGAATATGAAAAAAGCTCTGGGTTCCTGGACAGCGCACAAACGGGAAATCTGCCTGAACCGGAATTTTGTTCTGCATTGTCCCTGGGACAGCGTGCGGGAGGTTCTCCGCCATGAAACGGCCCATCAGTTGAGCCAAATACTCGCGGGCGGATTGGACAGTGCTCCCCATGGCCCGGTTTTTCAGAAAGCCTGCCAACTGCTTCGGGCTGATTCCAGAGCATCAGGATTTTATGAAAGACTGCGTGAACACTCAGATCCGGCTGCACAGGAGGACAAAATCCTTCTGCGGGTGCAGAAACTCATGGCCCTGGCCCAAAGCAGCAACCGGCACGAGGCTGAGGCAGCCATGCAAAAGGCCCATGAACTGACGGCCCGCCACAATATCGATCTGATTTCCCGCAATATGCCCCGCGATTTTGTCAGTGTTTTTCCCTGTCCGCCCGCGCTGCGTCATTTCCGGGAGGATTATATGCTTGCCATGCTGGTGGAGGATTTTTATTTTGTTCAGGGCATATGGGTTCCGGCCTATGTGCTGGAAAAAGGGAAAATGGGGCGTGCACTGGAAATCAGCGGCACCGCGCAGAATGTGAAACTGGCCGCTTATGTATGGGATTTTGTGCGTCATTTTACGCAGCGGCAGTGGCAGGATTACAGCAGGGGAAAAAATCTGAACCGGTACAGGAAAAGCGATTTTGCTGTGGGCATTCTCAGGGGCTTCCGATCCCGGCTGGAATCCGGAAAAAGCCCGAAGACCAATGCCGCAGATTCCCGTGCTCTGGTCAAAATGGAGGATCCCCTGCTGCACCGGTATATGAAATACCGCTATCCCCACACCAGCCGGGTTCGCGCAAAGCCCCTGCGCCATGACCCGGACGTCATGGATGACGGGGTGCGCATCGGAGAAAAACTGGTGATCTCCAAAGGCATCACCGGACAGGGGGAAAGCGGAAAATATCTGTCTGAGCCCTGATTGCAGATTCATTTTCCGACAAAGGGGCAGGGAGGCAAAACGCTTAATGAAAACGCTCCCTTCCCTTGAGGGACAGGCTCAAACCAGAGATTTTGACGCTCTGTCCATTATTTTATCCGCAGAAAGGCAATGTCATGTCCAAAAACACAGTGCACATACTGATGCTTCTCTCCTTTTTCCTGTTTCCCGGATGGGCTGACACCTGGGAGGACATCCGCAGAAACAGCGAAAAAGTGCAGTCCGTGAACGCGGATTTTGTGCAGGAAAAGCATATGAAAATTCTGAAAAAACCGCTGGTTTCCAAAGGCATTTTCTGCTTTCAGTCCCCGGATTCCCTGCGATGGGAATACCGGGAGCCGGTGCAGAGCATTCTGCTCAGCCACAAAGGAAAGACCAAACGCTTTGTAAAGGGAAAAGAGGGATTTGTCCGGCAATCCGCAGACGGTTTGCAGGCCATGACGGTGGTGATGGCGGAGATCCGTCTGTGGATGAGGGGACAGTTTGCAGAAAATCCCAATTTTACGGCCACACTGGAACCCGGCCCGAAAATCCTGCTCAGACCAAAGCAGGAATCTTTTTCCAAAATCATCCAGCGCATTGAACTGGTGCTTTCCCCGGACAGACCGGGAATCATAGACCATGTCAGTGTGCATGAATCCGGAGATTCCCGCACAAAAATCATTTTTCAGAACGTGAAAATAAATGAAAAAATGGCAGATTCCCTGTTTCAGGACATATAATCATGCGTTTTTTGCTGTTTTTTCCCTTTTGGCTGATTTTGACTTCCTGCGCGCAACTGCCCGGTCTGATGCTGTCTGACCCTTCCCGTGTTCCTGAGATGCAGAGGCAGTGCAATGATCTTTTCCCAAAGAAAAACATGCGGCTGGTTCACAGCATTGAGGCCCGCATTCCGGGCAGGGGAATCCAGTTCATGACCGGTCTGACCCTGCTTTCCCCGGGAAGGGGGCAGTTCCGCTCTGTGATGATGAGCATTGAGGGGCTGGTCATCTTTGACGGAGTGTATGACAAGGAAGAAATCCGGATTTTCCGGGGCATCCCGCCTTTTGATTCCCCCAATTTTGCCCGGGGGCTGCTTCAGGATGTGCGGCTCATGCTGCTGCGCCCTGAGAGCCAGTGTGCGGAAACCGGATGGGAAAAACAGGGTATTCCCATCTGCCGTTATCCGGGCCGGGACGGCATGATTACGGATGTGGAGATGCACCCGGACCAAACTGCCATTATCCGTCAGTATGTCAAAAAAAGCCTGCGCCGAACCGTCCGCATTCGGCCCGGTTCCCAGGAGACAGAACTGGTGTTTCATGGAGCTCTGGGCTATTCCCTGTATCTGAAACTTTTGGAATCCGAAGAAATCACAGCAGAGGATTTTCAGGAGATGATGAAGGTGGAAAGGCAGTGAACAGTTCTGTTTCCTCTGCTTGCACGAAACGGAAAAAAACGGCAGTGGGGCAAATCCGCAGATCTGTCCGCTGACTGTGGGCAGAAAAAAATCCCTAAGGATTGACATTATTGCAGATAAAAATGCACAAAACAAATATCCGGCCGCTGACTGTGGACAGAAAAAATCCCTAAGGATTGACATTATTGCAGATAAAAATGCACAAAACAAATCAGAATCCCGAAAGGGATGATATTTTCAACCGATTTGACTCTCTGTCCCGAAAATAAGGAGGCAAAATGGGTCTGGCATGGTATATTGTGGGCGAAAAGGAAGTGGAGGGTTTTGACACCTTTGTGGATGGCAAGGCCATTGCACATGCGGATGAAAAAATTCTTGATGATATTTTCAGAGAGCTGAACGCGGCTCCGCTGATGGATTTTTTCAGTGAGAATCCGGAAGAACTGGCAGATTTTTTTGATGAAAATGCCGACATGCCGGATGATCTGAAGACTGAAAAATGGTTTTCAGCCACAGATGGTCTAAAAACGGTGCGCTCGCTGACCGCTCATTTGCAGACGCATCCGGATGCCATTGCGGAATCCGGAGAAATTCTCGAAGATCTTAAGGAATATGAACGAATCCTTTCCCGGTTTGAGAAACAGGGCATCCGCTGGCATCTGGCAATTGATTTTTAGGCATTTCAGGCAAACAATCTGCACAGCAAAGGAAATACAATGAATACTGTTGATTATCTGAAATCAAAAGCAGTTCCCATGCTCAAACCCTATGTGAGAAAAATTTCTCTGTTCGGTTCCTTTGCCCGGGGCGAAAACGCTGATCAAAGCGATATCGATCTTCTGGTGGAACTGAAATCTTCGGGCCTGCGACCTGTTCTGGGGCTGAAATGGTTTGGTCTTGAACGCGAACTGGGGCGCATAATGGGAAGAAGAATCGAACTGATCAGTGAAGCGAATATCAGCCCCCATTTAAAACCTTTCATTGCAAAGGATCAGGTGCTGCTTTATGAAGAAGACTGACAGGTTTTATCTCCGCCATATTCTGGATGCCATAAATCAAATCAGAGAATACACGGCAGAAGCCGATGTTGAAATATTCAGAAAAAAACAAACTTCTGCAGGATGGCATTCTGAGACAGATGGAAATTGTCGGAGAAGCCTGCCGCAATATTTCGGATGAACAGCGTGATCTGCATCCGGAAGTCCCCTGGTATGAAATTATCGGATTGAGAAACCGACTGGTTCACGCCTATTTCAGTATAAGCATTGAGATTATATGGGAGGTTGTTGTCAATGACCTGGATACCCTGTCAGAAAATGTGGGAAAAATATTGAAGGAAATGGAGCAGAGAGCACAATGAGAAGCAGGAAAGTGAATATCTGTGCGGGATCAGACAAAATGCCAGACGTGCTGATGCCCGAACATTTTACAGAGATGGACTGCATATTATGATTAAATTCAAGTTGATTTACCCCAAATGGCCCAAACTTTCGGGCCAGACCGAATTTCATCTGCCCCCCCACGGGCCTGTGGTGTTTGCAGCCGCACTTCCGGATGAGGTGGAAGTGGAATTCACAGATGAGAATCTGGAAGACATTGATTTTGACGAGCCTGCGGATATGGTGGGCATTTCCATGATGCTGACCATACAGGTCAGACGCGGCTGGGAAATCGCGGACAGATTCCGGGAAAAGGGAATTCCGGTCATTTTCGGCGGCATTGCCACCATGCTCCATGCCGAGGAAACCGCAGAACATGCGGATGCTGTGTTTCTGGGGGAAGCCGAGGGCAGGATGGAAAAGGTGATTTCTGATTTCAAAAGCGGAACCCTGCAAAAAATCTATGATTATCTTGATGACCGTCCGCCCATTGAAGCCGTGGGAACCGCGCGGAGGGACATTCTCAAACGGGAGTTGTACAATTACCGGGGTGTGCAGATGGTGGATCTGGTTCACGCGTCCAGAGGATGCCGGTTTCACTGCTATCCCTGCGCGGTGGCCTATCTGGGCGGACGCAAATTCCGGCCCCGTCCCATTGACAAAACCATAGCGGAAATGGCATCCATAGACAACAACCGCCTGTTTGTTGTGGACAATTCCCTTGCACAGGACACACAGTGGGAAAAGGATCTGTTTAAGGAAATGATCCCTTTGAAGAAAAAATGGTGCTGCCATCCCATTGAGGATGATCCCGAAGTTCTGGATTTGGCAGCGCAGGCCGGAGCATGGTATGTGTATCAGGCGGTTTTTGACACTTCCGACTATATCCGGGAAAGGATTAAACGCTATCATGATCACGGCATTGCGGTGGAGGGAACCATTCTGCTGGGGCTGGACAGCCATACCGAGGATTATATCAAACGATTCATTGATTTTCTGCTGGAAATTGAACTGGATCTGGCTGAATTCACGGTGCTGACCCCCTTTCCCCATACAAAGGCATTTGATGATCTGCGCAGTCAGGAGCGGATTTTTTCCTATGACTGGAATGATTACACAGCAGACAAAGTGGTGTATTATCCAAAGCATATGTCTCCGGAAAGACTGCAGGAACTTTTTCACTATGCCTGGGACGCGTTTTACCGGGAAGAACCTCAGGAAATGAAAATGTTCAAACTGCTGCGGCAGGTCATGGAAAAGGAAAAGGCGGATGGCACATTTCGGCAAAGGGAACGCAGACTTTCCGCATCTGCTTTTGGAAGAAATACAGGACGCTGATCTGCATTTGAAATGGCGGGACGGTCTGTGTTTTCATTTTTTCTGAAGGAATCGGGGCGTTGTCAGGGGAGAGGAATCTGCTGAACCATCATCACAGAATGTTTTGGAACAAACGCGGCATCAGGCAAACTCCCTGGCCCTGAAGTTCCGGGGATTGGCAAGCATGGCCCCGCCGTCCCCGCTCTGGGTCAGAACATACAGTCCCTTTTTTTCCGCATAACGCCCCACATCATCCTGCATCACCAGCGCACCCACTCCGCCCAGAACAGAACAGTCCTTATACTTTGGGGAAAACCTTTTTGAAGTTGGGCATTTTCTCAGAGACAAATCTGTCCACCATTCTCTTCTCCAGACGGTTCTTCACCTCTATCACCAGAACACGGTCACCGCCCGATGCTACCGATGTCATATTCCGCAACACCCTTTTTCCTCACATTCCGCCGCACACTCCCAAAAAATCAAATCCCTTTTCCCGGAACAGACTTCTTCACATTCCGGTAAACAGATCCTCGGCCACCTCTGCACCAGTCCCAGATCCCCAAGCCGCTTCCTTATCCTGAACCAGTTTCTTTATCGTCTTCTGTTATGCATCCGTCTTCTTCTGGGACTCTTTCAGTTCCCGATTTCCGCATCAGTTCTGGAAATTTGTTCATCCGTCTTCTTCTGGGACTTTTCAGTTCTCGGATCAGCCGCATGGTCTCTTTCTGGAATCTCGCATTTCTGCATTTCCTGAGAGGATCTCGCACGCATTTCCTGCATTTCCCGAGAGGATCTCGCACGCATTTCCTGCATTTCCTGAGGATTTCGCACGCATTTCTTTCATTTCCTGAAAGTAATCTCTTTTCTTTATCCTTTCATTCTCTGAAAGAACGGCCATGCCTTTTTCAATTCTGTCCATTCTGCTTTTTCCATGTTCTTTCCATCTTTTTGACATGTTGGCAAACTCTGTTTCAGGCAAACTCCTCGCCTGAAACCCTGTGACTGCGTTATTGGCCCCGCCATCCCGCCTGGTCAGAACATACAGTCCCTTTTTTTCCGCATAACGCCCCACATCATCCTGCATCACCAGCGCACCCACTCCGCCCAGAACAGAACAGTCCTTATACTGGGGAAAAAACTTTTTGAAGTTGGGCATTTTTTCAGACACAAATCTGTCCACCATTCTCTTCTCCAGACGGTTCTTCACCTCTATCACCAGAACACGGTCACCGCCCGATGCCACGATGTCATATTCCGCAACACCCTTTTTCCTCACATTCCGCCGCACACTCCCAAAAATCAAATCCCTTTCCCGGAACAGACTCTTCACATTCCGGTAAAACAGATCCTCGGCCACCTTCCCCTGCACCAGTCCCAGATCCCCAAGCTGCTCCCCTATCCTGTCCAGTTTCTTTATCGTCTTCTCAAGCTGCGCATCCGTCTTCTTCTGGGACTCTTTCAGTTCCCGGATCTGCCGGCCGGTCTCTTTCTGGAATTCCCGCATTTCCTGCATTTCCTGAGAGGATTTCGCACGCATTTCCTGCATTTCCTGAGAGGATCTCGCACGCATTTCCTGCATTTCCTGAGAGGATTTCGCACGCATTTCTTTCATTTCCTGAAAGAATTCCTCCCGCATTTCCTTCATTCCCTGAAAAAATTCGGCCATGCCTTTTTCAATTCTGTCCATTCTGCTTTCTTCCATGTTCTTCCTCCTTTTTGACATGTTGGCAAACTCTGTTTCAGGCAAACTCCCTGGCCCTGAAGTTCCGGGGATTGGCAAGCATGGCCCCGCCGTCTCCGCTCTGGGTCAGAACATACAGTCCCTTTTTTTCCGCATAACGCCCCACATCATCCTGCATCACCAGCGCACCCACTCCGCCCAGAACAGAACAGTCCTTATACTGGGGAAAAAACTTTTTGAAGTTGGGCATTTTTTCAGACACAAATCTGTCCACCATTCTCTTCTCCAGACGGTTCTTCACCTCTATCACCAGAACACGGTCAC
>JAWKPW010000081.1:0-25558 GCA_041390465.1 Desulfobacterales bacterium | reverse complement strand
AGAGTTCCGGATCAGCGGGATGTTCTTTTCCGTAAATCGCCTTAAGCAATAATCGGGCAGAATGTTTGAACATGAGCAGTCAATCCTTTTGCCCCCCTGACAAAAATTTCTCCTGTATGAAAACTCTGCAGGAAAAGGAAGACGGATGACAAAAAACCGGAAACGCAGCGGAACCCAGACCAGTTCCTTTGGAACTTCAGGAAGAATCAACCATGATTCTGAAAAATTTTACAGCAGCAAACTTTATGACGGGAAAAAACTGCCTGAAAAAATTCAGTATATTGAAAATCCGATCAAAGCGGAAAACATCAACCGGATTTTCTGCAAATCCGCAGAGCACATGGATGAACTGCCGGACTGCAGTGTGCATCTCATGGTGACATCGCCGCCTTACAATGTGCAGAAGGAATATGACGAGGATCTGTCGCTGGAGGAATACCGGAATCTGCTCAAAAGCGTGTTCCGGGAAACCCACAGGGTGCTGGTGACAGGCGGAAGGGCCTGCATCAACATTGCCAATCTGGGACGCAAACCCTATATTCCCCTGCACAGTTATATCATTGCGGATATGCTGGATATCGGGTATCTCATGCGCGGGGAGATCATCTGGAACAAGGCTTCCAGTGCCAGCCCTTCCACAGCCTGGGGAAGCTGGATGTCGGCCTCCAACCCGGTTCTGCGGGATATTCATGAATATATTCTTGTTTTTTCCAAAGATTCCTTTTCCCGCAAAAAGGAAAAACGGACAAGCACCATCAAGCGGGAGGAATTCATTGCATGGACAAAAAGTGTATGGGAATTTCCGGCTGTTTCCGCAAAAAAAATCGGGCATCCCGCGCCCTTTCCCGAAGAGCTGCCCCATCGTCTGATTCAGTTGTACACATTTGAGGGAGATACAGTTCTGGACCCTTTCTGCGGCAGCGGCACCACCTGCCTGTCTGCGCTCAAAAACCGGAGAAACTATGCGGGATATGACATTGATCCGGTTTATACGGAACTCGCGGAAGAGAGAATCCGAAAACTTGATGCGGATGCAGCGGAAAAAACACCGGAGAATTCAAAAAAATCTGTTGATAAAAAAACCAAAAAAAGCAATCATTCCCAAAACCTTGCATAAACAGAAAATCTGTCGGAGAATTGGTTGGGGAGAAGCATTATGTCCAAAAAATACGGTAACTGTCATCGGGTTGGAAAGCCCGGAGGTCCGGGCTGTAAAGTCGCAGTTCTGCCTATATTCTTCAAGGATTCAGAAGGTGATGAAAAAGAAGCAGAATTGCTCGATGCCGGGGATAAAACCACAGAACTTGAACTTCTTCGGACGGTGGCTGCCCGCTCCGGAATATTTTGGGGTCAGGATGAATTGGGATGGTGGGCTGTAATCCCCAAAAATACAGTTGACAATAATTGGTCAGTTTGGCGACAGGATGATAATGGCAATAAATTCAGAGTCGAAAATAATCTTTCTGAAACCGAAGCAGATAGACTTGCCAAAAAACTTGAAGCAACTGGCCACAGGCAGATCTATTGGGCAGAAAAAAACACTGATCCATAAACAATTGAGTAGGCGGATTTTCAAAATGTTCCACTTTGTTTCGTATTTTGAAAACCGGTCAGATTATCGTTCTTCGTTCATCAACCCACAGGGAGGTAAAAAATGACTGTTCATAACAATGCGACACTCCGCGGCCATATGCAGGCTGTAAAAGAGGGAACACGCTGTTTTGAGAACGCGTTTCAGGGTGTGGCCCGCATGATTCTGGAAAGCGATATCAGCAAAGTGGTGGTAAACGGAAAAACAACTTACGATTTCAGTGTATTCCGCACAGGCAAAAAGCATGTCATCGGCATGTATGATGAAATCAACAGTTTCGTCTCCTATGTCAAGGACGCGGCTGAGGGCGGTTCTTCCGCTGAAATGGCCTATGTGCTGGTGGGAGAACCTGGAAACGGAAAAACCTTTTTTGTGGAACTGCTCTGCAACCGATACCGCAACTTTCTCGCCCGGCCGGAAAACCGGAAATACACCTTTAAATTCAACAATATTGATCAGTTGGGAACTTATGGCAGGATCAGGGCCATTGAATCCCAGACCTATGAGGATCCCATGCTGCTGGCCATGAATCTTTTTGACAGTCAGGATGAAACCAAAACCTGGCTGGCAAGGGAAATCGGGTTCACAGATCAGCAACTGGAAAAAATATATGACAATTATCGGCCTCTGGGCGCGTGCAGCGGTTATATCTGGAACGATATCCATTACCACTGCAGCGGGGATATAGGGAAAATGATGGAATTCATTGAAATAATCCCTGTTCCCCTTGTGGAAAGCCTGGGAACTGTCACGGGCAAGTATCCGGCCAAGGACAAAATCACCTCATCTGCTGTGGATCTCCTGGGTGAGGAATCCATTCAGCGGCTTCTCCACATCACAGACACCAACAATCCCTACCGTTTTGATTTAAGACGTGGAGCGCTCGCGCGGGTGGCAGGGGGCGGCATTCATTTCAGTGATGAGATTTTCAAAAACAAAAAAGACTTGGTGCAGGTGTATCTGGGCGTGATTCAGAACCGGAATATTGAGATTGACGGTTTCAAATGGCCCATTGACACCCTGATCATAGCGACCAGCAACAACTCGGAATTCAACCGTTTCCTAGCGGAAAAGGAAGAGGCTCCCATTGTGGATCGGTGCCGCATCTGCTATGTTTCCCACAATACCAATTACAAACTCCAGAAGGATCTGACAGATTACACCATCGGCAGCGAGCCGCGCACCACCATCAACCGGGAAAGCCTGCACCAGGATCCCAATCTCAATTACGCGGCCTCTGTGTCTGTTGTGCTGACCCGGCTCCCGTATTCAGAAAAACTCACACCCGTCGAAACCATGAAACTCGCAGCAGGCGAAGTGGCCGGAGAAAAGAGCATCAAGACACTTGCAGAGGTCATTGACACCCTGAACCAGAATCCGGACATTATCAAACGCTTCGGTCAGAAGGGACTGGGACAGCGCAACCTGGGCAGAGCGCTGCAACTGCTCATTGAAAGCTCGGAAACCAATGAAGGCCAGTGCATGTTTGCCTATGATATCTTCAAAACCCTGGAGAGGGTGATTCTGGATTATGTGCCGGATGCCAATGATCGGACAAAGTATCTGGAAGACATCAAAATCGGCAAGGGGCTGTACCGGGAGCGCATCATGACCGAAATGTTCAATGCCTATATGGATGAACCTCTGGCCATCCGCAAGGACGTGATGAATTATGTGAACATGATCATCGGCATTGACGCGGAAAACCTGGGGCCGGACAAGATGTGGAAATACAAGGACCCCCAAACCGGTGAACTCCGGGCTTTGAAGATTGATGAGCGCTACATTCAGAGCGTGGAGGAAAGACTGGGACTGAAAACCACAGAGCAGCGGGAAAGTTTCCGCACCTCCATTCGCAAGATTTACGGTCAGAAAATCTCTGTAAATCCGGATTATGATTTCATGGACAATCTGGAACTGGTCAAGGCTGTCACAGATGTGCGTCTCAAGTCCGACATCGCGGGCGCAGGCAGTCTCATCGGTGCGCTGGCCAACCGCACCAATGAGGAAAACCAGAAACTCTATGACCGGATGGTGGATACCATGCTCAACAAACTGGGCTACTGCAAAACCTGCGCGCAGAAAACCATTGAGTATTTCTGCACCCAGGAGGATGAAAAATAGGACAGGCGCACTGCAGGGACTTTCTGCCTGAAGCATTTTTTCTATAATAATGTCAATCCATTCGGATTTTTTCCGCCCGGAATCAGCGGAGAGATCAACGGATTTTGCCCACTATCGACTTCCGGAGGTTCCGGCACTTCGGAAGTCTGATACCAATTCCCCATTGAAAAGATACTTATAAGCAGGAAAAAAAGAGGTTTTCGTGTGTTCAAAAAACCGGATTTTTCGGAAAAATCCGGTTTTTCTGAAAAACTTGTGTTTCAGATCAATGGCGAATTGGTATGATTGAAAAAAAACGTGAGGCTTTGACTTAACAACATTTTCTCCCGGCAATCCCCACCCAGCCTTCCTTTTCCCGGACTTCGGCAATTTCAAATCCCAGGGTTTTCATTTTCTCTGTCACCTTTTCCCGATTTTCCGAAATAATGCCGGAGCAGACAAACATTGCGTTTTCATGGAGCAGCGGGGGAAGGCTGTCCGCAAGCACCAGAATGACATCCGTAAGGATATTGGCGATGATCAGATCAAAGCGCTGATGCACGTTTTCAGCAAGATGTCCAGTCATAATGCTGAACTGCTCTGAGGCAATCTGATTGAGCAGAAGGTTTTTCCGGGCAATCTCCACTGCCACCGGATCATTGTCAATGCCCCGCAATTCTCCGGCTCCCAGCTTTGCCGCTGCCAGAAGCAGAATGCCGGATCCGGTTCCGATGTCCAGGACAGAATCACCGGGATGCAGATATTTCTCCATAAGCTGAATGCACAGGGAAGTGGTGGGATGCGTTCCGGTGCCAAAGGCCATGCCCGGATCAATTTCCAGCACCATTTCCCCTGCTTCCGGCACATAGTCCCGCCAAGTGGGTTTTACCACAATCTTTTCCCCCACCTTTTCCGGCCAGAAATATTCTTTCCAGGATTCAGCCCAGTCCTCCTCATCCATTTCCTGAAATGCAATTCGGGTCGCAATCCCCTGTTCCGCAGCCAGTCGATTGAGTTCTGCCCTGATTTTGCGAATGCTGTCTGCAAAACGCGCATCTTTGGGAAAATAGGCTGCAACCGAATCTGCGTCCGGAATCTTTTCCGCACCATCTGCCCAGTCCGCGTCTTCATCCGGAACCGTGCTTTCCACTGCCACACCCTGCACACCAAAACCATAAAATATATCGGAGATGAGATCAACTGCCAGATCCCTGTCCGGATGTTCGAAAACCACTTTCACTTCTGTCCATTTCATTGCTTTTGTCTCTTCCGTGTCTGAAATATGGGATTTCAATGTCAGCAGATGGAATTATTCCGAATCTCCGTTGATTTGATTCAATATCAGCATGTTTTCAATGGGGAATCAGTATTATTCCGAAGGAGCGCAGAAATTATGCAAAGGGATTTTTTGCACATATGCAGAAATGCAATTTTTGCACTCCTCCGGGTGTTTGATCTGCTGAATTCCGGTTCGTTCAACTTTGCTTGGTTTCCTGGTTCAGATTCCCCCATTTCTCTTTTGGCGGATTGAAATAGCCAAAACCCAGATCCGGAAAGCTGTTCCGAATGCGGCTGAGCAGGGTTTTCATTCCCAGCGGAGGACTGTGGGACGCTGCGGCATTCATGGCAGCCCAGTATTTGACCGGATCAAAATTGAGGTTCCGCCACTGGATAAAATGAAACGGATGTTTTCTGCGAAAATCCATAAAGGCTTTGGCCTCTTCCGGAGTATCCGTAAATCCGGGGCAGTTGAGATAATTGACAGACACAAATTTTTTCATTCCCAATGCCAGTTCAATGCTTTCCGCCACGTTGGAAAAACAGTAACCTGCGGGCCGGAACCAGGCATTGTAGCAGGGTTCCCGCATACTGTTGATGCTGACGCGAATGCTGTCAAGCCCTGCCTCAAAAAGCTTTCTGAGAATATCAGGTCTGCTCGCGTTGGTATTCATGTTGATGGTTCCCTCAGTTGTCTGCGCGCGGATCATCCGGATGCCCTCTGCAATGGCATCTGCCGCGAACAGCGGATCTCCCTCACAGCCCTGTCCGAAACTGACCACAGCCGCATTCACGCGTCTGATATGGGCCAAAGCCACTTCCGCAATCTCGGACGGCAGGGGCGTAAACCCGATTCTTTCCTGACTGGAGCGAATCCGCTCATTTTTCTGCAGGGAAATGCAGCCCCGGCATCTGGCATTGCAGGATTGGGAAGTGGGCAGCGGAGCCTCATAGCGCTGCAGAAAGAAATTCTTTCCTGCCGGACATCCGTATTCCAATGCGCATTTTTCCAGATGCTCCCGCAGCCGGTTTTTGGGCATAAGGCTGCGCATCTGCTCCACTCCGGCCACCACCTTTTCCCGCTGCATCTGCCGCAGATCCTGTCTGGGCTCCGTATCCACCTGCATCAGCGCGGAGCGGAATCCGTGCTCATGCCAGCCAACGGCTCCGTAAGAAAAAAGCGGCAGATAATCTTCGGGCAGATTCTCCCGGTATGCGCTGATAAAGGTGTTGACATACCCCGGAGAATTGAAGGCCGCGACCGGAAAAATCGGCTCGCCCGGCGCATAGGGATTTTCCTTTACCACTTCCGCAATGCCGGTTGCAATATTATAGAAAACCGGGCTTCTGTGGGGCAGATACATGAGTTCGCTGCCAAAGGGCATGGGAATGGTGTTTTCCCTGCGCAGGGGCATAAGCAGGGCATCTGCCATGCCCATGGCCGCATATCCTTCCACTTCAAAGATTTCTCCCGATGCATTGGCCGCAAGTGCGGTAAGCCATTGGATTTGCTGCCTCTGCTTATGCGTTCGGAAAGCAGATTTTTTTGTCAGATGCCTGTCAGTCTCTCCGGTTTTCAGGTTCCGGTTTTTTGATTTTTTCAAAATTCTCTTCCCCGATTGCCAAAAATATGCACCAGATTGCACAATTCAGGAACAGGCACGGAGCCCTGTTCCTCAGATTTCCGATGGTTCCAATCCTTCGGATGTCTTCCGGTTTCCTTTGCTGCGATTCCTGTGAACGCAGCGAAACATTCATTTTCGAAATCAGCTTATGCGGACAGCATTTCCGCCACTGTGCTGAGAAAGCGCTTTTTGTCCATTTTCACTTCATATCTGTCAAAACCGCATTCTTTGGCTTTCTGCCGGGTCTGTTCCGAGTCCAGCGCAGTCAGAGCAAGGGCAGGAAGTTGTTTTTGTGTGACGGTTTTCCGCACATTCTGCATAAATTCCCAGCCGTCCATCACCGGCATTTCAATATCAGACACAATCAGATCAAATCGGCTGTTTTCCAGTTTCTCCAGGCCCATCTGCCCGTTTTCCGCAGTTTCCACTTCATATCCGGCAGATTCCAGATATGTTTTAATCAACTGCCGGAAAAAAGGAGTGTCTTCGGCCAGCAGAATTTTTTTGCTCTTTTCCGCTGAGGATGTTTCTCTGTCCGGAATCTCTGCCCGCATGGGAGTGAATTTTTCCATCACGCGGTACAGGTCAACAAACAGGGTCATGCGTCCGCGGATCAGGGCAGTGCCGAGAAGGCCGTCTTCCATGCAGGTTTTTGCATTGGGTTCCATTTCTGCCCGCTGTGTGCCAATGATTTCCGAAATCAGCAGCCCCGCAGGCCGAAAAACATGTTTGGGAACAATGAGAAACATCTCCTCTTTTTCCATGCACGGGGAAACGCGCAGCACTTTGTCAAGACGCAGAATCTGCATGAAAGTTCCCTTCAGGGAAATGAATTCATTTTCACCAACCTTTTCCCTGTCTGAAAATTTTATTTTTTCAATCCGCCGAATCAGGGACAGGGAAAGGGCAAACTGCTCATTCTTTCCGCTTCTGAACAAAAGAACATCCTGCAGCGCCTCATTTTCAATTTTTTTCCGGAACCTGTCTTCTCCTTTGCTTTGAAAAGCTCCGATTCCCGCATGGCGGGCAATCCCTTCCGCATCCAGAATCAGGGCCACCCTGCCATCCCCCATAATCGCGGCTCCGGCATAAATTTTCAGGCCGGAAACGCTTCTGTGCATGGGTTTGACCACGATTTCCCCGGTTCCGGCAATTTCATCGGCAATCAGGCCGAAGTGTCCGGCTCCGGTTTTGAGAACCGCAAAACGGATGGCATCTGCTGAGGATTTTTCTGCATTTTTTTCCACAGTTCTCCCATATGTTTCCGCAATCTCAGCCCGGACTTTCTCTGTAAAGGGTTCAGGCCGTTTCAGCACTTCGCAGAGACGGATCATGGGCAGAAGTTTTCCCCGCATCCGGTATATTTCCTGATCCCCCGCGCATTCAAGGTGTCTGCGGTCATCCTCATACAGACAGACCAGTTCCTCAATGCTGATCTGGGGAATGGCAAAGGGATTTCCTCCGGACAGGACAATCAGGCAGGGAATAATGGCAAGAGTAAGGGGCAGACTGATGTGAATCCGGGTTCCCTCTCCCGAAACCGACTCTGTCTCAAGGCTTCCGCCCGCGCTTTCAATGCCTGTTTTCACCACATCCATCCCCACGCCGCGTCCGGAGACTTCCGTAATGGCATCTGTGGTGGAAAAACCCGGAATCAGAATCAGGGAAAGGATTTCCCGCTCACTCATCTGCCTGAGTTCAGCTTCCGTTTTGAGTCCTTTCTGCAAAACCTTCCTGCGAATGAAATCCGGAGAAATGCCTCTTCCGTCATCCCGAATTTCCACATGAATCTGTCCCGCGTCATGCCAGGCTCCCAATGTGATGGTTCCCTTTTCCGGTTTTCCCGCCTGTATGCGTTCTGCCGGAGACTCAATGCCATGATCGCAGGAATTGCGGATTAAATGGGTCAGGGGATCGATCAGGGATTCCAGCAGGGTCCTGTCCAAATCCACCTCTGCACCGCTGACGGAAATCTGTATTTTTTTGCCCAGTCTCTGTCCCAAATCCCGGACAATGCGCGGAAATCTGCCAAACACACTGTCCAGCGGCTGCATCCGGATGCGCATAATCCGTTCCTGCAACTCTGCGGTGACGGTGTTGAGGCGTTTGGCAAGGCCAAAGGACTGCGGATTCGCGCTGTCTGCTTTCAGAAGTTTCTGATTGCGAATCAGCACGAGTTCGCCCACCAGCATCATGAGTTTATCCAGAATGTCCACATGGAGGCGCACCGTATCAGCATGTTCTCCTCCGGAGAGCAGGGAGACAAGCCGTTGGGTTTCCGCATCTGATTCTGTGCCGGTTTCAGAACTCTCTGCGGCAGCCGGAAGATCGGTTTGTGTTTTTTCTTCCATCCTGCGGACAGGGATCAGAAACTCATTGAAAACACCAAGCCCTGCTCCAATCTCCTCAGCATTCAGACCGGTCGCGTAGAGGACATCATACAGCAGCGGCTCATCCGGAAGCCCCGGGCGCAGATCATCCGAATGCAGCCTGATTTTCGCGTCAAGGATATGGCCGGCTTCCAGCAGATCCTGAATCAGTTTCATGGGTCTTCTGCCGGACTGATCCAGTTGGGTGAGATTGTATTTCAGCACATACAGATTCTCACGCGCGGGAACAGTTTTCAGGGTGAAGGCACTGATCTCAAAACCGGTATCCTGATCTGCCATGTCACACAGTTTTACGGATTCAGCCATTTCGGCCTTTACTTCCGGCGACAGTTCCTGTGCCAGAATTGTGGAAACGCGGTTGTGAATATCCGCAATATCGATTTCATTGCTGTGTTCGGCATCATCAAGCAGAATGCCCAGATGATCAGCCCCGGACAGCAGCGCATCAATGAAACGGGATTCAGGACGGATTTCCCCCTCTCGGATCAGGGAAAGCAGGGTTTCCATGACATGGGCCAGTTCACTGATATTGGTCAGTCCGAAAAAGCCGGCCGCTCCCTTGACCGAATGAACCGCGCGAAACACCCGATCCACAATTTCCCGATCCGGTCTGTCTTTCTGCTTTTCCAAAGCCAGCAGATCATCTTCCACCGTATCCAGATGCTCTTTGGCATCTGCCACAAATTCTTCCAGAAGTTCCCGGTTTTCATCCATAAACAAGTCCTGTTTTCAAGGGGATGGCGTCAGGGATTGGAGGCCTGTGTTCCCATGAGCGGATTGTCAGAAAAATTCTTTCACATTCAAAAAAACTGCACCGGAGTGCCAAACTGAAAGTTTGGCAAAATTCGCAGCATCCGGACTTTCCGTTTGGACTCCTCAAAACAAAATCAGGGACGGGGAATTCTGAACCAAAAGCTTTCCGTTTGGACTCCTCAAAACAGGAAGGAATTTTTTTGACAGACCGCTGATTACAATATTTACCCTCCAATCCCTGCCCCCTGTTCCTCACTGACAACCCTGTATATCCGGTCAATGCGGGTCATGCGCAGAAGATTTTCCAGGCTTTTGCGGGGATTGAGGATTTCAAGCCTTTTTTCTCCGCCTTTTTTGTCCAGCATTTTGGAGAAAATAATCAGCAGGCTCAGCCCCACCGAATCCACATCCTCGACTTTGCTGAAATCAAAGCGGAATTTCCGATGCCCCTGATCCGCGAGTTCCACCAGGATTTTGCGGCATTCTTCTGCATTGGATGCGGTGATGTCGCCTGTGGGTGTGATGATCCGCCAGTCCTGATCTTCTGACACATGAAAATGGGTTTGCTGCGCAACCGCGATGTAGACCGTAATCCAGTTGCCTTTGTCATTGAATTCCAGTCTGTCTGCAAAGCTGCGGATCAGGGCATAGCCCCTGCTGCGAATCTGACGGGGATCATCTGACAGTTCCGCAGCAAGGGCCCTGTAATCAAAGCCCTCTCCCTCATCCCCCACAATAATCCGGAAACGGGTTCCGCCCAGATGATCAATGCAGCAGTTGACTGTTTTCTGCGTGTCATTTTTGTTTCCGTGCTCAATGGCATTGATCAGCAGTTCCCGGAGAACCAGCCGGAATTCCGAAAAATTGGACACGGAAAGCTCTTCCATGAAATTTCTGCAGATACGCACAGCCCGGTCCGCAAGCTGCATCTCCGAAGAAAAAATGAAACTCACAGAACCGGTATTCTCCGTCATATTGAACATGCTGTTTTCCTCATGATACGGACAGGACAATCATTTTCACTGAAAGTCTCTCTTTGGATCCAAATCACCGAATTTTGAAATCCGCACAGAAACGTCCGGGAAATTGGCGATTATGTCAAGGCTGCCGTCCATTGAAGCGATGAATCTGCTCAACGTGCGGATATACATCTCGGTTCTGTGCTCCAGTCTGGAAACAGCGGCCTGCTTTATGTTCATGGATTCCGCTATTTGTTGCTGGGTCAGGTTCCTGGCATTGCGCAGCTCGTGCAGCGGCATTTCTTTCAGCACAGCCTCTGTTTTCGCCCTCGCCCTTGTCTGAGTTTCAGGAGACATTTTGTCAACCGGATTTTTAAACGGTTTAGCCATAGTTGTCACCTCTCTCTTTTTTCAAAAATTCCGGATGTTCTTCATAGAATCCCACCATCGCTCAAACCGATCTGCATATGCAACTGTCCAAGTCATAATTCACAATATAACCCTGAAGGAATGCTGTCAAGATTTGGGTTCAGCCCCAGAATGCTGCATTTCATCTGTTCAAAGACTTATCTCCAATGCGTTTGCATTAAGGAATTTTCGGAGTGCCAAAAGGAAGTGAAACGGAATTTTGGCCGGATTTCCGAATCATTTCAGGTTCTCAAACTTTCAGTTCGGGACTCCTCCGCCCTTGACTTGATGATGTTGGGGCTTGCACTCCCTGTCCCGCCCGGAAGAGGGTTTTGCTTTGAAAACAAATCAGTTCAGGGAATTTCCAGCCCCAGAATCAGCATGTCATCATTGCGTTTGTAACCGGAAATGCCGGTGAAATTTTCCTCGATCCTGTTTATCATCTCCTCTATGGGCAGATCCGAGAATTTTTTTGCAAGCAGAGCAAGCCCGGTTTCTGTGAATCTGTGCCGGTTTCCACTTTCCCCATCAACGGTATAGGCATTGATCAGACCGTCTGTGTAAAGAAAAAAGCGGTCTCCGGAATTGAGAGAAAAAGATTTGGCTGCAAATTCGGAATCTTCTTTCATTCCCAGCACATCCCCTTCCAAAAGCAGGAATTCCGTTTCTCCGCTCAGAGCGCTGAGGCGCAGGAGCGGCGGATGACCTGCGGATATGATTTCCCCCTGCATTTTTTCCAGATTGAGACGCAGAAAAAGTGCTGTCACCATGCGTTCATTTTTTCCCTCATCCGTCAACTGCCGGTTCAGTATGCGGAAAAAGGTCTTTCCGTCATTTCCGGTGCGGCAGTTTTCCTCAAAAAAGGCTTTGAGCAGTATGGTATGGTAGGAGGCTCCCATATCATGGCCTGCCACATCCGCGATGAGAATGTCGCATCCTTCGGCTGTGGGGCACATATCCAGAAAATCGCCGCCCAGTTCCCGGAAGGGTTTGTGACGGTAAACCGCTCTGACCCTGTCCTGTATGTCACCGGTCTGAATCAGGGTTTTGTAACTTTCCACTGCCAAATCCACCTGAGATCGCAGGGTTTCAAAGTGCATACGGCAGGATTGTGCTTCGCGGCTGAGTTCGGATTTTTCCTCTTCCATCTCTTTTTTTCTTTCCGCACGCGCCTTTTCCTGCATTTCCAGAACATTTTTGACACGGGCGCTCATTTCTTCCGGTCCGAAGGGTTTGTCAATATACTCGGAGCAGCCTTTTCGCATGAGTTCAATGACAGTTTCCTTGTCTCCGTATCCGGTCATCACCAGCACAGGAATGCGTATATTGCGCGCGCGAAGTTCATCAATGAGTTCCATCCCTGTAATTTCAGGCATCTGAATGTCTGTGATCAAAAGATCCGGGAGTTTTTCCTGCTCCTGCATTTCTTCCAGATTCCTCAATGCGATCATGCCATTTGCCGCCTCTGTCACCTCATATCCCGACATTTTGAGTATCAGAGAAAGCGCTGTGCGGTTGTGATATTCATCTTCGGCAATCAGTATATGTTTTTTGTCCATCCGTTCCTCCCCGAAGTCAGGGAACAGGGACTGGGAGAAAGGGAAAAATGAACATCCGCTCCCTTCCCGGTCCCCAATCTCCAACTCCTAATTATCATTGAGCACATCTTCGGCCATTTTCAGAAATTCTTTACTATTGGATGTTTTTTCAAAAATATGGGCAAATCCCATTTCAGCAAGTTCTTTCACTTCCGGAGAATCCGGAGATCCGGTGACAATGATTACCTTCATGCCGGTCAATGCGGAATCTGAGTGAATTTTCCGGCACAGCTCCAGTCCGCTCATTTTCGGCATCTGAATATCCAGTATCAGCAGATCAGGTTTTTCCCTTCCCAGCATGATGCAGGTTTCCACGCCATCTGCGGCTTCCTGAACCAGATAAGCGGTCTTCGCGCGCAGGGCATGCACCAGAAACTTTCTGAAAATTTCTTCATCATCAGCCACCAGAATTTTTGCGGATTTTCTTTTGCCTTTTAAGGGCAGGGATACGGTAAAAATCGTGCCTTCCCCTTCCCGGCTCTGCACACGGATTTCCCCGCCATGCTCCTGAACAATGGTGCCTGATACGGACAGACCAAGCCCGGTTCCGCCTTTGTCCCTGCGTGTTGTGAAAAAAGGATCAAGCACGCGGGGAATGTCTTTTTCCGGGATTCCGATTCCCTCATCCGCAACCTTTACCTCAACCCGGTGTCCATCCTCATGAAAGGAGGTGGAAATCCGAATGGCATTCTGATGGCTTTGAAGGGACTGACACGCGTTTTGGAGCAGGCTGATCACCACCTGCTCCAGATTCTGAAAATTTCCCCTGATGACCGGCAGATTTTCGGCAAGCTCCATGCGGAAATGATTGGTGGATTTTCGGATCAGACTGGCTGCAAGGTTGACAGCACTTCTGACCACCCTGTTTATGTCCAGCGTTTCCTTTCTGTTTTCCGTGTCCGTCCGTGCAAATTCCCGCAGATCCCGGACAATGCGCTGAATTCTCCGGGAACCTTCAGAAATCCCTGAAAACAGAAGCGGAATATTTTCACGCATCTGTGACCAGGGAATACCGCCCGCATCAAAATCCCCTTTTTCCGCGGCATCTCTGTCCAGAACCGGAACAATGCTCTGCCATGCCTTTGCCAGAATCGGGGTGTTCATTGTGATAAAATTGTTTGGATTATTGATTTCATGGGCAATGCCGGACACCAGAATCCCCAAAGACGCCATTTTTTCAGCCTGAATCAACTGCTGGCGATGCAAATCCCGTTCTTTTTCAGCCTGTATCCGCTCTGTCATC
Source organism: Desulfobacterales bacterium (assembly GCA_041390465.1). Classification (GTDB taxonomy): domain Bacteria; phylum Desulfobacterota; class Desulfobacteria; order Desulfobacterales; family Desulfococcaceae; genus JAABRU01. Next base: position 11,610 of record JAWKPW010000081.1, on the reverse strand, counting down.
TCTTTGCGGAGCTGTTCATTGCTCCTTTCCAGTTCTTCCTGTTTCTCCCGAATTTCCCGAATCAGGCGGACTCTTTCCATGCCCTGCGCAACAGACATGTCCACTTCCTCAATCTGAAAAGGTTTCTGCAGATAATTGAATGCGCCGTGTTTCATTGCGGCTATGGCAGTTTTGATGTCCCCATGCGCGGTGACGATCATTATCTGCAGATCAGGATGCAGAGAACGGGCGCGTTTCATAAGTTCAACGCCATCCATGCCGGGCATCTGAATATCTGTAATCAGAATATCAGCAGATTCCTTTTCAAGAATTTTAAGTCCGTCCTCTCCGGAACCTGCCGACCGCACACAATAGGAAAGTTTTCCAAGGAAACAGGTCAGCATTCTGACAACCGATGGCTCATCATCCACAACAAGAAGTTTTCCTTTTTCGTCCATATCCACCTTTCAGAACTGATCGGGGCATGCAACAGTTTCCCCGCAAACCCGCAGGATGTGCTGCCCAAACCTCTCCGCAGCTCTGAAAAGCGGGATTTGGGGCAGGCCGGATTTCCCGGCAAATATTTTTTCCTGTCTGTGCATACAGAAAATATATAATATCGGAACATATTACAATAATAAAGAAAAAAAATGCACTTGCAGGGATTCCCCGGGTCTGACCGTCCGGACTTGCGAAGATGGGAATCATTGTTATTTTTTGTAACAGATTTCTGATTTCCGATGAATGTCAGCGTGCAGATCAGAATCTTGCAGGGTCCGGCAGTCCGGACAGGAAAGGATGATATGAAAATGAAACGTATACATAAGATTATGATTATATTTGCTTACACTTGCCTGTTTTCCGTGCCTGTTTTCTTCATGGGAAACACATATGGCGCAGAGGAGAGAACGATGAATCCGCAAAGCACAAATATGCAGACAGCCACGTTTGCCGGAGGATGTTTCTGGTGCGTGGAATCTGATTTTGAAAAAGTGGAAGGAGTAATCCGGGTGGTTTCCGGTTATACCGGGGGAGAGGAAAAAAATCCCGCGTATGAAGAGGTCTGCTCCGGAGAAACCGGACATATGGAGGCCGTGCAGGTGCATTTTGATCCGGCCCGTGTATCTTACGGGCAACTGCTGGATGTGTTTTGGAAACACATTGATCCCACGGACAGCGGAGGCCAGTTCGCGGACAGGGGAAGGCAGTATGAAACGGCCATCTTTTTTCACAGTGAGGAACAAAGACGGGCAGCAGAGGATTCCAAAAAAGATCTGGCATCCTCTGGCCGTTTTGACAAACCCATTGTCACCCGGATCATCGGGTTCAAAGAGTTCTGGCCCGCAGAGGAATATCATCAGGGCTATTGCAGAAAAAATCCGCTGCGGTATAACAGTTACCGTTACCACTCCGGCAGAGATCAGTTTCTCAGAAAAGTCTGGGGTGCTGAATCCGGGACTCGGGAAAAAGGGAAATATGCAAAACCGTCTGATGATGTGCTCCGGCAGAAACTGAATCCCCTGCAGTACAAAGTGACACAGGAGGAGGGAACCGAGCCCCCATTTCAGAATGCCTACTGGGACAGCAAAAAAGAAGGCATTTATGTGGATGCGGTATCAGGTGAGCCTTTGTTCAGTTCTCTGGACAAATTTGATTCCGGAACCGGCTGGCCCAGTTTCACCAAACCCCTGGAAAGCGGTCATATTGTGGAAAAGCAGGACAAAAGCCTGTTCATGACCCGCACCGAGGTAAGAAGCCGGTACGGCGATTCCCATCTGGGGCATGTGTTTCCGGACGGACCCAAACCATCCGGGCTGCGCTACTGCATCAATTCTGCGGCTTTGCGCTTTGTTCCCAAAGAGGATCTGGAAAAAGAGGGTTACGGGCAGTATGTCCCTTTATTCAAAGATAAATAGAATTTTCACCCATCCCGTGCCCGCGCTGCTTTTCCGTCTGTATATTGCCTGGATTTTTGTGGATGCGGGCATGTACAAAATCAATTACAGCGCGGAATTTGCCGAAAGCATTGCCAGTTACCGCATGGTTCCCCACTGGGGGGTGAATCTGATGGCCGTGACCCTTCCCTGGATGGAACTGATCTGCGGCATCTGTCTGGCGCTGGGCATACGGGTGAAATCCATGTCCCTGATCATGGCTTTTCTCATGCTCATCTTCACCATTGGCGTAAGCGTCAATCTGCTTCGGGGTTCCCCCATCAGTTGCGGATGTTTCAGCACAGTGGGAGATACCATCAGTGTGATGACCCTTCTCAGAGACCTGACCTGGCTGGCCCTGTGTCTTCATATTTATTCTTTTGACCGGCTGTTTCATCTGGAAAAAATATCCTTTGGTCTGAAGGAAATGGAATCATGAGATTTGAATTTCTCGGCAGTCTGAAAATGCTGACTGCAATTGCCTGCTGTGTGCTGATGACAGGATGCGGAAAATCCGGACACGCGGATCTGGCCGGAACCTATGAGGCTGTGATTGGCAGTGCAAAAGGGGGGAAAAAAACGGTAAATGTCAACCTGGAACTCAAACCGGATCACAAGGGAAATTGGACGGTGGAGGATAACACAACGGAATTCCGCTGGGAAATCCGGGAAGGTTCTCTTTGGATGCATACAGTTTCCGGCGGTGTGATTGTCGGTGAAATGGAAAAAAACGGTTTCCGCATCCGGCTTCCGGGCGCGGAACCCGGTTTTTTTGCAAGGGTGAAGGAATAATGGAAAAAACAGTGAATTTTCTCAATGAGCACCGCGAAAAACTGGCAGGAACCCTGCATGTGCCGGAATCTGGCACAGACCGGGCTGTGCTCTGGGGGCATTGCTTCACCTGCTCCCGGCATACCACAGTTCTGCGGGACATTTCCAAAAAACTGGAAGAAAGGGGCATTGCTTCCCTTCGCTTTGATTTTTCCGGCAATGGCCAGAGTGAGGGGGATTTTTCCCATACCTCTTACACCCGGCATATTGGGGAGATGAAACAGGCCATGAGCTTTCTTTCAGATCTGGGATTTGTCCGTTTTGCCGCAGGCGGTCACAGCATGGGCGCGGCCATTGCCCTTCTTGCGGCAGAGCGCATGGCTGCCGAATCTCTGAACATCAAAGCTGTGTGCGCTTTGGCAGGAAGGCTGGGAAGCGGCAGGATTTCCCAGCTTTTCAGTGACAGACAGATGGAGGAACTCCGGCAGACCGGAAAAGTGTCTTTTGTCAGCCGGGGCAGAAAACTGGAACTTCGGGAAGATTTTTTCACAGATATGCAGCAGTATGACCTTTCGGCAACCGTTGCAAATCTGAAAATTCCCCTGATGGTGATACACGGGGACAAAGATGAGGTGATTGCTGTGCAGAATGCGCTGGAGGCAAAGGAGCGGAATCCGGCCATAGAACTGGAAATCATTGCGGGCGCGGATCATATGTTTCCTGAATCCAGCGCACCGGGGACTAAAATTGCAGAACTCGACAGCATGGTTTTTCGGAAATTCTTCCTGCCTGAGTCAGAGGCATCCCAAAACGGAAAGTTCGGGAGCCTCAAATTGATAATCCCTTTCTGTGAAAACCTGTTATACCGATTCTCCTTTGAAATTATTCGTTCTTTTAACCACAAAGGACACGAAGACGGCTCAAAGATCACAACAAACTGAAAGCACTGCATAAAATCGGAGGTGAACCGGCATTGCCTTCCGCAAAGTATGTTTTCAATGGAGAATCGATATTATCCCCTGTTTTTTCTGATTTCACACAGGACACAGATTTTTTTCTGCCTGTGTCCGTTGGGAAATATTTTCTGTCAGTTTCCAAAACAGATCACTTACTTTTTTTTATCTTCTTTTTTTTCTTTATTTTCAGAAGATAAGCCTCGATTTCCTCTTCAGTGAGCCCCTGCAGACGCTCTTCAGGTTTGTATCTGGACAGAACCTCTTCAGGTTTGTATCTGGACAGAACCTCTTCGGGTTTGTATCTGGACAGAACCTCTTCGGCTGACAGACCGGAAAGAATCAGATCCGCCCACATTTTTCCCATTTCCATGACCTTTTCAGGGGTCAGTTCCGCTGTCTCCATATATCCTCCTTTTTCTGAAAACCAGTAGCGCAGAAGACCCTGCGCAAGCCACTGAACCTGCATCCGCAGATTTTCAAAACCCATCCGCCTCAGCGTGCCGAAAGCCGCCATTTTCTCCTTTTTCCGGCTGGCAAAGCATTTGACAAACGCATTGTGGGGTTCGTCTGTCAGTTCATTGAGACAAATCAGGGGGATTTTCTCCAGCATCCAGAAATCATGGCGATGCACGCCCTTTTTCCCGGACGGGAAATATCCGATGTCCTTCAGAACAGCCTCATCAGGTGTCTTTGCAGTGATGACAAAGGACTGCACATCGCTTTCAGTCAGGTTGTGGGACTGGATGTAAAAAGTTTCATACCCCAGTATCTGCCGGAAGGTTTTTCTGGTGACAGATTCCGTATACTTGAATTCAATCAGAATATGCTCCGCTCTGCTGTCCCTGATGCCGTCAGGCAGAAACCGGAGCTGTGCCTCCGTCCATTCCCTGTGCTTTTTTCGGATCAGAAGAATGTCGGCTCTGGGTGCGGCCGCCATTACGGAGAATTCCGTGTAAACTGTGATGCCCAGAGGCTCCAGAAGTTCCTGCAGAAGTTTGCCCAGCAGAATGTGCCACCGGGTTTTGCCGGATTTGGATGTTTTTTTCATGTGTTTTAAATTTCTGTTTGCAAAAAAACTGGAAGGTTGAAAACTTTCAGGAGTTTCATATGACAATTTATATCTGAATGGGATGGAATGCAAGTCTTTCTGAGAGGCAGCAGGAGTGGGTTCGAAACCCGCTCCTGCAAAAAACAGCTTCTTCAATGATTTTTGTGGGAAATTTTTCTGGATGCCTGCTTTCGCAGGCATGACGTCATTGTGGCAAAAGCCGGAATCCAGTGTTTCCGCAAAACAGATTGAAGAACAAAAAAACATTGACAGATTTGATTGTCTGCCGTTTTTTCAGCAGGGATTTCTGTAAGCAGACAATCCCTGTCCAGATAAAATGGAAGTGGGGCAAATCCCTTGATCAGGGCTGACACCGGGGCGGGAAAAAATCCGCAGGGATTGACAGTATTATAGAAAAATATGCAAAAAAAACAGATCAGAATCCCGGAAGGGATGACATTGTCAACCGGTCTGCCCCACTGACGATAAAATCTCTCCAGTTCCAGAAAAGGCATCACTGCCCGGCAACTGTGCGGAGAATGTAAATCACTTCCGCACTGCCCGCTTTTTTGTCCCCGTTCACATCCGCTCCGGAAGTGGTGAAGTCTGTCCGAAGAGTTGCGGGGTTCATTGCGCCAAGCACCTGCAGAGCGATAATGGCATCAGTCAGATCACAGGTTTCATTTCCATTCAGATCGCCTTTGGAAGTCCGGCATGCGATAAAATTTGAACCTATAGCGCCTGCTCCGCCAAACTTCCCACCCAAATACAGCAGATTGTTTTCATTTTGAAAGGCATGGACAGTATCGTTCATTCCACCTCCCAAAGCTGCCCATGAAGAACCGTTCCATTTGGCAATATTGTATGCAGAAACTCCGCCTGCTTGAGCAAAATTTCCTCCCGCATCACCCCGGAAAACTGATGTCAGTTCATATCACCGCCGGCAATACCGATGACCGGAAACCGGTACGGGACATGGTGAAACACCTGAAAGGAAAGCTTTTCGGAGACAAAGGTTATATCTGTGCGGTACTGGCGGAAGATCCTGCTGCACACGGTCTGCAACTTATAACGACTCTGAAAAAAATATGAAAAAAAAGATATTGCGTTTTCAGACCGTATTCTGCTCCGGAAAGGAGCCGTTGCTGAAACTGTCAATGAGCTGCGTAAAAATTATTTTCAGATTGAACATTCACGGCACCGTTCCGCATACGGATTTGCAACAAATTTCTTCAGTGCTCTGATTGCATATACGTTTTATCCCCAAAAAAAACTCATATGAAAGGAATTGATTTTCAGAACAAACTGATAACTTTATAAAACTCATCGAATTCGGGTTATGCTGCTTTCTGCATGGCTGAGCAGAGAATATTTTCTGTCCTGCAAAAATCAGAAATGGACAATCAGGGATGAGTAAAGGGTATGCTCCCGCACATCCTGCGAAAATCCCCAGTTTTCAAGACCAGCGCCGCCCGCATCATTGCCCATGCGGAACTGCCAGGCCATGTCAAAAACAATGCCTTTGTATGCAATGCCGGAACCAATGCTGAAACCGTAAAAATCATCCGGGCTGCCTTCTGCCGGGGCAGGATCGTAAAACAGTCCCGCGCGCAGAGGAATCACATACCGGGGACCGATAAACAGGTATTCCGCTCCCATGCGCACCTGATGGGTCGGATCCATATTGCTCTCCTCCTCGCCTGTGATGGGAGATGTTTTTTTGCCTTTGCCATTCTCATATTCAAAATCATCCCACTGGGTTCTGCAAATATCAAGGGAAGCCGTGAGTCTGTCGGAAAAACGGTATGCAGCGCCAATGCCGAAAGAAAGCGGCATGGAAAGTGTGCCGTCCTCTGAATACGCTGTATTTTCAATTGTATCCTGGACATTCGGATTTGCCTGACGGATTGAAAATGTCCCGCTGTGCCTGTGGCGGATATCCGCATCAAACGGGGTTTTCAGGACCGCTCCCAGGCTGAGATTTGCATTCACATTCCAGAGCACACCGAAATTCATGTTCACACCGCTGAGGGAATAGCGATCATACAGATAAGATTCAAATCCATACGCGTTTCCGTACTCCCTGCCTTCCCCCCACTGCCAGACTTTCTGGGTCCATTTGTTTCCCGCAATGTCATCATCCCAGACATTCAGGGTGAATCCCATAGAAATATCCGGCGTGATTTGAACCGCATACGCCAGTCCCAAAGCAGAAAGACTTCCCTCCTGCCGGGAATCAATATACTGATTTTGAAAGGAATCCTGGGAGAACACCTCCCGGACGGGAAAAGTCCACTGCCGGGTCATGTCATACAGATGCTGGTAACTGAGAGACACAATCATATTGTATCCCCACAGGGCAAAAGGATAACTGGCGCTGAGATAGTTGAGATCGCTTACATCCACAGACTCAGCTCCGTCAGCCTCGGGATGGGTTTCAAAGCTGTTGTCCTCAATGCGGTGAACAAAACTGCCCGCGAGGGAGATTTCCGGTTTTTCCAACTGAATCAGCGGCGGGATTCCATGATGCGGCCAGCATCATCACGTGGAAATAAAGGCCACCATTCCCAAGGCCCGGCTCCGGACCCGACTGGGTTAAAGGTGGAGGGAATTTCAACGCGCTGCTTAAAATCCGCGTCCTGTGCAAAAACAGGTGCAATACAGGTGCAGAAGAGAAAAACACACAACCCGCTTTGTCTGAGATGTCTGACAAACTGCATGGGGATTCTCCTTTTCTGTCAGGGGTCAATGCAATATGAGTGCTGCGAAAATGATAAGTGCCCGGCTGAAAGTTTTCAGGTATAAAAAAAAACGGATTTTTCCGGAAAAATGCAGTTTTTCTGAAAACTTTATACCAGAAAATTTATAATGATTTACTTATGGTGGAACATGCAGGCCCATCCCGGCATCTGATGAATTTTTCTTATGCCTGATTTGCCGTCAAAAAGCAAGGGATTCGATAAGCTCCGGGCCTGCATTGTCAGAAGAGCGGGATTCTGTATCTGCTGCTGCTCCAAACAGAATGAAAGAATTGGGAAAAACCCGGCCGGAAAAATTTTCAAAATTTTTTTGACGGACTGTAAGATTCCCATGCTTTTTTGCGTATACCTGTTTCAAAAGGAGATGAAGAATGAAACCTGCAAAAAAAAATCAAAAAATATCAGATACCCCGATGCTCTGCCGGATATGCTGTATGCTGCTCTGCATCCTTTTTATTCTTATAGACGATACAGTGTGCGCCTCGGTGCTGCGGATGGACAGTCAGCGCGGCAGGACAGGGGAAAAAATCCGTTTCACTGTATCTGCGGCTGATGTGCCCAATGAGGTGAACGCGCTGGGATTTGAGGTGAGCTATGATGCAAGTGTTCTTCAGTTCCGGGGATTTGCTCCCGGTTCCCTGACACAGAATTTCACGCATTTCAGTGCCAGCAACACGGATTTCGGAACCGTGCGCATTGGCGGTTTTGACGCGGGCGAAAATCGGATTTCTCAGGGCGCATCCGGGGGGCTGGTCACTTTGGAATTCGAGGTGGTTGCAGAAAAAAGCTGTGATGTGCAGATGCAGAATCTGCTGGATGATGTCAGAGACTGGTCAGTGACATCGGGTTCTTTTTCCGGAAATTCCAACAAAGAGGATGAGGAAGGCAATGTGGATGACACGGAAAAAACAGATGCAGACACACAAGATCCGTCAGAATCCAATCAAAGTGCAGCAAATGCGGATTCGGATATGTCTGCAGATATTGCACTGAATCCTTTGGAAAATGCCCTTTCTTCTTTGAACAGCGGCCCCGCGTCTTTTCCGGATGGGACAGAGGAAAACACGGATATGCCAATGCTGGAAACAGGGAAAACAGGACAGAACCGGGAAAATCTGGAGGAAAAACAGAATCCGCAAAAAATTTCGGGAGACAGGCACAGCCTGAAATCCCCGAATTCTGAACCAAATTCTGAAAAGGATGGCAGGAAAAAGGCAGCCGATCAGATATTGGAATCTGAAAACAGAAAAGTGCCCGAATTGTCTGCCATGCACACGGAACAGCAGAAGGTTCAGACAATGGCAGAGGTTCCGGAAATGGAAAAAACGTCTGTGAATGCGGAAAAGGGAAACTGCAAACCCGGCATATGGCACTGGCTGATGTTTGCGGTTCTGATGCTGATTTTGGGAATGCAGATTTTGATTCTCTGGCAGGTGATGAGATTGAAAAAAAGATGATGGGATGCTGACTGAACAGGATTTGCCGGATTTTGAGGACAGACAGGATTTTCAGGACAATCCTGTCCATCTTTCAAATCCTTACAATCCTGTTCAAAAATCTGTAAGAAATCCCTGCCCGGTTTCGTATACTGTTTACAAAGACAAAGCGGTAAGGGAGAGGATCATCAGGAACTTGTAACATGACATTAAAAGAGACTGAAAAGGAAGCTGTCACAGCAGTATTTGCGGTTTTTTTTCTTTCTTGTTCCCACGCTCTGCGTGGGAACACAGACCTGACGCTCTGCGTCAAAACGGACGCGGAGCGTCCGGATGGCATTCCCGCGCAGAGCGTGGAAACGAGTTGAAGACCCTGTAAGAAAACCATGTCCGGTTTCGTACACTGTTTACAAAAACAGGGTTTCAAAGGGACTTAAAAAAAGTTTAAACATCCTGTAAGAAAACCATGTCCGGTTTCGTATACCTTATTAAAAGCTGCGGGGATTGTGCAAACAGGGATCATTCAGATTTCCGAAATCCCTGCCTGAAAACAGTTCGCACAGTTATGGAAACAGGGAGTTTTCCATAAACAGAAACATTGATTTCAAACGGAGAGGTGAGTATGAACAGAGGCAGAAAGATTATCGGTATTGTTATGGCAGTGATGGCATGTCTGCTGTCAAATGCCCATGCACAGATTCCCGCAGCAGAAAGAAACGCTCTGATCAGTCTGTACAGCAGCACAGACGGCGCAAACTGGACAAATAATACCAACTGGCTTGGTGCGGCAGGAACAGAATGCACATGGTACGGTGTCACCTGTGATCCCGCAGAAAGCAATGTAAGGTATCTTGTCCTGACAGGAAACCAGTTAAGCGGAAATATTCCCGCAGAAGTCGGAAATCTGTCAGAGTTGAAAGGTCTGAATCTGGCTGAAAATCAACTGAGCGGAAGTATACCTTCTCAACTGGGAAATCTGTCCGGGCTTTCAGAAATTTTTCTTTATTCCAATCAGTTGACCGGCAGTATTCCTCCGGAACTTGGCAATCTTTCAGGTCTGACCCGTGTGCAAATGGAGAACAATCAGTTGAGCGGCAGTATTCCCTCTGCATTTGGAAATCTGTCCAATCTTACCCATCTTGTTTGTCATTTAATCAGTTGGATGGCAGCATTCGCTTCTCAACTGGGAAATCTTTCCAATTTGACGATTCTGAATCTCTCGGAAAATCAGTTAAGCGGCAGCATTCCCCCGGAGTTGGGAAATCTTTCCGGTCTGGTATCGCTTTATCTGCACAACAATCTGTTAAGCGGCAATATTCCGTCTTCGCTGGGCAATCTGTCCAATCTGGCTGTTTTCCATATAAGCGGTGAACACCGGTAACATTCCTTCAGAACTCAAAATCACAAAACTGTCAGAACTGTATATTTCAGCCAGTTAAGCGGCAGCATTCCGCGGGAACTTGGCAATCTTTCAGCCCTGACTGCTCTTTATCTGAGAGGGGATATAAGCGGCACCATTCCTCCGGAACTGGGAAATCTGACCAATCTGAACACGCTGCATCTGGCTGCCAATCAGTTAAGCGGTGTCATTCCTCCGGAACTGGGAAATCTGTCCAATCTGACGCATCTGAGTCTGGCTGCCAATCATCTGAGCGGAAAAATTCCCCCGGAAATCGGAAATCTGACAAAACTGACCTGGCTGAGCCTGAACAGCAATCAGTTATACGGCAGCATTCCGCGGGAAATCGGAAATCTCACCAGTCTGACTGAAATTCATCTGTACAATAACCAGCTTGGCTGCGAAATTCCGGCAGAAATTGTCAATCTCACCCAATTGTCTGATAACGGAAGTGAATTCAGATACAACTGCCTTTATACCTCCGATCAGAATGTGCGGAGTTTTCTGAACAGCAGGCAGATTGGCGGAGATTGGGAAAGTTATCAGACACCTTCCTGCACTGACTGCATTGAAAATGACGATGGCCACATAGATGTTCCCACAGTGACTGTGACAGGCGGAAGCTCTGTCACCATCACTGTAAGAATGCAGAATGCGCCGAACAATGTGGAGGCAATGGGCTTTGATATCAGTGTTCCCACTGGTTTCACCTATACCGGTTTTGCAAAAGGTTCCCTTCTTCCTTCCAATTATCTGCTGGAAGTAAATCCTGTTTCCGGCAATACCTTCCGGTGCGGAGCCTACCGGGTGGGCGGCTTGGATGTGATTTCTGCCGGCTCATCCGGAGACATTGTGCAGATCAGTTTTGATACAGCCACTGATATTTCCGGATCGCAGGCAAGTCTGGCCGCACTGGAAGATGACATCAGCACATGGTCTGCCACTCCGGGATGTGTGCTTACAGATGACTGCAACGGAGATATCAACAAAGACGGCGACATCACGCCGCAGGACGCGCTTGCTGCCTTTCAGAAATACATGCTCATCTGTCCCACATCTGTCGGTCTGAAATGTGAGGATTTCTGTGCGGATGTGAACAGAGACGGCAAAACCACACCCGCAGATGCACTGTGCATTTTCCGGAAATATCTGAAACAGCCAAGCTGTCTGGATTAAATGGCAGAATGGGAATCAGGTTGTTTCTGTATGAACAGGGATGGGCATGAAATTTTTTGGGAAATTCAGTGTGCCAAACCCTGAATTTGGCACTGAAAGCAGATTGTTTATCATCAATTTTACTTTAGGGAAAAGGAGAGAAAAATGAGATC
>JAWKPW010000080.1:0-25802 GCA_041390465.1 Desulfobacterales bacterium | reverse complement strand
CGGGTAGTGTCTTAAGCTGGTTGAAAAATATCATCCAATGTGATAATCAACACATAGAAAATATTATAAAAAGGAGTATACAATGGATGATCTTTCAACTTTTTGCTGCCAAAATGAATCATGCCCGGATTATGGTCAAAGAAATCTTGGGAATCTTACTGTATGCGGTTATTATGGGAAAGAAAAGAATCGCAGATTATTGTATTGCAGAACCTGCAGATCACGTTTTTCAGAACGTAAAGGAACTGCCCTGTTCAATGCCCGGATACCGGATGGCAAAATTGAATTCATATTAGACCATATTCAGGAGGGGTGCGGAGTCAGAAAAACAGCCCGGCTGACCGGAGTTGATAAAAATACAGTTATAAGATACAGCAAAATTGAAGGGGAACATTCAAAAAATATTCATGATGATCTTGTATCTTTTTCCCCCCGGAACCCGTGAGGTTCAATTTGATGAAAAATGGTCGTTTGTCGGAAAGAAAGAGAAAAACTGCGATCCTGATGATGCCGGAGACAGAGTCCGGGGAGACAATTGGGATCACGTGGCCTTTGATCCTGAGCACCGTCTTGTGATAAATGTTGTTCCCGGAAAACGAAACAGTGAGAACACCGTAAAAGTGGTGGAAGAACTGAAGAAAAGAACGGATAAGGATATGATTGAACTTATTACCACAGATGAATATAAACCATACAAAACAGCGATTCTTAACGCATACGGCAAAAAAATCATTCCCCCTCACACCGGAAATCCGGGACGTCCCCGCAATCCTTACATGGAACCGCCGGAAGACCTGAATTATGCGACTGTTCACAAAGTACGCGAAAACGGTAAGGCAACCGATATTGAAATCAGAATAATTTTCGGTAACGAAGAGAGTGTAAGGACCGCTTTGGATAATTCCTCTGTGAGCAACCGGGTCAATACATCTTTTACAGAAAGAAACAATGGAAGTGACAGAAACCGGAATGCACGGAAAGCAAGAAAGACGTATTGCTTTTCAAAGGACTGGGAAATCCATGAAGCTGTGACATATTTTACCATGTACAGTTATAATTTCTGCTGGCCGGTAAGAACTCTTCGCAAAAAAGACGGGGACGGGAAATGGTTGGGCATAACTCCTGCTATGGCAGCAGGTCTGACTGACCATGTATGGTCTCTTAAGGAATGGATTACATATCCTGCTGTTCAACGGGACTAAGACACAACGAAAAAATGGAACTTGGAATAAATTCACAACCAACAGTATATGAGAAACAGCTTATCGGAATTATCCGCAGATTACCGGAGGATCGGGTATCTCAGGTTATTGATTTTGCAAAATTTCTTGAGTTCCAGATCCGAAATGTATCCGGTAAACGGATACATCAGAATGAAACTGAGCAGGAAATTGCAGAAGAGAATGCCCGATGGGATACATTGCTGGCAACGGATGAATCTCAAAGACTGCTTGAGAAAATGGCAGATGAGGCATTGGCAGAAATTCAGGCAGGCAAATCAAGCCCCATGATTTTTAATGAAAAAGGGCGGCTGAGACAGGGATGAATTCGCATACTCTGACCGCGCTGGAAAAAGTGGAAGCCCCGCCGGATACACCCGAAACCATGATGGAAACCGTCCTGGAAGCCATGCGGGAAAACCTGCTCTTTACCGAACTGCTGAAACAGCTCAGCCCGCGCAAGACAACCTGCTTTGCGCCGCGTCCCTGTACCGTGTGCCGGTCAATGAGGACGGGCTCGCCATTGAGGAACAGGCGGAAATGCTTGCACATAAAACCGGAACCGGCTCCTGGATTATTCCCTGCTGGAAAAAAGCATGGAATCCGGTAATGAAACTGGATTATTTCCTGGTTCCGCCGGTGGTTAGGAAATCCCTGCTCAGACCCGGTTTCACAGAAGAGCAGTTGAAAGATTTGCATGAAAAATGGGGCGGTATCATCGGCATCAGGTGAAAATGTTTAGCCTGTTGACTGATTATATTGAAGCCATTCATCATTCCGGCTGGCGGAAAAGCATGTTGAAGCGGATGAACTGGCTGAACATGTTGCCGAATTTTATTACCGGAACAGCAGTTTTGCAGAGGCAAAGCAGTTGACAGAGGAAATTGTGGAACGGAAAGAACCGCCAGCGCCGTGGTGGGCGCTGACTCGATATGGAATGTGTCAGTTGGTGTTGGGATTTCCGAATATTGCTTTGGAGATGTTCAAACAGGCTTTGCCGATTGCGCCAAATATGGAAGACGAAGGCACGACCCTGAACAACATGTCCACGATTTCTTACGCCCGTGGCGATTATGACACTGCGCTGAAATACCTTCAACAGAGTCTTGGGATAAAGAAAGGAAATCGCATGCCGTCGGCAGGCACGACCCTGAACAACATGTCCACGATTTCTTACGCCCGTAGCCCCGTTATGACACTGCGCTGAAATACACGGAACAGAGCCTTGGGATAATAAGGGAAAATCGGCGACAAATCGGCTGACACGACCCTGAACAACATGTCCACGATTTCTTACGCCCGTGGCAGTTACTTATGACACTGCGCTGAAATACCTTCAACAGAGCGGGATAATAAGAGAAATCGGCGACAAAAAGAATGAAGCGGGGTCCTGAACAATATCAGTCAGATTTATGACGCCGTGGCGATTATGACGCTGTGAGAAATACCTTCAACAGAGTCTTGGGATAAAGAGGAAGATGCGACCATAAAATCCGGCGAAGGCGCGACCCTGAACAACATGTCCCGATTTCTTACGCCCCGTGGCGATTATGACACTGCGCTGAAATACCTGGAACAGAGTCTTGGGATAAAGAAAGGAAATCCGCACGACAAATCCGGCACGAAGGCACGACCCTGAACAACATCAGTCAGATTTTTAACGCCCGTGGCGATTATGACACTGCGCTGAAATACCTTCAACAGAGTCTTGGGATAAGAAGGGAAATCGGCGACAAATCCGGCGAAGGCACGACCCTGAACAACATCAGTCAGATATTCAAAGCCCGTGGCGATTATGACACTGCGCTGAAATACCTTCAACAGAGTCTTGGGATAAGAAGGGAAATCGGCGACAAATCCGGCGAGCACGACCCTGAACAACATCAGTCAGATTTATGACGCCCGGTAGCGATTATGACACTGCGCTGAAATACCTGGAACAGAGTCTTGGGATCATAAGGAGATCGGCGACAAATCCAGAATGATTGCGACTTTGCACAATATGGGGCATATTGCTATTAATAAAGACATAAAGGAAAGGCAATTGAACTTTGGGTAGAGAGCTCTTTCTCTTGCAATGGAAACCAAAAATGCACAGGGCTTTTTCATGTTGCCAAAACACTCGGCAATGTTTGATGCTGGCGGGTCAAAAAGATCAGGGCAGGCAATTGTTGTCGCTGGCAATTCAGGTCGGCAGGCAGGCGGGCTTTCGGATGTGCATAAAGTTGGGGCATTGTTGTCTGAACCATGATTCACTTGATTAACGGATTAACAGGATTGGAAAATCCTCTCGTTCCCACAACTCTCTGCGTGGGAATGCCACTTCGGACCGCTCCGCGTTCCGTGAATGGCCCCCTCTGAACCTGAATTCCCCTATAGAGCGTGGGAACAGACATAGGATTAACAGGATGAAAAATCATGGCAATCTTAAAATCATGTGAATCCCGGTTCAGACAAATTTGGAACAGACTGACCGGAAATGTCTGAACCGGGATTTTCAGGATTAACGGATTAACAGGATTGGAAAATCCCTCTCGTTCCCACGCTCTGCGTGGGAATGCCACCCGAACGCTCTGCGTTCCATAAACTGTAGGCGCAGAGCGTCAAATCTGCGTTCCCACGCAAAGCGTGGGAACGAGGAGCATAGGATTAACAGGATTGAATAATC
The DNA here is from genome assembly GCA_041390465.1 of Desulfobacterales bacterium. Taxonomy (GTDB): domain Bacteria; phylum Desulfobacterota; class Desulfobacteria; order Desulfobacterales; family Desulfococcaceae; genus JAABRU01. Next base: position 21,914 of record JAWKPW010000080.1, on the reverse strand, counting down.
ATGCAAATCTTAAAATCATGTGAATTCTGTTCAGACAAAATTGGAACAGACTGACAGAAAAAAATGATCAAATCCTTTAAACACAAAGGGTTGGAAAAATTCTTCCGCAATGACGACAGAAGCGGAATAAATCCGCAGCACGCGGCCAAACTTGCCCGTATTCCGGATCGTTTGGATGCCTCGGCAAATCCTCATGATATGAACCTGCCCGGATACAAACTCCATGAACTCAAAGGCAAAGAAAAAGGAATGTGGTCAGTCTGGGTGAATGGGAATTGGCGGGTGACATTCCGATTTGACGGAGCAGATGCCATTATTGTGGATTATCATTGATAAAAAGGAGCAATGCAGATGAGCAGAAAACCGGTGCATCCCGGAGAAGTGCTTCGGGAAGATGTGATAAACCCCCTGAATATGACAATTACGGAAGCTGCGAGGCGATTAAAAGTCAGCCGCCAGTCACTTTCGGATTTGCTTCGCTGCAAAGTTGCTTTGACGCCGGAAATGGCTGTCCGTGTTGCCAGAGCTACAAAAACAACGCCCGAAAGCTGGCTGAATATGCAGGTGAAACCGGATATATGGACAGCCGGGCAATTCTTTGATGAAATTGAGGAATTTGACAAAATACCAGTCGTTCAGACCTGTTGAAACTGCTACCGAACAGACTGACCGGGAATGTCTGAACCTTGATTCACCTGATTAACGGATTCACAGGATTCTCATTCCCATGCTTTGCGTCAATGCCGTTAAATTAACGAATTTCCGGAGTGCCAAACAGAAAATTTGGCGGAAAATGCAGGTGCAGGTTCTCAAACTTTCCGTTCAGGACTCCGGATGCGGTGTTCTCCCTGTTCCCATATTCCCCACCAATGTCATTACGTTAAGCTCCGTCCCATAGGGACGGCATGTTTGTAGCCGGAAATCCGAAAGTGATTTTGTCCTGTTTGTTGCAGAATTGTCCATGAAATTTTTTAAGATGACAGAATTGTTGTTTTATCGTGATTTGAAGCCCGTGAAAGTTTTCATGAAAAACTGAGAAGGAGAATATGAGATGACATACCGGTATCCTGAAAACAGAGAAAAGGGGGTCGGAATGAATGCAAAAAATTTTTTCACTTCGCTTTTTCTTTCCCGGAACATCAGCCGCCGCGAGTTTCTGAAGCAGCAGATCAAAGGTGCACTGCTTGTTTCAGCAGGCGCGGCACCCGGATTTTTCTTTCCCAAAGCCCTGTCCGGCGCTGATTTCCCGGATATTGGAATTGCCAAAGGAGATCCTGGGCCTGCTGTGCGCAAAGCTGTGGAACTTATCGGAGGCATTGGCCGATTTGTCAAACCCGGAAACAAAGTGGTCATCAAACCCAATATGAGTTTTTCCAGCCAGACCGAAGAGGCCAGCAACACCCATCCGGAAGTGGTGCGGGAACTGGTGAGCCTGTGCAAAGAAGCCAAAGCCGCCAGAATCCGGGTGCTGGATCATCCGCTCCGCCGCGGGGAACTTTGCATCGAAGGCATCAAAACTGCCTGCGGGGTATTTGACGAAAATACGGTTTATGCCATTACAGACAGCGATTTTTACAAATCTGTCCGGATTCCCGCAGGTGCGCAGATGAAGGAAACCGATGTAATGCGGGATGTGCTGGAAGCGGATGTCCTGATTGCCGCGCCTGTGGCCAAATCCCACAGCGGTGCGGGAGTCAGTCTGTCCATGAAAGGGATGATGGGACTGATCTGGAATCGGGGCATCATGCACAGCCGCTATGATCTGCATGAATCCATTGCAGATTTGGCCAGTCTGCTCAAACCGCAGCTTGTGGTTGTGGATGCCTCCCGTGTTCTTTCCACCGGCGGGCCCGGCGGCCCGGGGAAAGTTCTGAACATGAGAACTGTGATTGCCTCAGCCGACATGGTGGCCGCAGATGCGCAGGCTGTGCGCATGTTTGAATGGTACGGCAAACGTTTTGAGCCCCGGCAGGTAAAGCACATCCGGCTTGCCCATGAACGGGGACTGGGGCGCATGGATACGGAAAATCTGCAAATCCGGACAGCGGATGCCTGAAACCGTGCACATCCGGAAGGCAAGTGCGCAACCGAACGTTTTTGGGCATTCAAAAAACCGGTTTTTCTGAAAGCACAGCGCCCCCAAATTTATGCTGACCTGCCTATAAAAAAAATTAAGAGCTGCGGAATGCATCTGCATAAGGGTCTGAAACTGCGCAAATCCGGAAGGTATAAAAAAAATTAAGGGCTGCGGAATCTGTCCGCAGCCCTTGATTCCCCGGATTTTTGCATGAGGGATACCATACCTGCACCTCCGCGGTCACCTTATTTTATAAAAATATTTTTCAGTTCCTCCAGAATATGCGGGGCACAGGCGCAGTCTCCGCTCATCCTGATATTTCTGTTGCTTCCGGAATAGTCAATCTCCATGGAACAGTCATATTTGTGCGCCTCTGATCGGGCAATTCTTGCAAAAACTTCCAGACTGGTATCTTCGATTCTCAAGGGTATGGGGTTCATAACATCCTCCTGTGATGCAGAAATGATCCTCTCCTCCCCGGTTTTCCCCTGTCCTGCCTCTGAACAAAGGGGGATGGGAACGGTGCTGCAATTGTAAATGCCTTGCCATTTTTATATTCAATTTCCGTGCCAATTTTTCTGATTTGAGAAATTATTTTTCCGATTTCCGAAAAAATATATAAAATCCAATTCAAACAAACTGTTTACAGTTTCATAAAAAAAAGATACCATAAGAGAATCTGTTCCGGGAAAACAGAAGGCACTGGGGCTTGGCGAAAATAAGAAGTGATAAAGGTTTCCGGTTTTGCATGTTCTTCATAAACAGGCCGGAGACATGTTCCGGCAGAGGGGCACGGGCATTTTCAGATCATCAGGACAGACACTCCGCTGCAAACTCTCAGACCGGGAACAGCCAAAGTCTGAACACCTGTGTTCCGTTTTGCAATATACGGTATTTCCAGGAAAATCTGCTTCAGGACGCGGGAAATGTTCAGCAGCTCGGCTTTCAGGCAGTTTCGGGAGTGCAAAAATTGCATTTTTGCATGGATGCACCTTTCTCATCCGGGAACATGGGAGATGTGCAGCAACCTTTTGCATAAACTGCATTTTCGCATAAAATCACTTTTCCGTTCAGGATGCAAAAATACAATTTTGCAGTCCTTGGGGAGATTTTTGATCTTCTGAGATTGGATGCGGGAAGATAACGATATTCAGCAGATAAGGAGAAGGAAATGAGATACACGGCAAAAGATGTGATGTCAAGGGAATTCAATATGATTGAGCAGAATGAACCGGTTGAAAAGGCTGTGCGGATCATTCTTGAGGGAAAGGCCCGGCCGACGGGTTACAAAACCATATCCACTTTGGTGACAGATGACTATGGAAATCTGGTGGGTGTGGTTTCCATGTTTGATGTGCTTTACCATATAAGACCCCCTTTTCTGAATTATATGGGGGAAAATCTCAATTTCGGAGAAGCGGAGCTTCTGTCTTATGTGAAGCGATTCAGGGGGTTACGGGTTGGGCAGGTCATGAATTCCCCTGTCCGTTATGTTTCTGCGGATACGGATCTGATGGAAGTGATTGACCGGATGGTGAAGGAAAGATGCCGCCGACTTCCGGTTCTGGAGAATGGAAAAATCATCGGAATGGTTTACCTTGCGGAAGTTTACAGCCATATCTGCAAAACCTGGATGGGCATTGACAGGAGATAAGTACGCAAGCGAAAGTTTTCGGGTATTCCAACAACCGGATTTTTCGGAAAAATCCGGTTGTTCTGAAAACTCTGCACAAAATTCTGTACAAGATTTGACAAATTTTGGACAGTGGGTCAAATCCGTTGATCTGATCCTGTCACGGATGCGGAAAAAATCCGAAAGGATTGAAATTGTTACAGCAAAAAATGCAAAAAACAAATCAGAATCCCGGATGGGATGACATTGTCAGCCAATTTGACCCACTGTCAAATTTTGAAAGTTTGTCAAATCTTTCCGGATTGCCGGAACAGAGCCCCCGCAGTTGCAAAAACAGCAAAATTTTGCAGAAAAGCTGCATTTTTTGCAAGTTTTGGAATGAGATTGGTTTCATAAGAGATGTCTGTTCCATAATTTGGATAATTTTTCAGTGCAGAAAATGCAAAGAGACTGTTCATTTTATGCCTGTCCGGAATGGCCTGATCGTGCATGGCTGCGCTGTGTCTGTTTTTTTTGTATCAGGAAAATCTGTGCAGGAGGACAGACGGTCCGTTTGAACGGCTCATGTCCGGAGATATTTTTGACAGAATGCATAAAAACAAATTATTATGACAGGTGAATCAGAACATAAAGGCGCAGGGCATCGGGAACGGCTGCGGGAACGGTTTATGACATCAGGTCTGGAAGGATTTCAGGATTATGAAGTCATCGAACTGCTTCTGACGATTGGAACTCCCAGAAAAGACTGCAAAAATGAGGCAAAGGAACTGCTGGCGCGCTTCAAAACCCTGCAGGCTGTGTTCGAGGCCAGTCCCAGAGAACTTTGCGAAACCAAAGGAGTGGGGCCGAAAAATATTTTTGGCATACGGCTGATCCGGGCAGTCGCGGATCGGTATCTGGAAAAAAAGCTGGTGCAGAAAGATGCCATCAACAATGCAAAGGATCTGTTTGAATACCTGTATTACCATATGAAGGACAAGCGCCGGGAATGCTTCAAAGTGCTTTTTCTGGACGCGCGCAACAGGGTCATTTCCGCAAAAACGCTTTTTGAGGGAACCCTTACCGCCAGTTCCGTGTATCCCAGGGAAGTGGTGCAGTCTGCTTTGGAGCACAATGCAGCAGCCCTGATTTTCGCGCATAACCATCCGTCCGGAGATCCCAGCCCATCGGCCGAGGACGTGTCCATCACCCGCCAACTGGTCTTTGCCTGCCGTGTCATGGGCATTACCGTGCATGAGCATCTGGTCATAGGGGACAACAATTATTTCAGTTTTGCGGATCGGGGCTATATTGCGGAAATGAACAGGGAATTTGACCGGAAGGAATGAAAAGTGAGGCGTGATGCGTGTCGGTACTGACTCTGCGTGCCCATCACTCATACCCCCTCACCCCTCACTCAAAAAAAGGAGATATTCTTTGCAATGATATGTGAAAATGAGGAACGGCCTTACTGTTTCGGGAAAATGGATATTGTTTTTCCCATGGGGGAGGATGGTCTGCGGCATTCCCCCGAATCCTGCATGGTCTGTTTCTGCAAGACAGACTGTATGCGCACAGCCCTGCGGGGGGCCGAAGGTGTGAAGGTTGAGGAGGAAAAAGTTGACAGGGCCTATGAATCCGGCATGATGGGATTTCTGGAACGCTGGTCAAAAAAGAAAACACTTCACCGGAACATGAAAAAAAGGGAGGGTGCATGAAAAGCGTTTATGACGTTGATTTAAAAGAAAAACGGGTGTTTATCCGGGTGGATTTCAATGTGCCCCTGGATGAATCCCGGAATATCACAGATGATGCACGTATCCGGGAGGCTTTGCCCACCATTCGCCATGCTCTGGATCAGGGGGCAAAGGTGATTGTGGCTTCCCATCTGGGCAGACCCAAAGGAAAAGCGGTTCCCGAATTCAGCATGGCTCCGGCAGCCCGCCGTCTGGGAGAACTGCTGGGAAAAGAGGTGAAAACCGCCTCAGACTGCATTGGCCCGGAAGTCCGGAAACTTGCCGAGGAACTCAGACCCGGCAATGTGCTGATGCTGGAAAACCTGCGGTATCACAGTGAAGAGGAAAAAAATGAGGAGAGATTTGCCAAAGAACTGGCCGGACTTTGCGATGTGTATGTCAATGATGCCTTTGCCGTATGCCACAGGGTCAATGCCTCGGTTGGTGCCATTGTGAAATTTGCTCCTGTCGCGGTGGCAGGACTTCTGCTGAAAAAGGAACTGGATTATTTTCGCAAAGCCATGTCTGATCCCCGGCGTCCTTTGGCCGCGATTGTGGGCGGAGCCAAAGTGTCGGGCAAGCTCAAGGCACTGGAAAATATGCTGGAACATATGGACAGAATTCTCATCGGCGGCGCGATGGCCAACACCTTTCTGAAATGCAAAGGCTGTGATATGGGCAAATCCAGACTGGAAGAGGATTTGGCAGAGGCAGCCGGTGCAGTCATGGAAAAGGCCCGTGAAAAAGGCATACCGTTTTATCTGCCGGTGGATGTGGTGGCCGCAGACAGATTTGCGCCGGATGCGGTGGTGAAAACGGTTCCCGCGGATCTGATACCGCGGGACTGGATGGCCGTTGATATCGGGCCTGCCACAGTGCAGTTGTACCGGGAAGTGCTGCAGGATGCCAAAACCATTGTCTGGAACGGGCCGGTGGGCGCATTTGAAATTGACGCATTCAGCCGGGGAACGCTGGCTATGGTGGAAACCCTTGCCTGTTCCCATGCCCTGACCATTGCGGGCGGAGGAGATACGGATGCGGCTGTTCACATGGCAGGGGAAAAAGACAGAATTTCATACATATCCACAGGCGGCGGCGCATTTCTCGCACTGCTGGAGGGAAAAACTCTTCCGGCCGTAAAGGCTCTGGAAGAAGCCTTATAAGATCAGGAAGGGAAAACGTGTTCTGGAATTTCAGGGAAGAACTGAGTCAGATCAACCGGATCAGACGATCCTATTATGAACTGCTGCGGGATCAGTTGGATCAGTTTCTGATTCAGTATTCCCTCACAGATTCCTATCAGAATTTTATGGAAAAAGACATTCCCTACCCTTTTGTGGAAAAACGGGAACTCAAACCCCGTGCCATTCTTCCGGATCTGGAATATGAAACCCAGAACGCGTTTCTGGTGATCTTTGTGGAAGACAGCATCCCGGGTGCCCACAAAAAATACATCCGTTTTTTTGATGTGAACAGAACCAGCAAAAAAAATCTTCTGCGCTCCCGGGCACTGTCCCTTTCCAATGATATGGAAAGGTATCACAAATATCTCGAATCAGCCCGGTTTTCTGAATTTCTCAAAACACTTCTGCCAGTGGATTACGCTCTGCTGATCCAAAGGGATTCCGCATCCGGAAGCCGGGATCGCTACTGTCTTTCCCATTTTCATGTGCGCATTGACTGGCCCATTGCGGATGCGGCAGAAGACCTGGCCAGAAAACTCCGCTATATTTCCAAAGACCTGTATGAAAAAGGGGACAAATACGCGGAGGATGTTCAGAAAAAATTTTTTGAATATTACGGCCTTCCGGCCATGATTGGCGGCAGGCGCACAGCCGCGTGCGTGGCAGCCCAGTATCTGCGCCGGATTCCCTGCATTTCCACCGTATATGTGGGCAGCAGTGAAACACGGGCATTGCTCCGCTTTTCCGAAAGAGGGGTTTCCCGGCTGGTGCTGATGAAATTCAGTGATGAGGAAATCCGGCAGATTGCGGAAAATCATCATCTCAGCATTCGGAGTTTCCGGAAAAACTATGGGATCGCAAGGGATAACAGGGAATGTGTCTGCATCTTTCAGGTCACCTATTCCCATACGGTCCATGCAAGACCGCCCGAGGATGGAAAACTGAGAGAATTGAAACCGGATTTGAACTGGCTGAGCGTGGACACCCAGCAGATTCTTCCCATCCCCGGTGTGTGGCAGTATCCCCCGCTGCCCCTGAACATCATTTATGCGAGTTAAACCGGAATGTTGTCAAAATTTCCATCCCCCTGCCCCTCCCTCAAAGGAAGGGCGCATCAAGGAAACGGATTTGATATTCTGACAGTGGGTCAAATCTGCTGATCATGGCTGACACCGGGGCGGAAAAAAATCCGCAAGGATTGATATTATTACAGAAAAAATTCAAAAAACAAATCAGAATCCCGAAAGGGATGACATTGTCCGCCGCTTTGCCCCACTGCCGATATTATTATTAAAATGTTGCATCCTGCGTTCTTTGGCGATTGTCATATTTCTGACCTCTCAATAAGCAGATTTTGCAAATGAACCCTGTACGCTGGCATATTTTTCCCCTGATCTGTGTGATTCTGAGCGCGCTGCTGGTCTGGGCTGCGGCTTTTGCCGCATCCGCAGACCTGGGCGGCCTGCAGTGGCTGCTGTATCTGTCCGGTATTCTCTCCCTTTCCGCTGTGTTTCTTTTCCGCAGAAGAATGAGTGCTGCGGAGCATGAACTGGAACAGCAGAAAGCACAATGGGAGCAGGAAAAACAGTTTTTTCAGCAGGAAAAAGAAAATTTTGAAAAAATCCGGAAGGAATTTGAGCAGGAAGGGGAAAGGCGTCTTCTGCTGATACAGAAAAAAGAAGCCGCGATTTCCCAGAAACTCATGACCTTTCATGAATGGATGGAATTTCCCGCCGGCATTGACGGAGAATCCCCGGACACTGACATCCGTCCCGGAGAATTCAGCAAACAGGATCAGGCTGTCCTGGAACTGCTGAAAGAAAGAACCGACCGTGTTTTTGAAAAAATAAAAAACAACAGGTATCAGGATGCCGGCAGATTTCAGAAAGAACTTCTCATGACCGATATCTCGGATCTGATCACCTCTGTGGCCCGCATCTATCATCCGGAATCCGAGAATCCTCTGCTGGAAACCAGTGTGGAGCAGCTTCTGCGTTCCGCGAACCGCATTGCCCTGCAGATTCTGGTCCTGCTGGAGCAACTGCCGCTGGATATCAAAACCTACAACCTGAAAAAAATATATGAAACCGTGCAGGCCGGAGTCAAAGCCTATGGCATGTACAAAAGCATTGATCCTTACTGGACCTATTTTCGGCCCGTGTATTATCTGGGACGTTTTGCCCTGGGCAGCAATCCCGTGACGCTGGGCGTAAGCTGGGCTTTGGGGGAACTGGCAAAGGGGGGAAGCAAAAAACTCTCTTCCTGGCTGGCCAACCGTTATGCCCTGAAACTGCTGTATGAAGTGGTGTTTATCATCGGCAATGAGGCAGCCGGCATATTCGGGGGAAAATTCCGGCATCGGGAGGTCAACTGGATTTACGGGGCAGAACTCAGCGAACTGATGAAATGTTTTCCCCTGTCACCCGAAGCCCTGTCAAGCGGACTCAATGAAATCGGTCAGCTCCGTCTGCGAAATGAATATGACCGCATCTTTCTCTACCGCTGTCTTGCAGGCCGCAAAACCGCATCACCGGACAGATTTCCGGCCAGAAATTTTCTTTCTGCCGGAGAATGTCAGATCATTGCCCGGCGGCTGGAGCGCTTTTTTGAAAAATTTGTGCGCGCAAAAGCAGCGGATCTGGAAGAATGGAGAAAAGAGACAGAAGAACGGCTGGGATGCCGGATGCTGGTGGAATCCAAAAAATCTGATGACAGACCCGCAGCAGAAAAAGCCGAAGATGCCCTCCGATCCCTGGCAGGTTTTGTCATGGAAGTCAAAGGGCCGCATCCGGATGAACTGTCTGTGATTTTGTCCCAGACCCGCATGATTCCCCTGCTTGATGAGGAAAGCAGAAGAAAGACAATGCAGGAACTCACGCAGGAACCGCCCATGATCTTTGATTATCCGGACATGGAACCCGCAGACAGACTGCTTGGGGACTATTTTGATGATCTGATGGAAATCGGTGCAAAGGTTTATCCCCATGCGTTGCGCGGGGATGAACTGATTGCGGAAGCCGCCCAGTATTTCCGCTACAGTGATCTGAAATCCCTGAAAAAGCAACTGGACAAAATGACCGCTGATTTTCTGACTGAAAAACTGGCGACCGAATCCCCGGAAAAAAAGATCGCTCCCCGCGTCTCGCTTGGCCTGCTTTCCTGTCTGGATGCCGAAGAATCGCCCTGCTTTGTCTATAAAAATATCCGCATCGGATTTTCCGGAAACGGAAAAGAGATGCTGCCCCATCTCAAAAACAGGACGCTCTGGCTGATGGGGACTTCCCGGAGACTGCTTCTGACAGCCGTTTCGGAAAAAGAGGATTGCGCTCCCCTGCTGCTGTGGGAAGGCTCTTGTGAGGGAGATGGCAAAGTTCGCACAGAGAGAATTGAAAACCGGCTGACCGATGACTGCCGCGTGACAGGCGGAAGATGGATGGACAGCGGAGAAAACCGGCAGGACATCATTGTGTCCGGAAATGCCATCTCCACCTACAAAAATTATTTCAGACCGCTGGAGAATTTCTGCGGGGAAACATAGCACAGACTTCCGGTTTTTTGAACACACGGAAACCTCTTTTTTTCCTGCTTACAAGTATCTTTTCAATGGGGAATCGGTATTGCACACGGATTGACCCGGAATCAAGAGAAAAACATCTCAAAATGAGTGCCGGAAACAAAAAAGCCGACTGCGCCGCAGAGGAACAGCCGGCTGTGAACTGCAGGATTTCAGAGAAAAATTATCCGCTTATGATCATCCTTCCAGAGCTTCAGTCATAGCAGGCAGGAACTCCAGCATGTCTGTCACAACACCCACATCCGCAAGCTGGAAAATCGGGGCCTTGGGATTCTTGTTGATGGCCACGATAAAGGGAGATCCCTTGATGCCGCCCATGTGCTGGAAGGAGCCGCTGATGCCGCAGGCCATATAGACCTTGGGGCTGACGGTCTGACCGGAAGTTCCCACCTGACGGGCTTTTTCCAGCCATTTGGCATCCACGATGGGACGGGAGCAGGAAACATCCGCGCCCATAGCCTTTGCCAGATCGTGAACGATTTCCAGATTGTCCTGTTCGCCAATGCCGCGTCCCACAGAAACCAGCACTTCGGATTTGGTGATGTCCACATCGCCGACTTCGGCTTCCACCACTTCCAGGAAGCGCCGTCTGCTGCTCAGATCGCCTGCACTGCCGGATTTGTCCGCCACTGCTCCGCCTGCGGCGGGAAGGGCTTCCTCAGACTGAAAGGCACCGCCCCGCAGCGTAATCACAGCGCCGCCGGAAATGTCCACACTGACATGGGTGCTGACCATGCCGCTGTATTCCTGACGAACCACTTTCAGGGTGCTGCCTTCTGCGCCTTCAATTCCTGTCACATCAGCCGCGTAGGCCGCATCCATTTTCACGGAAAGTCCGGGGCCCAGATCCATGCCGAATGTGTTGTGGGGAATGAGAATCACAGAGCCTTTGGGCACAATGCTCACCAGGGCTTTGCGCACAGCCTCGGCATTGGGATAGGCAAGCGCGGCATTGTCAATCTTCCAAACTTCTTTGTACATGGCCGCAGCCTGCGTGCAGATCGCATCAGTGCCGGAACCGGTGACAATGGCTGTCACAGCGGCAGATGCATCAATCTTTTTTGCGGCAAGGGCCAGTTCTTTGGCAGAATCATCCACCGTTCCGTTTTTATGGACAATATATGCAAATATCTGAGCCATTATTTCAGCCCTCCTTTGGCTTTGAGCATTTCAATCAGTTTTGCGATGATTTCATCGGTGCTGCCTTCCAGAATTTCCGCACCTTCGCCCATGTCAGGCACAAAATAATCAACGCGTTTGACTTTTGCGGCTGCTTCTCCCACACCGCTGACGCCCAGATCGCCCGCTCCATGAACCGGAATGTCTATGGAAGCCACTTTGCGGATGCCGCGAATGCCCACGTAACGGGGTTCGTTGATACCGGTCTGAATGGAAAGCACGCAGGGCATTTCGATTTCATTCATTTCCTGGTTGCCGCCCTCAATTTCACGGCCCACTTTCAGTTTGTCACCGCTGACTTCGATTTTGTTCACAAGGGAGGCATAGGGCAGATCCAGCATGGCAGCAAGCATACCGCCCACCTGGCCTGCACCGTCATCGGCCTGTGCGCCCGTGAGAATCAGATCGTATTTGCCTTTTTCAATCTCGGCCTTCAGAATCGCGGCAATGCCTTTGCCGTCAGAGCCTTCAAACGCGTCATCAGACAGCAGAATGCCTTTGTCCGCGCCCATGGCCATTTCCCGTCTCAGAACCTCTTCGGACTCGTCATCGCCCACGGTTACAACCGTGACGGTTCCGCCCACTTTGTCACGAATCTGAATGGCCTCTTCCACAGCGTAGTTGTCCCACTCATTGACCGAATAGACCAGATCATCTCTTTCGATATCCGAGCCGCTGCTGCTGACCTCGATTTCATTTTCAGAGGTATCGGGAACCCTCTTTACGCATACCAGAATCTCCATGAAATTCCTCCTCATTTTTCAGTGAACAGTTATCAGTGACCAGTTGCCAGTAAACAGTTGTCAGCAGACAGTTATGCCATCTGTTCACTGACAACCGTTTATGTTTTCTGTTCACCGCTTATTATTCACTGTTCACCGTTTAATTTGTTGTTTAAAATTGTCTGTTCACTGTTTTCTGATAACTGATGACTGTTCACTGAAGATGTCTTTCAATGAGCTCCGCCAGATCAATGGCCTCCATCTGCCCTTCCAGTCCGCTGGTTTTGATTGCGTCTTCCATGTTCACCATGCAGAAGGGGCAGGCTGTGACAATCACATTGGCTCCGGCCTCTTTTGCCATTTCCACCCGGAGCTGGCCCATGCGCTGTTCTTCCACCGGTTCATAGAAAAGCATCAGACCTCCTCCTCCGCAGCAGAAGGATCGATCCCGTGATTTGGTCATTTCCACCCGTTTCATGCCCGGAATCGCGTCCAGCACATCTCTGGGAATGTCATACATGCCGTTGTGACGTCCCAGATAGCAGGGATCATGATAGGTGTAAATCTTGGTTCCATCCCCGTTTTTCAGGCGGATTTTTCCGGATTTCACGGCATCAGCAATGTACTCGCTGATATGGTAAACCGGCGGCAGCCCCTTGTAGTCCTTTTTCAGGGCATTGTAGGCATGGGGATCAGCCGTGACAATGCGTTTTGCCCCGGACTCTCTGATGTTTTCCGTATTTTCCTCTTTCAGGGTCTGGAAGAGCATTTCCTCACCGAAACGCCGGACTTCGTGCCCGCTGTCTTTTTCCAGTTTGCCCAGCACAGCAAAATCCGTGCCTGCTGCTTTCAGCACTTTGGCAGCAGATTTGGTGATTCCCTGAATCCGGTCATCATAGGAGGAAATGCTGTCCACAAAGAACAGGGTTTCGGCTGTTTCGCCCTTTTCCACCAGTTTGACCGGGCATTCAGCCTTGAATTCCTTGTCATTGGCCCAGTCAGCCCGTTTCTTTTCCATCTTGCCCCAGGGATTGCCGCGTTTTTCAATCGCGCTCAGGGGTTTCTGCAGAGACTGGGGAACTCTTCCCTCTTCCACCATGCCCCGGCGCATATCCACCATTTTGTCAATGTATTCAATGGTGATCGGACATTCCTCCTCGCATGCGCCGCAGGTGGTGCAGGACCAGATTTCATCCTCTTCGTAAATTCCGCCAATCAGGGGTTCGGATTCTTTGAAATTTCCCTTCAGGGGATAATGGCTGAACGCATAATCTCTGGCTTTGATGGTGATAAAGCGCGGAGACAGGGGACGGCCCACCGCGTTGGCCGGACATTGATCTGAGCAGCGGCCGCAGTCTGCGCAGGAATAGAAATCCAGCATGTGCTTCCAGGTGAAATCCTCGAATTTTTTCACCCCAAAGGATTCCAGGGTATCCAGTTTTTCATCCTCCACACCCCATTTCACAGGTTTGACGGTTCCCTTGTCCAGTTTCATGAACCAGACATTGAAAATGGAGGTGATGACATGGAAATGCTTGCCCAATGGCAGGAAGCAGAGAAAGGAGAAGAAGATAAGATCATGAACATAATAGGCCGCCACATGAATCACCTGAAGCGCTTTCAGAGAGGCCACAGACAGAAGCATTTTGAAAATCCATGCCAGACTGAAGGGCGCCAGAAATTCCGCATGAACACCCTTCTGCACAGCCGCGGCCGCCAGACTGGCCTCAAACAGGCTTTCGGAAAGCATCAGACCGGTGATCATGGCCAGCACAAAAAGAGCCTCAGCCGTGTGATCCTTGCCGTATTTTTCCGGCACGGCATAGCGTTTGGGTTTCACAATTCCTCTTCTGTAGGCTGCAATCACACAGGCCACCAGCACCATGGTGGCGGCATAGTCTTTCAGGACACTGTAAATATGCCCCAGGGTTCCGCCAAGTCCGGGCAGAACAAAATCCTGGGAAATCCCGATGATGACCAGCGAGGTGGATCGCAGTGACAGAATAAGAAATCCGGCAAAGAGCATGATGTGCACAATGCCGGCTGTCCGGTATCTGGGCTGTTTCCACTGGGCCAGCCAGTATTTCAGCAGGGCCATTGCCCGTTCCCGCACCCGGTTGAAGCGGAAATCCGGATTTGCAAACACCAGGGGCGCCACCCTTTTTGCCATAATATAGGTGAACAGCGCCACCCCGATCACCGGAATCAGAACGGAAAAAATCACCGTTGGAATGCCAAGAATCGAAGCCTTGGCCGGAGCGATCAAAGCAGGTTCCATTTTTTACTTTCCATCTCCTTTCATTTGGGTTATATGTTAAAAATGAAAATGAATGAATGTTCATTCATTTCTCTACACAGACTTTTTCTCCCTGTCAAGAAAAAAAATTTTTTTTTCACAGCTTCCTCTGACATTGGGACAAGCAGAAATTGTTGCGTGCAAATCCAGCAGTTCTGCGGTATAATAACGTATTAAACATATTCTTATAACACGCATCTGAAATTTTTTCAACCCCATTTTCCTGCCATCCGCAGATTTTTTTTGGATTCTGAAAAAAAAGATTGACATTCGGAAAATAATAAATGAATATTCATTCATTTATTATTAACCTGAAATTTTGGAATTTTTTATATTAACTATCTGTTTTTAAATTATTTTTTTCAAAAAATTAATCCTGTTTTTGCACTGAAACTTTATTCATCCTCTGCCTCTGTGAATTTTCCACATCTCTCTTTCCGGGCAGGAATTGAAAGAAATGCTTGTGTATCTGCTGCATCCTTACTATAAAAACATATACACAAAAAAAGGATGCCGGGGCGACCCGTCATCTGAATGAGCGCTCAATCATATATTCTCATATACCGTACCGGCTTTTCCTGTCAAGTGTTTTATGGATAAATCCGGAAAATCGGATTTTGTCAGCATAGCGGAACACTTTTCCGGGACTCTGTTCCATCGCGAATTTCCGCGCGGGATGGAGCGGATTCCATCTGCTGATTTATATATAATTATATTAATACAAGGAGTTTTCATCACATGGACAAAATCACCTATCAGGACAGACCCTGGCTGGCACATTATGAAAAACATGTTCAGCCCAGCCTGAATTATGAACCGACCTGTCTTCCGGATTTTCTGGAAAGATCCGCGCAGAAGTATCCGGATACGCCTGCCCTGATTTTTCAGGGATACAAGCTCACATACCGGGGCCTTCAGGATATGGTCTGCCGCTTTGCGACCTGTCTGCATGATTTTGGTGTGCGCAAAGGCGACAGTGTCGCAATTCTCCTGCCCAACCTGATTCCCTGTGTGGCCGCCTATTACGCGATTATGAAAATCGGCGGGGTTGCGGTCATGAACAATCCCCTGTATTCGGACAGGGAACTGGAACACCAGTTCAATGATTCTGCCTCAAAAGTGCTTGTCACACTCGATCTTCTGGGAAACCGCATGATTGATCTTCGACCCAGGACCAAAGTTCAGCAGATCGTTTACACCTCCATCGGCGATTATCTGCCCTTTCCCAAAAATCTGCTTTTTCCTTTTGTGGGAAAAAAGAAAAAGATGCTCGCGGATGTAAAACCTGCGGAAAATGTATACAAATGGAAGGAAGTGATTGCCAAATATCCGCCCAATCCGCCAAAAACAGACCTTTCCTTTGAAGACGTGGCCATGTATCAGTATACCGGCGGCACGACCGGTGTTTCCAAAGGTGTGATGCTTACTCATGCCAATCTGAGCAAACAGGTGCAGCAGATTGCGGGCTGGTTTCCCACCTTTGGCACAGGCGGCGAGATTTTGCTGGGTGCTTTGCCCTTTTTCCATGTGTTCGGACTTTCCACAGCCATGAATCTGTCCATTTTCATGGGATGGAGCAATGTCCTGATTCCCAAGCCCCAGCCCGATCCTCTGCTGGAAGCCATTTCCAAATTCAAACCCACTTTCGCGCCTCTGGTTCCCACCATGTATATCGGTCTGATCAACCATCCGGACATTCAGAAAACCGACATCAGCTCCATCAAGGGCTGCTTTTCCGGAAGTGCGCCCCTGCCCATAGAGGTCATCCGGGATTTTGAGGATAAAACCGGTGCAGTGATTGTGGAAGGATACGGCCTGACAGAAACCACGCCTGTCACCCATGTCAATCCCTTCAACAAAGAAAAGCGGAAAATCGGCAGCATTGGTCTGCCCATTCCGGACACGGAATGCCGGATTGTCAGTCTGGAGGACGGGGAGACAGACATGCCTGTGGGGCAGGAGGGCGAACTGCTGATTCGCGGCCCACAGGTCATGAAGGGTTACCGCAACATGCCCGGTGAAACAGACGCAGTGCTGACCCCAGACGGCTGGCTGCATACAGGCGACATTGCCAAAATGGATGAGGAAGGCTATTTCTATATTGTGGATCGGAAAAAGGATCTGATCATCTGCGGCGGCTACAATGTGTACCCGCGTGATATTGAAGAAGTTTTTTACGAGCATCCCAAAGTGCAGGAAGCCTGCTCCATCGGTATTCCCCATCCGCACCGGGGCGAGGCTGTCAAGGTTTTTGTGGTTCTGAAACAGGGTGAGAAAGCCACAGCAGAGGAACTGATGGACCACTGCAAAAAAAGACTGGCCACCTACAAACTGCCCTCGGAAATTGAATTCCGGGAGGAACTGCCCAAAAGCAATGTGGGAAAAATTCTGCGAAAGGATCTGCGGGCTGAGGAAATGGCAAAGCGGAAGAAATAGGCACAGGGCAGAATCATTTTTTCACAAACCGGGTTTTTTCAAAAAACCCGGTTTGTGTGCAAAACAGCAAGATGTATTTTCTTTGAATGCCAAACAAAACTGTTGGCTGCAAACCAACACTGCCATCTGCCATTGTCATCTGTCACCAAACAGATTCTGTGTATCCCATTCTTTCCGACAGTTGTATTTTCAAATTATATTTTATTGTTTTCAAGCTGTTAAGCAGAAAAACACCTTGCTGTCTCCAATCTGGCACGGATAATGCTTTATACTTTTACAATCACAAAGGAACTCTGTACGAAAAATGACAAATTCGCATTAAGGAAAACGGAAAGGAGGAACACATTATGGCAAATCTTATGGTAAGAGAACTGGAATTCAGCGCGGATCTTGACAAAAGAGCGCTGATGAATATTGCAGGCGGGGTTGACTGCTGCTGTCTTGACATGAGTAAATGTAATAGAATAGGGGAACCACTCCTCATGGCGGAGCAGCATATTGCCACATTTGACGGACAGTGCTGCTGTGTTGGCACTGTGCTGGATGATGATAACAGACTTAGACAGATATGGACAAAAGAGTGGTATCAGGTGTTTTACAAAAGATTTCAGCAGGAATTTCGCTGTGATTTCTGTGCTGTCGGATGTCCGTAAACGGTCTTTCAAATTCTGTAGCTGTGCATAGTCCGGTATGGTGGGCAACGCTCCGCTTTTGCCCACCATACTGTCTGAAACAGAGATTTATTTTCCAGCGTGCGTATTCTTCTGTTTAAATGCTGCTGCTCTTATCCCATGCTTTCTCAGCAAAGTCTGCACATAAGAGCGGTTCATTCCCAGTCGTTTCGCCAGTGCTGTCACATTCCCCCGCAGTTCCCGGAGATGATCTTCCAATAACTGAATTTCTGCTGCGTTGCCTGCCTTTTTTCTCACATCTTCCAGGCATAAAAGATTATTCTTTCCGGATTCCTGCTCTGTTTCTTCTGTACCGGGTCTTATCATCTCCGGCAGATCTTTTATGTCCGCTGTATCACCGGCCAGACAGGTGATACGGTAGATAATATTGCGGAGTTCCCGGATATTTCCCTTGTAGGAATGGGAGAGCAGAAAATGATGCAGACGCGGGGACAGCTTTACACGTGATCTGTTCATGCTTTCCGCAGCTTCTGCGCAGAAATAATCAATAAGCAGGGGAATCTCATCTCTCCGATTCCGCAGGGGCGGAACCGTAAGACTGATGACACTCAAACGGTAATAAAGGTCTTCCCGGAAAAGCCCTTTGCCGACCATTTCATGCAGATGACGGTTGGTGGCGGCAACAATACGCGTATTGACCGTGATCACCTCATCCGATCCCACCCGCTGAATATCTCCGTTTTCCAGCACCCGCAGCAGCTTGACCTGGCTTTCTGCCGGAAGTTCTCCGATTTCATCCAGAAAAATGGTACCGTTTTCCGCGCTTTCAAATTTGCCTTTGCGGTCTTTCACAGAACCGGTAAAGGCCCCTTTCACATGCCCGAAAAGCTCGGACTCCAGCAGATTCGGGGCAATGGCTCCGCAGTTTACGGAAAGATACGGCCCCTGTGAACGATCACTGTTTGCATGAATCATCTTTGCCAGCAATTCTTTTCCGGTGCCACTTTCCCCCTCAATCAGCACAGGCAGTTGGGTTCGGGCAGCCTTTTCCGCAATTTCAAGACATTCCAGCAAAGCAGGGTTTTCCCCGAAGATTCCCTCAAAAAAGAAATTCCTTTCCAGCAAAGCCTGTTTCCGCTGGGAAAGCGGTTTTCCGGAAAAATCCTTTTCCCTGTATGAACCGATTGTTTCATTGAAAAAACTTTCCGCATAGCGATCATTGCGGGACAGACGCAGAATATCGTCGCGCAGTTCACTGACCTGCAGGAGAATTTTCCGGATACCGGAGGAATCAAGTTCCGAAGACCAGCGCAGACCGGAACGGATAATTTCTGTTTTTTCCAGAATCCGTGCATAGGATGGGGCAAAACCGAAATCTTTTTTCAAAAAGGCAGAGCCTGCCGTATCACTGAGGTTCTGAAGGAACATGGAACAGTAGCCCCTTCTTCTTATTTACTGATGTTACGCAAACCTTCTGAAAATCGGGCGGTTATTCCGTTTTTCCGTTATTCCAGGCGTAAGCCGGAATCAAGCATTTTCAGTATGTGCGGGCTTTCACCGGTATGACGGTCATGTGTAATACCGAATCGCCATTGATTTGCTCGGTATAAGTATAGTTGTTTAAGATAATAATTTGGGGGTTCTGCGCAGGTTGGGGGTGAGGAACGAACCCCAACAAATTCAAAGCGTTGGGGTTCACTGCATTCACCCCAGCCTACCTAAAAATATTATCTGAAAGTCTGTATGTTCTCAATGGGGAATCGGTATAACATCAGTTGGTTATGCCGCAAGTTCTGACAGGGAATCCTGCTGATGGATCAGTTGATAATACATTCCCCTGCGCCGGAGCAGTTCCTCATGGGTTCCTTCTTCCGCAATGCTGCCCTCATAGAGAACCACAATTTTGTCCGCATCCCTTACTGTGCTGAGGCGGTGTGCGATAACCAGGGCTGTCCGTCCTTTCCGTATTTTTTGCATATTGTCGCGGATGCGCTGTTCGGAGGCACTGTCCAGTGAGGAGGTGGCCTCATCCAGAATGAGGAGAACCGGATCGCGGTAAAGTGCTCTGGCAATGCAGATGCGCTGAATCTGACCGCCGGACAGTCCCATGCCGCGTTCTCCCACCACCTGCTCATATCCGGCCGGGAGATTCCGGATAAAGCCGTCAGCATCTGCAAGACGGGCAGATTCATGCACCTTCCGCATATCCGGTTCCGCATCTCCGAGTGCAATATTTTCAGAAACCGTTCCGGAAAAGAGCGCATTGTCCTGCATGACATAACCGATGCAGCCACGGTAACAGGCCATATCCAGAAGATTCAGATCATATTCATCCACAAAAATTCTGCCTTCATCCGGTTTGTAAAAACCGGTCAGAAGACGGGCCAGGGTTGTCTTTCCGGAACCGCTGGCCCCCACAACCGCAACTGTTGAACCTGCGGGAATGCTCAGACTGATATTTTTCAGTGTATAAGGCTGCTCTTTTCCTCCATAGCGGAAAAAAACATTTTCAAGACGGATGTCTCCCCTCAGTTGGGGAAGAAGTATGCGGGATGCATTTTCTTTGCTTTTCTGTTCAGGTTCCAGTTCCAGCAGATCGCCCAGCCGCTCCATGGAAACCATTGTCTGCTGAAACTCATTCCATATGCCCACCAGTCCCATCAGGGGAGCCATGACGCTGCCAATCAGCGCGTTGAAAGCCATAAGCTGACCGATGGTCAGTTCCTGACTGAGCACCATCCGGGTTCCCACCCACAGCAGGGTCAGATGCGTGGCTGCCTGCAGTGCGCTGCTGAACATTCCAATCAGTGCGGAAAATATGGACGCCTGATACCGGATATTGAGGGTATCCGCATATTTTTTCTCCCATTTCAGGCGCATGGCATGTTCGGTTCCCATTCCTTTGACAATTTCCGCGCTGCCCAATGTTTCCACCAGAAGAGACTGGGCATCGGCACCCGCGAAAAAGATACGCCGGGCATAATCCCTGTATTTGGGAATCGCCACCAGGGTCAGGAAAATGACAGGGGGCAGAAAAGCCATCAGCAGCAGTGTCAGTTTTGCGTTGTAAAGAAACATGACAATGAAATAGGTAAAGACCATGAACGCATTCAGCACAGTACTGATGCTGCCTTCGGTCATAAATCGGCGGATGGTGCTGTTTTCATTGAACCGGGCAATAATATCGCCGGTTTGCGTTTGGCAAAAAATGTCATAGGCAGGGACAGGACATGTCTGTAAAAAATTTGACATCATGTCGAAATCAAGTCTGCGGATCATGAAATTCATCAGATAGGTGCTGGCAAATCCGGTAATCAGCCGGAAAAACATGGCAATGGCCAGACCTGTGATCATGATGTTGAGAAGATCAAAGCTGTAATGCACCAGCACGCGATCCAGAATGTTCTGGATAATCACAGGGGAAACCAGCCCAAGTGCTTGGATGATAAATGCAGCAAAAAGAATGTCGATCAGATTCTTTTTGTATGGGATCAGATAATTGAGAAAACGCTGCCAGGGAGATCGACTGGCAGCCGCGTGTCCGGACTGTTCCGGACGGGAGAACACAGCACAGTGTCCGGTCCAACTGCGCTCAAATTCAGAGCGGGATATTTTTTCAAAGCCTTTGGCAGGATCCGCTGCCCATACATGGGAGTTGGATATTCCGTATACAACCAGATAATGGCAGCCTTTCCAGTGCGCGATCAGGGGAAGTTCGCTTCCCGTCAGGCTTTTGTAATTGCTTCTGATGCCCCGTGCGGCAAAACCGAAGGATTCCCCTGCCCGTGTCAGACTTTCCAGCGTCGCGCCTTCAGCGGAAACCTTTGTCATCTCAATAAGCCGGATGGTGGATACCGGAACATGGAACCACTTGAAAATCATGGCCAGACACGCGGCTCCGCAGTCAGTTGATTCCGACTGTCTCACCAGCGGAAATCTGCGGAGTATGCGCTGCCCCGCTTTTTTTTCAGAGCGGATGTCAAAAACAGGATTCTGTTTCTGGGCCAAAGCAAGACAGCGGTCTGTATCCGCATCCAGCAGTCTGATCCGCTTTTCCATCACTGTGCGGATGGAAGAATTCCGCTCTGCAATCATGCGGACCGTCTGCCGGGGAATCACCAGCACAAGCAAATCCTTTACGGCAAGGACATCCGCAGGCTGCGGGGAATCCGTAAGACATGCCTTTTCACCGAACATATCGCCCGGCCCGGGCATCCGGAGCGGATATTCCTTTTTTCCTTCCCGGAACACAATCCGCGCCTGACCGCTTCGGATGATATACAGATTCCGGTTTTCCGTATCTTCCTGAGACAGAATAAGGGTTCCGGCCGGGACGCGGGCGATACCGATACTTCGCACAATTTCGCTGATTTCTTCCGCACTGAAACCGGAACGCAGATGAAACATGGGGATAAGAATATTGCCGCAGACTTTCATGACAATGTATTTTGTCAGATGCTCCCGCA
>JAWKPW010000079.1:0-26090 GCA_041390465.1 Desulfobacterales bacterium | reverse complement strand
AAATGCGATTTCATCAATGTTTTTGATGATTTTTCCCGTATCCTCACTGTATTGTGTGATCGTGCCGATGGCCTGCACCATGCGGGACATGTGCCGGCTGACCTGTTCCGACACCCGGTCTGACTCACCCATCATGCTTCTGGCCTGGCCCGTGTGTTCAGCGTTGTTCCGGGTCATGGATGCTGTTTCCTCCAGCGAGGATGCGCACTCTTCAATGGCAGCGGCCTGCCGGGAGGCATTTTCCGCCAGATGGCTGCCGGCATGGGAAACCTGAACTGATCCGGCACTGACCTGTTCTGCTGCCTCACTGAGCGCATTGATGAAGCCGGTGACAGGTTTCACAACGGATTTTACCGTAAGCAGCGTCACGCAGACCGCGATTATGAGCAGCGCAACTGTTATGACCGCGTTCCAATTGCGCAGTTCATGGGCCCCTTCCAGCAGTTCATCACAATTGGCTCCCACCACAATAATCCATCCGCATATCCGGCTGGTGCGGAAAGCTGCAAGTTTGTCTTTGCCTTCCCATTCATAGGAAACAATGCCGCTGTTTTTTTCCATGATTTCCCTGCCGAATTCAAAATCTGTCAATTTTGTCTTCATAAATACAGAACGGTCCGGATGGGCAACGACATTTCCCTCTTTGTCGCAGACATAGGCATAACCGGTTTTGGCAACTTTGATATTGTCTATAAAACGGGTGGTGAAAGCGGAAATATCCACCACCGCAAACACCACCCCAATGATCTGCTCACCGGCTTTTACCGGAGTGGCCAGAACAAATATCGGCGCTTCGGTCTTGCGGCTTATGAGAACCTGTGAAATATTCGTTTCCCCCTTCATTGCCAGTTGGAAATAGGAACGATCACCGATGTTGATTCTGCCGATGACCTTTTCGTCTGAAGAAGCGAGAATATCCCCTGACAAATTGACAATATTGATATCTTCAAGATATACATGACGGGATTTCAGGCGGGCCAGGCGCTGATTTATATTGGATAAAAGCACATTTCCCTCATCAATTTCCTGAAGCAGGAAATGCGTGACGGGGTCGTCCGCCAGATCAATTATGAATATTTTGTTGTTTTCCACCCAACTGTCCACAAAGCGCAGAGTGGATTCCGCTATCTGACTGAGTTGCGCAGTGGCTTCTTTTTCCAGAGTGCTTTTGGCTTTGAGATAGGAAACTGTGGAAATGCCTCCCATTCCCGCAATGAGAAGTGTCAATGCGGGAAGCAGAAAACGGTTTTGCAGACTCATTTTTTTCATGTTTTTCCTTTTCTGATTGTTGTGATCAACGCATTCAGACTGCAGGCATAATTTCATAAATGCAATATAAACAAAGCATTGTAAAGTAGCAACAGATTTGCAACATCCGCTTTCCGATGCTGCTGAATTTTTTCATGGGGGACTGTTCAGGGCGAGTGTCAGGTGCACAGCTCCCAATCAGTTCTGTTCCTGTTTTTCCTTTTCCTGCCTTTGTGCCAAAGCCTGCATTGCCAGTATGATGCCAATGTGGAACCAGAAACGGGTGGTAAAAAAAACATACTGGAATTCCTTTTGGTTGTGGACAGACCAGGCAATCAGGGAGCAGAAAAATCCCACTGCAAGACAGGGAATGACCGGATCACTCTTTGTCTGCGCGATACGCCAGAGGATAAAAAACACATATCCCAGGATATAAAGAAAGAGAAAGAGCACAGGCAGACCGGCCTCTGCAGCGATGAGAAGAAATTCATTGTGCACGGCCGCGGGAAAATGGTAACTCGCGCCCATGTCTGAGATGTCATATTTGCGGATGACAGAGGTGTAATTGTTGAGTCCCACCCCCAGAAAAGGATGATGGGAAATGATGTTGATCGCGATTTCCTGCAGGGGCTTGCGGATTTCGGCAGCACCTTTGTCATCCATAAACAGACGGTTTCGCACAGATTCCGACAGCACAAGAACAGCCGCGGCAAAGCAGAAAAAAAAACCGAACACAAGAATTGCTGAACCCACCTTTTTTCCGGTTCGTTTTACCATGCACCAGTAACAGTTGATGGAACCGCCTGTGAGAAAGGAAATCCATCCGCCTCGGGAATAGGCCAGCAGAAGTGTCACGAGCATGGGAGCAAAGGGCAGGAGATACAGAAAGCGGAGCCGGCGGACATTTTCGGGAAAACGCGTGAAAAACCAGGCAAGATTCAACTGCAGCAGGGTTCCCAGAAAAAGAGCCAGTTTGTTGGGATGGCCGATGGTTCCGCCAATCCGGCTGATGTCAGCCTGCACCGAATGCAGTTCTTCCTGCTCCCCAAGCATTCCCAGCCCCAGCGGGCCGCCTTTGAGATGCTGGCCAATGCCAATCATGGCCTGAAAAAAACCGGACAGGAGAATCACGCCCACAAGCAGGTACACGGTTTCCCGATCCCTGACATTGTTTGCCAGATACCACACAACCAGCCAGCTTTTGCACATGAGCCAGAGTACGGAAATTTTGACGGGAAGGGAGACAGCCGCCGGATACAGACCGGCCAGACAGAGCAGCCACATGAGGAAAAAGGGCAGGGTGACATGCGGATAAAAACAGATGCGGATGCGGTAGTCATTGAGGAGACGCAGCATCCAGAAAAGCAGGAGCAGAAAAAAGGGAATATCAAAGGCAGAGATGACAAAACCTTCCACAGGACGCCGGTAATGCACGGTTTCATAAAAGAAATTGACATTGATTTCCAAAGGAAGCAGAAAGGCTGAAAGACACAGAAGGATTTTTTCGCGCTGGGGGAGCATGAGCAGTCCGGTCACGCCCGTCAGTCCCAGCAGCACGGCCTTGAGCCATTTGGATTCCATGGCAGAGGCCTTGATCAGGACAGCAGATACGGCAATGGCAACAAAGAGGATGAGAAACAGTTCAAAAACGGATCGCTTTGCAGGGTCGGGAAAGAATTTCATATATACCTGTAAATCCATTTGGGAATCACATAGCGCCGACGGTTGAGAAAACTCCCTGCCAGTCTGGCCCCGCTGCTTTCCAGCCGGTTTTTCAGTTCCGTGATGACTTCCAGCCGGGTGCGGCTGGCCTCAGTCACAAGGATTACACCGTCGGCACGGGAAGAGACAAGCTGGGTGTGACCCGAGGAAAGAACCGGTTCTGAGTCAAGAAAAATGAAGTCATAATGCGTTTTCACGGTCTGGAGAAATTCGGAAAAGGAACCCAGGCTGAAGGGCGAGGGAATGCTTTTGCCGTTTTTCCGGAATGTCACCAGATCCAGATTGGGCAGGCAGGATTGCCGGATGATTTCCGGCATGGGGACTTTGCCGTAAAGAAAATCTGCAAATCCGGGTTCCGGTGAAATGCCAAAGGATTTGTGCAGGCTGGGATGGGAAAGATTCGCGTCAGTCATAAGTATGCGGCGATCCGGCATGTCCCATGCACAGATGAGGGAAAGATTGAAGGCAATGGCTGAGGTTCCGCATTTTCTGTCCGAACCCGTAAGAAGAAAAACTTTCATTCCCTCTTTTTCTCCCAGTCTGGTGATGCTGTTTTTCAGGGAGCGGAAGCTTTCCAGCGCGCGGGGGTACTGTTCCGGATCCAGCATCCACAGACGGGGCGCATTCTTTGGGATGGGAATATCTTTGGGCAGCAGACAGGTTTTGCGTTTTGAAAGGAAAGAGATATCTTCCGGATGTTGGGAAAGAGGGGCCGCGTCCTGTTCCAGTCCCATGCGCGCGGCCAAATCCCGGTCCGGCGGCAGCGGATCCGGTTGTGCCGGATCGGGCAGAACAGCGGTGTCTTCGGGTTCCAGCCCCATCCAATCCCCCAGATTTCCGGAGGATTTTTTTGTTGTTCCGTTTTTCAGGCTGTCCCTGCCCGAATTTCTGTTTTCATTGTCCATCGCATTTTTTCATCTTTGGGTGACGGGTTGATTCTGACTGAACGATGAATTTCATACAGACGATGCAAAGATTTTTTTGTGATAAGCAATGGCTGCTTTCCTGTTTCAGGAACGCGGTTCAATATTTTCCAAAGTGGAGAGCACCGGCGCATGGGCCAGCCGCACCAGATCTTCGGGTTTTTTCACCGTGTGATCCAGATAATACGCGGCAAAAGCCGATCCTGTGCCTGCAATGGCTCCGGCAATGACGGCAATGACCATCATGAATTTTTTCTTGGGATACACAGGAATGGAAGGCACATGCGCACGGCTGACAATGGACACGTTGGCAACGCCGGACAAATCCCTCTGCTCGCTGATGCGGGCCTCTTCGAGCCGGTTCATGTACAGTTTGTAATTGTACATGGACTGCTCCACCTTCATGGCCAGGTTTTCCCGCGCAAGTTTTTTGTCTGCAAGAAAGCGGGATTCAGCCTCAATCTCCTGTATGTATTCCTCCAGGCTTTCCTGCTGTTTTTCCAAAGCCGCCAGATCCAGATTCAGCCCCTGGCGTATTTTTTTCTGCTCTCTGCGGATTTCATCCCGGAACCGATCCGTCTGCCGGACAATGTCATTGTATTCCGGTGAGTCCGGCGGATAAAAGGAGATGATGCGCTCTTTTTCCACCAGCAGGGGAACATATGCCTTGACCAGTTGGACAAGCAGTTGGTTTTCACGGAATTCCTGGGACATGGCAGAGAGTTCCCCGTCTGCTGTCATGCTTTGGGCAAGGTGCAGATGTTTTTGCCGCTTTTCCGCGAGATCACTGCGAACAGCGCTCTGCCTTTCGCGCAGTATCTGCAATAATTTGATATTATAAATATTCTGATTTTCAATATCCACAATGTCCCATTTTTCCTCAAAATCTTTCAGTTCTTTTTCCGCTTCATCCAGTTTCTGCGCATGGAGCTGAATCTGTCTGTCATAAAATCCCACACCGCTTCCGCTTTTGTACACTTCAATATGGCGATCAACATAGCAATCCAGAAAGGTGTTGACAATTTTTGCAATCATTTGCGGATCGCCTCCTTTTTTGGATATGCGGATCACATTGGACATGGTCACCGGCGATATGTCCAGTCCCTGCCGGATATAGGTGATGGCATCATCCAGCGGAGAGGAATTGAAGGAAATGCCCCATCGCACCGGCAGGCTCCTGTGTTTTTCAGGCCCCTCTTTTTTTCCCATGCCCAGTTTTTCCGCCACATCCAGCACCAGTTCCCTGGAGGTGAGAATTTTGATTTCCGTGTTCACATCCTCTTGGGATACCGGGGCCACGGCAAAGCGGTTGTCTGAATAAATCTGCTGACGGGAATCAATAAAGGGTTTGAGCAGCACATCCGCGCTTACCTCATACACAGGTCTGGCAAGAAGGGCATAGCCGACCGTGAGAATGACAATGGTGCAGAATACGCCGATGAGCACATGGATTTTGGAGAAAACAATAAACAGCACATCCCGCAGGGAAATTTTCAGGGCAATGGGTTCTGATTTTTCCATAGTGTTTTAAAGGACTTGGGGTTCAGGGTTCAGAAAGGGCATTTACCGTGATGACTGTTCTTAATCCTCATCGTCATTGATGGAATAAATGGCTGTCCCGCTGAAGCGGACCGGAATCAGGCGCCAGATGGCATCCCCTTTGAAAGCCGCATCCGCCAGCCAGGTCCGGGGCACATAAACCACATCATACTGGCGAATCAGGGGATCAGACTCCCCTCTTTTGAGGATTCCTTCCGCATCCACCACAGCCGCTTCAGGTTTTCCCTGTTTTGCGCGGCTGATGACAACCACCTGACGCAGATTCGCCTCTTTGGTGAATCCGCCTGCTCTGGCAACAAGCTGCAGCAGGGTGATCGGGCCGGCAAGTGCATAGTAATCCGGCCGGTTTACATCTCCCATAATATAAGCCCGGTTGGAATTGGCATTCAGTACCGAGGCTGTAATGCTGATGTCCCGGATGAGTTCCCGGTATTTTGTTTCCAGTTCCTGACTGAGTTCAGCCGTGTTTTTGCCAGCAGCCATGACATCCTGCCTGAGATAGGGAACTGTGATTCTGCCGTCCGGCCGCACAATGGCCTGCTTGGACTGCCCCCGGATGGTGGTATGAATCGCGGTTTTGAGTTTTTCCACCTTGACATTGAAATCAAGCACTTCCACAGTTATGACAGGCCGGGAAAGATAAGGGGCAAACAGGGTCTGTATGGTTTGAGAAAGAATTCCCGGTTTTTCCCCCGCAGCCCGTATGTCTCCCACACGGGGAAGGGTGATGAAGCCGTCGGGCCGCACCTTCACGGTTTTGCTCATGACCGGATAATAGTAAAAATCAATCCGAAGCGTGTCTTCCGTGTCAATGACGTAATCTGCCAGCGTGAAGCCCGGATCAATGTGATACAGAATTTCCAGTTCATCTCCGGGGCCTATGAGATAGGTCGCGGGAATCATGGGCTCAGGCTCAGCAATTTTGGACGGCAGACGGATGGCTTCCTCGGCACAGCCAGTGAACATGAGCATACTGCAGAGCAAAGAAATCAGAATTGAAAAATTATGTTTCATCATCATCTGAAACAGTACCGTCAAAGAAATTTTACCACAAGGGACACAAAGGATTGCACAAGGTTCACAAAGGATTCTGAACGCTGTTAAAAAAACCTTGTGTTCTTTGTGAGAACCTTTGTGTCCTTTGTGGTTAAAAATACTTTGTGTTCCCTGCGGTTAAAAGAAATTTTACCACAAAGGTAAAGTCAAAAGAAATTTTACCACAAAGTTCACAAGGGTTTCCACAAGGTTCACAAAGGATTCTGAACGCTGTTTGAAAAACCTTGTGTTCTTTGTGAGAACCTCTTTGTGAGTCTTGCGGTTAAAAAAATTTTTACCACAAAGGGCACAGTCAAAAGAAATTTTACCACAAGGAACACAAAGGATTGCACAAGGTTCACAGAGAGTTTCTCTCATGACAAAAAAACCTTGTGTCCTTTGTGAAAACCTTTGTGTTCCTTGTGGTTAAATTATTCAGCTTTTTGAGCATTCTCTGAAATTGCTTCCTGCATACCTTCGCTGTAACGTTTTTCCCCGTACCAGTTGACCTGGCGGATCAGCCCCCGGATAATGCTGACCTCTCTGGCGCGCAGTTGAATACGGGTGAAAAAGTTCCGGATATGGTTCATCCAATAATCCGGATTCTCCGGGTTGACATAACAGATCTTCACCAGCACATCCCGCAGATCCTCATACATGCCGTCCAGTTCAAACCGGCCTGCCAGACGCGGGGCAAAAGGTTTTTCCTCCTCCAATGTGGCTGTGAAGAGTTCATAGCACATGACCATGACAGCCTGCGCGAGATTGAGAGAGGAGAATTCCGCAGTGGGAATATTGACCAGAGAATGACACAAGCGCAGATCCTCATTGGAAAGCCCCCGATCCTCTCTGCCAAATACCAGTGCAATCTGATTTTCCTGTGAGATGGGAATGAGCTGCCGGGCCATGCGCGGCGGACTGTTGAGAACCCGCTGACCGCCGACACGGGCAGTGGTTCCCACCACATACTGAAACGGGGCAAGGGCTTCTGCCAGAGTTTCATACATTTCCCTGCGCTCCACCACATCCGCAGCCGCATGGGTGGCCATGGTCAGCACCCGTTCCTGACTGTACATGTACGGGTCAACCACAATCAGCCGGGAAATGCCCATATTGCGCATGGCCCGTGCAGCAGCCCCGACATTTTCCGAAAACCGGGGCTGATGCAGGACAACCGCGATATTTTCCAGCCGGATTTTGTCAGCCATTATCCGACAATTTCAAAGCTGTTGAAGAAATATCCAATCTCAAAGGCCGCTGTTTCCGGCGCGTCAGAGCCGTGGACAATGTTTTTCTCAATGTCCCGTGCAAAATCCGCACGGATGGTTCCCGGAGCCGCGTTTTTGTAATTGGTCGCGCCCATAAGTTCCCGGTTTTTGGCAATCACGTTTTCGCCCTGCAGCACCATGACCAGACAGGGGCCGGACGACATGAATTCTGTCAGGCTTTCAAAAAAAGGGCGTTCCTTATGCACAGCATAAAATCCCTGCGCCTGTTTTTTGCTCATGTGAATCAGTTTCATGGCCGCGATTTTGATGCCGGCCTTTTCAAAACGTCCCACCACTTCCCCAATCAGTCCCCGTGCCACACCATCGGGTTTGACAATTGACAAGGTTCTTTCCATAAGATGTTTTGCTTATCCTTTCTGTAATCTGTTCTGTCATCTGAAAAAACTGCTCCTTATGACATAGCAGAAGCAAAGAGGCAAGTCAACCGGGATAAAAAAGACAGGAAACAGAAAAGCGGAAAGAAAAGAGTGCAAAGCCATTTTTTCCGTTTGAATTATCCTGCAAAATATATTATTGAAGTAAAGTCTTATCAATGAATTTCATTCAACAGAAAGGGGAAAAAAATGTTTTTCAGAAAATGGAAGATGTTGGAAGGAAAACAGGTTTATGCGGCAATGGCGGCTCTCATTCTTCTGTCTTTTCTGTCAGCATGTTCGAGCGACAGCAGTTATGAACCCGTGACAACTGTGGAGACTTCCCGTGATGAAAAAGGGGTTTGGTTCATCACCGGAACCGAAGATGCCACACTTTACAATATCTTTGAGGCACAGGGTTATGCTGTGGCAGCGGATCGGCTCTGGCAGGCGGAAACCTTCCGCCGCACCGCCACCGGCCGTCTGGCTGAAATATTGGGTCAGGACTCTCTGCAGTCAGATATTTTTATAAGGATTACAGGTTATTCCCAAGCAGAACTGCAGGATGGGTTTGCAAGTCTGAATGAAGATGCCCGCACCATAATAAATGGTTATGTGGCTGGTTTCAACCGCAGAATAGCGGAAGTGCGCAACGATGCTTCCCTGCTGCCTTTTGAGTTCAGGGCATTGGGATTTTCACCGGAAGACTGGACGGTTTCGGATGTGCTGGCCTGGACAGCCACCATGCTGAGAAACAATGACCCTGAAGGCCATCCGAATGACAAAAGGGATCAGATTGACAATGCTGCCCTGGCCGCTGAACTTATGGCAAAATTCGGGCAGGAAATGGGAATGTCCATGTTCAATGATCTGAGATGGGTCAATGATCCCCAAGCCCAGACCTATATCCCGAAAACAGAAATGCTGACAACCGGAACAGAAAAGGCAGGAACAAAAGGCGAAGGAAACTCTGTTTTCTGATCTCAGAAAAGTATCGGAACAGATGAAGCAACGAGAGAGAATGATTGCCCAAAACCTCAAAAAAATCAATGCGGATATACGCATGGGCAGTTATGCATGGGCAGTGGCGGCAGTCGGACAGAAAGCGGTAATCCCATTCTCTATTCCGGTCCACAGATGGGATTGCCACGCCTTCCTATATTCAGGAAGGATCCGTGCAGGCCGGGGAATCAATATGTCCGGAATGTTCATCCCCGGCATTCCCGGCATGATCATCGGACGGACACCGCATCATGCCTGGTCCATGCAGGTCGGCCATGCCCATACCTCGGATTATTATTTTGAATCCCCGGAGGATGTCACACTGGATCGCATGGAAACCATCAAAGTCGCGGGCGGTGCGGATGTCACTGTTCCGGTTTTCAAAACCGTTCACGGCCCGGTCATCAATCCCATGCCCTACAACCCGCAAACCTATATGGCATCGGCTGATAATCCCATCATTGCATGGAAATACGCGAACCGGACATATGAATTCAGAAATATTGAGGCATTGCTGGATATGGCACGGGCAGAAAGCATGGATGACTTTGGCAGAGCCATTGACAAGGTCGCGACAAGTATGCATCTCTGTTATGCGGATAAAGATGGGAATATTGCATACTGGATGTCCGGACGCGATCCTGTCCGTCCTGCCGGAGAATACCGTTTTCCCCAGGGATTTCTGCCGGGCGTGCCGGTTGCGGAATGGGATGCGGCTGTTGTCCGGCCTTGTTCCACAGACCGGAACACATCCAAAGGATACTACACCGGCTGGAACAACAAAAGCAGTGCGGAATATGACAGTTCCTATAATAATCTTAACTACACTTACGGGATTTTTCACAGGGGACATCTGCTGGAGGAATACTTCTCTTCCCATGAAAAAGTGAGCTTTGAGCAGCTCAGGGATTTGGCACTGCATATTGCAGCAACCGATACTTTCGGTGTTGACAGCAATAAAAACCTTCATGCAGGCGGAAATCCATGGGCTTTTGTTTCCTCTGCCTTTTCTGCGGCAGTGCAGGCTGATTCCACAATGGAAAGAATTATGGCTCTGGCTGTTATGAACAACTGGGACGGGCATTTTGTGAATGGTGGATCATCCCAATGGGCAGGCGGCACAGATCGCGCGGATGCTTGGATGCTTTCGGATGCGTGGATACAGGAGGTCCTCCGGCTGACCTTTGCGGATGAATTGGGAGAGGAACGGTATGAGGCGCAGTCTTCCATACTTCTTTTCAATGTCATGCTGCACGCTCTGGCCGGGGAAACATCAGCCATTGTGAACCAATACGACTGGTTTCAGAACACTGCGGATGAAAATGCTCCGCAGACCGCATCAGCCATTATTGTGACCGCGCTGGACAATGCGCTGGCACAACTGGGAATCCGTCCTTGGGGAACCGGAAAACGGGAGGAGACTGTGTTCAAACATGCTGTGCTCGGTCAGGTTCATGCCATGCCCTTCTCCAACCGTTCCACCTATGCGCACTGCGTGGAAATGGGTCCCAAAGGGCCGGTGCGCATTGAAAGCATGTTCCCGCTGGGAGAATCCGGTTTCATCGGAATGAACGCGGACGGCACTCCTGCTTTTGATCCGCATTTCTTCAGCATGACAGGGGTTTTTGATACGTTTGTTTACAGGGAATTTCCCCTGTTTGACTGATCATGATGCTTCAGTCACGATCCGTATCCCTCTGCAATATTTTCAGAGAGACCAGTGCATGACCAACTGGGTCTCCGCAGGATAAAGCAGTGATTGAGAAACTGAATTTTTTCAAAAAATTCAGT
This sequence comes from Desulfobacterales bacterium, assembly GCA_041390465.1. Lineage (GTDB taxonomy): Bacteria > Desulfobacterota > Desulfobacteria > Desulfobacterales > Desulfococcaceae > JAABRU01. The sequence continues at coordinate 15,167 of JAWKPW010000079.1, read as the reverse complement.
TTCTTTTTCTGCGGGATTCAGGACAGGCACAAGGATTGTTCCTGCCTGGTTTCTCCAATCTGTTGACGGTTTGTCAAATTTTCCGCAGGCAGAGGGAATATTGCTTGAGGAAATGGGAAAAAGATGATAAAATCTTTTTCAGAATGTGAAAGATCGAATCTCACAGATTTCTTCGCAGTAAACTTACTGCTTTGCCAAGTCTGATTTTGTGCGTTCAACTGTTCAGAAAAACCGGATTTTTTAAAAAAATCCGGTTTTTTGCAACGCACAGATTCAAGACTGGCAGAGCAGTGCCATCTGCAACCTGAAACTCTCACAAAAGGAGGATAATTTGAAGAAACGGTTTGTTGTTTTATCCCTGACAGTCATCACTGCAATGCTTTTCACCATGAGCGGAATCTGCAGCGCCGGAAAAGTGCAGCAGGAACTGGCTGCGGAAAGCACAGTGGAGCAGGTGCTCAAACGCGGGGTTCTGAGGGTGGGCATGTCCACCTTTGTTCCCTGGGCCATGAAGGACAAAAACGGTGAACTCATCGGATTTGAAATTGATGTGGCAAAAAAACTGGCCGAAGATATGGGCGTGAAGGCGGAGTTTGTTCCCACCAAATGGGCCGGTATCATTCCCGCGCTGCTCACAGGAAAATTTGATGTGATCATCGGCGGCATGGGCATTGTGCCCCAGCGGAATCTCAAGGTCAATTTCACCATTCCCTATGATTATTCCGGCATGTCCCTTGTCGCACACAAAGAACTGGCCAAAGGTTTCAGCAGCCTGGAAGATTTCAACAAAGCCGGGATCACCATTGCATCCCGTCTGGGTTCCACTGCCGCAACCGCAGCAAAACAGTTCATGTCCAATGCCGAGCACCGCATGTTTGATGATGAGGCCCAGGCCTATCAGGAACTGCTCAACGGCAAGGCACATGCTGTGGTCGGTTCTGCTCCCACCCCGGCTTTTCACGCGATTAAGAATCCGGATAAACTTTTTCTGCCCCTTGCCGAAACCTTTACCAAAGAACCCATTGGATTTGCCGTGAAGAAAGGGGATCCGGACACTCTGAATTTTTTCAACAACTGGATTACGGTCCGCCAGGCTGACGGCTGGCTGAAGGAACGCAAACACTACTGGTTTGAAACCAAAGACTGGGAATCCCTGGTTTCGGAACCGGCGCAGTAATTCCGGTGAAACACCGCAGGCCCCGCATCACAGCCCTGGATATTTTTCTGGGGCTGCTTGTCCTGTGTGCCGCCATATACATTTTTTACCGGATCCGTGTCGGACTTCATTATCAGTGGAAATGGGAACTGATCCCCCGCTATCTGTTCCGCTATGATCCGGAAAAAAAACAGTGGGTGGCCAATCTGATCATGCAGGGATTTTTCATGACCCTGCGCCTGAGCATATGGGCCACGATTCTGGCCATGCTTTTGGGCACAGTCATGGGATTCTTCCGGACAGGCCGAAGCCTGTTCGGACGCCTGCTGGGTGCAGGCTATGTGGAAATCGTCCGCAATCTTCCCCCTCTGGTGCTGGTTTTCATTTTTTATTTTTTTGTCAGCGATCGGATCATTCCCGCTCTGGGGGTGGAAGATTTTATCCGCAGCAAATCCGGCGCCATGCAAAATATCCTGGGCATCCTTTTCGCACCGCCCTCGCAGTTTACCAGCCTTTGTCTCAGGGGTCATCAGTCTGGCCGTGTTTGAGGGAGCATATATCACCGAGATTGTGCGCGGGATTCAGTCTGTGGAAAAAGGCCAGTGGGAGGCATCTGCGGCTTTGGGATTTGCCCGGTGGCAGCAGATGCGGCATATCATCCTGCCCCAGGCCATCAGCGCATTCTCCCGGCTCTGGCCGGTCAGTTCATTTCCGTTATCAAGGATTCTTCCATTGTGTCCGTGATTTCCATTCAGGAACTGACCTTTCAGGGCATGGAGCTGGTGGCATCCACCTATCTTGCCTTTGAAATCTGGATTACCGTCACGGTCCTGTATCTGGTGCTGACCCTTTCCTGCTCTCTCATTGTGGAGCGTTTTGAACTGCACCTGCGGCGGAACAGATAGGGGGAAACGAAATCCGGAAGAATTGACATTATTGTAAAAAATGCAAAAAAACAAATCGGAATCCCGGAAGGGATGACTTTGGCTGCCGATCTGACCCCCTGTCCGGAAATCATCTGATTATGCAGGGACAGGGATTGCAGGATTTCTGATAAAATCCTTCATCCGTTTCAGCACCTTTTCCCGGGCCTGAAAATGGGGAACATGACCGCATTGGGGAAAATTTCCAGATGTACCGGCCCTGAAACCTGACGGGCAATGTCTTTGGCATGTTTTGCTGTTGCATATTCATCATTTTCCCCCTGAATCAGCAGAAAGGGGCATTGGATAGCCGGCAGAAATTTTTCAATATTCCAGGTGACAAATTCCTCGGAGAGCCAGGTGTGTGCCCAGCGGTAAAACACAGCGTCTGTATGTTTTCCGTGATAGCGGCGGAGTTTTTCCCGCAGGTTTCCTGTTTCATAGTGTTTCACCACTTCCCGTATGCCCGCGCGGGTGATTTCCTCATTGTAAACATGCGCGGCTTCGGTGATGATGGCTCTGATGCGTTTTCCCAAGCACGCGGCCGCAATCAGGGCAATGGAGCCGCCGTCACTGTGGCCGATGAGAATGCATTCCCCAATGCCGCAGGCATCCAGCACCGCAGGCAGATACACCAGAGATTCTGTCACAAGATAATTCACCGGCCAGGGACCTGGAGGCAGCATGTCGGATTTGGCGTATCCCCTGCGCTCACAGACCAGTCCCTGTGTCTGCAGGGACGCGCAGAGGGTTTCGGGAAAATCCCTCCACATTTCCAGACATCCCAGCCCCTCGTGAAGAAAAATCAGGGGCGGAAGATTTTCATCACCGGACCGGGCATGAATCTGTTTCACACGCACCCGGAAATCTTTGGCCTGGACAGTGAAGATTTCCTTATTTTTCAGAGACAATTTTCCCATATGCCTCGGTGAGTCTGATGACATCATTGAGATATTCGGCTGTTTCCTGCGGTATTTTCCCCTCCAGAAGGGCAAAGGCTTTTTCCGCATTCATCTTTTGCAGCGGATACGCATTGACAAGACTGCGCAGTCTGCCCGGTCCCCAGTTGTAGGCACAGACGGCAATATAACGTTTTTTTCTTTGATCCGGAATATCGCTGAAATGCCGGTTTTTCAGGAGATGATAGTAGGCTGTTCCCAGTTCAATGTTTTTTTCCGGATCAAAAAAATAGGATTCTTCGGGAATTCTGTCTTCTCCGTAGACAAAGGCATAGGCCTCTTTTCCGCCATAATGGGGGATCAGTTGCATCAATCCCAGCGCGCCATCCGGAGAACGGGCCAGAGGGTTGAAATGGGATTCCGCATGGATCATGGCCATCATCAGCCGGGTATCCAGTTGAAACCTGCGCGCATAATTGCGGACAATTTCCATATACTGCCTTGCCCGAACTTCAATATGATTCGGAACCAGGGGAATGGATGCCTCCATTTTCACCCGTTTCACACCGTCTCCGGCAATATATGGCCTGTTTTCCTTTTTCAGTTTCACAACGATTTCCTCGGCGACAAAGCGGTCAATATTCTGTTGCTTCAGGATATTTCCCTTCCTGTCCCGGATCTGATCTTTGAGAATTTCGGTTCCGCCCGGCGTTTCCGCTCCGAGAATCCGCAGCGCGCAGAGTCTGATTTTTTGGGCTCCCATATCCGAAATGTTTTCTGTCTGAACAGGAATGGCAGTTTCAAAAACCACAGTGCCTTTGACAAAATTCACTTCCCCGCGTGCATCCATTTCCGGGATGTAATCCACCCATACGGTTGTGCCCGGCAGTTTGACCGTGTCCCATTTTTTGCGGATTTCCTCTTCCGATGGGACTGTGAAAACCGCGTCCCGCACCGGCACCGCGCACGCGGAAAACAGGACTGCGGAAAGACAGGAGAGAAAAAAGATGTTAACACAGGCAAAGTGCCTCATCAGATACCTCCTCTTCGGAATTTCCGGAGATTTCCTTTTCATATGCTTCTTTTGCCTCGTTTTCCAGCAGATCCTCCCGTCCCCCGTAGCGGGGGGAAAAATGGAAAATCGTAAACTGCCTGACTTTGGCCCGGGCTGCCAGAAAACCGGCCTGGCGGGCTGTGAGATGATATTTCTCAAACGCCCTGTCACGGTCTGCCTCCAGAAACGCGGCCTCAATGAAAAGATGATCCGCATTCCTTGCCAGATTGATGATTTTTCGAATATTTTCCGGACTGAACACCGCATCCGTGACATATGCGATTTTCTGCCCCGCGGAGATTATGGCAATGCTTTCGGCCAGCTCCCCCAGCACAAAGGTTCGGGGCTGTTCCGGACAGGGAATCTGAAAAAGACTTTCCCCCGGACGGTTTTCAAACAGGGCATGCTTGAAATCCCGCAGCCAGGGGCCGGGATTCAGATCCAGTTGGGCAAGTTTTTCCCTGATGATATTGACATGAAAGTTCTCCCGCAGACAAAAGGCAAGGCAGGGAATGCCGTGATCCAGTATGGCAGCCGAAACAGAGCAGGAGGGGGTCTCAAGCACAGGGCCGTCAAAGGGAAGTCGTCTGACCGCTGTTTCAGGCACGAAACGGTTCCGGCAGGGGTAATCCTGAATTCGGATGTGTTCCGCAGAGATTTCTGCCGCGCGGATAACAAAGGTGTTTTCATACTGCCGGACCAGATTCCATGAATAGGCAGCGAGCTTTCCCTCCATATTTCCCAGAAATCCCCCGGGGCCGTAAACGTGCAGAATTTTGTCCCTGCCCAGACACAGACGCAGACACCGGTCAAATCCGGAAAAATGATCCATGTGGGTATGGGAGACAAACACATGCTCTGTTTTCAGAATATCCCGGTTGGAAAGCAGGCCCAGTTCGCCTGCATCAAAAAGGATGGCACATTTTTCAAACAGAAAGGGAATATACAGTCCCGGATCAGCAAAGCGCGGATTGACCAGTCTGGGAAGAAATGAGGGCCGCATGGCAGGCTGCTCCTCAGGGCAGATATTTCTGCACCTGCCGGTGGATGCAGTGGTAAATATCCTCATCTGATCCGAAAATGTCCACAGTGTCTTTGTGATCAATCACCTTTTCAAGCACAAAGGCCGTGAGATACAGACTCACGATATGCGGATTCGGAATCAGGTTCCGGAAAGGGGCCACTGCGTAATCAATGTCAAAATCCTCTGCATACACCATCTGATCCAGACATCTGTATATCTGTTCTTCCAGACTGTTTTTGTTGGTGGTTTCCACCAGACTGTTTTCCACCAGTTTCATGGCCACCGAATTGCTCAGCGGCTCAAGATTGTCCTTTACGCTGCTGATGGCCATCCTGCGAGTATGCTCCTTTGAGGATTCTATTTTGGACAGAATGCTCGATTCCCTTGTACTGGGCCAAATACCTTTGCCATGGGCTTGTTCCCTTTCTGATCATTCGGAAGTTCCCGCAAGTTTCAGGATAGAAGGATGTATGAAAAATGACAGCAAGTTGATTTTTAATGAACACCTGACATCTGACCCCTGATCATCTTCTCTTCTTTATATTGAGAGGGCAAGGGAATTGCAAGAAAAATGTTCATTTTCCTCCACAATAATCTGCACAGTCTTTTTTCCGTTCCACCGGTTCCATCGCAGCCGGTACGCGATACGCGCAAAACGATCTGCCTGCTGTCCGGGGTCTGTGTGAAAACACATGGCCTGCATCCGCGGGGCATTCGGCTCAGGAGACTGATGCAGCACCATGCGGCGGTGGCAGCCTGCGATGATCCGGGAGGAGGAAACCTGCACATCCGCGGCCAGGAACAGTGGCTCGGGATTCCCCTCGCCAAAGGGCTGCAGAGATTCCAGCTCATCAACAAGTCTCTCGGAAATTTTCTCAAAGGGCAGCTCACAGTCAATGGTGATCTGCCGGGAAAGCTTCCCTGCCTGTCCCATGTTCCTGATGGCCGCATCAAAATCCTCCTGAAAACGGATGATGCGATCCTCCCGGATCTGAAAACCAGCGGCCATGGGATGGCCTCCGAATTTTTCCAGATGTCCCGCGCATTGCAGCAGTCCCTCATAGAGATTGATTCCGGGTATGCTTCTTCCCGATCCTTTTCCCATGCCGTTTTTCGCGGAGATCAGAAGCACGGGACGGAAAAAACGGTTCACCAGTTTGGCTGCCACAATGCCCAGAACCCCTTCATGCCATCGGGAATCTGAGAGAACCAGAGCGCTTTTTTCCAGTTTTTCCGGACAGCTTTTCAGATGCTTGAGAATATGGCCGGTCATGTGCTTTTCCGTGTCCTGTCTCTGCCGGTTCAACTGATCCAGTGCCTGCGCCAGTTCTTGTGCACGCCTGGGGTTTCGGGTGGTGAGCAGTTCCACGGCCATTCCCGCGTGGTTCAGCCTGCCCGCAGCATTCACCCGGGGGGCCAGCCGGAACGCGATGTCATCCGCATCCGCGCAGGATTCATTTATGCCGGATACCTTTGCCAATGCCCGGATACCGGGACGGAGACCTGCCCGGATCATTTCCAGTCCGGCTTTGGAAAGTATGCGGTTTTCCTCCAGCAGGGGAACCATATCCGCAATGGTTCCCAGAGCCACAAGATCACAGAAAATTTTCAGATTCGGCTCTTTGCGCTTTTTCCAGAATCCCTTTTCCCGCAGATGTTTGCGCAGACAGATCAGCAGCGCGAAAACCACTCCCACCCCGGCCAGATGGCCAAAACCCGCGGCGCAGTCCGCTCTTTTGGGGTTCACCACCGCGACTGCGGGCGGAATGCTGTCAATGGTGTGATGATCTGTGATGATGACGTCAATGCCGCTGCTGCGCGCAGCCTGCACCGCCTCATGCCGGCTGGATCCGCAGTCAACGGTGATAATCAGATCGGTCTGCGCAGGAAGTGCATACCCAAAGATATGGTCAGTCTGAATGTCATAACCTTCTTTGGTCCGGTGCGGAATGTAATAGGACACATCCGCTCCCGCATATTGCAGAAATTCCAGAAGAACCGCAGTGGCTGTGACGCCGTCTGCATCATAATCTCCGAAAATCAGAATTTTTTCCTGATCGGAAATGGCCGAGGCAATGCGGCTGACCGCTGTGTCCATATCCCGAATGGCAAAAGGAGCCCGGATGCCGGTCAGGGAGAAATCGGCAAAACTGCGGATGTCAGCGGCTGAAACAATGTTCCGGTTCACCAGGACAGCAGCCGTGACCTCTGTGCAGTTCAGGATTCGGCTTACCTTCTTCACGGCTTTCCGGTCAGGTTCCAAAATCTTCCATTCTGTTTTCATGTCCTCTTCATACCCCATAACCGCGTTCAGGACAACAGGAAATCCGGCATTTTTTGAGGGAACCGTGATTTTTTTTCGGTTTCCCGAAGGCCGGGGATTGGGGGCTGGCTGCCGGGAGTCCGGAATCAGGGGTTTTTGCCGGAAGTTTCATTTTTCTGTTGAAAAGGTGCAGAGATAATGTTACGCTTTATAAAATCTGGGAGGAAAAAAGCAGAGGGGCAAATCCGCTGATGAGGCTTTCCCCTTCCTGGGGAGGGTGAAATCACACAGTGTCTGTTTCTCCTTCCAAAGCGCGGGGAATTTCGGAATCAGCCGGTTTGATTCACTGCCGGATATTGTTTTGAATGTTCAGGACTGGCAGAGCCGGAACGGATTCGGGCCGGACAGGCGCGTTTACAGAAAGAAACGGCTTTGGAACAGCCTGAAAAGGAACGGGAGCAGGCAACAAAACTGCCTGTCCGGCTTGCGGCTGCCGACATTTCCCCGGAGGACGGAAAAGCATATTCTGATCCGCGACACCATCAGGGGAAGAGGAAATTCAGAAAATAGCGGGGCAGGTGTCAGTACCCGGTCTGCACGGAAACCTGAACACTGAACCGGAGCATCAGCAATTTCCAGCTCCTCAAAAGAGCACAGACATTGAAAACCGTAAAGAAACACTTCCGCACAGACCGGAAGGACATGGCTTTTGTGAAATTTGTTTTTGAGGCATATGAGGGCATTGCCACGATGACCACCGAGAATGCGGCTGAGGGAAGATTTTTCTTTGTGATTCCTGCCGGATGTGAGGAGGATGTGGAAACCGTGCTGTCTGATTTGAGAAAAGAGATATGGATTGAACCGGTGAATCCGGAGCAGGAAGAAAGCGGGACTGTATGAGTGCCAGACATGTTTATGTTCATACCATCGGATGCCAGATGAATGTGTATGACTCGGAACAGATCCTCCGTCTTCTGGAGCCTCTGGGATATGTGAAAACCGATTCTGTGAACACAGCGGATCTGATCATCCTCAATACCTGCGCAATCCGGGAAAAGGCTGAACAGAAGGCTTTCAGTTTTCTGGGACGTCTGGCTGATCTGAAACAGAAAAAACCGGATTTGATGATTGCTGTGGGCGGGTGCGTGGCCCAGCAGGAAGGGAAACGGATCTTCAGACGGGTTCCCTTTCTGGATGCGGTTTTCGGAACAGGCGCCATTGGCCGTCTGCCCCGGATCATTGAAGAGGTGGAAAAACAGCGGATTCGGGTGCTGGATGTGGATATGGACGCAGCCGGCAATGAGTTTGACCTGCCCGAACCTTATCCCGTGTCTGAAAGTGTTTCCCGTTTTGTCACCATCATGCGGGGCTGTGACAATTACTGCACCTACTGCGTGGTTCCCCATGTGCGGGGCAGGGAGCAGAGCCGCAGGCCGGAAAGCATTCTTCGGGAGATTGAGGCACTGGTCAGATCCGGTGTCCGGGAAGTGACCCTGCTGGGACAGAATGTCAACAGTTACGGCAAAAAAGAGGGACTGTGCTCCTTTGCCCAGCTTCTTGCACAGGTGAACCGGGTGGAGGGGCTGGAGAGAATCCGTTTCACCACCTCCCATCCCAAAGATCTGTCGCGGGAACTGATGCTGGCTTTCCGGGATTTGGACAGACTCTGCAAGCACATTCATCTGCCGGTGCAGTCCGGGTCGGATCGGATACTCAGACGCATGAACCGGAAATACACCCGTGATCATTATCTGGGACTGGTGGAGGATCTTCGGCGCATCTGTCCGGATGTGGCCATCACATCGGACATTATCGCGGGATTTCCCGGAGAAAGCCGGGAAGATTTTGAAATGACTCTGGATCTCATCCGCACTGTGGCTTATGACGGACTTTTTGCTTTTGCCTATTCGGATCGTCCCGGCGCGCCGGCAGCAGGGTTTTCCGAAAAGGTTCCGGAAGAGGAGCGGCAGAGGCGTCTGAGGGAAATCCTGGAAGTGCAGGAGCAGTTCACACTGAAAAAGAACAGACAGCAGATCGGCAGGGTGCAGGAAATCCTTGTGGACGGCATGAGCAGACGGCAGATGACCGCAGACGGAAGTCAGGCGGAAGTGCAGATGAGCGGCCGCACATCGGAAAACAGAATCGTCAATTTTATGACAGACAGCGCACAGGCAGCGTCTCTCATGGGAAAAATGGTGAAAGCGGAGATTGCCGAAGCCTTTTCCCATTCCCTGAGAGGAAAGCTGACTGCGGCTTTTTGAACAGGCTGTTTGTTAATCCGCAGATTATTCACCACCGCCTGTTTGTGACAGGAAAGGAGAAAACAGGGATGCTGCACAAAGTTTATATAGCGGGCCTGACCATGGATCCCGCATCCAATACACCGATTGTCATTCTGAAATCGGATCAGGACGAACGCACCATTCCCATCTGGATCGGACTGCTGGAGGCCACTTCCATTGCCTCTGCCCTCCAGAACATACAGTTTGAGCGTCCCATGACCCATGATCTGTTCAAGAACCTTACGGAGATGCTGCATATCACTGTGTCAAAAGTGGAAGTTTGCGATCTCAGGGACAATACCTTTTTCGCACGCATCCATTTTTCTTCAGAGGGCCATATGTTTGACATGGATGCCCGGCCCAGTGATGCCATCGCCATTGCCCTGCGCTTTGGGGCTCCGATTTTTGTGGATGACAGGGTCATTGAGAAATCGGGTGCCGATACCGGGGATGTGGAAGTGGCCGATGACAGCGAAGAGGGGCAGAAATGGGCTGAATATCTTGAAAAGCTGTCACCGGATGATTTCGGAAAGGTGTGAGTCCGGGCGGGATAACCGGGGCAGTGCCATTGACGTCAGGGAGCCAGGCGTCCTGAATTGAAATTCCGGCATACGGAAATGATTCAGAAAACAGTGCCGGATTTTCCGTCCGGCACTCCGGGAACTGTTTACTGAAAACTGTTGATGACCTGACGGAGGATGGCGGCCAGCCCGGTTTTTGGCTCGAAGCCGATAAGGGAGCGGATTTTTTCAATGCTGGGAACGCGACGCTGCATGTCCTCAAAATCTTTGGCAAAAGCCTCTTCGTAGGGAATCAGTTCGCAGACCGAGCGCGAGCCGGTTTCCTGTATGATTTTTTCAGCCAGATCCAGAATCGCGATTTCCTCGGTTCCGCCCACATTGAACACTTCTCCGGCAGCGGAGTCGCAGTCCATCAGGGCCATCAGAGCCCAGACCACATCTTTGACATAGGTGAATGTTCTTGTCTGCTTTCCGTCTCCGTAGACAGTCAGGGGCATGTTTTTCAGTGCCTGGGACACAAAACGGGGGATCACCATGCCGTATGCACCGGTCTGGCGGGGGCCGACCGTGTTGAACAGACGGGCAATCACCGCGTGGAGTCCCTTGGTGCGGAAATAGGCCAGGGCCGTGAATTCATCCATGAGTTTGGAGGCCGCATAGCTCCAGCGGAATTTGCTGGTGGGGCCGTAGATGATATTGTCTGTTTCCACCAGAGGCGCGTGCATGTGTTTGCCATAAACTTCCGAGGAGGAGGCGAGCAGCACCTTTTTTTTGAATTTGGCGCACAGCTCCAGCACCTTTTCCGTGCCTTCCACATTGATCTTTATGGATTTCAGTGGGTTCTCCAGAATATAGCGGACTCCGACAGCCGCGGCCAGATGGAAGACAATGTCACAGATGCCAACCAGTTCCAGCATCAGATTCTGGTTCAGGATCGTGTCAATGTGGACAAAAAAGCGGTTTTTATACTGCTCATCCGAGCGGAGGTGCTTGATATTTTCGAGAGAACCTGTGGAAAGGTCATCTATGATATAGACCTCATCCCCTCTTTTCAGACATGCCTCGGCAAGGTGGGAGCCGATAAACCCGGCTCCTCCGGTAATCAGAACACGCATGGAAAAACTCCTTTTTTCAGTTGGAAATGCAAATTAAGAGTTGAAAATTTCAGAATGAACAAAAACAGACTCTCATATATTCATGTCAATCAAGGGTTAAGGCAATTTCCGGAAAAGAACATCCCCGGAACTTCCGAAGTTTCGGAAACCCGGGAACTCTGAACACACTCAGATTTGACAACTTTCCAAAAGTTGTCAAATCGTTCAGACCGCTGAAAGGGACATTCATTTTCAGAAATCACCTGATTTGAATTGGAAATGATCCCCCGCTGAATTGGGCAAGGGAGAATCAAAACCCAAATTTTGAATTATACATCAAAAATAATTTTATGCAATCTGAATCGGGGGTCAGAAGGCAAAACCCTGAATCCTGAACCTTATGATTTTTGACTTCTTCACCACATATGACGGACTTTCCATCCGTTACGGATTTCTGCCCTGTTCCCGTCCCAGAGGGACTGTGGTATTTCTCAACGGCAGATCCGAATTTATGGAAAAACATCTTGAAACCGTATCTGAACTGAACCTGCGGGGCTTTGCGGTTTTCAGTCTGGACTGGCGGGGACAGGGGCTTTCTTCCCGGATGCTTGCCAATCCCCACAAAGGCTTTGTTGCCTCCTATGCGGATTATCTTCGGGATCTGCGGCTGTTTATGATCCGGATTGTCCGAAATGCGCAGGGGGAAAATCCCCTGATATTCCTGTGCCATTCCATGGGCGGTCATATCGGACTCCGTTATCTTCATGATTTCCCGGGAGAAATTTCCTGTGCTGTTCTGGTTTCCCCTATGATGGAAATCCGGACTCTTCCTTTTCCCGTGATATTTTCCCGATGGCTGACCCGTGCTGCCATACGGCGGGGATATGCCCATGCCTATGCTCCGACCCAGAGAAATTTCCGGGCCCCGAACAGGAGTAATTTCCGCGGGAACCGTCTGACACGGGATTTTGAAAGATACATGGATGAAGGAAGAGCAGTGGCCGGAAATCCGCGTCTGGCTTTGGGCGGTGTCACCTATGGCTGGCTGGGGGCCACATTTGCTTCCGAAGATATTCTGATGTCTCCCGGATATGCCGAAACGGTTCAGATTCCGGTGCTGATACTGGGCGCAGAGCGGGACAGGGTGATTTCCCTTCGCGCGCAGAAAAAATTCTGCATGGCTCTTCCCCAATGCAGTTTAAAAATGATTTCAGATGCATATCATGAAATTCTCAAAGAAGGGGATCCCATCAGGGCAGCCTTCTGGGCAGCCTTTGATGGCTTTGTTTCTGAAAAAACTTGATGTTTGTATAATTTTTGTCATATTATAATCCCAATGCTGTTTCCTTGAAAAAGTAAGGCGTGGCGGACGGAACGTCTGGCGGTTTTTCTGAATTGTTCCATGTCCCAGGTTTTCTGTTTGGGACTTCTTCCCCTTTAAGGAATCGGCACTGATTATATCAATTCGCCATTGAAAATATGCTTTATGGAAAGTGAGTTTTGCGCAAGGCAATGCCGGTTCGCCGTCGATTCTGCAAAGTCCTGTCAGTTTTCTGTGACCTTTGCGCCCTCTCCGTGTCCTTTGCGGTCAAGGGGCAGGGGAAAGCATGGTTTCAAAGGCGAATCCGTATTGCAAACTGATGGACGGCAGAGCAAACCGGTTGATTTTTTTGACATATGAATTTCGCACAGAAAAAAAACTCTGTGTGACTCTGCGGCTGAAAACACGCGATCAACGGATCAGCCCCCTGCCGGATTGTCTGTGCAGTGGCAGTTATTGACAGGGAAAATTCTGTATAAACCATAAAATAAGGAGGAGACCAATGGCAAAGAAAAGTGATGTGAATCAGGACGGTGATGTGAGAAAACCGGCAAAACCCGCATCCGGAAAAGGCAGTCTGCTGACTGTCATTGCGCTTCTGTGGCTGACGGGACTGACGGCCTTTGTGTTTATGATGCTCAAACAGCCGCAGGACAGCGGGCTGGAGACCAGAGTGGCGAAACTGGAAACCAGGGCAGCCACAGTGGGCGGAAAAATCAGAAAGCCGGGAACCGGGAATGTGGAGAATGCCAAAGACGGCACAGGAACCGGGGAAGCGGGAGGCACTGGTGCGGGCGGAGCAGATGCAGCACAGATTGCCGGACTGGAGCAGCGCCTTGCCCAGTTGGAGCAGAAATTGGGGGAACCGGGCGCAGCAGGTGTGAAAGAGACTGCATCGGGCACAGAAATGTCTGTGGCACCAGCCCCGTCCGCGGCAGGTTATGAGGAAATAAAAAAGAAAGTGGAAGAATTGGAAGCCGTGCTGCTGGCCTGTGACGCGTGTGCGGAAAAGCCTGTGGCCAAAGTCGCAGTTCCGGAAAAGAAAACTGCACCGAAAAAAGCGGTGGCCCGTGCCAAAAAGAAAGCCAAACCCAGAGTGAGAACCGCGCGCCGATCTTCTCCTCCTGTTTACAGGGCTCCGGCTGCATCCGCCCCCCGGACTGTCAAAGCTCCCCTTATGGAAGATTATCAGCATTATGACACTGTCTATGACATTTCCATGAAAATTGGGCCCATGTACGGTCATACGGACAGAGATTCCATTGATTACAGCCGCATGGCTCCGGGGGCAGCCATTCATCCCGGAAGCAATCCGGCTCCCAAATCTTCTTTTGCAGGAACCTCCACCTATTACAACAAAGGGCTTTTTGAGTAACGGAGCCTGGTCAGCGGATCAAACCGGTTGCTTCTGAAATTCCCCTCCTTCAGCGGAGGGGAGTGTTTTCCTGTTTTTCATCAAACGGTTTGACCCGCTGTTGATGCGGTTTGGGGTGATTTCCGGAAAAGAATATCCCGACAAAGCAGCATATACCATTGCCTGAAACATTTGGCAGGCATTCAGGACATCCGATTTTTTCAGACCTGAATTCCGCACAGAAAAACGCTGTGCCACTCTGCGGTTAAAATATGCTCAGCAGAATGACCAAAATATTTTAAGTATCGGCATAAGCTTCCAGTTTGTTTCTGCAGCAGTGCGGACCGGAAGCTTATGCTGCTTTGAAAGAATTCCGGTTCTGGGGGATGCCCTTTTCCGGAAATCGCCTGATATCAATTCTCCATTGAAAACATGCCTGTCCAATTTCGGCCCGGTTTCCGGATCATTTCAGTTTCCCTGACTTTCAGTCCGGGACTCCTCCGCCCTCAACTTAAAGGCAGGCACTGCATAACTTCAATGACGATTTGGTATGATGCCGATTCTCCATTGAAAACACGCTTTCTGCCGGGTCTGTTTTAACCGCAGGGGACACAGAGAGGGCGCAAAGATCACAGAAAACTGACAGGACTTTGCAGAATCGGGGACGAACCGGCCTCATACCGATTCGCCATTGATTTGATACAGTTTGCACCTGATCCCAAGGACTGCAAAAATCAGGGGGAGCGGTTTTCTGCACAGACAGAACTGCGGAAAAACTGACAGTTGCTGCATCATGTCAATCCCGTTCCCGCGCAGATCGCCAATGCCGTCATGTCAGGGGGGGGCCGGAGTGCCGAAATGAAATGATACCAATTCTCCGCTGCGGAAGGCAAAACCGACTCTCCGCCGATTCTGTGCGGTGCTGTCCGTTTTTTGTGTCCTTTGCGGTTAAAATTTGAAAGGAGAATCGGTATAAGAGTCAGGTTCCGACAGGATTTGACAATTTTTTGAATGTTGTCAAATCTTCTGTGAACATATGACAGCCTGTTTTTGTTCATTCTGAAATTTTTGACTCTTAATTCGGACTATTGAATAATTTTTCCTTCCGGTTTCATTATTTTTTTGTAACGGCAAAGTCTGCAGAGGACGTCGCAGGGTTTGCCCAAAAACAGTTGCTGATTTTTGGTGCGCTTTGTTTTCTCAGAGCGCTTTTGCGGTTATTCTTTCAATGCGGAAAATTCAGTTGCAGAAATTTTGATTTGTTAAAGCGAGGTGA
>JAWKPW010000078.1:0-26265 GCA_041390465.1 Desulfobacterales bacterium | reverse complement strand
GTCAAAATCGGCAATCCCCTGCGATCTGACCAGTGGTTTCTGATTGACACCGGAATTCTCTGCACCCTTGCCGGTGTGATAATTGGCAAACGGTTTCTGCACAAAGTGACCATGAAAACGGTTCAAACCTTCACAGGCATTCTTCTGCCGGGAATTGCTTTGGCACTCGGAATGGGGCTTGTGTGAGCATTTCAGGATTTCAAAAGCGGAAAAGTCCCTGCATATAAAGGTGTTGTCACGGCCGTTTGACACCCAGTATCATTTTCTTAAACCCCTGCGCAATCCATCTGCCGGGAGCGCGGGATGCCGCATATCCGATGGTTGCGGTCATCAGATAAAGCATCCCTCTGGCAGCAGTTCCCATATCCGGCTGCACAAGAAGAGGAACCAGAAGAAAGGCCGCGATAATTCCGATAAGAATCTGCCATGTGTCCGGCAGAAACAGAATGTAAAAAACAATATAGGCCGGTGTAATCTCTCTTTTTTGCATAATATCCCATGTCCCTGGAAACAGGATTGCATGAAACAGTTGTCAGAGTGCTGTCTTTTTCAGTGAATTGATGCTGCCCAAGGTGATTTCTGAAAATGAATATACCTGTTCAGTCACCTGAAAGATTTGACAACTTTTGGAAAGTTGTCAAATCTGATGGATGTTTTTTTCCGGAAATCGCCTAAGCAGATTTGAGCAATGCAATATTCGCATTCATAAAAATCAATAAATTGAAAAAACAGCCGTGCATTTTTTGATTTTGTATCTGTTTCTGATAAGTTTTACAAGCAAAAAATTGTGTCTGCACAGATGCACCCAATGGGGATAGTGGGGCAAATCCGTTGATCTGAACCTGACATCGGGAAGGCGTGCAAAATTGCTTCAAATTCCCGCAGTTTTTTTCCATCAGCGTTTGCACCCCGCGGACATGCGCATTCCCAGATCCAATGCCCTGCGGTTGAGTTCAATGAATTCCGGAGAAATGCGGTTTTCCAGGGTTTTCATCACAGATTCAGGCTGTACCACATCGGTCAGACCAATGACCGCGCCCAGCATGCAGATATTGAAAACAATGGATTTGCCGATTTCCTCCATCACGGTTTTGAACATGGGAAGCTGGATCTGCCGGGCATCCACTTTGGTGTGCATTTTCACATACCGGGAATCGGTCAGCAGGATTCCTCCGGGACGGATGATGGGGTAGAATTTCGTATAGGCCTCCTGTGTCAGACAGACCAGCACATTGGGCTGTGTGACTTTGGGATAGCGGATGGGCGTGTCCGCAATAATCACATCCGAGCGCGTGGCTCCGCCTCGGGCCTCAGGGCCGTATGCCTGTGCCTGAGTTGCCTCCAGACCCTCAAACAGAACCGCAGCCTCGGCCAGAATGATGGCCGCAGTGATTACGCCCTGCCCTCCTGAACCTGAAAACACCAGTCTGCATCTTTCCATCAGGAACGCCCTCCTCTGGCTTTTTCAATCACTTTTTCATATTCTGTGCAGTATTCGGGTTTTTCTTTCTGCACAAACACCCCGCGTTCAATGAGCGCGGGATTTTCCTTTTTGGCCGGGGAACCCACCGGAGTGGTGCGGGTTTTGAACCATTCCATCATCTCCGCGGCATCTCCCATGCGGTTTCTCCTGCCGTAATAGGTGGGACACTGGCTCAAAATTTCCACCACGGAAAAGCCGTCATGGACAATGGCATCATGAATCAGTTCTGTCATCTGCTTTGCATGATAGGTGGTGGTGCGCGCCACATAGGTCGCGCCTGCGGCTTTGGCCAGTTCCACCACATCAAAATCATAATCAATATTGCCGAAAGGCGAGGTGGTGGCACTGCATCCGTACCCGGACAGCGGGGAATACTGGCCTCCGGTCATGCCGTAAATCCGGTTGTTCATGACCAGCGCGGTCATCGCAATATTGCGCCGGGCCGCGTGAATGAAATGATTGCCCCCAATCGCGAGCGCATCGCCGTCTCCCATGGGAACAATCACATTGAGTTCGGGTTTGCTCATTTTTACGCCTGTGGCAAAGGCCAGAGCGCGTCCGTGCAAAGTATGCAGCGTGTGAAAATCCACGTATCCGGAGATGCGGGAGGAGCAGCCGATGCCGGAAACCATGACGATTTCATTTTTGCTCATGCCAAGCTGCTCCACTGCCCGAAGCAGACTGTTGAGCACAATGCCGTGACCGCAGCCCGGGCACCAGATATGGGGAAAAAAACGCTCCCGGATATAATCTTTGACAGCCATTGCTATACCCCCTTTCCCTGAATGATGCGCAGAATGTTTTTTATGTCTGTGGGGGTGATGAACACGCCGTCAATGCGGTTGGCCAGCACCACCCGTTCCGGATCTCTTATTGCCCGTCTTACGGCACGGGTGATTTGCCCCATGTTCATTTCCACCACCACGATATTTCGGGCTTTTTCGCATTTTTCTTCGATCAGCCCATAGGGAAAGGGCCACAGGCTCTGGAGTTCCAGCAGTCCCAGTCTTTCCCCCCGCGCACGGCGGTTTTCCACCACATGCAAGGCTGATCGGGCCGAGCATCCGTATGAAATCAGCACGGTCCGGGCATCTTCGAGATAATATTCCTTGTAACGGGTGATGGTTCCCAGATTGTTTTTGATTTTGTCGGTCAGATGCCGGAGCAGTTCATGCACCACTGAAGGAGTGCCGGTGGGAAATCCCCACATGTCATGGAAAAGCCCGGTCACATTGTAACGGTGTTCCCCGCCAAAATCCGACATGGGCAGTCTGCCGTCCTCACGGGGCAGATAGGGGTGATAATCCACTCCGGTTTTTACGGAAGTGCGGAGCCGTCCCACCACCGGAATATCGCCCGGTTCCGGAACCACCAGTTTTTCCCGCATATGTCCGATGACCTCGTCAAAAAGCAGAATCACGGGTGTCCGGTAGGTTTCCGCCATATTGAACGCGTGCACCGTCATTTCAAACACATCCTGATGGGAAGATGCGGTCAGCGCTATGATGGCATGATCTCCATGCACGCCCCAGCGGGCCTGATACACATCCCCCTGACCCGGGCCTGTGGGCAGTCCGGTGGAAGGGCCGCCCCGCTGCACATTGACAATCACGCAGGGAATTTCCGTCATGATCGCATATCCCAGCCCCTCCTGCATAAGCGAAAAACCCGGGCCGCTGGTGGCTGTCATCACTTTATGCCCCGTGAGAGATGCGCCGATGATCGCGCAGATGGACGCGATTTCATCCTCCATCTGGATGAATTTTCCGCCAATCTGGGGCAGACGCACAGCCATATGTTCCGCGATCTCGGTGGAAGGTGTGATGGGATAGCCTGCAAAAAAGTCAAGTCCCGCATACAGGGCCGCTTCCACACAGACCTCATTTCCCTGAATGAATTTTATTTTTCCACTCATGATGCGGAATCCTCCTCTTCTCCCTGGGTTATGATTTCAATGGCCAGATCAGGGCAGCGGATCTCGCACATTCGGCAGCAGATGCAGTCCTGGGGACGTGCTGCAAAGACCTTTTCCTGCTCATCAAGCTCCAGAACATTTTTGGGACAGAAATGCACGCAGATGCCGCATCCCTTGCACCATTCCCGGCTGATGAGGTGTTCTTTGAGTTTTGCTTTTGCCATAACCATCCTTTTGGAATATTCCGGCTGGGAAAAATCACGCATCCGGACGGTGCCGGGCGCGCATGTATTCATTGAAACGGTGAACATGCATCCGTGCCTGCTCCCCTGCCGCAGATACCTGCCTGTGTTTCACAGATTCCAGTATTTCACACAAATCCTGATAATTCTGCCGAAGCATTTTTTCATCCGGAGGCAGAAACACATCGTAATAGGGCTGAATATTGTCGTGAATCATGTCATGGATGAAAATATAAATGGGATTGCCGGCAATCCGGGACAGGGACTGGTGAAACTGCTTGTCCGCATCCAGAAACTCCCTCCAGCGTCCGATGCCTGCCGCGACCATTTCCGAGGCGCGGGACAGGAGTTTTTCCAGCTTTTCAATATCCGCACTGCCTGCTCTTTCCGCTGCCCTGGCTGTCACCAGACCTTCCACATCCTCCCGGAATTCCGTCAAATGCGCCAAAGAAATCTTCCGGTACCGCAGCAGCAGTCCCAGACTTTCGCTCAGGGGTTCTGTCATTCCGGCTTTGACCACAGCACCGCCGGATACGCCCAGCCGGATTTCAATCAGCCCTTTCTGCTCCAGCACCCGCAGAGCTTCCCGAAGGGTTCCCCGGCTGGTCTGAAAGCTTTCTTTCAGTTCCCTTTCCGGCGGAAGCATGTCGCCCGGCTGAAAATCGCCCCGAAGAATGGCCTCCTGAATCTGGTCTACCACATCCTGAAAAATCCGGTTCTGCCGGGCTGCGCGGAAGAGTCCGGGTTTGCTTTTTTCACTGGGCTGGAGAATCACGGTATCTGCCTTTGCTTTTCATGGTTATCTGCATCGTTGTGAAACTGCCGTATATTTATAATGGTTAGACCATTTCCTTGTCAAGAGGAAATATGGCGGCAAAGGCATTGTCCGCTGTTTTGTGCATGTAATTCTTGCAATCTGTCCGCAGATATGCAAATAATTCCCTGCAAGTGTTTTTTTGACAAAAAGCGGGATGTTTTTATTGACTGACAAGAATAACTGCTTATGGAGGCAAACATGAAAAAGATGTTTTGGACACTTGCCGCAGTGCTGGCCGGTTTCATCTGTTTCGGAACTGTCATGGCCGAGGAGATTGTCATTGTGGGAACGGGGAGCGGAATGACCCTGCTGCAGAAGGTGGGAGATGAATTTGCCAAAACCCATCCGGACGTGAAGATTGCCGTGCCGGACAGCATTGGTTCCAGCGGCGGAATCAAGACTGTCGGCACTGATCAGGCTGTGCTTGGCCGTGTGGGCAGAAAACTCAAGGACACAGAGGCGCATTACGGTCTGAGCTATATTCCCTTTGTCCGGCTGCCCATTGTTTTCTTTGTGAACAAAAGTGCGGGAATCAAAGAGATCACCCCGCAGCAGGCCTGTGACATTTACAGCGGGAAAATCACCAACTGGAAGGAACTGGGCGGAAAGGATGCGCGAATCAAAGTGGTGCGCCGGGAAGACGGCGACAGTTCCCTGCTGGTTCTGCAGGAATCTCTGCCGGGTTTCAAAGACATTGCCATCACAGACAAATCCAAAACCACTCTCAGCGATCAGGAAACCCTGGAATTTGTGGCAGCAAAAGAAGATACCATTGCCTTCGGCACATACGGCGATGCAAAGGTTCATCCGGTTGACGTGCTGACTTTGGGAGGAAAGAAACCGAATGAAACCGATTATCCGTATACCGGCAGTCTTGCGCTGATTGTCAAGGAAAAGAACAATACGGGAAACATCAAAGCCTTTGCCGAATTTGTCACTTCGCCGGAGGCTCAGGCAGTCATCCGGGAAGCAGGGGGGCTGCCCTTCTGAAAATCTGCTGCGGATGCACCGGCAGAGAGGTTGCAACATTCGGGAAAAAGCAATAAGGGGCGGGGCTGAAATCCGGCCGGAGCAAATCCGGTGCTTTGTCAGGTGATTATTTTTAACCACAAAGGACACAAAGAGGGCACAAAGGTCACAAAAAAAACCGTATCCGTCCATTTTGTTTTTACAAAGCACAGGTGCTTAACCTCGAAATTGAAAAACGGAATTTCTTGAAAAAATTCCGTTTTTAATCTTTATTTTATCCTGTTTTTTTGGCAAAACCCAGTTTTTTTGAACAGACATCCTGTGGAGGCAGACAATGGAATTGAAGCAGAAAGGGGCTAAGGCGGACATCGGCGGATTCAAATGGATTGACGTTTCTCTGATTTGGACATCCGCTGTTGACCTGGATCTCATGGCATTCTACAAAACCAAAGATGGCCGTACCGGAGGCGTGTATTCCGAAAATTATGCAGGCGGTTCCCTGGGCAGTCTGAACCAGTTTCCCTTTATCCAACTGTCCGGTGATGCAGGTGTGGGAGCCAAAGGCGGAGACAACCGGGAGGATCTGCGCATTGGCAAACTCACGGATTTTGAGGCTGTGTATATCTGCGCGCTTAATTTTACAGACGCATCTTCCGGTGCAAACAAAGTCTTTGCCGATTATGACGCGATTGTCCGGGTCGCAACTGACAAAGGGGAATCCCATACCGTACGCCTTGATTCCCGCCAGACCGGGCCTGTGGCTGTGATCTGCAAACTCAGCGCGGGTTTCATTGCCAACGAGATCGTCAATGACAGTCAGGTCATGCGTCTGGAGGAATTCCGCACCCGGATTCCGGGCGCGGACAAACTGAAAATCGCATCCAAAGTGACACTGAAAGGCAAAGGCGACAGTTTTCAGCTCAAATCCAAAGGGGGCGCGGGCGAACTGCTGATCAATCTCAACTGGAATCAGAATCCCCAGGGACCCAAACCATCGGGCCTGCTGTCAAAAATTTTGGGGGGCGGAAAACCCGGCGGGGGCATTGATCTGGATCTGGGCTGTCTGTTTGACATGAAAATCGGGATCAAGGGAGCGATTCAGCCTCTGGGCAAGAGTTTCGGAAGTTTTGACATGCCGCCCTATATTCTGCATCTGGGCGATGACCGCACCGGTGCATGGGCTCAGGGCGAGAACATGAAAATCAACCTGGCCAAAATTGATCAGTTGAACCGGGTGCTGATTTTCACCTATATCTATGAAGGCGTTCCCAACTGGGCCAGCACAGACGGTGTTGTGACTGTAAAAGTGCCGGGGCAGCCCGTGCTGGAAGTGCCTATGGGCAGCCAGATGGATTCCCGTCCTTTCTGCGCCATTGCCATGCTGGATTTCATCGGCACGGACATCAAGGTGACCAAACTGGTCAGTTTCCACAACGGTCATCCGGACTGTGATCAGATGTACGGATGGGGACTCAAATGGGTGGCAGGGAAGAAAGACTGACAAAAAAATATTTGAGAGAAAAATGAAGATGCTGTGCCGCATTGCCCTGTCTGAGAATGCAGATGCAGGAGGAATGCCGGTGCTGTTTCTGCGAGATTGCCTGAAAACCGGATTGCAAAAATGAATTTTCTGCAATCCGGCAAATTTTCCCGACTGATGCTGCGCGCCCCTGTCATGCCGGAGAAAGCCGGAAAATTATGAAAAAAACAGATTCCGGTTTATCCCGGAATGCCAGCAAAAGAGAATGTCTTATTCTTGGAAAAAGCCGCGCAGGATCAGATTTCTATTTGAACGGCGGGGCATACATCAGGCCGCCGTCGGTCCACAGGGCATTCAGGCCGCGTTCCAGAGCAAGGGAGGTATTGACACCCACATTCCGCTCAAACACTTCGCCGTAATTCCCCACCTGTTTGATGATATGGTAGGCAAATTTTTCATCCAGTCCCAGTGTCGCGCCGTTTCCTTCGGTGACACCCAGAAAACGCTGAATCGCGGGATTGCTGCTTTTGAGCATTTCATCCACATTCTGGGAGGTGATGCCCTGTTCCTCTGCCTCAATCATGGCAAGGACAGCATAATCCACTATATCCCGCCACTGATCATCGCCGTGACGCACAGCAGGGGCCAGGGGTTCTTTGGAGATAACGTCCGGGAGAATGACATAGTCTGAGGGATTCGGAGCCACTGACCGGATTCCGGCCAGTTGGGACACATCCGAGGTCAGGCAGTCACAGCGGCCGGCAAAGAAAGCTTTGGCCAGTTCCGCATTCTGCTCAATCACAACCGGTTTCCATTTCATATTGTGGGAACGGAAATAATCCGCGACATTCTGTTCCGTGGTGGTTCCGGGCAGAACACAGATGGTTGCCCCTTCCAGTTCCTTTGCGGTTTTGATGCCCAGTTTTTTGGGAACCATGAAGCTCTGACCGTCATAATAATTGACGGTGACAAAATTCAGTCCCAGTGCCGTGTCCCGGTTCAGGGTGCGGGTGGCATTCCGGCAGAGCACATCAATCTCTCCGGACTGCAGGGCGGTAAAACGCTGCACAGCGGTCAGGGGGATGAATTTCACCTTTTGCGCATCCCCGAAAACCGCAGCAGCAACGGCCCGGCCCGTATCCACATCCAGCCCCTTCCATACCCCTTTTTCATCGGGCTGGCCGAATCCGAAAAGACTTCCGTTCACCCCCACTGCCACAAAGCCTTTCTTTTTCACCGCATCCAGGGTTTCCCCGGCAAACAGACCGGCCGGAAAGGCAATCATTGCAGCAAGCAGTGCAACTGTCACAATACCAAAAAACTTTCTCATTTTTTCCTCCCTTTTTCTGATTCGGGCAACTCTGCCCATTGTTAAATGAAAACAGCCAACAGATGTTTATTAACATGACTCGGGTGCCTTTTGCAAGCAGGTTTGAAAATCTGCCTTGCAGATTGGGCAGAATCCCCTGACTGAAATGCGGATTCTTCACCGGACGGAATGGGATTCTGCCCCGCGGCCTTCATGGATTAATATCGATTCTCCATTGATTTTAACCACAAAGGACACAGAGAGGGCACAAAGGTCACAGAAAACTGACAGGACTTTGCAAAATCGACGGAGAATCGGCACTGCTTTGTCAAGTTTGATTTTGTGAGTTCAACTGTTCATAAAAACCGGATTTTTTCGAAAAATCCGGTTTTTTGCAACGCACATATTCAAGACTGACAAAGCAGTACTGTCTTCCGCAAAAACTGCTTTCCATAAAGTATATTTTCAATGGCGAATTGGTATAATACCGATTCGCCTTTGAAATTTTAACCACAAAGGACACAAAAAATATGACAGACCGGTCAGGGACAGCCGCATAACAACCAGAAATCAGAGAGTAATGAAACCGGGCGGGAAATTGCGCAAATGCGGTCTGCTCTCCGAAGCCGGGGGCTGAGAAGATGAAAATAATTTTTGGAAGATATCCCGCGGAAAGAGATCCGGGTGAGACCATCATTGACTGACGGATCTGAGCTTTTCCGCAAGCATACGGTTGATCGCAGATGTTTTCAGGGAGATGCGGATAAATCGGTCAGACAGGCCCCGGAAATTGGCACAGTTGCGGATCAGAATTTTCTCCCGTGCCAAAGCAGCGCAGATTTCCCCGGAATTGTATGCGCCTTTCAGTTCTGCAAGAACAAAAGATGTGCAGCTCGGAAAGAGCCGTACAGAAGATACGCCTTTCATCGCGTAAAAAAAATTTTTTCTTTCCGCCTCCAGAAAATCTCTGCTTTCGGCCACAAACCTGTCTGCAATTTCCTGATGCTCCATCAGCCACACCACTGCATGGAGAGCCAACGTGTTCACACTCCAGGGCAGCGCATAGCGGTTCATTTTTCGGATTATGTCCGGGGGTGCAATGAGAAAGCCGATCCGCAGACCCGGAATCCGGAAGATTTTGGACATGGAACTGAGCATGATGACATTGGAAAGACCGCAGTGCATCATGCTGTGATCTGTTTCCTCTTTCACAAAAGGCAGATAGGACTCATCTATGATGAAACGGGTTTGGGGAAGGGACTCGCAGAGTTCTCTGAGCACAGGACGGGAAATCAGCGCACCAGTGGGATTGTCGGGATTGCAGAGGAAAACCGTATCCACCTCTGCCGCCGCGTCCGCTATCTGCTGCACATCAGGCTGAAACTCCCGTTCCGGTTCTGCAAAAAGAAAATCATGGGCTATGCCATGCATGGCGCAGGCATCCGCATAATCCGCGTAGGTGGGGCCGACAATGAGGACATGCCGGCTCGCAAGAGCCAGGGGAAGAAAATAGATGAACTGGGTGGATCCGTTTCCGGCCAGAACCTGACCGGGATTCAAATCATAGCGCCGGGAAAATGCACGGACAGCACTGCCGGAATCCGCATCCGGCAATATATTGATGAGATCCATGTTCTCCCGCAGATAATCTCTGAGCCCGGGCGGCGGGCCCATCGGATTCACATTGCTGCTCATGTCCGTAATATCCGCAGGTTCACATCCCAGTTCTTCCGCCAGTCTGCGGATATTTCCCCCATGTCCCTCTATCATGCATCGCCTCCCATCGCGGCTGCCATGAAAAGTCCGGACTCTGCAATCTCTGTCATGGCTCCCAGCATATCGCCTGTGATACAGCCCATACGTTTTTTGTAAAAGCCCAGCAGGAATGCCACAATCACAGCAAACACAGCGTTGACTGCCAGCCCCCGCCATCCGCAGAACAGGGAAAGAAAAATGGGAAAGACCAGAAATCGGAATTCTTTCCATTGAATTTTTTTCTGAAAAAAAGCATGTCCGGTTCCGCCATCGGGTCTGCCGTATTCCAGAAAACGGAATCCGAACAGCATCGAACCCCTGGCATATGCCGGAATCATAATCAGAAACAGGGACCGGTGCTGAATCAGATCCGAAAGCCCAGCCCATTTAATTCCCAGTGCACAGACAACCGTAACCAGCGCCATGGATCCGATGCGACTGTCTTTCATGATTTCCAGTGCTCTTTCCCTGGTTCTGCGACCGTAAAGACCGTCTGCCGTATCTCCAAGCCCGTCCAGATGAAATGCTCCTGTAATCCAGACCAGAAACACCACATCCAGAATCGAGGCTGCTGACCGGGACCACAACTGACAGACGGCCATATCAAAGACAGAAAGCAGGAAGCCGATCAGCAGACCCGTGACAGGAAAATAGGGAATCATTCCGGCAGGATCAAAGGTTCCATGTTTTCCCGCAGGCAGGATGGTGATGAACTGTATGGCAGAGATGAGTCCCTTCACTGTTTCCTATGCCTTTTTCAGCACGTCAATCATGGAAAAAATCTTCCCTTTTATCCCCTGTCTGAGTTTTTCAGCCAGAAAAACGACAGCGTCCAGAGTTCCTCTGACATAAATATCCCGGCCATTGACATTGTGTGTGAAGGAAAATTTGACTGTGCCGTCATCCGAGAGCAGGGTATAGGTATGCCAGGCATGTCCTTTCAGATATTCCTGCGGAATGCCCCACTCTTTTGTCTGAACATCCGGATCTCTTTCTTTGACAATCCGTTCTGCTGCAAAATCGCATCCAAGTTTGTTGAAATAGGTGACCATGGCTTTGGCAGTTCCGCTGGTGTCCGCTTTTCCCTTCTGGTGACTTTCCCTGATTTCCAGGGAATATCCTTCAAAAAGTCCGGGAAAATGTTCGGCCGCATATTCCATCATGGCCTGAAAGCCCACAATCTGCTTTGCCATATTGGGCGCTATCACTGCGGAATTCTTCGAGGATTTTACAGTTTCCGCAAGCAAGTCCCTGTCCCCGCCTGTGGTTCCCATGACAAAGGGAAGGCCGTGGCTGCAATAAAACGCTGCATTGTCATTGACTGCCGAGGGATGGGTGAAATCAATGCTGATGAAATCCCCTTCGCGTTTTTGAATTTCCCGTATGGCTTCCTCCCGCTGTTCCGGACGCACCAGAGAGATTCTTCCGGCATCTGACAGATATTCCCGGTCTGCAATCTCAGGCCCGGTCAAAGACTGGGGAATCAGAAGAAAGCGCCTGTCCATGCCCGCATGCCGGATAAGTCCGGCTGCCATATTTCCGGGCGCCCCGTTGACCATAATTTTGATCGGATTCATCATTGCCTCCGTAAAACAAAGGGTTGAAATTTGCATTCCTGACCTCGTATCCAATGCCATTCACTTACGTTGAGAATGCGCGATCAGGAGTGCCAGTCTGAACGTCCGGTTTCCTGAAATGATTCAGAACATGCTGCCAAACTTTCCGTTTGGCACTCCTCGTTCCTCCCTTACGTCAATGGCATTGCCTCTGTATCCGGAACAGGTGCAACTCCGGGAATTCTTGCCGTCCGTGCAAATGAAAAAAGCCCCGCCTTTCACAGACAGAGCTTTCTGTAACTACCGGTTTCCCGCGGAGGATCAGATTCCCGGTTTATGTGTCTTTTTGGGTTTCGATCCCGCTTTCCGCCGGAGCCTGCGCTCCTGCTGCACTTTCATCCCCGGTTTTCTCTGCTTCGGACGATGTTTCAGTTTTGTCCGCTGTTTTGGACAGGGCCGAGGCAGAACTTTCCTGTCTGGGAGCAGGCGAGGATTCCTTTTTGCTCCCGGGTTTTTTCAGACTTGTGCTTTTTTCCCGTGCAATCAGTTCAATCAGGGACATGGGGGCACAGTCACCGGGCCGTCTGCCCAGTTTGACGATCCGCGTGTATCCGCCGTTCACACTGCCATAACGGTCCGCAGCCTCGGCAAAAAGTTTGTGAACAACATTTTTTTCCCTCACAATGGCAAGGGCCTGGCGTCTGGCATGAAGATCTCCTCTTTTCGCCAAAGTGACCAGATGATCTGCCCATTGCCTGATTGCTTTTGCCTTGGCATCTGTGGTACGGATACGATCATATTTGAACAGGGATGTCACCATGTTCCGGAACATGGCTTTTCTGTGACTGCCCGTCCGGCCTAATTTAACACCCGCATTTCGATGTCTCATAGAATCTTATTCCCCTTCCTCCGCGTCTTCTTCAGGAGCCGCAAATCCCTCAAGCTTCATCCCAAGAGAAAGGCCCATTCCGGACAGGACCTCCTTAATCTCATTGAGAGATTTTCTTCCGAAATTCTTGGTCTTGAGCATTTCAGTCTCGGTTTTGGCAACCAACTGGTATATCTTGAGTATATTGGCATTTTTCAGGCAGTTGGCGCTGCGCACCGAAAGTTCGAGCTCTTCAACGCTTCTGTAAAGATTTTCGTTAAATTTTGGTTTCTGCTGGTCTTCGGACTTCCGATCCGGTTCCGGCTCGGCCTCCTCATCAAACGTGATGAAGATGGTCATCTGCTCCTTGAGTATCTTGGAGGCATATGCAACTGCATCTTCAGGCCGGATACTCCCGTCCGTCCACACTTCCATGGTCAGTTTGTCATAATCCGTGCGTTGCCCCACACGGGCATTTCCCACCACATAATTTACGCGTCTGATGGGAGAAAACACTGCATCAATGGGGATTGTGCCTGCGGGTGCCTCATCATCCCTGTTGGCTTCTGACAGGGCATATCCCTTGCCCGCCTTTACCTGCATCTCCATCACCAGGGAAGCACCTTCCCTGAGTGTGGCGATATGCTGATCCGGATTCAGGACAGTGACAGTACCGTCATCACTGATAATATCTCCAGCCCGCACCCGGCCCTCTCCCGCAGCGTGGATGCGTATCCTTTTCGGTTCCGGATCCGACATCCGGAGACGGACTTCCTTCAAATTCAGGATAATCTCAGAAACATCCTCAAAAACTCCCGGAATAACACTGAATTCATGCATCACACTGTCAAATTTCACGGATACAACAGCAGCCCCGTACAGAGAGGAAAGTATTATCCTTCTCAAAGAATTTCCGATGGTTATGCCAAATCCCCGCTCAAGAGGTTCACAAACGAACTTTCCGTATGATGGGGTGCTGGTTACCTGAACTTTTTCCGGCCGGATGATTTCCCGCCAGTTCATGTACATAAGTTCATTTGATGACATTTATCCTCACTCCAGATCAGAAGATATCCGAGCAGCCTGATATGGTCTCATCATCAGCAATCTGCAAAAAAATAAAATGAATTGCTATTTGGAATAAAGCTCCACAATAAGCTGCTCCTGCATCGGCATTGTCAGGTCATCTCGCACCGGCAAACTTTTGACTGTTCCCTTCATATTCTCCCTGTCCAGATCAATCCACTGGGGAACCCCTCTCCTGACCACAGCATCCAGTGCATCTGTGATGGCCTGCACATTCCGGCTTTTCTCACGCACCTCGATCACATCCCCCACTCTGATCTGACAGGAGGGAATATCGACCTTTCTGCCGTTGACAAGAAAATGGCCGTGACGGACAAAATGGCGACCCTGGGTCCGTGAATTTGCAAAACCCGCCCGATATACCACATTGTCCAGACGGCATTCCAGAAGAATCAGGAGATTGACACCTGTGATTCCCTTCTGGCGGTCGGCTTTTTCAAAAAACAGGCGGAACTGCTTTTCGCCAAGACCGTAAATCCGTTTGACCTTCTGTTTTTCACGCAGCTGAATTCCGTAATCTGAAATCTTTCCCCTGCGCCGCTGTCCGTGCTGTCCCGGGGGATAACCGCGGCGATCAAAAGCGCACTTGTCAGAATAACAGCGATCCCCTTTGAGAAACAACTTCAGGTTTTCCCTCCGGCATAACCTGCAAACCGATCCTGTGTATCGTGCCAAATTATCTCCTCCTTGTCCCTATACCCTGCGCCGTTTGGGCGGCCGGCATCCGTTATGGGGAATGGGCGTCACATCCCTGATCATCAGAACATTGAATCCCACAGCCTGCAGGGATCGCAGGGCAGATTCGCGGCCCGCGCCCGGTCCTTTCACATACACCTCCACATTCCGCATGCCATGCTCCATGGCCTTTTTTGCCGCATCCTCCGCTGCCAGCTGCGCTGCAAAAGGTGTACTTTTCCGGGAACCCTTGAACCCCTGGGAACCTGCACTGGACCAGGAGACAATGTTGCCGGACGGATCCGTAATCGTGACAATCGTATTGTTGAATGTCGACTGGATATGCACGACACCGTTAAGGATATTCTTTTTTTCTTTCTTTTTTGTACGGGCTCTTCTGGGCATACTGTGTTACATCCCCTCACACTTGATGGATACTCCGTTATTTCAAAGATTCCTTCAGAATCAAACCGTTATCATTTCTTTTTGGCCGCACCCTTCTTTTTTACCGCAGACCGTCTCGGACCTTTGCGGGTTCTGGCATTGGTGCTGGTCCGCTGTCCCCGCACCGGAAGGGATTTCCGATGCCGCAGTCCCCTGTAGCAGCCGAGATCCATGAGCCGTTTGATATTCATGGAAATCTCTGTGCGAAGCTCGCCTTCCACCTTGTACTCGCTGTCAATCACCTTGCGAATATCATTAATCTGCACCTCGCTTAGGTCATCTGTCCGGGTATTGGGATCGATATCCAGTTTCCGCAGGATATTCTTTGATGTGGACAGACCGATACCGTAAATATAGGTCAGCCCAATCTCAACCCGTTTCCGTCTTGGTAAATCTACACCTGAAATTCTTGCCAAAATCAGCCTCCTCTATCCCTGCCGCTGTTTGTGACGTTTGTTTTCGCAGATAACCCTGATAACACCTTTTCTGCGGACAATCTTGCATTTGCTGCAGATTTTTTTGACAGACGCTCTGACTTTCATTGCCTTGCTCCTGTTTGAATTTCCTGTAAAAAAAAGCGGATACACATAACAGTTCCCCTGCTTCCGCCCCTATTTTGACCGGTAGGTGATTCTGCCGCGTGTCAGGTCATAGGGAGAAAGCTCAACCGTTACCGTATCTCCGGGAAGAATCCGGATGAAGTGCATACGCATCTTTCCGGAGATATGCGCCAATATCCGGTGTCCGTTTTCCAGTTCCACCCTGAACATTGCATTGGGCAGGGTTTCCATCACCGTCCCCTGCACTTTTATTGCTTCCTCTTTTGCCATTTCTACTGTTTCCTGTCGGTTCACATATCCGGGGGCTGTTCGGCTGGCTGAACCAAATCACCTGAGATTCGAACACCTGAATCATGAAACTGCACTATCTCCGGCCTCTTATTCTGCCGCCACCGCTTTTCTTGAGAAACCCTTCATAATGCCGGGTCAGCATATGGGACTCAATCTGAGCCACTGTGTCAATCGCAACGCCCACGACAATAAGCAGTGCAGTTCCCCCGAAATAAAAGGGAACATGAAATTTGGTCATGAGCACGGAGGGCAGCACACATACAGTGGAGACATACACAGCACCTCCCAGGGTAATCCGGGTCAGAACCCGGTCAATATAATCGGCCGTCCGCTTTCCCGGACGTATACCAGGAATGTATCCTCCGTGTTTTTTCATGTTTTCTGCCACATCCACGGGATTGAAGGTGACGGCTGTATAAAAATAGCAGAAAAAAATGATAAATCCCACGTACAGCAGCTCATATGCCACACGTCCGGGAACCATGGCATTGGCAACAGCCTGCATCCAGGGCACATTTACAAAATTGGCCAATGTGGCCGGAAACATGATGATGGATGAGGCGAAAATCGGAGGAATCACACCGGATGTATTGATTTTCAGGGGCAGATGGGTGCTCTGTCCCCCATACATTCGGCGTCCAACCACCCGTTTGGCATACTGGACGGGTATACGGCGCTGCCCCTGCTCCACAAAAACAATCAGCCCCACCACGGCAGTCATAAAAATCACCAGCAGCACAATGGCAAATATGCCCATTTCCCCGCTGGAAAGCAGCCGGAAGGTATTTCCGATGGCCGTGGGCATTCCTGCGACAATCCCGGCGAAAATAATCAGGGAAATTCCGTTTCCTATGCCTCTTTCCGTAATCTGCTCTCCCAGCCACATAATGAATGCCGTTCCCGCAGTCAGGGTGATGACAGTCATAAAGCGGAACCCCCATCCCGGATCAATAACCACAGGTGCTCCGCCCGGGGAACTCATGCTTTCCAGCCCGATGCTGATGCCGAATCCCTGTATGATGCTCAGCACCACAGTGCCGTAACGGGTGTACTGGGTGATCTTTTTGCGTCCCTGCTCGCCCTCCTTGGACAGGCGTTCGAGATGGGGAATCACGACCGTCAGCAGTTGCAGAATGATGGATGCGCTGATATAAGGCATGATTCCCAGTGCGAACACGGACAGTCTTTCGAGAGCACCTCCCGAAAATATGTTGAACAGATCCAGAAGTGTTCCTTTTGCTCCTGAAAAAAAGGAGGCCAGAGCCACACTGTCTATTCCCGGGGTGGGCACATGCACGCCCACCCGGTACACCGCGAGCAGTGCAAAGGTGTACAATATCCGCTTTTTTAACTCGGGTATCTTGAATATGTTTTGGAACCCGCTGCTTACCATATACTCCCCCGTTGAGACCGGGCGCTTCCGCACAAACTCCGGTCAGACATCCCCTTGACCGCATCTCTGCCTGCGTTTCTGTTCCTGCCAGCACAGAATATGCGTGTTCCGGGATTATCCGACAGTGCCGCCCGCGGCCAGAATCTTCTCTTTTGCACCTGTGCTGACCAAAGGCACCCGGACAGTCATAGGAGAAGAGATGTCTCCCTTGCCCAGCAGCTTGATGCTGTCATATTTTCCCTTGACCAGACCGGACTGTTTCAGCAGGTTTTCGTCAATTACCGCACCGCTTTCAAACCGGGCCAGATCCCGGAGATTTACAACAGCAATTTTCTTTTTGAAAATATTGGTAAATCCGCGTTTGGGAAGACGGCGGTGTATGGGCATCTGACCGCCCTCAAACCCCGGTCTCACACCTCCGCCGGATCGGCTGTTCTGCCCCTTGCTTCCCCGGCCTGCGGTTTTTCCCCGTCCGGAACCCGGGCCCCGTCCCACACGTTTGCGCTGTTTGCGTGCGCCTTTGGCAGGCGACAGTTCATGTAGTCTCATCCAGCATCTCCTCTGCCCTGACCATATGCGATACCGCGTGAATCATTCCCCGTATGGAAGGGTGTCCTCCAGAACAACGGTCCTGTTCATCCGGGTCAGTCCCATTCCCCGAAGCACCCTGCGGTGTTTCTCAGGCTGCCCGATCATGCTTCTCACCAAAGTTATTCTCAACCTTCCGGTCATTTTCTTTTCCTCGCCAAAATCCGGTGTCTGTTCAGAGTTCCCCAACAGCCTTGCCGCGTCTTGCAGCAATCTGCTCCCGGCTCTGCAACTGCCGAAGCCCCTCCACGGTCGCCTTGACCACATTGTGGGGATTGTTGGTTCCGATACATTTTGTCAGGATGTTCTGCACGCCCGCTGCTTCCAGAACAGCACGGGCAGGCCCCCCTGCAATCAGACCTGTTCCCGGAGATGCCGGTTTGAGGAGAACCCGGCCGGCTCCAAATTTGCCAATCACCTCAAAGGGAATGGTTCCCTCTGTGAGCGGAACCCGGACCATGGTTTTTTTGGCATTGTCCACGCCCTTGCGAATGGCTTCCGGGACTTCTCCCGCTTTTCCCAGCCCGTATCCCACACTGCCCTGTCCGTCGCCCACCACCACAATCGCACTGAAACTGAAACGCCTGCCGCCCTTGACAACCTTTGCGACCCGGCTGATATGCACAACCTTGTCAATGAACTGATTTTCATCCCCATCCTGTCTTTTTGCCTGTAAGACCACGGGACTGCCTCCTTTGTCTGGTTAAAAATCCAATCCGGCTTCACGCGCGCCGTCTGACACGGCTTTCACCCTGCCGTGATAAAGAAAACCGTTGCGGTCAAACACAACCTTTTTCAGACCCTTTTCCAGTGCACGCTCGGCAATCAGCTTGCCGACAATGACAGAAACCGGAATTTTTCCCTTGGCAGAAACCATGTCCGGATGTTCTTTCACGGCTGCTTCCACACTCGAGGCAGCAGCAAGGGTTTCCCCTTTTGCGTCATCAATAATCTGTGCATAGATATGCTTCGCGCTCCGAAAAACACTCAGTCGGGGACGCTCCGGTGTACCGCTCAGTTTTTTTCTGATTCTCTTTTTGCGCTTCTGGCGCGCCTGACTCTTCTCCTTTACAGCACCCATTCTCATATCCTCAAATTTATAGAAAAATATATAGTCACAGCACAGGAAAAACTATTTTGTACCGGTTTTTCCGGCTTTCCGCTGAATATGCTCTTCCGCATATTTCACACCCTTGCCTTTATAGGGCTCAGGGGGTCTGAGACGGCGCATGGCAGCCGCTGTATGGCCCAGCAGTTCCCTGTCTGTCCCGGAAAGTTTCACCACTGTATTTTTTTCCACCGCAGCGGTGATGCCTTCAGGTATCTCAAAATTCACAGGATGGGAAAATCCCAGATGGAATACCAGATTTTTTCCGCTCATTTCAGCTCGGTATCCAATGCCGTTGATTTCCAGAATCCTTTCAAATCCGCTGCTCACGCCTGTAACCATATTGGCCACCAGACTGCGGGTCAGTCCCTGCAGGGCTCGCACCTTCCGGCTATCTCTGACCGGGGTTACATGAATCGCGCTGTCCTCAATTTTCAAATCCACATCAGGATGAATGGTTCCGCTGAGGGTGCCTTTTTCCCCCTGTACACGGATTACCCTGTTTTCATATGACACTTTTGTCTTGTCCGGTATCGGAACCGGCTTTTTTCCTACTCGGGACATTTGTCGCTCCTCTTACCAAACCCTGCACAGCACCTCGCCCCCGATCTTTTCGCTTCGGGCACGGGCATCTGTCATTATGCCTCTGGAGGTGGATAAAACCGCAATGCCTGTTCCGTTCAGAACGGGTTTCAGATCCCTGTGTTTCACATAGACCCGCCGGCTCGGTTTGCTGATCCTTTCCAGATGGAAGATCGCATGTGCATTGTCAGGACCGTATTTGAGATAAACTCTCAGGATTCCCTGCCTGTCATCCTTTATGAATTTGTAATTTCTGATATACCCCTCGTTCTTGAGCACCTTTGCCAATTCGGTCTTCAGATTCGATCCGGGGATATCCACACTGTTAAACTTTGCCTTTCCCGCATTTCGGATACGGGTCAGCATGTCCGCAATGGGATCACTCAACGTCATTCTGTGTGCTCCTTACCTTTGAAAACTACCAGCTCGATTTGACAACACCCGGAAGTCTGCCCTGGGAGGCGAGATTCCGAAAACAGATACGGCAGATACCGAACTTCCGCATATATGCCCTCGGTCTTCCGCACATGGGGCATCTGTTGTATGCCCGGACAGCAAAGCCGGGTTTGCGCACCGCTTTCATTCTGAGCGATTTTTTGGCCACTCCAACCTCCTTAATTCCTGAACGGCATCCCCAGGAGTTTCAGCAGTTCCTTTGCCTCTTCATCTGTCCGCGCTGTGGTGACCACTGTCACATTCAGCCCCTTGATTTTGTCAATTTTGTCATATTCGATTTCCGGGAAAATGATATGTTCCCGAATACCCAGAGAATAATTTCCGCGGCCGTCAAAGGCCCTTCCTGAAATTCCCCGGAAATCGCGGACACGGGCCAGTGCCACATTGACCAGTTTGAAATAAAAATCATACATCCGGTCGCGGCGCAGGGTGACACAGCACCCTATGGGCATTCCCTCGCGAAGTTTGAACGCGGCTATGGATTTTTTGGCCCGGGTGACAACCGGATGCTGTCCTGCAATCAGTCTGAGTTCCTCCACTGCGGAATCAATCAGCTTGATATTGTGAATCGCTTCGCCCATTCCCATGTTCAGGACAATCTTTTCCAGCTTCGGAATCTGCATCCGGTTTCTGTAAGCGAACTTTTCCACCAGTTTGGGAACAACCTCATTTTCATAATAGCTTCTCAGCTCTGACATGAAAAACCTCCGGCAGCGATTCTAGGCATCAATGATTTCATTGCATTTTCTGCAAACCCGCATGTTTTTGCCATCTTCAAGCCGCTGCATCTTGATACGCACCGGGTTCATGCACTTGCTGCACATCAGCATCACATTGGACCAGTGTATCGGTGCCTCTCTCTCCACAATTCCGCCCTGCCGATTTCTGTGCGTTCGGTCTGACATGACGCTTCACCATGTGTCTTTTCCACCAGAACCCGGCTTTTCTTCCTGTCAATTTTCAAAATCCTGCCGACTTTTCCCTTGTCTTTTCCGGCAATGATTTTGACCTTGTCTTCCTTTTTGATACGGCACTTGTTTCTTGTCATCCTTCACATCTCCACAGTCAGACGGGACGGGTCTAAAGCACCTCAGGTGCCAGAGAAATTATCTTCATGAATTTCCTGGCCCGCAGTTCTCTGGCCACAGGTCCGAAGATTCGGGTTCCGATGGGCTCCCTTCCGGCATTGATCAGCACAGCAGAATTGTCATCAAAACGGATATAGGATCCGTCCGGCCGCTGAATCTCCTTTTTGGTCCGGACCACCACGGCTTTCAACACATCGCCTTTTTTGACCTTGGCATTGGGTATGGCCTCTTTGACGCTGACAACAATGACATCCCCGATACTGGCGTATCTTCTTCGGGTTCCTCCAAGCACTTTGATGCAGTAAAGCACCTTTGCCCCTGAATTGTCTGCCACGGTCAGCCTGGTTTCTGTCTGAATCATTTCTCTTTCCCCTACCTTACACAGCTTTTACGAGAATTTCGCTTACACGCCATCTTTTCGTTTTGCTGATGGGCCGTGATCCGGTGATCAGCACCTTGTCCCCAATCTGACAGACATTGTTTTCATCATGTGCCGCAAATCGGACCCGTCTTCTGACGTATTTGTGGTACAGGGGATGTTTCACCAGTCTTTCAACCAGAACAATGACGGTTTTGTCCATCCTGTTGCTTACGATCATTCCGATCAGCTGTCTTCTCATTCCTCGTTTTTTCATGGCTCTCAGCCTCTGCCTTTGATTTCCGACTCTCTTACAATCGTTTTAATCCTTGCAATATCGCGGCGGGTCTGCCTGATTTTTTGGGGATTTTCCAGTTGACCGATGCTGTGCTGAAAACGCAGATTGAAATATTCCTCTTTCAGATCCGCAATCCTGCTCTGCATCTCATCCGGACTCATCTCCCGTATCTCACTCGCCTTCATAATACATCTCCCCTTTCTATGAATCGTGTCCGGATGGGAAGTTTGTATGAAGCCAGTCTCAAAGCCTCCCGGGCCAGTTCCACAGGAATTCCTTCCATTTCATAAAGGATTCTTCCCGGCCGGATTACGGCCACCCAGCCCTCTGGGGCACCCTTTCCCTTGCCCATTCTGACTTCGGCAGGTTTTTTGGTATAGGGTTTGTCCGGAAAAATCCGGATCCACATCTTTCCGCCTCTCTTGACATGACGGGTCATGGCAATACGGGCAGCCTCAATCTGCTTGGCAGTAATCCATCCGCATTCCAAAGCCTGCAATCCGAACTGGCCGAAACTGAGATTGCAGCCGCGTCGGGCTGTCCCACGCATCTTGCCTTTCTGCTGTTTTCGAAATCTGACTCTTTTGGGACTCAGCATGTTTCCTGTCCTCCCCGCTTAATTGTCGCCCGCTCCAATGGCTTCCTTCTTTAAGATTTCGCCTTTGAAGATAAAAACTTTTACGCCCACAATGCCATAGGTGGTGCGTGCCTCCGCGAAACCGTAATCCACATCAGCTCTCAGGGTATGCAGAGGAACCCTTCCCTCTCTGTACCATTCAGTCCGGGCCATCTCGGCTCCGCCCAGCCGGCCTGCACAGATAATTTTGATGCCTTTGGCTCCGAAACGCATGGCCGATGTGACGCTCCGTTTCATGGCTCTGCGGAATGCCACACGCCTCTCCACCTGCACGGCAACATTTTCCGCCACCAACTGGGCATCCATTTCAGGTTTGCGCACTTCCTGAATGTCAATCAGCACTTCCTGGGAAATCATTTTTTCCAGTTCTTTTCTCAGGATTTCAATTTCCGCTCCCTTTTTGCCGATAACGATCCCCGGGCGGGCGGTAAAAATCCGCAGTCTGACGCGCTTGGAGGATCTTTCAATTTCTATTCTGGAAATGCCCGCATGATACAGTTTCTTTTTGACAAATTTGCGGATATTGTGATCTTCAAGAATATAATCCGCATATTTTTTGCCTGCATACCAGCGCGACTCCCATGTTCTGACAATGCCGAGCCTCAGCCCCACAGGATTAACTTTCTGCCCCAAGCGTTTACCTCCTTGAATTTTCAGCCAAAGTGACCGTTATGTGGGCGGTCCTTTTCAATATCCGGGCTCCTCTGCCCCGGGCTCTTGCCCTGAAGCGTTTGAGCATCGGCCCCTGATCTGCGGTAATATTCCGAATAACCAGTGAGTCCACATCCATTCCCCTGTTCTGATCTGCATTTGCCACCGCAGAGCGAATCAGTTTCTCCAGAATGCCTGCGCCTTTCTGCGGCATAAACCGGAGCCTGTTCAGACCCGTTTCCACATCCTGGCCTTTTACTGCGCCGATCAGGGTACGGACTTTCTGCGGAGAAATGCGCACATACCGTAATACAGCTCTGACCTCCATTGCAACATTCCCCTTTTACTTCTTGACTTTGGATTTCTTGTCTCCGGCATGCCCGTAAAAAGTCCGTGTCGGTGAAAACTCTCCCAGTTTGTGTCCGACCATGTTTTCTGTCACAAAAACCGGAACAAACTTTTTCCCGTTATGAACCGCCAGTGTAATGCCGACCATTTCCGGTATAATGGTCGAACGCCGGGACCAGGTTTTGATTACCCTGCTGCTCCTGCTTTCCTGGGCTGCCTGCACTTTCATCATCAGTTTTTGGTCGATAAAGGGTCCTTTTTTCAATGACCTGGGCATAATTTCTCCTGCAAGTTTTCATCCGTCCGCCATCGATGGCGGACCGGAACATTTCCTGTCATTTGCCACGCCTTTTCACAATAAAGCGATCTGTGCTTTTGTTTTTCCGGGTTTTGTACCCCTTGGTGGGCACTCCCCAAGGCGTACAGGGATGACGTCCGCCTGAAGATCGCCCCTCACCTCCGCCCATGGGATGATCCACAGGATTCATGGCAACTCCGCGCACGCTGGGACGTCTGCCCATCCACCGTTTTCTTCCGGCTTTGCCTAGGGAAACATTCTCATGCACCACATTTCCCACCTGTCCGATGGTGGCCATACAGGTCAGCAGCACCATGCGCACTTCTCACGGGGAAGCGATCAACGCATAGCGATCCTCTTTTGCCATAAGCTGGGCAAAAAGTTCCCGCACTTCTGACGATTTGTCCGCCCTTGCCCACTTTCAGCTCAATATTGTGAATGTGGGTTCCCAGGGGAATATTCTTCAGGGGCAGAGTATTGCCCGGACGGATATCCGCATCCGGACCGGACATGATATCATCCCCCACAGA
The DNA here is from genome assembly GCA_041390465.1 of Desulfobacterales bacterium. GTDB lineage: Bacteria > Desulfobacterota > Desulfobacteria > Desulfobacterales > Desulfococcaceae > JAABRU01. Next base: position 2,480 of record JAWKPW010000078.1, on the reverse strand, counting down.
AAGATGGAAGGAGCAGGATGTAGCGCTTCTCACCGTCTGCGTAATGGAGCAGTGCGATACGCGCACTGCGGTTGGGATCATATTCAATGGAAGCGACTTTTGCAGGAATTCCGATTTTGTCCCTTTTAAAGTCAATGATCCGGTAGTGCCTTTTGTTTCCGCCTCCGCGATGACGGCAGGTGATGCAGTAGACATTCTGCGACGCCTTTTTTCTTCAGGACTTTCAGCAGGCTTTTTTCAGGTTCTTCCCGGGTGATTTCCTCACGGCTCGCATATTCCTGAAATCTGCGTCCGGGTGACGTGGTTTTGTCTTTTTTACCTAGCCATTCCCACTCCTCGGCATTATACCCCTTCAGAAAACTCAATCCGTTCGCCGAAGACATCAATGTCACAATTGCTTTCTTCCAGTCCCTGCGCTTCCCGACAATCCGGCCTCTCCGTTTGACTTTCCCCTTCACATCATCGTCCGGACATCGAGGCGCGCACATTGAAATCTTTTCCACAGCGCCAATTTCGATCCGGTTGGATCGGGAATCCACTTCAAATGAAAATTGGTTGCAGGCTTCTTTCAGCCGGGTGGTTTTCTCCGTAATCAGAGGGCGCCTGATAATATCGTAAAATTCTTTCACGCCGCCAGCCTCCCTTCAATTGTCCTCACCGCGGGCTCCAGCAGTATGACATCTTTGTATTTGAGCACATCATACACATTCAGCCCCTCGCTCCGCATAACCTTCACCTGGGGAATATTCCGGGAGGAAAGTTCCAGTTTTTCGTCCTTCTGATCAATGACAAGAAGCACATTGTTTTTTCCCAGAGTCTGAATGACGGCAAGAAAATCCTTTGTCTTAATCCGTTCCATTTCCAGGCGATCCAGCACGGTGAGTTCATTTTCCCGCAGTTTGCTGCTCAAAGCCATTCTGAGAGCCAGCCTTCTGACTTTTTTGGGAACCTTGTATTCATAAGATCTTGGGCTTGGTCCGAAAACCGATCCTCCGCCTCTGAGCAGGGGAGATTTGATATCCCCCCTCCGAGCCCTGCCCGTGCCTTTCTGACGAAAAAGTTTGCGTGTGCTCCCCTTGACATCACCGCGGCGCTTCACAGAGGCCGATCCTTCCCGTCTGCCGGCGAGTTGCATGACAACCACCTCGTGCAGCACAGCGGGTTTGACCTCCACATTGAACACGGCATCTGTCAGTTCCATTTCCGAAACTTTTTCGCCTTTGCTATTGAGTACATCTACGACAGCCATAACTCACTCCGCATCGGTCGTCTTCCTGTCAAAGGTGACGTCCGTTTTTGCTTTCACACAGTATTTATTTGGAAATCCCGGTCTTTTCCACAGTAAGCAGGCCTGATATATGCCCCGGAACAGCGCCTTTTATCAGAATAAGATTCTCTTCCGGACGGATATCAACTATTTCCAGATTTTTTACTGTACATTTCACATTTCCGTATTGACCGGGCAGTTTTTTTCCTTTTGCCACCTTGGACGGCCATGCACTGGATCCGACAGAACCGGGTATTCTGTAACATTTGCCACCATGGGTCTTGCGTCCGCCGCCAAATCCGTGCCTTTTCACCACTCCGGAAAATCCCCGGCCCTTGCTTTTCCCGCTTACCCGGATCTTTTCGCCCACATTGAAAAGTTCTGTGCCGATGACCTGTCCAAGCTTGTATTCATCCGGATTGGACACAGAAAACTCCCGCAGCACGGCGCATGTGCTGAGTCCACTTTTCAAAATGTGGTTTTTCAGGGGTTTGGTCATACGGGATTCCTTTTTTGTCCCGAATCCCAGTTGCAGGGCATTGTATCCGTCTGCGGCTGTGGTTTTGATTTGGGTAACCACACACGGACCGACCTGCACAACTGTCACAGGGACACGCCTTCCTTCCGGCGAAAAAATGCCGGTCATTCCTATTTTCTTTCCGATCAGTCCTTTACACATAACCCTTGTCCTCTGTACGGCTATAGTTTGATTTCCACATCCACGCCCGGTGACAGATCCAGTTTCATCAGGGCATCCACTGTCTGCTGGGTGGGATCCAGGATATCCAGCAGCCGTTTATGGGTCCGCATTTCAAACTGCTCACGGGATTTTTTGTCAATGTGCGGGGACCGGAGAACGCAGTATTTGCTGATATCCGTGGGAAGAGGTATGGGTCCGACAACCCTGGCCCCTGTTTTGTTTGCAGTGTCCACTATATCTGCTGCGGACTGATCCAGCAGTTTATGATCATAGGCTTTCAGACGGATTCTGATTTTACTGTTCATTATCATGGATTGCATATCCTGTTACTGGATTATCTCACTTACCACGCCTGCGCCGACGGTGCGTCCGCCCTCGCGGATGGCGAAGCGGAGTTCCTTTTCCATGGCGATGGGGGTGATGAGTTCCGCGGTGATTTTCACATTGTCACCGGGCATGACCATTTCCACGCCCTCGGGCAGATTGAGTATGCCCGTGACGTCCGTTGTCCGG
>JAWKPW010000077.1:0-26465 GCA_041390465.1 Desulfobacterales bacterium | reverse complement strand
CCCCTCAAAAAGTTCCTTCCGGTTGCCGAAAAAACATTTCAGAGCGGAAACCATCAGGGATTTGCCGAACCGCCGGGGCCGGGACATGAAAAAATACCGTCCGGTCTCCAGCATTTCATGAATATACCGGGTTTTGTCCACATACAGCAGATTGTCTTCCCGGATGATTTCAAAGGAAGACTGGTCTATGGGGAGTTTTTGGAGTTTGTTTTTCATGACTGCCATAATATATTCACATCATAATTTGAAAATGCAGTATCTTTACTGATCAAAATAAGATTTTCTTCAATGGCTTGGGAAATCAGCATTCTGTCAAAAGGGTCATTGTGATGCATCGGCAATTTTTCCAATCTGTAAATATGAGACAGATGTATGGCCAGGATTTCCAATCTGTTGAATATTCTGTGCTGTTCAACCAGTTCTTTTACAGAAAATGCCAGACGAAGTTTTCCGATCTGAGCTTTTATCTGCATTTCCCATACACTGACACAACTCAAAAATAAGACATTTTCTCTGTTTTCACAGACATTCAATGCCGTTGAAGATAATTTTTCCGGATTGCCTGCCCACCATATAAATGTATGCGTATCCAGTAAATATCTCATTTTTCTCCCATCCAGAAAGAATCCGGCAGCGGTTCATCAAAATCATCACTCATCCATATTTTCCCTTTATTCAAGCCTGCAATTCTTTTCGGAGTTTTATCTGAAAAGGGAATCAGTTTTGCAAAAGGCTTACTGTCTTTTTCAATGATAATGTCATAACCATCGGCAATAAAAGCCATAATTTCAGACAGGTTGTTCTGCAGTTCCCGGACAGCAACAATTTTACTTGCCATGTTTCACCTCCTGATATGTTTATTATTAACTGAGCTTACTCCAACCTTTTAAAAATCAGCATGTTACTATAGTAACTGTCATTCCGGTGAAAACCGGAATCTGGATACCGACTTTCGCAGGTATGACGTGGCCGCGTAACGTCAGTTACGTCATCCTGCGGGCAAATTCCTTGGCATCAGGCGTGTATGTCTCATTTTCAAGAACCAGATTGCGCAGTTGTGTAAATTTCGGAGAACCGGTCTCTTTGTACAGCAGAAGATATGCCTTTACCCGGAAAGTGTCATCACCGACAGGGTATTTCTGCAATATTTTCAGGGCATCCGCATAATAATTCTTTTTCACCAGGGATCGGACAGCAAAGCGGGTGATTTCCGTGCTTCGGTACTGCTCTGCTAGTCGCTGAAAATCACCGGCATCAGCCCTGCCCTCCATGATATGAAGAATATAATCAGGAAGATCGGAGTATTGCTGTGTTTTTTTCCCCTCAGCGACAAAAGAGAGGATTGCCTGATAGGCTTCATTCCGAAGATTCAGAATTCCGCTTGTATCCTCACCCTTTTCAGCAAAGGAGACCACCGCATTCTTCCAAGCGGAAATGTCCTCGTCTGTAAACATCATGTCAAGGGACTGTGCGAACTGCCGTGCCTGATCAAATTCGCCTTTTTCCAGTTTTTCCCTTATCATCTCTTTGGAAAGTCTGAAAATTTCTTTTACCGCAGTGCCTGAAAGATCCGCTTCCCGGATGCTCAGGCAGGCCATAATCAGGAAATTCAAATCAGAAGTTCCTTCAGCCAGTTCCATAAAGGCTTGCAACGAACTTTGGGCATATCCTGCATTTTTGGTTTTGGAATACAGATCCGCATTTACTGTTGCCAGATAATACGGTGAGGGAAAACATCACCAACTCTTCTTCCTGCGTTTTACCGGAAATGCGCGGTGTTTCTGAAATTCAGGAAAGGTTCAGAGCATTTTGCAGATGTACGGTTTCCCCTGTGCTGTCAAACAGTTCCATCAGTCCACGCCGTTGTCAAATTCCGCTTTTATCAGTGCATCAACAGTTCGTAAATCAGTCCACCGCCATAATACATTTGGGTAAGACTTGCGTTCATATCTGTGAGGGTGAGGCTGAGCATCGCATTCTACCATATCCTGCCTGAAATCGCAAATCCGCATGAAGTGCATCCGCTTTCTGCTCCACGCTGCATCGCTTTCCACTTTCACAATTTTCCTGAAAATTGGCATGAATGGCATCCGTTTCCGCCTCATACTTTGCCTGAATGTCAGAGCCGAGAATCAGGAAATTCATTTTCCATCCGCTCCCGGACAACCTGATCTCGTTTTCCGCAACAGACATGCCCTGCTGCACCTCCTGCATATAAGCGGCAGGCGGGGCCTGATCCCCGGCAAATGCGGTGCAGCCCGCGGCTGTATCAGAAGATAATCTGCTGCCGATATCACTATGGTTACACTGCTCAGAAGTCCGATAGCCATTCCCCAGGGACCGCCCGCTAGACCGGCCAAAGCACCGGAACTCTCTTTTGACAATGTTTTTGAACAGGCTTTTGCCTGCCTGAGATCTCTGCCCCGATACTTTTGATATGGCAGAGAGAGCCGAAACCGTCGGACTCTGAGATAAGGATTTTTTTGGTGCTGAAGTGATGCCTGTTCTGCTCACAGGCAGGGGAATAGCCTGTGATTTCAGGGCGTGTCAAATACCGCCGGATTTCTTCTGAATTCACTCAGCAGACGGGAAATTTCCGGTTCCGGCATTCCCTGACGGATCATGCTTTTTCCAGATGCAGATAACCAGCAATGCGCAATTCTTTTCGAAAGGATCTGCGGGATTTTCAGGTCTATGGACTGATTGCCCTGATACTGGATTTTCTTATTTGCTTCCCCGCGCAGATTTTTGCAGTTCAATTTCCGTGCCCCTGCTTTTGACCTGTTCCAGACTGACGTGCAGTTTGCCGTCTGTGCATTCGATTCATAAAATGCCGCGATAATTGTCATTGCGCACATGATTTCTGATCTGTTCGTATTTTCTCCTGTTTCCGGATTATTCTTCTGATCCGAATTTCCGGATGAATCATCAATTTGCACAGAATCCGGTGTTGGACATCTGGCGCTGGCCGCATACCAGATTCTGCCCAAGTCTTGATGTGTTGTATTTGCTTTCTGCCACCAGCATCGAATATTTCCGGTTTCATCATATTTCACAAAAAGTCCGTCCATGCCTTTTGTGCCAACCTGACCGGGCAGAGATTTCCAGCCGCCAGCTTCAAAATAGTCCTGCATCAGTCCCTCGGAAGCATCTCCGAGAATCTGATTGGGAGAATACGCGGAAACAGGACAGGTGCAAAACAGAATCATAAGGAAAACAAAAGTCTGTATGGTTTTTCTACAAATCATTTTTCAGTTCTCCTTCCTCTGCTGCGGTTTCCAGTTTGCCGTTTTTGGCAAGCAGGTTCCGGTTAAAGGTTCTCCCGTCTTTTGAAACAATTGCAATGGGAACGGATTTTTCAAGCAAAGATGCGGGAATCTCGGCAATGAGGGTATGTTTCCAGCGCAATGCCGGAGAATAGATCAGTTCTTTTGTTGCAGGACTGAGTTTTGCGCCGAACAGCAGGAAATGATCCAGATCAAAATCCGTGGTGATTGTCATATGCAGTTTGCAGTTATCGGCTTCGGTCTGGTAACTGCCTTCATAGCGGATTTCCTCTCCGTCCCTGAATTCCTGTTCCCCGATGTTCACATTTTCATAGGGAAAGAGAATCTGTTTTTTGTCTGTATCCAGCAGAAGTGGAACAGTGTCCGGTATCATTTTGCTGACACCGGATATATTGACGAAAACAGGTTTTTTCAGATATTTCAGGGAAATCAGGGGTAAACTGTCTGCCCCCGCAGCAGAGGATTTCAATGCAATACCCAGTAATGCCGCAGATTGGAGTGCGGGATCAAAAATGCGTATTTCCGGAAAATCCAGTTCATCCCAATCATTTTCAAATTCCTGTTTTCTGATTTTTTCAAAATCCTGCCTTGCCTCACCGGTTTTTCCCAGCCGGAAATGGACATGTCCCTTTCCCAGCAGGGCAAGCGTATAATCAGGCCGAACATTCAAAGCATGATCAAAACGACTGAGAGATTCCGTATGATCCCCTTTCATGAAAAAAATCATTCCTGCAAGTGCATTGCAATATTCTTCTTTTTTTTTGTCCTGAACAAGCTGGCACGAGTGGGCAATATCTTCCGCAGACTTGGAAAAATCACGGATTTCTGCATAATACAAGGCTCTATATAGCCAGATGTATGATGTTTCATTATCCAGCTTCATAGCCTGATTCAAATCCGCAAGGGCTTTTTCATATTCTTTGCGTTCAAGATAAACCAATCCACGAAGCGAATAGGAATAGATATATTTGGAGTCCCTTTCAATTGCCTTATCAATGTTCCTGATAGCTTCCTGATAATTGAGGTTTTTGTAATGGATGTAGTATGCAAGGCCGTAATATCCCTTGACTGAATTTTCAGGAATTTTTCGAAACAGTCTTTCAGCTTCTGCCAGGTCTTTGTTTACACCTTTTCCTTTAGCATACATAATCCCAAGTGAATAATATGCATCGCTATTTTCCTGTTCAGCGGCTTTTGCGGAACTTCATTTTACTGTTAGTATAGTCCTTGCTTACTCCTTCACCTCTGTAATACATGCACTCAAATAGTTGATGTTCTGCCTCACTATATCCTTGTTTAGCAGCTTTACGAAACCATTTTATTGCCTCAATATAATCCTGAACACCTTTACCTGCATAATATATTTGTCCGAGTGTATGCACCGTCAGCGTTCCAGCTTCAACAGAGCTCGCGAATCGCTTCTGTGCATTTGCGGTACCATTTTTCTGCTTCAACCGGATTTTTATTCCTCCTTCGCCCAAATCATACATAAATCCCATATAACATTGAGCACCACCATGTCCGTTTTCAGCAGCTTTCCGGAACCATTTTGCAGCCTCAGTATAATCTTTGCTTATACCTTCTCCTTCATAATACATTATTCCGAGTTGAAACTGTGCAGCAATATCTCCGTCTTCGGCAGCCTCACGGATTGCATTGAAGTCTGTCAAATCTTCTTTTGAATCCTTTATGTTGGAATACATAATCTCAAGTTGACGCTGAGCTTCCGGATTTTTCCTCTCAGCGGCTGTCTGCAACCATTTTAAAGCGTCCGTGTGTCCCTGCTCAGCAGCTTTGCGGAACCATCTTGCAGCCTCTGCGTAATCTATTTTTACTTCTTTGTCTTCACAATACATCTGGCGAGACGATACTGTGCATCAGCATTTCCGGCTTCGGCAGTTTTCGGATTGTATTGAAGTTTTCATATTTTCTGAAATTTTTTATGACAGTTTTACCTTCAGAATACATCTCTCCGAGTGACAAATCTGCACCGCTGTGCCTCTGTTCAGTAGCCTTTTGCAACCATTTTACAACCTCCGGTATAATCCCTGTTTACTCCGTTGCCTTCATAATACATTATTCCGAGTTGATACTGTGCATAAATATTTCCAGATTCGGCAGCCTCACGGATTGCATTGAAATCTTCCGCCGCACTTCTGCCTTCCATGCCGGACAGCAGACACAGCAAATTGCACAACTATCCGATTATTATCTGTTTTTTTGACATGGTTACCTCCTTTCCGTAAATTGTCTGAACCGAGATTTGCCTGATTTTCCCTGATTATCATAAAGTTTTTTCCTCTCATGGCAATCACGGGCCTTCATTGTCCTGAACCGAGATTTGTCTGTGTTTTCATCGAAAGGATCACAATAACCACACAAATAAAAGTTCCGGACAGTGACACTAACTGAGGATTTGACGGTTTTCAAAAAAATGTCAAACCCTGCATGAATCTGATTTTTCATTCACATATAAAGGACAAAAGTTGAGCAGGACGGTATTGGTCAGATGAATCAGATGGCAATGCGGCAATTGTGTTTCATTTGCACAATGCCCGGATGTTTTTGACAAGCTCAGGATAGGCATCCAACGTCAGATTGATCTTTTCAATATCAAAACTGCTTACCTGACGCCCCAGTTCCTGACCGAAGTTATGCAGCATTTCCACGCCGTACTCACTGTCCGGTTTTTCTTATGAGTTCACCGAATTCACTATGTCATCAAAAAAACCGTTCTGCCGGGCTGTTTCCCATTTGGGCGTGAATTCGCTTTCCAGCAGATGCAGCAGTTCCGGCATCCGTTCCTGGACTTCGGGAGCAGGAGGAAGCGTCCGGGGAACCGGTTCCTTTGCCTGAGGTTCTTTTTTCTCTTCCGGAACCGGGGCCTGCTGTGTTTTTTTGCGGTAGGGAATGAAATGGGAGAGCCTGCGGATCAGATCCTGCTTTTTGAAAGGCTTGGTCATGAGACCGTCAAATCCGCAGGCCATAATGCGATCCTGTTCTGACTTCATGCCGGCAGCCGTAAGAGCGACCACGGGAATCTGCCGGATGTCCTCATCTTTGCGTATGCGTTCGGTTGCCTCGCACCCGTCCATGATGGGCATGCGGATATCCATGAGCACCATGTCCGGCTTGTGCTTGCGCATCATCAGCACAGCCTGCTCCCCGTTTTCCGCTTCCAGAAAGCGGATGGGGGTATCCTGCAGATAGGCCCGGATCAGGCTGCGGTTGGCTTTTATGTCATCCACAATCAGAATCACAGAAGGATCAAAGACGATTTCCTCATCCCGTGCGGCATCATAAGCTGCTGATTTCACAACAGCGGTTCCGCATGCCACATTGTGCAGCACAATCACAAACCGGGTGCCTCTGCCGGATCGGCTTTGCACGGAAATACTTCCCCCCATCATCTCCACCAGACGTTTGGTGATGGTCAGTCCCAGCCCGGTTCCCCCGTATTTTTTCGTGCTCTGCCCGTCCTGCTGGCGGAAAGCCTCAAAAATCTTTTCCTGTGATCCCGGAGGAATGCCAATGCCGGTATCCTCCACACTGATTATCAGATCAATGCCTGTTTCACTGTCAGTTCGGGCTGCCTTTTCCGCAGACAGGCGGATCCAGCCCTCTTCCGTGAATTTTACCGCATTGCCGATGAGATTGAAGATAATCTGGCGCATCCGAACTTCATCCAGCAGCAGGCTTTCAGGAAGGGCCGGATCAATTTCCGTCACAAAATCCAGCTTTTTCTCCTTTATCTTCAAAGAGAAGATATGGCCGATCTCTTTGAACACAGTCGACAGACTCACCGGTTCATACTGCAGATCCAGCTTCCGGGCCTCAATCTTGCTCAGATCCAGAATGTCATTGATCAGGGAAAGCAGCCCCTTGCCGCTGGATCGGATGGAATCCAGCCAGGAGCGCTGCTTTTCATCCGTAATGCTGCCATAGAGCAGTTCCGTAAAACCCAGAACCGCATTCATGGGCGTGCGGATTTCATGACTCATGCTGGCCAGAAATTCGCTTTTGGCCCGGTTTGCGGATTCGGCCTCCTCTTTTGCCTGCAGCAGAGCGGCATTGGTATCGCGCAGTGCCGCAGTGCGCTGAATCACCAGTTCCTCCAGATGCTCCCGGTGTTCCCGGAGTTCTTTTTCCCTTGACTCGATTTCCTCCAGCATTTCATTGAACCCGTCAATGAGAATGCCGATTTCATCACTGCTGTGCCTGCGCGCGCGCAGGGAATAATCCTTTTTCTGGGAAATCCTGCGGGCTGTGTCTGCCAGTTCCAGTACCGGGCCGGAAATGATATGCTGAAGAAAGATGGACAGAATCAGGGCCACAATAAAGCCCACGCAGACAATCCCCATGACAATGATCAGATACTGGCGGACCTGAATATGGATATCCTTGAGATCATGCTGGATGAAAATGGTGCCGATGATTTCCTTTTCAATGACAATCTGCTGAAACAGATGCAGGTATTCGCTGTCAAAAAAATGGCTGGTCTCCCGGATTGGAGGCGGCTCCGTATGTTTTTTTTCCGCTTCCGGAGAAAAATAAACCGCAAACACATTCCCGTCCTGGCGGTAAATGCAGGCGTAGAAAATTCCCGGATTGGCCCGGAACGCGGACAGATGCCGCTCTGCCGTGTAACGGTCATCAAAAACCAGCGCACCCTCACTGTTCATGCCCACCACATTGGCCAAAGAGGAAATGTCCTTGACCAGATTCTCCCGGAATGTCACCATTTCCTTGGAAACAAAAGCCAGAGATGCCAGCAGCAGCGTGATGCCGCTGGTAATCAGGGTAATCAGAATCACCTTCTGCTTGATGGACAGTTTTATGCCGCGCATGATTTCAGGGAGCCTCCGTTGCAATTTCCGCGGACATCAGGAGCTGGGAACTCAGTTGCAGACCGGCACGCCGCGCGGCTTTGAGATTCACAGCAAAACGCAGCCGATCCTTTTCCATGAAAAAACGGATGATCCCCCCTTTTCTGCCAAAGGCATCTGTCTCTCCGATGGTCAGCACAGGGCCCGGAGGCAGGGATGGAAAGCGATCTTCTTCCGAAGCAGTCACAAAAAGAATGTGGCAGATCTGCGGCTCTGCATCCGGCTCCGGATACGGCACTGTCTCAATTCTCCTCTTCCGGATGATTTTGTTGCGCAGCGGCAGCAGAATATCTGCGCCGGATTTTGCGGCAATGCACAGCATTATGGGGCTTTCCTCATCCGCAAACGCATCTGGGGGCCACTGGGTGAAACGGGCAAAATGGTAAATGAATCCGGCCTTGACCCGGTATTCCGCTCCTGACAGATCCTCGGCCCATGCCCATGCACAAAGAATGAAATGCACAATTCCCATCAGCAGCATGGATTTTCCCGCAAACAGACAGCCCCGGTTCCGGAAATTTCCGCAGGCCGCCCCTTCCGGCTTTCTGCCTATATTCTGTTTTTGCAGCATATCAGAATACCGATCCTAAAAACACCACTGGAGCCTGACATGGAAACTGCGCTCCACTTTCAGAGAGGAAAATTCCGCATGATCCGGCTCCAGCAGGTTCTGTCCTGTCAGAGCCACCTCAATGTGCGGTGTCATCCGCCAGGCCAGCCGCGCATCCAGGGAAACATAGGCATCCACCTCGCTGTACGAGAGACGATCCACATACCGGAACCAGATGTCTGATTCCAGATTTCTGCCCATATCCAGCACGGAACGCAGGGAAAACTGGTTGCGGGGGTTGGACCCCGCTGTCAGGCCTGCTGTCTTTGCTTCGGATGAGAGCCCGTGTATGGCGGTTTCCAGGAAGGTATAGGCGCCCTGCAGACGCCAGGCAGACAGAATCTGCCAGTCCGCGGCCAGTTCCAGTCCCCAGGATTCGCCGTCAGCAAGATTGCCATAGCGGAAATCCATGATGCCATCCTCTGAAAGGGAATCACTTTCACGGTAATCAATGAGATCATCATATTCATTGTAAAAAGCCATGGCTCCGAACCACAGATTTTCCGCAGGCTGAAAACGGTATCCGCTTTCGTAGGCCCACAGACTTTCCGCCTCAAGTTCCGTATTTCCTGTGACCCGCACACGTGCCGAAGCTGAAGCTTTGGAGGAAACATGCCAAAAATCCTGCATCCCTGCGTCCTCCACCCGGGATGGAACCCGTGCAGCACGGGATACAGCGGACCACAGCACATGCCTGTCTTTCAGAAACCAGAGAACTCTTGCACTGGGCTGGGTTTCCCATTTCGTATAATCATTGTATTCGCATCGGACACCCAGACTCAGCATCAGTCTGTCGGGAATCAACTGCACCCTGTCCTGCACAAAAAAACCGCCTGCAAAAAGATTTTCCTGACCCGGTTCTGCACGGATATCATAACCCTCTCCAAAACTGTCCCGGATATACCGCAGATTTGTTCCCCAGATCAGATTATGACCGCTCAGCGGTTCTGTGCGGAACTGGATATCCGCATCCAGCGTATCTGCACGCACATCGCTTCCCTCAAAATCCTTGTCATACCAGTCATACCAGAATTGCATGACCGCATCCGAAGTTTCGGAAAAACGGTGTTCCCACTGTGCCAGCATATGCCCGCCCGATGATCTGGAAACATCTCTTACCAGCAGCGGCTCTGAAAATTCATCCCCGATTCTGTACATATCCGTGTCAAATCTGCCGGTCTGAATCTCTGCCTGAAGACTCAAGCGATCATCATCCTGCATATCAGCAGTATCCATGCGGAATCCGGCCCTGCCCGATCTCCAGTCCCCTTTGGAGGGATCATTGCGGATATCCCGGTCACTGTCTGTGAGGCTGCCCCGGTTGAAATACTTGGCATATACCCGGTAATACATTTCCTCATTCAACTGGCCCCCGTGGCGCACAACGCCGATACCTTCCTCGGTTCCTCCCAGAAGGGAAATCAGGCTGCCCTGGGTCTGCTGGGCACTGCGGGTGATGATATTGATTACCCCGTTGACAGCATTGGCTCCCCACAGCGCCGCGCCGGGGCCCCGAATGATTTCAATCCGGTCAATATCCTCCAGTACCGTGTCCAGCATGTCCCAGAACACTCCGGAATACAAATGGGTGTAAACACTGCGTCCGTCCATGAGCACGAGCAGTTTGTTGGAAAACTGCTCGTTGAGCCCCCGGATGTTCACTGCCCATTCTGTGGCCGAAATCCTGGCCACCTGCACACCCGGAGCCATGCGCAGCACTTCGGGAATGCTTGTGGCCCCGGAGCGGCGGATATCATCGCCGGTAATCACAAAAACCGCTGCTGCTGTCTCGGACAGCTTCTCCGGAATTCGGGAGGCTGAGGTGATTTTCACATTCTTGAGTTCCTCCAGGCTCAGGGAGGTGAAATCAATTTCACCGTCATCCTCTCTGATATGGGCAGCCGCGGGAATGTGCAAAAGAGGGAGCAAAACGCAGAACACAGCGATAACACAGAAGCGGGACATGGCTGAGGACAGATCTCTCATGCGGTTCTCCTTTGCAGGAAAAGCGGATTCATTCTGATTGCAGACATTTTTTCAATCATTAAAAGCAGGTTGCACAGATACCGGAATCTGTTCCGTATGCAGGGCCGCAGCTTATGCACACGTCAGGGGGCAGTCCGTTTCTGACAGCGTTTGCGCGCACAATCTTGCGCGGATAACTTTCTTGATTTCCAAAAAAATTCTTTGTTCTGCAGAGCTGACCGCAAAATTTTTGGCAAAGAATCAAAAATCTGAACAGTGGAATTTTTTGCTCCTGAAAAAGGTCAGCATTGTGGAAAAAGGCTTTCTGGCATGTTTCCGCTTATATGGATTGTCAACATCATATGAGCGTTGCGGCTGAATGCAAAATTTTTTTTGACAGACCATTTTGCCAAATGTGGTCTTTGCCAAACCTGCAGATTGACAATCCTCCGCCAATTTTTCTGACACCCCGCTCAGTTCCCCCAAATTTTCTGAAAATCCATAAAAAAACCAGGTCATATCCACCTGGTTTTGGAAAAACAAACGATAAGGTCTAATCTGCTTTTCTTCTCAGAAAAGTGGGGATATCCAGATCATCCGGATCAATGGCCTTTCCGTCATATAAATCCGGACCGGAATAGACGGATTCATCGCTTTCACCTTTGGATTTTTTCTTCCGCATAAAGGCCGGTTCCTCATAATCCACCGCATTGTTCACATCTTTGTATGACATGTCCCGCATGGGCTGCCGCGGAGCCTGCCGGATCTCGCGGGCGGCTGCTTCACGGATGCTCCTTTCCTGCCTGAAATTTGGGTTTTTTTTCCTGCGTTCCGCAGAAATCATGCCAGGCCTTCAATCCTGGCGTGATCACTGTGACCCGGATCTCATCCCCCAGGCTTTTTCGTCCACAACTGTTCCCCATATATTATCAGCGTTTTCACCCACTTCACTGTAAATGCGTTCAGATGCCTCTGTCATTTCCTGCATGGTCAGACCGCTGCTGCTGGTGATATTCATCAGCAGCCCTTAGCTTTCCGCATTGGACAGATCCTCCAGCAGCGGATGGAAATGGCCCGCTCTGCCCGCTTCAATGGCCCAAGTTCTCCCCGGTGGCGGACGAATTGCCCATAATGGCCATGTGCCGGCTTTTTCCATGGTGGTCTTCACATCCGCCAAAATCGGGTTCACAAGTCCGGGCATAAGGATCAGATCCGTAATGCCCTTTGACCGAATGCAGCAGCACCTCATCTGTTTTCTGAACATCTCCAGCATGGTGGCAGCATTACGGAGGTAGTCCCCGGAGCCGGTCATTGGGAATGGTGATGACCGTATCGGCGATCTCCCGGATGATTTCAATACCCTCCTCAGCCTGCATATTTCTTTTTCCCTTCAAAGAAAGGGTTTAGTCTCCCCACGGCAACCGTAAGCGCTCCCAGTTCCTTGCATATATCTGCGACTACGGAGCGGCTCCTGTTCCTGTGCCGCCGCCAAATCCGGCTGTGATAAACACCATGTGGCTGTCCTTGAGGGCATTGCGTATGGACCGCACTTTCCATGGCCGCCTCGCGCCCCACCTGAGGATTGGCTCCTGCGCCCAGTCCCTCGGTCAGTTTGTCCTGACTCTGAATTTTGTGCGGAGCTCTGGACATTTCAAGGGCCTGTATATCGGTGTTGGCCACAATGGAGTTACCCGCGGAGGATCGAATCGATCACTGTTGTTGATGGCATTCCCGCCTGCACCGCCAAATACCAATTACTTTTATTTTCGCTGTGTTGCTGTTCGTGTTTTCCACATAGCTGAACATGGCTCCCACCTCCCTGAAAGAATGAAAGGGATCTTTATCTGTATATATGTATCTGATTTTTCTGTGATGGTCAAATTATATCTTTAAAACCATTTCTTCATCAAACAAATGATCCGGGCAAAAACATTGGCATCTCTGATTCTGCCGATTTTTTCCCGCTCTGGTCTTGCCTTTCGAACAGCACCAGCCCGACTCCGGTCGCATACATGGGATTATTGACCACATCCACCAATCGCCAAATATTTTTCGGTTTTCCCAACTGGCAGGCAGTTGGAAGATGGATTCGCAATACTGATCTGCCGTCCAGCATGGAAGAGCCTCCGGTCAGCACCAAACCGGAGTTGATGGAATTTTCCATTCCTGCCCGGTAAATTTCCCGCTGAATCAGCATGAATATCTCCTCCATGCGGGGGTTCCAAAATTTCCGCAAGCACCTGACGGAAGGAGCCTGCGGCTGTTCCTGCCGCCCACATTCGGCGTCAATATAATCATCCCTTTTTATTTTCCGGGAAAAGCAGGTTCCTCTGTTTTTTGATTTTTCCGCTACCGCAAGGGGTACCGAAGGCCCTGGCAATGTCATTGGTCAGGTTGTTGCCAGACAGAACAACTCAGGTGTGCCGGATATTTTTTTCCGGAAAAATGGCCAGATCCGTGGTGCACTCACTTAGATCCAGCAGAGCGGTTCCCAGTTTCGCCACCATCCGGTGTCAGCACAACCTCACTGGATATGAGATTCAGAACAATGTCAGCTATCCAGACCAACAGCCCGGTTGGCGCATTTGACAATGTTGTGCGCGGATGTCACCGCACCTGTGATAATGTGGATCTTGGCTTCCCGGCGCTGCGGACATGCCCGATGGGATTGGTCGGCATGGTCATCGATAAACTCTGGGGGATGACATGGATCACCTCCTGTCCATAGAATGGCCTGGCCCGGGCCGCGTCAGCCAGGCCGATCCACATCCTGCTGCGTAATCTCGGCTCCGCCCTTGATGGCAATAATGCCCCAGGGTTGAAGCCCGTGATATGCCCCGCGATGCCCGCATATGGAGGATATTTATCCATTTTTTCATAGTTCCCCGCGTCTTCCACGCCTTTTTGATGGATTCCACAGTGGATTCGATATTGACCACCACCCCTTTGCGCACTGGCTACTAGAGGGATGGGTTCCAATGCCGATGATTGTGATATCTTTTCCGGATACTTCGCCAAACTCTAGCGCATATCTTGGTCGTTCCGATATCCAGTCCGACAATGATTTCTTCCTGCCCCTGCAAATCAAACCTCCTTGTTTTCGTCGGTGAGCGATTCCATTGTGCCGGGATTGACCACAATGCGATCCGGATTGTTCAGATCAATGGATTCAATTTTCTGTATCCCGTTGTTTTCTTTCAGATAAGCAAAAAGTTTCCGCAACTGCCCGTATTTCAGCAGGTAATCTCTGAAACCCAGAACGGATTTCCTTCACCGGGATCGGGTGAAAATTCTCTGATATGACAAGTGCAAGTCCCATTCCCGGTCAGCCCGGTTTCCCGGATCCACGCGGTTGGAAAGAATCAAAAAAGCTTTTCTGCTGCTGACCGTATTGACTATCCATGACCGCTTTGAAGGCTCTCCTGCTTCCGGATCTGCAATATCTGTAAATTTCCAGACCCCTGACCGTTGGAAGTTCCCGGGAGTCCCCGGGGCTCTGCTTCCTTGAAAATATTTCCTTACGCGGTTTACAATAAATCTGCGTCCCATATCAAAAATGGCCAGCGGCTGATGTTCTGCAATCTGCATGCGTATTCCCTGGAAAAACAGCGTCCACTTCAGACATCGGCAGTCGGGATTTGCCAGCAGACGCCTGCGCGCAACTGCCAGATTCAGATCCGCAATATTGATTCCTGCCCGGATTCCCGCATACAGAAGCGCTTCCTCTCTACGAACCGCTTTCATTGCCGATTATCGCAATATCCTGAAGTCTGAAATAATCGCAGTGGGTGATCAGATGAAAGACTGAGATAAAAACAATGCTGAGAACACCAAGAAAAAGTATGCCCCTGAGCAGTTCCTCCTGTCTGTCACTGTTGTGTTTTCCAGTTTCCGGCTGGTAAGGATAATCATTTTTCGAATCAGAGGAATGTCCAATTACCTTCACCTCTCTTTCCAGTTCAATCCCGAACAGTTCAGCCCTCTGTCTTTTACCATATCAGCAAGGAAAAGGATATGTCTCAATAATGGCCTGACTGCGGTTGATGATGAAATTGGCATGTTTTTCCGAAACCTCGGCGCCGCCAATCCGCATTCCCTTCAGGCCTGCCCGGTCAATGAGTTCTCCTGCGGATCTGCCGGAAGCAGGATTTTTGAAAAAACATCCCGCGCTCGGAAATTCCAGAGGCTGGCTTTTCCGTCTCTGGGCAAGGATCATTCCTGCCTCTGATTCCAGTTGGGAAACTGTTTTTGCGGTTTTGTGCAGAAAAAAATCCCCTTCCAGAATCACCGGTTCCTTCCTCCGGGCTGAAACAGCCTCTCCGTCCCAGTGGAGTTTCCGGTAGGTGAAACAGAGATTCTGTCTGGCAATCTGCCGGATATTTCCATCCGGAGAAAGCACAGTGACACTGTGCAGAATATCCGCAATTTCCCCCCGCCCTGTTCCCGCGTTCATCACAATGCCTCCGCCCACAGTTCCCGGAATGCCCAGCAGGGAGCTGATCCCCTCCAGTCTGCTTTGCATGGCAAATCTGCACAGGCTTTTCATCCGCACTCCTGCCCCGGCCCGGACGAGCACTGTGTCATCATCTTCCCGGATTATCTCTGTGCTGCCGAGGCATTTTGTCAAAACAATGAGAATTCCCGGATAACCGCTGTCTTTTACCAGCAGATTTGTGCCATCCCCGATAATGCTGTACAAAAAATTCCGCTCCGCACACCATCGGACAAGGGTTATGAGCTTTTCCCTGCTGTCGGGACTTGCATATGCGGCAGCAGGCCCGCCTGCCCGGAAAGAGGTATGCCGGGACATGGGTTCGTCAAAGCAGAT
This sequence comes from Desulfobacterales bacterium, assembly GCA_041390465.1. Lineage (GTDB taxonomy): Bacteria > Desulfobacterota > Desulfobacteria > Desulfobacterales > Desulfococcaceae > JAABRU01. Next base: position 10,889 of record JAWKPW010000077.1, on the reverse strand, counting down.
GTTTTCCCCCAGCATTTCTCTGAGATGTTTTCGTTCCTCAGCACCAAGTTGTTTCATAATCTGCTGTCAGTTATCAGTTTCCAATTTCTGTTCACTCATCCCTCATCAAAAAGCGAAAAGCAGATTTCCGCAATGTGGGCGGCAGCATCCGGTTTTCCGAATTTCTTTGCTTTCTCCGCCATTTTTTTCAGCAGTTCCGGATGGGCTGCATAATATTCAATTTTTTCTGCAAGTTTCCGGGCCTCCAACTCCTTTTCGGGAATCATGTCTGCTGCGCCGGCCTGAACAAGGGCACGGGCATTTTTTGTCTGATGATCATCCGCAGCATGGGGAAAAGGGATGAAAATGGCAGGTTTTCCCATAGCCGCAATTTCCGCGACAGTGGAGGCTCCGGCCCGGCAGAGAATCAAATCCGCGTCCCGGTATTGCAGGGGAATGTCTGTGAAAAAGGAACGCACTTCAGACGCGATACCCGCATCCCCATATGCCTGACGCACAGCGGATTCATCCTGGGAGCCGGTCTGATGAACCATCCGGAATTTCTGCGGCTCTTTCAGATGGTGCACGGCTTCCGTCATGGTCATATTGATGCGGTGTGCGCCCTGACTTCCTCCGGTAATCAGCACGGTGAAGACATCATCCGGATTCTCTGATTCTTTTTCCCCGATTTGCAGTATTTTCCCGCGTACCGGATTTCCTGTCACACAGATCCGTCCGGATGTCAGGACAGATGCGGGAAACCCCTTTTCTCCGGATGGAGGGAAGGAGACACAGACACAGTCTGCAAACAGCGAGAGCACCCGGTTGGCAATGCCCGGAATCCGGTTCTGTTCATGAAGCACTGTCTTTACACCCAGCAGCCATGCAGCCAGAACCACAGGCCCGGAGGAATAACCGCCCACGCCAATCACCAGATGGGGCCGGAATTCCCGAATCATCCGCACAGATTCCCATATTCCCACAGGCAGTTTCAGCAGGGAACGTATCTGGGCATTCAGACCCCGGCCCTTGAGTCCTTCGGCTGTGATTTTCCTGTGGGGAAATCCGGCCCGGGACACAATGGCAGTTTCAACATTTTTTCCGGTTCCGGCAAACAGAATCCGGTTTTGGGCATTTTTTTCCATAAAGGCATGGGCAATGGCAATTCCGGGAAAAAGATGTCCTCCCGTACCGCCGCCTGCAATGACAATGCGGAGTGCTTTATTTTTCATACGGCGACATTCCGATATTCATGAGGATTCCCACCGATGCCATATTCACCAGCATGGATGTCCCCCCGTAACTCATAAAGGGAAGGGTCAGCCCCTTGGTGGGCAGCAGAGCCAAAGCCACGCCCATATTGATGCAGACCTGAAGCCCCAGAGACACGGTCAGCCCTGTGGCCAGCAGGCTCAGAAAAGAATCTTCCGTGTTTCGGGCAATGACGATGCCCTGGCGCACAATCAGGGCGTAACAGAGAATGGCCGCCAGAACCCCCACCAGTCCCAGCTCCTCTCCAAGCACGGAAAAAATGAAATCTGTATGGGGTTCCGGAAGATAAAACAGTTTCTGATATCCTTTTCCCACCCCCGCGCCCCATATGCCGCCGCTGCCAAAGGCCATGAGGGAATGTATGGTCTGATATCCCGCATCCCCTGCGTATTCCCAGGGATTGAGAAAACTGATCCACCGTTTCATGCGGTAGGGTGTGCTGATAACCAGGAACCAGATGGGAAGACTCACCGCCAGCAGAGAGGTGAAAAGGTGCCTGATGCGGACACCGCCCGCAAACAGCATGATCCAGGTGATTGCAAAAAGAATCACAGCGCTTCCGAAATCAGGCTGCAGCAGAATGGGCAGACAGATTACGCCCAGGATCATCACATGGGGAAGGAAACCGATGGAGAAATCCCGGATCCGCTCTTCTTTTTTGTCCAGAGAATAGGCCAGATACAGCACGAGCGCAAAACGGGCAAACTCGGCAGGCTGAAAGGTGTGTGTGCCGAATTTCAGCCACCGCACTGCCCCGCCTGCGGATACACCCAGTCCCGGAATCAGCACACCGATGAGCAGCCCCAGGGATATGCCCAGTATGGGATAGGTGAAGGAACGCAGAAATTTCAGCGGAATCTGTCTGCACAGAAACAGCAGCACAAGTCCTGTCAGGACAAATACGGCCTGACGGATCAGAAAATGGTAATCTGTCCCGAATTTCCGGAGTGCCAAAGCGGAACTTGCGCTGTAGACCATCACAATTCCAATGCCTGACAGAAAAAGGAGCGGAAAAAGAATCAGGATGTCGGAATCGCTCAGGACAAAACCCCTGATGCGGAATTCATGTTTTCTGATCATGGCAGTTATCTCAGTTTCAGGGTGCTGAGGGAAAGCAGGGCAAGAGCAATGGAAATAATCCAGAATCTTACAATCACTTTCGGCTCAGGCCAGCCTTTGAGCTCAAAATGGTGGTGCAGCGGGGCCATGCGGAAAATCCTGCGGCCGTTGGTCATTTTGAAGAAACCCACCTGAAGAATCACAGACAGGGCCTCCATGACAAAAAGTCCGCCCACCAGCACCAGCATAATTTCCTGTTTGGTCACCACAGCAATGGTTCCGATGACAGCGCCCAGGGAAAGGGAGCCCACATCGCCCATGAAGACCTGCGCGGGATAGGCGTTGAACCAGAGAAAGCCCAGTCCCGCACCGGCCAGTACGCCGCAGAAGACGCTGGCCTCCCCGCTGCCTGCCACATAGTTGATCTGCAGATAACCCGCGATCTTCACATGACCGGTAACATAGGCAAATATCATATAGGTGACAGCCACCACAATCACCGGTCCGATGGCCAGTCCGTCGAGTCCGTCCGTCAGATTGACCGCGTTGGAGGTTCCCACAATCACAAAGGCCGCAAAGAAAATATAAATCCATCCCAAATCCGGAGAGACTTTCTTGAAAAAGGGCAGGGTCAGCCGGGTGTCAAAATCCGGGCAGAAATAAAAAAAGGTTCCCGCGATCAGGGCGGTCACTGTCTGGAGGAAAAGTTTCTGTCTCGCGGACAGCCCCATATTGCGTTTTTTGATCTGCATGAGCCAGTCATCCGCAAAACCGATCAGACCGTAAGAAATGACAACAAACAAAATAATCCAGATATAGGGGTTGGTCAGATTGGCCCATAAAAGTGTGGACAGCACAACGGAAAAAACAATAAGCGATCCCCCCATGGTGGGGGTTCCGGCCTTGATATTGTGATGTTTTGGCCCCTCGTCCCGAATATACTGCCCAATTTGCAGGGTGCGCAGTTTCCGAATCACCCAGGGGCCCAGAAGGAAACAGAGGAGAAAAGCCGTAAGGCAGGCGTAAATGGTGCGAAACGTGATATAGCGGAACACATTGAAGATCGCGAAGTCTGTGTGCAGCGGATATAAAAGGTGATAAAGCATAAGATTTCAGTTTCCCTTTCCCGGAACGTTGTCCGCCCAAGCCCTGAGAGTATCCGGGATGAGTTCCATTTTCATTCCTCTGGAGCCTTTTATCAGCACCCAGTCGCGCAGTTGGAGATTTTCTTTCAGATATGCAAGGAGTTCCTCACGGGAGCCTGTGAAAATCTGCTGCGCTTTCATTCCGCGTTCCATGGCGCCTGCGGCAGCCTGTTCCGATCGGGGGCCGGTGAGAAGAAGCCTGTCAATGCCGGAATCTGCGCAGAACATGCCGATTTCCCTGTGCAGACGATCTGCGTGTGTTCCCAGTTCCAGCATATCCCCCAGCACGGCAAATGCCCGGTTTTTTCCCTTCAGGTCAGCAAGGGTGGTCAGCGCTGCCTTCACGGAACCGGGATTGGCGTTGTAAGTGTCATCAATGATATAAAATTCCCTGCGGGTTTCAAAGACATTCATCCGGCCTTCCGCCGGCCTGAAATCCGAAAGTCCCGGTGCGATCTTTTTTGCGGAAAGGCCGGATCCATATGCCGCCGCAGCAGCCGCAAGCGCGTCATGCACCATGAATTTTGCCGGACTGTGAAGACAGACCTCTGCCATTTCCGGGGATATTTCCAGGACAAAGGAAATTTCCATGCCCTTTCTTTTTACATCAAATGCCCTGACCTGTGCATCCTCGGACAGGCCAAAGGTGATGACTTCCTGCGCGGATTGTGCGGCCAGTTCCCTGCAGGCCGGATCATCCGCATTGAGCACAGCGATGGTATCAGGAGGCATTTCCCTGAGCAGTTCCCCTTTGGCACGGGCCACTGCCTCCACAGAACCAAGTCCTTCCAGATGGGCAGGGCCAATATTGGTAATGACCCCGATATCCGGTGCGCAGATGCGGGTCAGCCTGCCGATTTCACCGGGGTGGTTCATCCCCAGTTCCACCACAGCCCATTCATGCCAGGCATCAAGACGGAGAAGTGTGAGGGGGAGTCCGATTTCATTGTTGAAATTGCCGGATGTGGAAAGCGTCTGATAATATTTGGAAAGAATGGATGCTGTCATTTGCCGGGTGGTGGTTTTGCCGTTGGAACCTGTAATGGCCACCAGGGAAACACCGGTCTGTTTTCTTCTGAAGGCGGCCAGATCGCCCAATGCACGGACAGTGTCTTCCACAGCAATGCAGACAGGATCTCTGTGCTTCCATTTGCTGCGGATCAGTTCTCCGGCTTTTTCTCCGGAAATGATCAGCCCCATTCCGCCTTTTTCAGCAACATCCGGCACAAAACTGTGTCCGTCATAATGCTCCCCCTTTATGGCAATGAACAGTTGTCCTCCGGATATGGTTCTGGAATCTGTTGAAATCCCTGAAAAAACAGATTCCGGATTTCCGCTCAGGAGTTTCCCCCCTGTTGCTTTGAGAATCTGGGCCGTGCTCCATGGTTCCTTTTCTGCCATCTGTTTCCTCTGGTTTTGTCCTTTGTTTTGTTTTCTTTCAACACCGGTGACTGTTAATCTGTCAGAAATTCATTTTTGAGGGCTCCGGAAATTTCCTTCATTCCTGCGATGCCTGAGAGTGAGGAGCCTTCCTGTTCCCCGCTTTTTGAACGGAATATTCCCCCTTAACAGAATGGCGGTGCAGAAGTGCCGCGCCGCCATAAAATGAATTTTTTCAGCTTCCATAAATAATACAAAATAACGTGAAATGTCAAACAAACACTGTTTACTGTCAAAAAAATGTCAGAAAGGCAATTCTTTTTTTCAAAATGGAGCATCCAGCCAGATTGTTTCATTTCAAAAACAGCGGAAAAAGGCAATAGAGCAGACACGGTATTTCAGGGGGGTATTTTCCTGCTTTGTGCTGAGAGATTCGGCAGCAGACAGATATTGTCAGGGCTCATGCGCCTGAATTCCGCGAAGACTCATGCATCCAGATTCCGGTACTGTTTCCACAGCAGAAATCCGGCCCATGCAAAGGAAATCAGCATGATCGCGCTTCCCAGTCCGTGAGCGGCAAGGGCTATGCTGTGATCGTATCGGATGAAACCTGTTTCTGTGAGAATGTATTCCCAGTCATGGAAACCATAGGGAGAGGTCTGCCCCGTATTTCCTCCCAGCAGGGGCAGGACACCTGCGCGGGCGTCATTGATATAAGGGGCAATATCCATGAAATTCTGCCCCAGCCACCACAGACATGCAGACGCGGCAAAGGCATCTCCGGTCTGGATGAGAAAAACCGACAGGCAAATCAGAGGCATCAGCAGTTGGCCGAGCGTGCCGCCCAGGGAAGTGATAAGCTGACCAAAAGGACGGAAAAGAATATGTCCGAACTCGTGAAAGGGGAGATTGACCAGATGCCAGAAACTTTCTCCCACCGCATTGGATTCCACAGAGGAAAACAGGAAACGGGTGCCCCATATCATCAGAATGGCAAAAAGCAGCACCCTGCCCCAGAAGGCAATGGGGTTCATATCCGGTGTGACCCGAAACATATTTTCCTTCACACGGGAGATGATTTCCGCAGCCAACCGCGTCAGGACTGCCATTCCATCCCATTTGCTCCGCTCCCTTTCAGCTTTTCCGGCAGATTTCCTTTCCCGGGCTTTCAGATATTTTTCAATGACAATCCCGCACCGGGGACACTCGCTGAAATCCGTGTCGGCTCGGAAATCGCATTTGGGACAGACACAGACTTTTGTCATGATCTCTCATCACCGGATGGTGCTTTCTGACCATAGGTTTTGAATTTTTCCAGCACCCGATCCATTTCCGCATCTGAAATGATCCGGCCTCCGCCGACACACTGCGTCTGAAACCATATCTGCGCAACCAGTTCAATCTCTTCGGCCACAGCAAATGCCTGTCCAATGCCGGGGCCTGCGGTCACCAGCCCGTGATTTGCCATGAGCACGGCATTGCAGTCGCCGATGGTTTCTGATATGTTCCGGGCCAGTTCTTCCGTGCCAAAAGTGGCATAGGGGGCAAGGGGAACTTTCTTTCCGGAAAACCCGACCAGATAATGCACAGCAGGGATTTCCCAGTTCAGACAGGCAATGGTGGTGGCATATACGGAATGGGTGTGCACAACCGCAGCGATGTCCGCGCGTTTCCGGTACAGGGCCAGATGAAAACCCAGTTCACTGGAGGGTTTGCGGGTTCCGTCCTTTATTTGGCCTGCCATATCCAGCACCACAGCATCTTCGGGTTTCATTTCCGTATATTCCACACCGCTGGGACTGATGGCCAGCAGGTTCTGCTCCCGGTTCAGAATGCTCAGATTGCCTCCGGTTCCCGTGGTCAGACCCGATGACAGCATTTTCTTTCCAAACCGGATAATTTCCCTTCTTTCTGCTTCCAGAATCATATGCTTGAAATCTCCAAGGCTTGCGTTTCATGGGGTTGAATTCTTTTCCTCCGGGGGGCCGGGAAAATCCGGCAGATCTTTGATTTCCGGCCGGATGTCCGGATGTGTTTCCGGAGGTATGATTCTTTCGTCCTCATCGTCAGGCGCTGGGGGAGCAGCCGGCTCCGGGTCCGGAAGAACCGGGGGGGACGGCGGCATCAGGGCAGTATCCGGCGGAACCAGTCTGTCATTGGATACCAGGATACCTTTGCCGAACCCCTCTTCCTCCCCGCCTTTTTTGAATTCCTCTCCTTCCGGCCGGATGATGAATTCCTGCTTGAGCATATCGATCTGTTCCGGCGGAACCATGCCGGGAACCACAAGAATCTGTCCGTCCGCGGTGATGAGCGCCTGCCGGAAGTCCGACAGCAGAATCGGTTCCACTTCGCACTGTTCCGGATATTTCATATCGTCCTGTTTTTTGCAGGGAGCAATCAGACTGATCACTTCCACAAGGGTATTTTCCAGCGTTGTCACCCGGGTGGATGCTTCCATCGCCTCCACAACAAAATCAGAGCCCCGCACGCCCACAATCGCGGTTTTGCTCTTCACCCTGAAATCTGAACGGTCAAAACCAAGAAGCTTTCTGACAAAAAAACGGGCTTTTCCCAGATTCATGGAAATAAACGAGGCGCGTTCTTTTGCATCTTTTTCATCAAAGAGATGCCCGCTGATCACCACATTCGAACGCGTTGTGAGGGTGACAAGACTTCCGTCTGTGAGCTTCATGCTGACTTTCCCGTCTTCCGAAGTAATGACAGTATCCCCTTTGAAAAGAGGAATTCCCTTCATGAGTTTGAAGGCGGTATCGGGCCGGTCTTCGTGAATGACAAAAACATTTCCCTGCATCAGCACCACTTCTCCCACAGCCTGTCCCAACCCGGGCAGGAATCCCTCTTCCAGTTTTGTGCCATCCGGCAGAGAAAGGGCATGGGCCGCAGTCCAGACTGCGGAAAGCATACAGGCAATCACCGTCAGATATGATATTTTTTTCATGGCGTTCCCTCCTAATAACTTAACGTCAGTGAAAGGGTGCTTACATTTCTGGTATATTCATAGACAGAAATATTGGAATCATTTTTCGTATACCTGTATTCTCCCATGATGCCGAGCCAGTCATGCCAGAGTTTCCGGGAAAGGGACAGGGAAAGGATATATCTGTCATCCTCTCTTTCGATCTCATAAACGCTGTCCGGGCTGTCATAGTTTTTGGCCTGGTATTCCCCGCTGAATTCCAGACTGAGATCACCGGGCAGCATCAGTCTGCCCCCTGCCCTGCTCCGCCAGCGGGCATAATACTGATCCTCTGCGGATGCTGAATAATCCTCATATCCGATTCCCGCGAAAAAATTTCCCTTTCCGTTCAAAAAAGACCAGATGAGATCCCCGAAGATTTCATTGGCGTGCCCGCTTCTGTCTGTATCCTCAAACCAGGCATTGTCCTTGTAGCGGTAGGAAAGCCGTGCTGCAAGCTGTGTGCCCATATGCCATATGGCCTCAGGCTCCAGGCAGTGCTGACGCAGATAACTGTCTGAACCCGCAAAATAATAGCTTGGCCAGTAGTTGAAACGGAAGGTGAAGGGATTGAGAGAATAGGCTGAATACAGAAGCCCTGTGCTGCCGGAAAGATCATAATCATCCAGATCCGAATGCCAAGTGTTGTACTGGGTGAATCCGATGCCGATTTTATGGTTTCTGCCGGAAAGGATATCATAATTCCCGGAAAGATTTGTCACAAAGGCCCAGTCGGATTTATCCGCGAACAGATCTGTGTCATCCGGTTCCACACTCACATTGTCATCATAGCGCACACCGGTTTCAAGATGCACGCGGTAGGGCCGGATATTTTTCTCCTGCTGTTTCAGAAGATCAAGCCACTGTATGGCACTCTCCCGCAGAATGCCTGCATTGGGATCATTTTTCACAGATTCAAACATTTTTTCAGCCTGGGGGATGTCCCCGGTTTTCTGAAAGCAGATGCCCGCATGATACAGGGCATTGGCACGGACGGTCGGGCTCATTTCCGCAGAACGGACAAACCGGTTCGCGGCTTTCCCGTATTCCTGCACGCGGTAAAGGGTGATGCCCGCGTAATAGTGGGCCAGCACATTTTCCGGCTCCTGTTCTGCTGTCTGCACAAAAAGTTCTGCCGCATCCGCGTCATCTCCGGTTTTGAATTTCAGATAAGCCATGTCAAATTTCAGACCGCTGATTTCCGGCCGGATTTTCCATGCCCTGTTCAGGTGCTGTCCGGCCTGTGCATACTGTCCGGTCTGCAGATATGTTTTTCCCAGCCAATGGTTGTAAAAAGGATTGTCCGGGCTGAATTCCAGAGCGATCTTCAGATTGTTTTCAGCAGAGGTGTAATCCTTTTCCTCAAAGGCAAAGACCCCGAAATCATAATAGGCCCGCCCTGTTTCCCCTGTTGCGCCTTCCTGTGCCCCGGTCTGTCCGGCAGAAGACAAAATCGCTGCCAGTACCAGAACTGTACAGAACAATTTTTGCATGATCGGCCTCCTTTTTGAAAAAAAGGTGTGAGAAACATTCAAAAAAACAGAATCCGGATATGGATACTTTGCAGTATTGCTGAATTTGGTTCGGCGCTCCGCATCTGAGGGATGCAGCAGTTTCAACTTTCTGATTTTCAGTTTACAACCAGAGATTCTCCAAAGCAAGAGATTTTATTGTTCAGACAGACTTTCCAGTTCCTCCCATCGTTCATATGCGGCTTTCCTTGTGCTTTCAAGTGCATTGAGCTGTGCTGCAATGATCGCTGCCTGCGCCCCCTGCTTTCGGTAAAATTCCGGATCTGCCAGCAGACTGTGAATTTGGCTGATTTCTTTTTCCATTTTTTCAATGGATTCCGGCAGAATTTCCAGTTCCCGCTGTTCTTTGAAGGTGAGTCGGCGGGGGCGCTGCTGCAAGTTTTTTTCTCTTTGCTTTTTCTGCTTTGGTTTTTCAGGTGCAGGAGACGGTTCCGCTTTTTTGTGCACAGATTCATCATATCCGCCCGCGTATTCTGTCACAATGCCGCTGCCTTCAAAGACCAGCACACCGGTCACCGTGTTGTTGAGAAATTCCCTGTCATGGCTCACCAGCAGAACAGTTCCGCTGTAGGAAAGCAGCAGTTCCTCCAGCAGTTCCAGGGTTTCCGCGTCCAGATCATTGGTGGGTTCGTCCAGCACCAGCACATTGGAGGGCCGTGTGAAGAGTTTGGCCAGAAGGAGCCGGTTGCGCTCTCCGCCGGAAAGAACGGAAACCGGACTTCGGGCCCGTTCCGGGGAAAAGAGAAAATCTTTCAGATAACCGATGAGATGGCGGGATTTGCCATTGATGAGCACCGTGTCGTTTCCCTCAGCCACATTGTCCTGCACACTTTTTTCCTCATCCAACTGCATACGGAGCTGATCAAAATACGCGATCTCCAGATGGGTTCCGTGACGCACTTCCCCCTGTTCCGGAGCCAGTTCCCCCAGCAGAATGCGCAGCAAAGTGCTTTTTCCCGCGCCGTTGGGGCCGATGATCCCTGTTCTGTCCCCGCGCATAATCAGGGTGGAAAAATCTTTGACAATTTCATCTGCTCCATAGGAAAAGCTGATATTCTGCGCCTCGATGACCAGTTTTCCCGTGCGCCGGGCCTCCTGCGCCTGCATGTTCACGGAACCGGTTTTTTCCCGCCACAGACTGCGTTCCTCCCGCATCCGGAGCAGCGCGCGCACCCGGCCTTCATTCCGGGTTCTTCGGGCTTTGACCCCCTGACGCAGCCAGATTTCCTCTTCCGCGAGTTTTTTGTCAAAACGGGAGCGCTGTGCGGCTTCACTTTCCAGCATGGCATCCCGGCGCTCCAGATACGTGTCATATCCGCAGGCCCAGTTGAACAGCCTTCCCCGATCCAGTTCCGCAATCCGGGTGGCAAGTTTTCGGAGAAACATCCGGTCATGGGTAATGAAAAGCAGGGTTTTCACATGGCGGAGCAGAAACTCCTCCAGCCAGAGGATGGCCTCAATATCCAGATGATTGGTGGGCTCATCCAGAAGGAGAACATCCGGCTTCCCGGCCAAAGCTCTGGCCAGAAACACCCGGCGCCG
>JAWKPW010000076.1:0-26475 GCA_041390465.1 Desulfobacterales bacterium | reverse complement strand
ACGGAAACCTCTTTTTTTCCTGCTTGCAAGTATCTTTTCAATGGGGAATTGGTATGAGACTGAGTCCGGGCAGAAAAGAAACGGAATGGATTGGCATTGAAATTCATCTGACTTGGCAGGGCAGTCACCTGAAAATTTTCGGGGAGCAAAAACAGATTTTCTGAAAAAGGGAATTTGCCCGGAGGTTCAAACAGGATTTGACAATTAAAGGAGAAAATTATATAATTCTTATTATTTCAGCAAAGAAACAGGGAAAAAATATTTGGATAAGATTCTGAAAATAAAAGATTTAGAACAGTAAACGGCAGAATGCCGTACTGGAACCGAAACCTGATCCGAATGGATCACAGAACCGGGATGCCATGATCCGCCAAAAAAAAAGAGGAAGGGAAAATCTGATTTCCGGGGTGCAGACACTTTCGGTCTGTGAACCCGCAGCGGGCGGAATAGGGAAACCGGGCATATCACAAATGCGAAAACACAGGCAGGGCAGCATCACTGCTGACAGTTATTCATCTGCTCCGGGGAGGCCTCACGATGCGAAACAGAAAAATGCCAAATGATCAGCCAAATGATCCCACAGATCAGACACAGGATGAAATCGAGAATCTCGTCCTCAGTCAGCGGAAAAAAAAATCCGGCAGGGTGTGCAGAATGTGCGGGAAGGATCCTTATCCCAACTATTTCTACTGCCCGGCCTGTCATCACCGGGTCAGTCATTCCGGTCACAGTGACGAACACAAGGATTTTGTGGAAAGCGGAGCAGTATGAGAATGGCCCTGTTTTGGGTCAAATTTCAAAACTGTGCCGAAACCGCGTCAGGCAGTAGCGGACTGTGTCCGATAACTGCCTGACCTGCGCAATCCCCGTATCAGACCGGATAGGTGTGGCAGTCGCCTGCCTTCAATATTCCGCAAAACATGTCTTCGGGCACATGCGGATATTCATCATAGTGGTAGAGCAGGCATTTTTTCTGAATATCCGGGGACATGCGGTTTATCAGTTCAGAAATGTGGGGATGCACACCTGAGGGAAACGGGGATGTTTCGCAGTCCATATAGATTCTGTCAGCCCGTTTGTAATGGGCCACCAGTTGCGGCGGCATCATGTGCTGGGTGTCGGTGGGCATAAGCACATTGTATCCGCTGGAATGTTCCAGGGCAATTCCGTAACTGGCCATTTCTTCGGAACTGGAAATGACGTGCATGGCAAAAATGGGACGGATGACCCAGGCTCCGTCTCCGTCCTGAAAGGTGTGTGTCAGGGTTTCCCCGTTTTCCTGCTTGCCAATCAGATGAATGTCAAAATAGGTTTCCAGACTCACATCCGGAACCCCCTGCACCGTATCCAGTCCCGGACCCACCGCCCTTTTCAAAGGCTCCAGCACCTTTCGGTGCACAAACAGATCCGGTTTCGCACTTTCCGGAGGACGGGGCCACCACTCCTGTTCCAGAAAGAGTTTTTCCACAATGAACTGATCGCCGAGCCATTTCTTTTTTGCCGGGGTGTACATGGGGTTGAAAAGTGTGGTCAGAGAGATATATTCTATTCCGCCGATGTGGTCATTGTGCGGATGGGAAATATAGATGCCGTCAATGTCCGCAGAAGACAGGCCCACCTGTCTGATGGAATGACGAATATCGCCGCCCGCATCCAGCAGCAGACGGTAAGGACTTTTTCCCCTTTTTCCAGAGGTCTCAAATTCAACGAGAAAATTGGAATGCCATTTGGGATTGTATATTTTCCGGCTGTTTTTGGCAATTTCCTCTGCAAGCTCCGCGTCCGTGAGATTTTCGGCACGGCCTGCCAGGGCTTTGACAATTTCTCCCACCTTTTCCGCAGGAACGGCTTCCTCATAGGTTCCTGTGGCAAACGCCGAATTCACCCCCAGTGCCGTGATTCTCATATTCCGCTCCTTTCAGGTTTGGACTGCAAAGTCTTACGCGCCAGTTCCGTCACATACCATATCAGCCCCGCACTGACAAACAGGGAAAAGGCAAAAAAGAGGAAAGCGGAATACTGGCCTGTGTTTTCCAGACTCTGGATACGGAAAAAGGGATTCAGATACGCTGTGCGGACCATGTCCCGCATATTGATCATGGCAAAGACCAGCACCAGCATGGAACCGGCTGCGGCCCATACCGCTTTTTTCAGGCCAAAATAAAGCGTCTGTATGATCAGGAGGAGAGAAAAGAGGAAAACTGCGGTATGCGGCAGACTGCCTCCCAGAAAAAGGTGCATGATGTCACGGGGCAGACGCATCTGGAACCAGAAGCCCGCGGGAATCTGAAGCAGGGTGGCAAACGTGAGATATTTCATCCCCAAAGCAATGGCCCCGGCATCAGCCTCTTTCCCCTTTTCCCCTTTCAGGGTCTGGACGATGGCGATAAAAAGTCCGCCCACTGCCACGGACGCAATGACAAAATGAAGAAATCGCGGCAGGAGAACCGGATCTGACAGATTGAGCAGGGTTCCGTCTGAAGGGGTGAAAAAGGCTGCCCATGTTTCCGGCCTGAGCATCAGGGTCATATTGTTTGAAAAAAGAAAAGCGACTGTCAGAAGCAGAAGCACGGTTAGGCCTTTTGCAGCATTTCCCACTGCATCGGGCGTATCCTTGCCGAATTTGCTCCAGTACAGAAGATAATAGGCAATCAGGGCCAGAAGCACGGCAGACAGCCAATAGACCGCCATAAGCTGCGAACTCACATAGACAAACTGCCCATAAAGCACCTGAAGAAAAAGAAAAGGCAGCACGCCGAAGTTGACAGCCAGCGCAAAAACAACCGTCAGTTTCTGATCCAGGTCCCTGCGCACCGGCGCCAGAGTCTTTTTCCTGCCAAAAGAGGCAAAGAGGGAAATCACACTGACCCCGATGACAATATTGACCAGAAGAATGTGGACTGCAAAGCCCAGAATGAGAAACAGTTTGAACCAGCCCCATTCTGCCGGAACCGGTTCAGCCAGAGGAACAAGATGCAGCGGATTCATATGCACACTCCTTGTGATGATATGTTTTTTCTCAGAAACGGTCTTCAGAGGAATCGGTGGGCAGATGCAGGCAGCATATCGCCAACCGGAAAATCAGCCCGGCCATTTTTCTGAATTCTGCCACGCTTTTTTCTGGCTATCATGCGAAAAGAATTTCGTCAAGGGGAAAAATTCATCTGCATATTTATTTTTCCTGTCCCTGTTCAAATCTTTTCTGTACAAAATTCCCGCCCGGCTTTATAACACCGCCATGAAGAATCTTCACACTTATATTCCTGCCTTTCTGTCTGCCACGCGGCGGGAAATGGAAGAACTGGGATGGAAAATGCTCCGCCTGCAATCCTCCCCAATGATTTGTCAGAAAGGATTATAATACCAAATCGCCATTGAAAAGATACCTGCAAATAAGGCGGACAGAAATTTCCGTGTATCCAAAAAACCGGATTTTTCAGAAAAATCCGGTTTTTCTGACACTCGAAGCGATGGGAAAACTGACAATACTGTATCAGTTCAAAAGCGAATCGGTATTATACTGATTCTCCATTGAAACCATGCTTTGCGGAAGGCAGTGCCGATTCGCCGCCGGTTTTATGCGGTGCTTTCAGTTTGCTGTGACCTTTGTGCCCTCTTTGTGTCCCTTGCGGTTAAAAAAAGCATGGTTTCAATGGAGAATCGGTATCAGAAACAGTCAGACTTTCAGTCCGGCACTCCTCTGGCACATTTTTTTCAATAAATCACCTTAATGGCATTGACGCAGAGCACAGGAACGGAATGAAAGCATGTTTTCAATGGGAAATCAACAGGATGCAAAATTTGACAACTTTTAAAAAATTGCCAAATCCCGGCAGAATCTGACTCCTGACTCGCATAATGAATGTATGATTGCAGCAAAGAATTGGCACAAGCACTCCTGCTTTTGTGAAAGGGGGATTTTTCAGATGAAATCCCCCTTTCTTTTTTTGCAGAGCAGGAGAAAAATTGGCAGGTCTGCTGTCCTGCTTTTCATGCCTTTCCCGCGATTTTCAGCATAATGGCATTCTGGACGTGCATCCGGTTTTCAGCCTCGTCAAAAACAAGTGATGCCGGGGATTCCATGACCGCATCGCTGACTTCCAGCCCCCGGTTTGCCGGAAGGCAGTGCAGAAAGATGGCATTTTTCTTTGCAAGGTTCATAAGATCTTCCGTTACCTGAAATCCCTGAAAACGGATTTTGCGTTCTTCCATTTCATGTTTTCTGCCCATGGAAGCCCATACATCCGTATAAACCGCATCCGCATCCTTTACCGCAGTTTTTGGATCATGCAGGATTTCAATCTGTGACAGACCTGCATCCTTTGCCCGTTTGACTGTGGCCGCATCCGGCTGATAGGCATCCGGACACGCGCAGACAAAGTGAAAGGGAATTCTTGCGGCCAGCCGCAGCCAGGAATGGACAATGTTGTTGCCGTCTCCCACATACGCGATTTTCAGATCGTTGAGATGACCGCGATGTTCTTTCACAGTGAAAATGTCAGCCATGATCTGGCAGGGATGGTTATAGTCTGTCAGGCCGTTGATGACCGGCACATCCGCATATTGGGCCAGTTCCAGAATATGGGCATGATCAAAGAGCCGGGCCATGATCATGTCATTGTAGCGGCTGATGACCCGTGCAATGTCCTTGACAGGTTCCCGTTTTCCCATGTCAATGTCCTGCGGCCCCAGATACAGTGCGTGTCCGCCCATGCGGAAGAAACCGGTTTCAAAGGAAATGCGGGTTCTTGCCGAAGGTTTGGCAAAAATCATGGCCAAGGAATGATCCTGAAAGGGTTTCCAGTTTTCCCGTTTTTTCAGTTTTGCTTTGACCTCTGCTGCCAGATCAAGGATACCCAGAATCTCGGCATCAGTAAAATCATCAATATGGATAAAGTCCTTTTTCATCTGTTGTGTTCTCCTTCATTTTCCGCTCAGTGCCTGCTCAATCCGTTCCACAGCCCAGTCAATCTCCTCTTTGCGGATGACCAGAGGAGGAGCAAAGCGGATGATACTGTCATGGGTTTCTTTGCAGAGCAGTCCTTTTTCCTTGAGTTTTTCCGCGTAGACCCGCGCGCCCCCGGCTTGGGAATGAAATTCCAGCCCAATCATCAGGCCCCTGCCTCTGACCTCTCTGATCAAAGGATTTTTGAGTTTTCTGAGTTCTTCCAGAAAATATTTTCCCATTTCTGCTGCATTTTCAATGAGATTTTCCTCCACCAGCACTTTGATGGCTGCACGGGCCACCGCGCAGGCCAGCGGATTGCCGCCAAAGGTGCTGCCGTGCTCTCCGGGCCTCAGCACGCCCAGCACTTCGGAATTGGACAGCACGGCTGAAACCGGATAGAATCCGCCGGACAGGGCCTTGCCCACCAGCGTCAGGTCAGCCTCAATGCCCTCATGCTCTTCCGCTAGCAGTTTGCCGGTTCTGCCCAGACCGGTCTGGATTTCATCCAGAATCAGCATGATATTTTTTCGGGTGCAGATTTCCCGCACTTTTTTCAGATAGCCTGAGGGCGGAATGATCACGCCGGCCTCTCCCTGTATGGGTTCCACCAGAAATCCCACGGTATTGGGGCCAATCGCGGCTTCCAGAGCCTGTGCATCTCCAAAGGGAATGATTTTGAATCCGGGTGTAAAGGGACCAAATCCCTCGCGGGAGGCCGGATCGGTGCTGAATCCCACAATGGTGATGGTACGTCCGTGGAAATTGTTCCGGCACACAATGATTTCAGCCTGATCCGCAGGCACACCTTTGACCTTGTATCCCCATTTGCGCACGGCCTTGATTACGGTTTCCACTGCCTCCGCGCCGCTGTTCATGGGCAGGACTCTGTGGGATCTGGTCAGTTCACAGAGTTCCCTGTAAAAAAGCCCCAACTGATCATTGCGGAATGCGCGGGAGGTCAGGGTCAGGCGCTGGCACTGTTCCGTCATGGCCTGCAGAATCCGGGGATGGCAATGCCCCTGATTCACAGCAGAATATGCGGACAGGCAGTCCAGATATCTGTTCCCGTCCGTATCCCAGACCCATACTCCCTTCCCCCGTGTGAGAACCACATCCAGAGGTTTGTAATTGTGCGCGCCGTATGTCTCTTCCAGTTGAATATATTCCTGCTGTCTCATGACAGTTGTCCTCCTGTCTGATTTATTTTGCTCCTTTGCCCATGAGCACAACCGGGATGGTTTTCAGCAGAATCTTGATATCCAGCCACAGGTTCCAGTTGTCAATGTAGTGGAGATCCAGATTCATCCATTCCTCAAAATCGGTTTCGCTTCTGCCGCTGATCTGCCACAGCCCGGTAATGCCCGGTTTCACACTGAAGCGGCGCCGGTGCGTGTTTTTGTAAAACTGTTCAAAATCCCGGATGGGCAGGGGCCTGGGGCCGATAATGCTCATGGTTCCCAGAAGCACATTGGCAAACTGGGGAATTTCATCCAGACTGCTTTTGCGCAGAAAGGTCCCGGATTTGAGAATCCGGGGATCATTGGTAATTTTGAATGCCGCGCCCCTGACTTCGTTCAGAGTCTCAAGCTGGGCCTGCAATTTTTCCGCATCCCGCACCATGGTTCGGAATTTGAACATCCTAAACCGCCGTTTGTTCAGACCGATGCGCTCCTGTGCAAAAAAAATCGGCAGCCCGTCATCAAAATATATGAGCAGAGCCACAATCAGAAACACGGGCGCAAGAAGGAGCAGCGCGGCAAGGGAAACCAGAATGTCAAATATCCGCTTGAGATCATGCTGCAGAGCCGAGCGGTTGATGACATCATAATCAATAAAAGACGCGGATCTGTCCTCTTCCGAGATTCCGGGCGTGCTGATCTGGAAATCAAACAGATCGTTTATCATGCGGGTTCTGATGCCCTGTGTTGTGCACACTTTTATGATTCTTGCGGTTTCATCATAATAACTCCGCAGGGGAAGGGTGATGAAAACCTCATCAACCGGATTTTTGGAAACATAGTCCTCAAATTCGTCAAGAGAGCAGAGCAGGGAAAGCACTTTTTTCATATCATGGCGTTTTATCTCTTCCCCGACCTCCTCTTCCGGAATATTGTCCGCAAACCCCAGAAAACGGTACCCGGAACCGGGCCGGGTGAGGGTTGCTGACAAAGAGATGGAACGGATGTTCATGCCCACAATAATGGCAAGGCGCAGATCGGGTCTGCGTTTTTTCCGCAGAGCAGTCATCTCGGCAACCCCAAGTCTGCAGGGAAGAAACAGAATCACTGCCCCGGCCCAGAACAGCAGGACAAAGCCGGTGCTTACCTCCGCAAGGTTTGCAATCTGCACCCACAGAAGCGCTGCTGCTGTCCCCAGGGTGACAGACAGAAGGATTCTCACAGACTGTTCTGTGCGTTTTTCCTTCACCATTTCCCGGAGACTGCTGAGGCGCATAAAGGAAAAAACGCGGTTCCACAAAAACGCGGCCAGCAGGAATTTCACAAAATCCCACAGGGAGAATTCCGTGCGCATAAATGTGTCTGCATCCGGAATCTGCCCCTGCTGGAAATATTCTCTGACAGAAAGGAGCAGAAAAAGCAGCAAAACTGCATCCGCACATTTGAGGATATTTTCTGTGAGTATGATTTTGTAATTGTTTCTGTCCATTCCCATCCTGCGCTTTACGGTATCAGATTTTTCAGTTTCAGAAGACTTTTCTGCGCTTCCTGTTCAATATCCCTTGGCGGATTTGCGGCCAGACATTTTTGCAGTTCAGCCGCAGCATCATCCGTATTTCCCTGCACCATTCGGAGTTTTGCCAGCATCAGACGGGCCTCGGCATAGGCCGGATTGGTTTTGAGCGCGCTTTGGAGAAATTCTTCCGCCCTGTCCGTCATCTTCAGGGCAAGGCAGATTTTTCCCAAAGTGCAGTGAAAATCCGGCCAAGGCAGTTTTTTTCTCAGCAGAATCTCTCCATGATGCAGCGCATCCGCATATTTTTCCTGTTTTTCGAGCGTTTTGATCAGATACACCCGCGCCTGCACATATTCCGGATTGCGTTCCAGGGCTTTTGCAAAAGAGTTTTCCGCGTCCGCATATTTTCCAGTCTTGAAATACAGTGCGCCCAGACTGCAGCAACTGTCCGGATAGCTGCGGGAATGGTCTGCAGATTCCCTGACCAGGGGAATGATGGATTCATAGACATCCGTGTTTTCATCCGGAAAATTTTTGACAATGGAAAGCATTTCACTGAAATTTGGCGCTATTTCAATGTGATGATTCAAATTTTCCATGGCATGGGAAATCAGGTTCCGGCTGTCGGAAATCCATTCCGGCAGTTCACATTCACAGTGCTGCATATATTCTGCAAGTTTTTTCAGATTTCCGTTTTCCGGATCATCAGACAGGGCATCCGCAAAAGCGGCAAGCGCCTCCCGCTTTTTTCCCATCCGGCAGTAAATCATTCCCATTTTCACCTTTGCATCCGTATAGCGGGGATTTTTTTCCACAGCTTTTTGAAAAAAGTCCGCTGCCTCGGACAGATTTCCTGCGCCCGTGCAGATGAGACCCAGAAAATAATACAGATCCGCATAATCCGGATACGTCTCTGAAACAAGGGAGAGATGAAAAAAGGCATCATAATAATTTCCGAGAAAGGCATGGACAAGTCCCAGCCGGATCTGCGCATCTTTGTATGCGGGATTGATTCTCAGCGCATTCTCAAAAGCTTTTACTGCTTCGGATGCCTTTCTCTGCCCCAAAAGGGAGAGCCCCATATAAAAATGGACATTCGCGTAATCCGGACAGGTTTTCAGAAAATCCCGGCAGATACGCAGGGATTTGTCCCACATGCCAAGATTGTGAAAGGCAAGCCCCATGCGGATTTTCAGCGGAAGATGGGAAGGCTCCCTTGCCAGAATATTGCTGAAGGCTTTGACGGCCTTCTGAAAATCGCCCATATTGTTGTAGCAGATTCCCATATATTCATAAATGTCATAATGCTCCGGATTGAGTGCAAGGGCCTCTGCAAACGCGTCTGCTGCCTTTGCATAACTGCCCAGAGTAAAATGGAGCAGCCCCATGCTGCGGTGCGCCTGACCGCAGAAAAAGCGCGCCATTTTCAGATGCAGGCTTTTGGGAGATGCCGTATTTTCAATGATATATCTGAATTCTTCAATGGCTTCCGCATAGTTGCGCCGGTTCAGGAAATCCATGCCTTTTTTATAGGCACGCATCCGTCTCAGACGTTCGGTTATGGCTGAAAGGATCATCATTTCATTCCCTTTTTTCCAAAATGGTTACGGCCGCTGCCCCGTGAATCATCTGAAAACGGATCTTCGGACATCCCAGATCATCGCATTCCGCGCCCGGAAGCCAGTAATCTCCTGTCCAGAAAACAATGGCCTGCCTGAGATCATCATGTCCCCAGACCGGTCTGACGGTGCGGGGAGAAATCACATCGCTTGCCAGCATGAGGATATTGGCCGGTTTTTTCAGGGGATCAATGCGGATGCGCAGAGATCGGACATCTTTCATCACCAATGTGACCTGATCCGGCCATTCCGGGTCCGGCAGACTCAGGGTGTAACGGGTTCCCACCACAGGCCCCACACCGTAAAACTGCCGATACCGTTCAATCATATAATCTTTGGCCTGCGGATGTACAGGAAAAAACGCAAAAAACAGTGGCACCAGAAAAATTGCTGCCCGGTTCCGGTATCTCATTTTCGGTCTGCCTTTCCTGAAAGAAGCTCTGCATAGATGTTTTCATAGGCTCTGGCCATTTTTTCAGCCGAATATCTTTCCAAAACGGTGCGGAAGGCATTTGCTGACAATCCGCGGGCCTGTGCCGGATTTTGCAGCAGTCCGGATATGGCTGCCGCAAGCTCCGCCGAATCTCCGGGGCTGACCAGAACCCCGTTTTCTCCCTGCGTGAGGATTCTTCCCACACCGCCTGCACGCGCGGCAATCACGGGAACCTGTGCGGACATGGCCTCCAGCAGGGACATGGGTGTGCCTTCCAGCAGGGAAGGCAGCACAAACATATCCAGCGCACAATAGCAGTCTGCAATGTCTTTGCGGAACCCGGCAAATATCATGCGCTCCCCAAGACCGAGGGAAAGGGCATGCGTTTTGAGCATTTCCCGCAGCGGGCCGTCCCCCACAAGCAGAAACCGGGCATTGGGGAATGCAGGGGCAATTTGTGCTGCGGCTTCCATAAAATGCCTGTGCCCCTTTTCCGGACTGAGCCGGCCGATGGCTCCGATCAGAATGGCCTCCGGAGGGATGCCAATCTCTTTTCTGATGCGCTGTCCGGCCGCTTTGTTTTTCCGGAATCCCTGCATGTCAATGCCGTTGATGATCACGGAAATTCTGTGTTTCGGGATCAGATAACGCTGCATCAGGGTCTTCACTTCCGGGGAAACCGCGACAATGCGAGGAAAAAAGCGGATGTAAAACGCGTCCAAAGATTCAAAGCAGGTGACAAGAAAATCACTGCGAATCCAGTTGTGGTTTGTGGCAACTGTTTTGGCCTTTGTTCCGATGGTGCACACCAGCCCGTACAGGCGGCCCTTCATTTCATGGCAGTGAACAATGTCAATGTCTTCCCGTGCGATAAGTTTGCGGATTTGCCGCATTGCATTCAGATCCAGCCACCTGCGGCAGGGGATGACATGGGTTTGCACGCGTTTTTCCCTGACAGCCTCCACCAGTTCCCTGTTCGGATTTTTTTCAGACTGCAGCAGTCCCAGATGGGAAAGATAACGGCTTTGGTTTATGGCTCCGCTCAGATTGATGACAATCCGCTCCGCACCGTACAATCCTCTGCTGCTGATGAGGTGAAGCACCTTTGCCGGTCTGCTGTGCCTGTTTTTTTTTGTCTTATCCATTCCCTGTCTCCGCAAATACCGGTCTTACCCGCACGCCGGTTTTGGCCTCTGCATGTTCTTTCTCATATTTTGCCCGGTTCGCGTCATCCGCAGCTTCCACAAAAAAAGGATGTTTTTTTTGCTGTGCGGATGGCCAGATGCAGGGCATCCGCATAACCCTTTGCAGCCGGGGCCAGTCCGTTTTTTTTCAGAAGGATTCTGCCGGCTTCGGCCATGCGCGTGCGCAGTTGCGGATCACGGGCCAGCCTTTCCATTGCAGATGCAAAACCCTCTGTATCCTCCGGATCCACAATAAATCCATTGTCTTTGACCAGATCATTTGCCGCGCCCGCGTACAGGGAGCAGATCACGGGAAGACCGCAGGACATGGCCTCGGCCACCACCAGCCCGAACACATCCAGCCGGGTGGGCAGCACAAACACATCATGCTGAATCATTTCCGCAGGAACCTGTTCATAGGGAATACTGCCCCTGAATATCACAGAATTTCCGCATCCCAGATCTTCTGCCAGTTTTTCCAGAGCGTTTTTGTCAACCCCCTTGCCCACCAGCGTAAGCAGGGCTCCGGGCATGTTTCTGTGCACCCTGGCAAACGCGCGGATAAGCAGATCCACGCCCTTGCGCGGGATCAGTTCCCCGACACAGAGAAAGCGGATCTGTCCGTCATCTTCCCTTGCCGCTTTCTCAGGAATGCCTGCGGAAGCTGCAAGTTCATGGGCATGCGCGCTCAGGATGCTCAGAAAGGCTTTTTCCCTGGGATAGCCGAAATTTTCCGCAAAATGCCTCAGGGTGTCGGTGCAGGAACCGATCAGTGCATGGGAACGGGAAAGCAGGAGTTTCCGGGACAGAATTCGCAGCGGATCCAGCCGCATGTCATGATAAGGGGTCATGTCGGACCATGTGACATAGCCGCAGCCGCGCAGGAGGGACCAGAGACATCCGATCATGCAGTCCAGCCGGAATTCCAGAGCCGCGATCACATCAGGCCGGGTTTTCATCAGCATGCGGACAAGTCCGGCAGGATAACGGATCAGCAGACGTTCCCCAAACATCTTCCGCACATCGGTTTTCCACAGAAATACGGGTTTGAGAAAAACCGTTTTGAAGGGCAGATTTTCCGGAACCGGCCATTCCCGGCCAACTTCCCTGGGCATGGTGTAAAGCACGGTAATGTCAAATTCTTTTGCCAGTTCCCGCAGAAGCGGTGTGCGGTAGGGCGCGTACCAGGGACAGAGAATAAGAACTTTTTTTTTCATGGTTCACCTGAAGGGTTAATGTTGAATGCTGAATGGCCTGGGGAACAGAAGACAAAGCCATTTTTCCCTGAAACAGGTTAACCTGACACATTCAGGATTAACCATTTCATCAATATCCGGACAGATCATATTTTTCACCTCATTCCCGCGAAAGCCGGAATCCAGTTTTTTTCAGCATGTTCCGGATACGAACTTTCATCTGTATGACGATCCCGCGCAACCTGCGTTATAAATTGACAATTGTCACCGTGTAACCGCGCGGCAGTCAATATTTTTGGAAATCAGTTCTCTGCACTGCTGTTCCGCACCTTCCGGGGTGCGGAAGGCTCCGGCATACAGATAATGCCTGCCGTCATTGCGCGCGATCACATAACAGGAATGTCCTTTTTCTGCCAGCAATGCCGCGTATTCCGATGCCTCCGGAGTCGAGGGAAAGGTTTTCACAAGTCCTGCATAAGGGGTTCTGACCGCAAGGGCACCTTCCGCATTTCTGCTGCTGATGAATCTTTCAGCATCCTGCTGTTTTTCAAATATGCCGGCAAAGATGCAGAACCTGAGACCGCCTTCATCTGCTTTCATTTTCACCCAGTAGGCCGGGATTCCCTTTTTTTTGTACGAGGCAAGGGCTTCTTCGGTTCTTTCCCAGGTCCGGAAAGAGGCCAGTTGCACAGAATAGGGATATTTTTCCAAATCAGTGCTTTCTTCTTCCTCGTTTATGTTTTCCTCATCCCATTGCAGAGGGAAAGATTGCAGATCCGCCTCTGCCGGATCAATCCCGGACAGGCTGATTTCCTCTTTTTTTTCAGACAGTTGTTCCGGAGCAGGCAGGAACGCGGTTTCCGGCGCGGCAGGAGCTGTTTCCAATTTCTCTGCTTCCCCGGAATCAGTTGGCATTGCTGTGCTTTCCTGAACAGCCGGATGTGGCGGATCCTGTTTCTGCAATGCGGAAGAATCCTGCACGTGCTGAGGCAGATTTTCTTTTTTCTCTTTAATTTCAGTAATTTGGGAAGGAATATTTTGGGCTGCCTGTTCCCTGAAGACCGGTTCCTGTCGGTTCCGGTAATTCATGAAGAAAACCGCAAGGGCCAGCACCAGAGCCAGTGACAGAACAAAGCGGAAAAACAGCGGGGAGGTCTGTTTTTTTTCCGTCTGCTCCCTGTCCGGAATGCCGGGCATATTCTGCTGATCTTCACAGGAAGCAGAAGTTTTTTCCCCATCCTTTTCCGCGTGCTGACGGTTTTCCGCTCTGCCGGAAGACGGCCCTGTCAATTCTGCATCCGCGTCCTGCTTCTCTGTGCTTCCCGTGTCTTCTTCTTTGCGGTCAGAATCAGGGCTGACCGGAGAAGGAACGGGTTCCGGAACAATGGGAATCTGTGCGGATCGGGAAAAATGGAAACCAAGATTTTCCAAAGCCTTGCGAAAATCAGACTCCGTCACTTTGGGATGACCCGCAACAAAGGCATTGAGCAAAGAGGCATCACAGAGTTTGTTGATATTCCGGGGAATGCCGCCGGACACCCGGATAAAGGCATCGGCCACGCCCGGAGAAAAGATGTCGGGTGAACCACCGGCCACTTTCAGGCGGTGCGCAATATAGCGCAGAGACTGTTCCCGGTTCATGGGATCAAGACTTGCGGATACGGCCAGCCGCTGCATCAGTTGCCGCATGTCCGGCCGGGCAAGGGTATGGCCCAGTTCCTTTTGTCCCAGCAGCAGGATTTGCAGAAGTTTGAATTCCGGGGTTTCCAGATTGGACAGCACCAGAATTTCCTGAAAAACCTCTTTGCGTATCAGGTGCGCCTCGTCGATGATCAGCAGGCACTGCTTTCCCTCTTCATTGAGCCAGGTGAGATTTTCCCGGATTTTTTCCGTCAGCATCAGGGTTCCGGACACGGGGACAGGAATTTCCAGACTGTCTGCAATAAAAGGCAGCAGTTCCTCCCGTGCTGCCGAGGGATGGGAAATGCGGATAATCCGGGTCTGATCCGGCACATGCTCTGCCAGTGCAATGCTCAGCATGGTTTTGCCGGAACCGACCGGGCCGGTGATGCACATGAGCCCTTTGCGGGAAACCGTGCCGTGCATAAGCAGGGCCAGAATGTCCCGGTACCGGCTGCCCATGAAGAAAAAAGCCGGATCCGGTGTGTTTTCAAAAGGAAGCCGTCTGAGGCCGAAATGTTCCAGATACAATGTCAGAACTCCTGCTGTTTTATCAAAATAAAACTGACGGATACAGATTTTTGTGACATTTGTGCCATCTTTGTGCGCCCTTTGCGGTCAGGTTCTGTTGACAGTTCAGATTCAGGCGGCTGTTCAAAGCGGAAATCTGAACCGGCAGCCGTGCCATAGCACTGTATGCTGCTGTTTCAGACAGAACCGGTGAAACTCCGTCTGCCCGGCTCGGAGAACTCTGCATAAATAAATAAAAACAGAATGATACAGAAATGTCAACAGAACCTGATTATATGGAAACCTGTGAAAAGACAGTCCGGCAGTTGCAAATGCCGGTGACGAAAAAACTAAATTCCGATAATGCCGACCACCGTACCGGTCATGCAGGTGGCAAGGGTTCCGGATGCAACGGATCGAAACCCCATAGACACGATCTCATCCCGTTTTTCCGGAGCCATTGTGCCCATGCCGCCAATCATAATGCCCAGACTGCCGGGATTGGCAAATCCGCACATGGCATAGGTGAGGATGATCCGGCTTTCAGGGCTGAGAGCATCTTTGGACAGACGGCTCAGATCAAGATAGGCCACAAATTCATTGATTACGGTTTTGGTTCCCATGAGAGCTCCGGCTGCGGGACATTCTGACCAGGGAATTCCCATGAGCCAGACAATGGGAGCCATAAGCATTCCCAGTATCCTTTGCAGGGTAAGGGGGGAACCGCCCATATCCGGAAAAATTCCCAGCAAAAGATTGAGCAGATGCACCAGCGCCACAAGAACAACCAGCATGGCTATCACATTGATCAGCAGTTGAATGCCATGCACCGTGCCTTTGCTCACCGCGTCCATCGCGCTTAACGCGGGTTCCGGATATGTCAGTTCACCGGCTGTCACTTCCCCGGTTTCGGGAACCATGATCTTGGCAACCGTGACAGCGGCAGGCACACTGATGATGGATGCCGTGAGGATATGCCCCATGATATTGGGAACCGCATCACTCAGAATGCTTGCATAGAGCACCATGACTGTGCCGGCAATGGTGGCCATGCCGCAGGTCATAAGGGCAAAGATTTCACTCCGGGTCATGTCTTTGAGATAGGGACGGATGAACAGGGGGGATTCCACCATGCCCACAAAAACATTCGCGGAAACACCCAGAGCCTCGGCTCCGCCCAGACGCAGACTTCTCTGCATGGCCCAGGAAAAGCCTTTGACCACAAGGGGAAGAATTTTCCAGTAAAAAAGAAGGGCGGACAGCGCACTCATGACCAGAATCAGGGGCAGTCCCCGGAACGCGAGAATATAGGCTGCACCCGGAAATTTCTCATCAAAAGGCAGGGAGCCTCCCCCGAGATAACCGAAAACCATGGAGGTTCCGGCCTGTGTGGATTGCTCAAGAAAAAGAACCAGCCGGTTGAGCATGAGAAAAAATTCCCTGAAAATGGGGAGTTTCAGCAGCAGAAAGCCGATGAGCAACTGGAGAAGCAGGCCCATCCCTGCTGTTTTCAGGCTGACCTGTTTCCGGTTTTCACTCACAAGCCATGCAAGAAAGGGAAAGATCAGAAAACCTGCTGCGCTTTGAATGATCATAATGTCCTCTTTTTTAAAGCAAGTCTGTGTTATTTTTTTTCACGCGGAGGGAGATTGCAGAGGGATTCTCCTGAATCCCTTTGATCTTCTGTTCAGAATTTTTTTATAAAAATCATCATGTGATGAAGAGGAAAATTATCCGAAGTTGCAACCGTTTTTTTGAATCCGCATGTTCTGCAGATTTGTCAAAGCAGTCGGAGCATCTGCCTTTGCCATGCTTATCCTGTGCCTCAATGATGTTTGCTGAACTGTATATTTTTTTGAATTTTAATTTGCATCACTGTATCAGCAGAAAATCCCCGGAACATGATATGGGCTCTCCCGCGAATGCGGGAGGAAGATCCTTTTTCCATTGATTTTTTCAATGAATCAAATGTGTTCATGAAAAAATCCGATAGTTGTTTATACGATTTTTTCAATGGGATATTCTTTCATTATTCACAGTCTGACAGGGAAGAAATTTATACATCTGCTTTGATCAATTGTAAAGCAAAAAAATATCAGATGTTACGCAGTTGTTTTGTATGCGGATGAACATATGCTGATTCAAGCAATATGAAATTTGAAAACCAATTGTGAATTAAATCTTTGCGAAACTTTTTGTCTTCGAGGCAGAACATGCCGGTATCCGTACTGAAATCTTTTTCAGATTCCATATAACATTATTTCTTATGGTTTGTAAAAAATAACCTGTACAATTTTTTCGACCTAAACCCTAAGGGTTTTGAAAACCCTTAGGGTTTGCAACAGGTTATTTTCATACAGTCCCTTAGGCGATTTCCGGTTCGGATAAAAAATATTCCAAACCTGCCCTTGCTATTTTCCCTTTTTCTGTGTTATGAAATTCTTCTTCAAAGTTCTCTGATTCCTCTTTTCTGATCCGTGGGAGCCAACAGCGGCAGGAAGCCGTGGCATACAGTGTTTCCACGGATTGCACGTCACCCGCAGCAAACAAAGGAGGTATTATATGAAGCAAGTCGTGGTTCATCCGGAACGCTGTCTGGGATGTATGCAGTGCATGACTGCCTGTGCCGTATCCCATTCCGCATCCAAGTCCCTCTTCACCGCCATCCGCGAAGACCCTCTCCCCAAATCCAGAATCCACATTGGCGCGGGATTGCACGGGGAAGGCTTTCCCAACCGCTGCAGACACTGTGATCCTGCGCCCTGCATGCTGGCCTGTCTGCCGGGAGCGATTTCCCGCATTCCGGAGACCGGTACCGTGTCCATCAATCCGGACATGTGCATCAACTGCGCGTCCTGCGCGATGGCCTGCCCCTTTGGCGTAATCCGTTATCATCAGGATCGAGCTGCTTTGCCGGGCAAAACGGTTGCGCTGAAATGTGACAACTGCATGGATCGGCAGAGGCAGGGGCAGATTCCGGCCTGCGTGGAGGTGTGCAAATCCGGGGCACTCACCTTTGAAGAATCCTCTGCTGCCCAGAAACGGAAAACCGATGCTGTGGCCCGCACCGTATCCGCAGAGGCGGCCGGAGAATCACTGATTCCGCCCGGCATGGCCCTGCTCAATGCGGTGAAAAAAGCCTATGTCCATGTCTGATACCGATTCTCCTTTGAAATTTTAACCACAAAGGACACGAAGATGGCACAAAGGTCACAATAAAAACTGAAAGCACCGTATAAAATCGGCGGTGAACCGGCATTGGTCTGGTTTCAATGGAGAATCGATATGACAGAGAGCATCACAGATTTCCAGATTGTTATTAAAGCAGCACAAGCTTCCAGCTTGTGTGCATCCAGTGAGCAATCTGGAAGATTGTTCTGCTGCGGTCTTATTTCTGACAAAGCCCAATGACTTCCACGAAGGAGGATCAACATGGAGAAAAAATTTGAAAAACTGACCATCACGGAAGACGGACAGTTGATGCTGAAAAAAGCCCAAAAAGATCAGATTGAAACCGTATGGGATCGCTATCAGAGCCAGCAGCCCCAGTGCGGATACTGTGAAATGGGTTTAAGCTGCCGAATCTGCAATATGGGGCCCTGCCGGGTGGATCCCTTTGGGGAAGGCCCGCAGCATGGTGTATGCGGCGCGGATGCGGATATTATTGTGGCACGGAATCTGGGACGCATGATAGCCGCAGGCGCGGCAGCACATTCGGATCATGGCCGGGATCTGGTGGAAGTGCTGGAAGCCGTGTCTGAGGGAAAAGCTCCGGGATACAGCATCAGAGAACCGGAAAAACTGAAAAAACTGGCAGCAGAATACGGCGTGGAGACAGAGGGAAAGGAAATTTCGCAGATTGCAGGTGCTCTGGCCCATGCCATGCAGGAGGATTTCGGAACCCGGAAAAAAGAACTGACTCTGGTGAAACGCGCGCCGCAGAAACGCCGGGAAGTCTGGCGGAAACTCGGAGTCATGCCCAGAGGCATTGACCGGGAAACCTCGGAAATGATGCACCGCACCCATATGGGCGTGGACAACGGCTGGCAGAGTCTGCTGCTTCACGGCATACGCAATGCCCTGTCAGACGGCTGGGGCGGTTCCATGATTGCCACCGAAGTCTCAGACATTCTTTTCGGCGTTCCCAAACCCGCGATGACATCCGTGAACATGGGCGTGCTCAGAGAAGATCAGGTCAATATTCTGGTTCATGGCCACAATCCTGTGGTGTCTGAGATGATCCTGCGGGCCTGTCAGGACCCGGATCTTGTGAAACTTGCAAAGGCAAAGGGCGCAAAAGGCATCAATCTGGCCGGACTGTGCTGCACGGGAAATGAGCTGCTCATGCGGCACGGCATATCCATGGCCGGAAATCATCTCATGACTGAACTGATTATCGCCACCGGCGCTGCGGACATGATTCTCGCAGATTATCAGTGTATTATGCCTTCGCTGGGAAATGTGGCGGCCTGTTATCACACCAAACTCATCAGCACCAGCGACAAAGCCCGTTTTCCGGGCATGGAGCACCGGGAATTTCACCCGGACAATGCAGCAGCCCTGGCAAAGGATTTGATCAAAGAAGCCATTGAAAACTTCAGCCGCAGGGGGAAGGTTTATATTCCGGTGGAACCGGTTCCTGCGATGGGCGGTTTTTCCGTGGAAGCCATTGTGGGGGCTTTGGGCGGAACTCCGACTCCGCTGCTGGAGGCCATCAAAGCCGGAAAAATACGGGGAGCAGCAGGGGTTGTGGGATGCAACAATCCCAAAATCAAACATGATCATGGTCATGTCACATTGGTGAAACGTCTCATTGAAAATGACATTCTGGTGGTGGATACCGGATGTGCCGCGATTGCCACAGCCAAAGCCGGTTTCAAGGTGGCGGAATCCATTCAGTATGCAGGCCCCGGTCTCAAAGAAATCTGCGGTGCGCTGAAAATTCCGCCTGTGCTGCACATGGGCAGTTGTGTGGACAATGTGCGCATTCTCGTGCTGGCCGCAGCACTGGCCGATGCTCTGGGAACCGACATCAGCGATCTGCCCCTTGCCGGATCAGCTCCGGAGTGGTATTCGGAAAAAGCTGTATCCATAGGCACTTATTTCGTTGCATCCGGTGTGTATACCGTACTTGGCCCCATGCCGCCCATTACCGGCAGCATGAATGTGGTGAAACTGCTTACCGAAGGTCTGGAAACTGTGATTGGCGCGAGCTTTGCCGTGGAACCTGATCCGGAAAAGGCTGCGAATCTGATTATCCGTCATATTGAAAAGAAACGCAGCGCATTGGGACTGAGCAGCAGGGAGTGATCCGCAGAATGCGGACAAGCAGCGGGGGCGGGTTTGAAACCTGCCCCTGCTGCTGACACCCCGCATATTTTCTTTTTCGGCATTTTTTTCCTTCAAAAAGAGCGTCAGCTTCGGATAAGATTTGACAACTCTCCAAAAGTTGTCAAATCTTTCAGGTGACTGAACAGGGACATTCATTTTCAGAAACCACCTAAACTTCCGGTTTCCCGAAACTGTCTGGCAAAGCGTTTCACTGACCTTATGCGCACCCGGAAACGCTCTGCTGTCTGCGGAAAGGACGATTCCCTTCTTCGTGCACAGCAGCAATACGCATCCTTAAATCTTCTGAAACCGGTTTTCTCCGATCTGTGCGGACCTTCCAATTTTGACTGTATTTTGTTTAACAATTTGTTTTCTCTGTTTTTCATTTTCAAATTTCTCCCACGGAACAAAAAAATTCTCCAAAATGAAAAATCCTGCTTGACATTGTCCGGACAAGCTGGTATATATGCCGAGTCTTTATGGGGAACAGCCCATGAACTTCTGACAGAGGTAAAAAGGGCGGGTAGCTCAGTTGGGAGAGCATCGGCCTTACAAGCCGAGGGTCACAGGTTCAAGCCCTGTTCCGCCTACCATGCAAAGCAGTTTTTACGGGGGTGTAGTTCAGTTTGGTTAGAACGCCGGCCTGTCACGCCGGAGGTCGCGAGTTCGAGTCTCGTCGCTCCCGCCACTGAAATCATAGGGGATTGCAGCATATGCTGCAATCCTTTTTTGTTTCTCTGCAGCAAAATCTTATACCAATTCCCCATTGAAAAGATACTTGCAAGCAGGAAAAAAAGAGGTTTCCGTGTGTTCAAAAAACCGGATTTTTCGGAAAAATCCGGTTTTTCTGAAAAACTTATGTTTCAAATCAATGGAGAATCGGTATTACAACTGAAACAGATTCCCATCTGTTTCTTTGGTGTCCGCATCACTTCTGTCTGTGGTCATTTCTGCTTCCAGATGTGCCACAATGCGCTGGTATTTCCTGTTTTTCGGCTCCAAATCCAGCGCGTTTTTGAAATCGCACAAGGCCCGCGCCATGTCATTTTTGTTGTACCAGGCCAGCCCCCGTTTGTAATAGGTTTTGTGATCCTTTGGATTTGCTTTGAGCATGACATCGTATTTTTCAATATCCTGCCATCCGCCTTCCTGTTTTGCGGTCATGATTTCCCGGTAAACCGACTGGAGATTCTGCATTTCCTCATGCAGTTTTTTAATCACAGCGGACTGCTGACGGGTGGTTTTGAAAATGGGTTCCAGCCACGCGTTCATAATATTCATCTGGCCTTTGACCACTTCCAGAAATCCGTCCGGCATCCGGCTGACCACCTCCATTTTCGGGGGCAGCACCGGTTCCGTATCTTTTTCTGAACCTGCGGAAATCACGCTCTGCATGGTTTGCATCAGCTTTTCCATCTGCTGCATGGTTTCATCGGCAAAGGTCACTTTTGTCATACCGGAGCGTTTCATATTGGAATCCAGAACCCCGCGTATGCCTTCCAGTCCGTCATACATGGCCGACAACTGCCCCACCATCTGAACAGAAGTATCGCTTTCATCCATGCCCCGGAGCATCTGATTCTTGCGGAAGGTCTTTTTGATTTCTTCCCATCTTTGCGCTTCCTCTGCGTTCAGCCAGTCTGTGAGTTCCTTGAATTTCAGGAGATTGGCTTCTGCGCCTGTGGTCAGGGTCTGTGCGTCCTGTTCATAATGCGCCAGAATCAGGGTTTTGAGTTCCTCCGCATTCATCATGGGGACAATCTTTTCCGCAATCCGGTTCATGTTCCGGTACGAACCCTGCAGTTTGAACGCCGGTTCTGTGCGGTATTCCTCAGCCTGTGCAGCGGAATAAATGTATTGCAGGTTCATCTTCAGAATCACTTCCCGCACCGTAATCATCTTCTCCATGACCGAAACCATTTCACTGATTTCTTCCGCAGAATAATTTCCCTCAAAATCCGCACCTTCCCGGCTCCCGGTTTCGGCAATCCGGATAATGGAATACACATCCTGCTGACTGCGGCTGGCCAGCCGGTTCAGCACGGCATTGGAAGTGAGCGCGTTTTCCAGATAACTCATCTTGAACACATCTTCCGTATCTCCGATAATATCGCCCAGATTGTAGGTATCTGCCCGGTTTGCCAGCATATCCGGAATTTTGAATTTTTCGCCGCTTTCCGTGTAGGGATTTCCGGCCATGCACACCACCACTTTTTTTCCCCGCAAATCATAGGTGCGGCTTTTGCCTTTATAGACCCCTTCAATTTTGCGCTGCGCATCACACAGGGAAATGAATTTCTGCAGCAGTTCCGGGTTGCAGTGCTGAATGTCATCCAGATAAATCATCACATTGTCGCCCATTTCCAAAGCCAGATTGAGTTTCAGCACTTCCTCCCGTGCGCTGGCATTGGGAGCCTCTGCCGGGTCCAGCGATGTGACCAGATTGCCAATCGCGGGGCCGTTGATTTTCATAAAGATAATGCCCAGCCGGTTCGCAATGTATTCCATAATTGTGGTTTTGCCGTAACCGGGCGGGGAAATCAGCAGCAGCAGTCCCATGAGATCCGTGCGCTTGCCTTCACCCGCGGTGCCAATCTGCTTGGCAAGATTGTCGCCAATCAGAGGCAGATACACCTGATTAATCAGTTTGTTGCGCACAAAGGAACTGAGAATCCTGGGCTTGAATTCCGCAAGCCGCAGTTGATCCCGCATCTGATCCGCAAGCTGTTTTTTCATTTCCCCGTAACGCAGAAACAAAGGAACCGTTTCTTTTTCATATCTTTGCATTTTTTCTGCAAATCGGATATAATTGAGATGATATTTTCCGTTTTCAGTTACCGGATGGGAACCGTTCATGCCCGCAATCTCCGCAGTGATGGGCGAATCCACCACATGCCTGCGGGAACTGTTGCGAATGAAAAGAAGCAGCGCGGTTTCATCGGTGTAATCGCAGAGTTCTCCGCATTCGGTGGTGGAAATATACGCGTGAACCCAGTCCCGCACCAGTTCATATTCACTTTCCGGAACCTCTTTGAGTTTTTCCCGCGCCTCTTTGAAACGCTCCCCAAAACGCGAGGCTTTCAACTGTTTCACAAATCCCTCGGCCAGTTCCCATGCCTCGCGGGAAATCACAAAAGATTCACCCGTTACCATATCGGGCCGAATGAGTTCACAAAACAGATACCGGGCAGAATCTGCTGCAAGTTCATTGGGAAACAGACCGGTTTTTGCGGTGAAATCTGAAATCAGTTCCGCTAGTTCCGCAATATAGCGATCCTGTTTTTCCTGCCCCGGAAAGATTTCCTGTATGATGCCAAATCCCGCGAGTTTGTCCCCAATCCGCTGTTTCCGGGTCTCGTCCGACCATTTCTGAAAATAAATGGTCCAGAACAGCCGAGCGAGCGCACGCGCGCGGGGATGGAAACGCAGCAGTCCGATGGCCGTGTGAATGGCAAAAAGATGCCGGAAAATCTTTGCCCCGTCCTGATCATGCACACCTTTGGAATACCCTTCACTGTAACGCGGAGCCATGAATTTCTGCACATGGTCAGCGAGTTCTCTGTCTGAAAAATTCCAGATCTGCTCTGCGGTTTCTCCATCGGTTTTTTCCATTTCTTTCAGCAGTTGCCAAGCCAGATATTCTGCCCGATAGACTTGGGGATTTTCCGATACTGTTTCCATATCCCAGACCGGAGCAGTCTGCAGAAATTCCGCATTTTCAACCGGTTCAAAGAAATTGGTGCCGGTAAGATGAAAAAACTGCTTTCCCCCGCGCAGAATCATGGTCAGATCCAGCGGACGCACATTGACCGTAAATTTGTGTTTCCCAAACTGAATTACATTCTGACCGTCAGCAAACAGTTCTTTCCGATCCTTCAACTGACGCACCGTGTCTTCCCGGATGGTTTTCAGACGCGACTGAATGTCATCGGCTTTCACTGTGTCATCGAGTTCCAGCAGGTGCTTCACAATGTCCCGGATTTTGGAAATCATCAGATCAGACGCGAAATACCCGTTGATCGCGCGGATGTCTTCCATTCCCGCGACCCGTGTGCCAATGCCTTTGAGAATGCGCTCTGCCGCAGCCATGAGCGCGGTGGCCCTTTTGTTCCGTGCCTCGGTAAGATTCAGTTTTTTTGATGCAAAGGCATTGTAAATCTCATCCCGCTTTTCCGAAATTTCTCCAATGAAATCATCAAAATCTGCAAAACGGCCTTCCAGTTCCTCCACGCTGACCATGAGTTTGGTGAGATATTCATCACATTTGGCAGGGGTATCACAAATGTCGAGATAATTGACCACGCTTTGATTCAGCAGTTTGATCTGCGCCCTGAACTGCGCGGTTCCCTCGGTTCCCTGCAGACTTTTCTTTTTGTTTTTCACACCCGCGCGCACCTGATTGAGCCGGGAATAAATATCGGAAATACTGTCAATGATTCTTGTTGTCTGGGTCGCGTCATCAATTTTCAGATTGCTTACAATTTCAATGAGCATTTCCAGTTCATCCGAAGCTGCTGCCACCTCGTTTTCCAATTCCTGCGCTTCGGTGACTTTGCCCAGTGTTTCAATTTTCGCGCCCGCGTCAGATACCCGTTTTTCATAGGGAAGCAGGGATTCCGGCTGCAGCAGAAATTCCACGCAATCTGCGGAAATTTTGTCTGTGGTTTCTGCCACTTCCGCATCCAGGCGATCCACAGCCTCCATATCCGCATACCGCAGTTCTTTCAGGGAAATAATCTCCCCGCGCACCGTGCGCAGACCCGCGAGTCCTTTGACAAACGCATCAATGGTATTCAAATTTTCCGGCTTGAGATTTTCCAGCATTTCCCGCGCGCGGTCAGAGACCTGCGCCATCTGTTCAGCCGTATGCTTTTTCAGGCGCACAACCTTTTCAAATTCTGCAATCGCGGCACCCGCAGCATCCTTGATTTGCAGCACAATCTCTTTCAGTCCAAAGGCTTCAGGTTTGTCAATCCAGAAATACGCATCCGCAATTTCCGCAGATTTTTTCATCAGATCCACATACAGGCTGGAATACAGTTCCTCCCGTTGTATGAGTTTGAGGATTTCATTGCATTCCGACATGCACCGCACAATATTGGGATTGCCCACTTTGTACAAAAAAGCGTCTTTTTTTGCGGAAAACGCATATTCCGGTCCCACAAAAGGCGTCTGCCAGATCTGAATGGCGTGATGTTTCACCGGCTCCGGATCTGCACGGAAAAAAATCATCTCGCCGTTTTCAAAATGCGTGTATCCGTTGCAGGGAATGGGATTTTCCACTTTCTGATCAATGAGATTATAGTTGAGCAGCGTGTAATCCCCTTTTTCCATATTGTAGAAAATATAAAGAAAATCCTCTCCGTTGGGAGCCACCATCCGCTGTTCAAACCGCATGTCGGTTCCGGGAATGTCAAATTTTTTCAACTCCCCGGTCTGCAGATAATAACCGTTGGAAAACATCAGACCGTGATCATCGGGCAGCAGCACACACGCGTGTTCAATCTCATCCACACGCACCACCGTCTCGGTTTTTCCGTTGAAAATAAAATACCTGAAACGGTTTTCCTGATACGGCTTTATTTTGACCAGAATGATATGTCCGAGCATGGCATACCAGATTTCCGCATCATCAAGAGTCTGATCCGGATTGTCCACCGGTTCCGCATAAATGCCCTGTCCGGACGCGGTATTGTCCTCAATTTTAAAGGTGATGTCCCCGCCCACAGCCTCCACAAAAACCCTGTCATGGATGGAAACATGGGGATGTTTGCCGGTGCGGTGCATGTCTCTGGTGGTGCGCTTCCATTCAAATTCATGCTGCGCGGGAAAGCGGATTTCATGCTCACTGCGGTTGTCCAGATAGGTAAGGCCATCATCGTGCATCAGCCATTTGAATGCCTTGATGTCAGTAGCGGATTGCCCCACCCGGAACATCATATAGAGATGGGGAGTGATGACAAAAAATTTGGTGAACCGGGACTGTTTGTAATATTTGTAAAGATTTTTCAAATCCTCCTCAAACCGTCCGGAATTGAGAACCTCCCATCCCAGTTTCCGGAAGGTGTGATCTTTGTAGTCATACACGGAAAACACATCCGAAATTTCAATTTCCGATTTCAGTCCCAGATGCACATTGTAACCAAAAAGAAAGCGGGACCCGTTGACGGGAACCATATCCCGCGGAATGCAGTTGTTGCGCGTGGAAATCCGCTCGGTGGCCAGCAGAGTCTGCTCAATCGCTCCGAAAATCTCCCTGCGGGAGGCATTGAGTTTTTCCACCCGGGAACCGAGTTCTTTGCCATGTGCCAAAAGACGGGTGCGGATGATTTCATAGGTTCCGCGTTCCAGTATTGGCTCGGATGCGGTGTTTTTTTCAGTATTTGCAGGATTTTCGGACATGAAAAGCCTCCTTTGGGGATACGTTGGGGACTGTTGCCGGAACAGTTTTTTGACCGGCAGAAGATATTGTATAAATTTGTCAGGGAAATTTCAAGAGTTTTGGTTTTTCAGGGGGGAAGGGATCAGAATAACCTATGGATGAATCCACAGTTTTATTCATTTGAAGCAGGGAAGATGTTCTGATTGAAAAAGGGGAAGTCTGAATCTTGCCGGAAAAATCAGGGCGGCATATTTTTAACAGCTTCTTAAACCCATCGGCAAGATTACAGGCTCAAAGATTTCAAACCATAATTTGCTTAAAGATATTTGGCTGTTATTGACTTGGAGTGAGGAATAGATGTCAGAATGAGGTGCGAATCCCGGAAATATTGAGATGCTGGGGTTCACTCCGTTCACCCAACCTTGCTTATATTCCGTAGCGACTGTTATCAAAGTCAAGCAGTTTTCGGTTTCCAGGGTTGATTGTTTTTGACCATGG
>JAWKPW010000075.1:0-26525 GCA_041390465.1 Desulfobacterales bacterium | reverse complement strand
GTCTGCTCAGCACATACGGCGGAATTGCATACACCCGTGACAGGGCAGAAAAGCATGTGGCAGAGGCAAAAAAACAACTTGAAATTTTTCCGGATTCAGAAACCCGTGACCTTCTCGGTGATATTGCCGGTTATTCCTTACAGAGAAAGCAGTGAACCATGAAAAATTTTTCGTATTGCCGGTTTGCAGGGAGGTGGGCTGCGGCAATTCTGATGCTCATCACTCCCCTTTTCATTCAGGATGTGTGTGCGCAGTCTTCCCTTTCCAATGTTGCGGAAGCCGTGGGAACTGCGGGCAT
This sequence comes from Desulfobacterales bacterium, assembly GCA_041390465.1. Classification (GTDB taxonomy): domain Bacteria; phylum Desulfobacterota; class Desulfobacteria; order Desulfobacterales; family Desulfococcaceae; genus JAABRU01. Next base: position 26,227 of record JAWKPW010000075.1, on the reverse strand, counting down.
TCGCAACCGGAATTTGGCAAAAGCCAAGGAAGAGGCTTTGACAGCCGCGCTGACCGCAGGCGTGGATCAGGTTGCGATGCGATTTTTTTCGACTGATACCCTGTCTCAGAATTTTCAGAAATTCAATGAAAGTGTTCTGGGACATGCGGCTGATTTTGTGGAAAATTATCAGGTGCTGGCAGAAGGAGCGTCCGGAAAACAGTACCGGATTATGCTGCGGATGACGGTTTCTGCGGACATGCTCAGGCAGAAATTTCCGGACTTTGTGATGACAGAACCGCATGCGGAAATCGAAAAACCTGCAGAGACAATTCCGGAAACTGTTCCGGAAGCAATCCCGGAAGAATCTGAAAAACCTGCGGATGCAATTTCGGAAACCATTCCGGAGGAAATCCCGGAGCCCTCTCCTGAACAAACAGAGGAACCCGCGGAAATGACAAAGAAAGAAACTCCGCAAGAGCCTCTGGAGAAAGGGGATGGCAGCCTGAAAATTCTTTTTCTGATTGCCGAACAGGATTTGCAGGATATGGATCCCTCGTTCTGGTGGGGAGAAAAAATCGGAAACAAAGAATGTTATACAGAAAATGCCATGCGTGATGCCATGAAATCAGCCGGTTTTCAGATCATTGCGCATGAATCCGATCTGCCGGAAACAGAAAATCTGTCTCATCTTCTTTTTGAACCGGATATTGAGAATGCAGATGCAGCGGCTGTGGGCAGACAGATGAAAGCCGATGTGGTGATTGCAGGCAAGGCCATTGTTTACAGGGTTCAGGATGATACAGACCCAGAAGAGCAGGGAGAAATTCCCTCTTTCAATGCCACCCTCACGGTGCGTGCCATTCTTGCGGAAAACGGAAAAGAACTCACCTCGCTTCTGGAGACTGCTGTTCGCAAACAGAGCGATGAGAATCAGAGCAGTGAACAGTCTCGACATGAGCACAAACAACTTGAAAAACTGATTCCATAGCTCAGCCAAATATGGAGCAGCGCCAAAGAACGGGGAGACAGTCTTGAACTGACTGTGAAGGGAACCCGGAATCTGGGAAATTTTGTCCGCTTCCGCAAATCCCTGAATGCAATGCCGGATGTGGCAGATATACAGATTCAGGCTGTGAAATCGGATGAAGCTGATATCCGCATTGCTTTCAGCAGGGATGCACAGGCATTTGCCGAAGCAGTGAACCAGTTGAAATTTGACTCCTTTGGTGTTGAAGTCCGCATCATTTCCGGAAGGCGACTGGAAATTGCACTGGTTCCGAAATAGGGAGAAGCCCTGATGATATTTTGAAAATCCTCATGGCTTCAGGATAAATCATCCGTTTTGAGACACTGCCCGGAGGAATTTCGAATGCCCAATTTCTTCTTTTTGCAAAAAAAGGCATTGGCAGGCACGGTGCTGAAATCCGCCCCTGCTCTTTTATTTTGTTTCAGCCGCGCGCGCCTGCACAGTAAGCAGCATGTCACCCCGGCTCCCATCCGGCGTGATCAAAAAAGAAACATCCGCATGTGCGCATGTGCAATCCCTTTGAATTTGAAATGAAATACCGGAAAGACAGGGAACTGTCCGGTTCCTGACGGCATATGACATCATGACCGAACACAATTTCACACTTTTGTTTGCCAGCATTGTCGCGGGCGCTGCTCCGGTTGTTCTTGCGACTTTGGGGGAAACTGTCACGGAAAAGGCCGGACTCATCAACCTTTCCCTGGATGGTTCCATACTTCTGAGCGCGATGACGGCCTTTGCCGTGGCATTTCATACGCAAAGCACTGTGCTGGGTTTTCTCGCTGCCGCCATGTGCGGGGCATTGGTGTCCCTTGCCGTGGCACTGTTCAGCATATACCTGCACCAGTCCCAGGTGGCTGTGGGATTTGTTCTGACGCTGATGACCCGTGATCTGGCCTATTTTCTGGGAAATTCATATTCCCGGATACAGGGGCCCCAGGTTCCGCAGATACCCGTTCCTGTGCTGGAAAACATTCCCTTTCTCGGATCCGTGCTGTTTCGGCATAATCTGCCTGTGTATCTGAGCATTGTTCTGATTGCCCTTTGCTGGTGGTATCTGTTCCGCACGCCGCCGGGACTGCAACTGAGGGCTGTGGGAGAATCCCCTGTCGCTGCCTATGCGCGGGGCATAAGTCCCAAAAAAGTGCAGATTCTCTATGCGACAATTGGCGGTCTGCTGGTGGGAATGGCAGGAGCCGCGTTTTCTCTGGCTGTCAAACCCGGATGGGGCAGACCCCAAGGGGCTGAGGGAACCGGCTGGATTGCGCTGGCTTTGGTGATTTTCGGTGGATGGCATCCGGTCCGGGCAGCCATCGGAGCCTATCTTTTTTCCTTTCTGCAGGTCATGGGCATCTATCTGCAGGAATGGTTCCCGTCCGTGCCTGCCCAGGTTTTTCAGACAGCCCCTTTTCCCCTGATGATCTTCACCCTTGTGATTCTGTATGCAGTGCAGCAGAAAAATGCTGCCGGGAGTGCGCAGGGAAAAAAATGTATCCAGTCGTTTATCCGCATCTTTTCCGGCACTGCCCCGGGCGCTTTGGGAAAACCGCATCATTGTGAATGAATGTTGTCCGTATTTTCCCTTCTTTCCCTCTGCTTTCTCAAAATGCTTGATTCCTAAGTCCTATCCTGATAAAACAGCATTCAGACAGAAATTTCCCGCAGAGAACACAGAGGATTCAAAGCCAATAATACCTTCTCCATTGGAAACATGTGCTTTCTGTCAGGTTTGTTTTAACCGCAAAGGGCACAGAGAGGGCACAAAGGTCACAAAAAACTGACAGTACTGTATGAAATCAATGGCGAATTGTTATAAGGGGTCATAACAAAACAACCTGCACATTTTTTTCTTCCGGAACCCCCTCAGGGTTGAAACACTTTCTTTTTATAATGCAAATGAATGCAGATTCGCTGTTGAAACCATGCTTTTTTTGACCGCAAGGGACACGAAGACGGCACAAGGTCACAGCAGATTTGCATGGAGGCATAAAATCAGCGGAGAACCGGCACTGCCTTCCGCAAAATATGATTTCAATGGAGAATTGGTATAAGAAATTCCGACAGGATTTGACAACTTTTAATAAGGTTGTCAAATCCTGCATCTTAATTTTCACACACAATAAAATTTTTCCGCAGAGAACAGAATGGTTCAGGCAAAACACAAAATTTCTGCGTTCTCTGCGGGAAGCAAATACAAAATAAGGAGATTTCCGAAGAAGAACATCCCTCAGATTTGACAACTTTTGAAAAGTTGTCAAATCTTTCAGAAATCACCTGAGCGGATACAAAACGGTGCATTTTTCTGTATTCTCTGTGAGAAACTGATTTCCGGTTCAGCCAAAACAAAATTCAGGTATAATGCAAACAAAAAACTGTATCCTCCGGCAGAAATTCCCGGAGAACAGCGGTCAGAAGCAAATCTCTGTCCGGATTAAAAAGGAGAAATATTGAAAACAGAAAACAGAACAGGGACAAACTGCCCTCCGGTGGCCATTATCGGCATGGGATGCTTTTTCCCCAGAGCTTCGGGTTTGAAAGCGTACTGGCGTCTGCTTTTCAGAGGTCAGGACGCGATTGGGGAAGTGCCGGAAACCCACTGGTCTCCGGCAGATTATTATGACAAAGACCCCAAGAAACCGGATCATGTGTACTGCACGCGCGGAGGCTATCTCTCGCCCGTATCCTTTGATCCCTCGGAATTTGGCATTCCGCCCAGTGCACTTGAGGCCACAGACACTTCCCAACTGCTGGGGCTGCTTGGTGCCCGGATCGCGCTGGAAGACGCGGGATACGGGCAGGAGAGAGAATTTGATCGGGATCGCACCGGAGTGATTGTGGGCGCAACCGGCACACAGGAACTGGTGATTCCCCTGGGTGCGCGGCTGGGACATCCGCACTGGCGCCGTGCTTTGGCAAAAGCCGGAATTTCTCCGGAAAAGGCGGAAGAAGTGATTGGGCATATTTCCGATGCCTATGTTCCCTGGCAGGAAAATTCCTTTCCCGGACTGCTGGGCAATGTCATAGCCGGAAGAATTGCCAACCGCCTGAATCTGGGCGGAACCAACTGTGCTGTGGATGCCGCGTGCGCGAGTTCCATGGCAGCGATGCACATGGCTCTGATGGAAATCTGGAGCGGCAGGGCAGACATGATGGTCAGCGGGGGGGTGGACTGCCTCAATGACATTTTCATGCACATGTGCTTTTCCAAAACTCCGATTCTGTCTCCCACCGGGGATGTGCGCCCCTTTTCCGCGAATGCGGATGGAACCCTTTTGGGAGAAGGTGTGGGTCTGCTGGTGTTCAAGGCATTGGACAAAGCAGAGGCGGACCGAGATCGGATTTATGCGGTGATCAAAGGCATTGGCTCTTCCAGTGACGGAAAATCCGGCAGCATTTATGCGCCCCGTGCAGAAGGCCAGATCAAGGCTTTGCGCACAGCCTATGCGCAGGCCGGTTTTTCTCCGGAAACAGTGGATCTGGTGGAAGCCCACGGAACCGGAACCCGTGTGGGCGATGAGGTGGAATTCCGTGCGCTGAAACAGATTTATATGGATGCGGAATTGAATCCGGGGTTCAGGGAACCAGGAAAACGCTGTGCAGTGGGTACAGTCAAATCCATGATCGGACATACCAAAGCCGCAGCAGGCGCGGCAGGTTTGATCAAAACCGTGCTGGCTCTTCATCACAAGGTTCTGCCGCCTACACTCAAGATTGATCAGCCTGATCCCCGTCTGCGGATCAGTGACAGCCCTTTTTATCTCAATACCCAAACCATGCCCTGGATGGCCTCTCCGGATCATCCCCGGAGAGGAGCGGTCAGCTCATTCGGTTTCGGAGGCAGCAATTTTCACATGGTGCTGGAAGAATACCAAAAACAGAAATCCGCTCCCTCCTGGGACGGATCTGTGGAAATTCTGGCTCTTTCCGGTGCAAGTCCCGCAGAGCTGGAAACCCGGCTGACAGAACTGAAAACCGATATGGCGCAGGGAATGTCAGATGAGGAAATCTCCCGCAGGGCAGCCGAAACCCGTGCGGAATTTTCCGAAAGCAGGCCATACCGGATTCTCATGATTCTGGAAAAGGCATTGGATCAGTTTGAAAATCTCACAGAAACCTTTTCTGCCGCTTTGGAGCAGATCAAATCCGGGGCAGGGGAAAAAGCCCGGAACATCCGCAATATTTTTTACGGGGGGCCGGAACATCCCGGCAGACTGGCCTTTGTTTTTCCGGGCCAGGGCAGTCAGTACACAGGCATGGGCCGGGATTTGGTTTCCTGTTTTCCCCAGGCACTGGAAACAGCGGAAAAAGCGGATGCCAAAACGCCTTTGCCGGACAGACTGAGTGCGTATGTTTATCCTCCTGCTCCGATGAATCCGGAAGAAAAGACAGGGCAGGAAGCCCGGCTGCGAAGCACGGATGCTGCCCAGCCCGCAATTGGGGCAGTGAGTCTGTCCATGCTGAAGATACTGAAATACTTTGGCATAAATCCTGATGCAGCCTGCGGACACAGTTTCGGGGAACTCTGCGCTTTGTATGCGGGGGGCCGCGTGGATGAGGAAACCCTCATGGAACTGGCCGCTGTCCGGGGACGTCTCATGGCAGAGGCGGGAAAAACAAATGCCGGAACCATGATGGCTGTGCAGGCTCCCCTTGGGGAGATTGAAAAAATCATCCGGGAACAATGCCCGGAAGTGATTCTTGCCAACCGCAACAGCCCGGAGCAGGGCGTTGTTTCCGGTTCCATCGGGGCCATAGACCATGCAGAAAAGGTTTTTGCCAAACACGGCATTGCTGTGAAACGGCTGCCGGTTTCTGCCGCGTTTCACAGTCCTTTGATGAAAGATGCACAAAAGGCATTTGCCGCAGCAGTGAACCGCATCCGGATGAAATCTTCCGGCATGCCGGTTTTTTCCAATGCCAGTGCCCGGCCTTATCCGGATGATGAAGAAGCAGCCAAAACCGTGCTTGCGGGACAAATCCTGTCACCTGTGGATTTTGTCAATGAGATCAGAAATATGTTTCAACTGGGCGTCCGCACTTTTGTGGAAGTGGGGCCCAAATCCGTGCTGACCGGACTCATCCGGGCTGTTCTCAAAGGTCTGCATTTCCACGCGCTGAGCATGGATGCATCCGGAGGCAGAAGTTTCGGCATTGCGGATCTGGCCCGTGTTCTCTGTTATCTTGCTGCGCTGGGCTATCCGGTGAATCTGAAAAACTGGGAACAGCCTGTTCCGGAGACACGCAAACAGCGCATGCGCGTTCCCATTTCCGGTGCAAATTACCGAGCTCAGTTGAAAAACAAAGCAGATGAAAAAAAGATTGCCCCGGCCGGCGGCATGGGGAATGCACAGCATATTCAGACAGCAGCCCCGCATCCGGACGGGAAAAGCAGTGCTGCTGTAAACACATCCGTATCCGGAAAAGCGGAAATTCCGTCAGGTTCTCTGATGTCCGCGGATCACATGGGAAAACAACAGGCTTTGCCTGACAAAAAACAGCCGGTCAGGGAAATTCCTCCGGGATCGGACAATCATACAAAGATGGTGAAAGAGAGAAAGCCAATGAACAAAAGCAATCCCCCCTCTGCATCGGGACAGGCACGGCACAGCCTGATGTCAGACGCGTTCCGGGCAGTGCAGGAAGGTTTGAAATCCATACAGAATCTGCATTTTCAGACTGCGGAAACCCATAAAAAATTTCTGGAAGCCCAGACCCGTGCAGGACACACCCTGCAGGAAATGATGGAAAACACCCGGCGTCTGGCGGAAATGTCTCTGGGAATACCGATGCCCGCGTTTGCAGAATCCTGTGCAGCTCCCGCATTTTCATCCCCCCGGATTTCGGGACAGGAAAGGATTTGCCGGCCGCAGCTTCAGGCGGAAAAAACCGCGAATTTGCCACATTCCTCTTTTTCCCGTACAGACACGCAGGCAAAGGCTTCTGCTGAGGCAGCCAGCACCCGGCAGGCTCCTGCGCCTATTTCTTCCCGGACAGCAAAGTCGCAGTCTGCTGTTTCCGAGAAACCGGATATTCCCATGCCAAAACCCGGTCCGAAAAAAAATGGCCTTGAGAAGATTGAAAAAACCATGCTGGAAGTGGTCAGTGATTTAACCGGTTATCCTGCGGAAATGCTGAATCTGGATATGGACATTGAGGCGGATCTGGGCATTGATTCCATCAAACGGGTGGAGATTTTATCCGCATTTGAGGAAAAAATGCCGGATCTGCCTCCGGTTTCCCCGGAAATCATGGGAACCCTGAAAACGCTGGGTCAGATTGTGGCATATCTGAACCAGTCCGGCACTGTGGCAGATGCGCAGACGCTTCCGAAAACAGAAACTCCTCCTGCTTTGGCGTCAGCAGCAGATCTGAAGAAAAAAATCATTGCCCTGAGACCTGCACCTGCGCTGTGTGAACCGGTCAGAATCCCTGGGGATCGTCCGGTATATATTACACAGGACAAAAAGGGACTGGCAAAGGCCATTGCGGATGCGCTCCGATTGCAGGGCGCGGGAGCCGTGCTGATTTCCCCTTCCCAACTGCCGGGAAAAGCCGAGCCTCCCCTGCCCGGAGGTCTGATTATTCTTGCAGACGCATGGGAAACGCAGGACAGTGATTTTCTGAAACAGGTTTTTGCACTGACGCGGGGCTTTGCGCGGGATCTGCTGGAATCCGCAAAACAGGGCGGGGCGGTTTTTGCCACAGTTTCCCGATTGGACGGCGGATTCGGATTCACGGGAAATGATTTTGAAAATCCGTATCAGGGCGGACTCGCTGGACTGTCCAAAACAGCGTCCATTGAATGGGAAAAGGTCTGCTGCCATGCGCTGGATATTGCACCGGAATGGACAGATGCAGCAGAAATCGCAAAAGCAGTGGTAAATGAAATTCTCCATCACGGCCCTGTGGAAGTGGGACTGAATCCCAATGGCCGTTTTACGCCCGAACTGGTGGAAGCAGCGTATCCGCTGGGGAAAATTGCCCTGCATCCCAAAGATGCGGTGCTTGTCACAGGCGGAGCCAGAGGCGTAACCGCAGCAGCAGCTTTGGCTTTGGCACGGGAAGCAAAACCTGTGCTGATTCTCATGGGGCGTTCCCCCCTGCCCTTAAACGAACCGGAATGGCTCAAAGGTTTGCAGAAGGAAACAGACATGAAAAAAGCCATTCTGGAAAACAGTTTTGCAGGAAAAAATCCCCGTCCTGCGGAGCTGGAAGCCGCATTTCGCAAATACCGGGCTGATCGGGAAATCCGCAGCAATCTTGAGCAGATGCGGGCATGCGGCGCGACAGTGGTCTACTTTTCCGCAGATGTGCGATCCGCAAATGCTGTCCGTGCAGTCATCGAACAGGTGCGCATGACTTACGGCCCTGTCCGTGCCCTGATTCACGGAGCAGGAATTCTGGAAGATCGTCTGATTGCGGACAAAACACAGGAGCAGTTTGACCGGGTGTTTGACACCAAAGTCAAAGGACTGGAGGCTGTGCTGGACGCACTCAAGGATGACCCTCTGAAATATCTCATTCTTTTTTCTTCTGTGGCAGGAAGAATGGGAAATCAGGGACAGGCTGATTATGCCACAGCCAATGAAGTGCTGAACAAAACCGCATGGTGTGAAGCACGGAAACGGCCAGAGTGCCGGGTGATTTCCTTTAACTGGGGGCCTTGGGACGGCGGCATGGTTTCTTCGGGGCTGAAAAAAGAGTTTGCCAAAAGAAATATTGCATTGATTCCGCTGGAAACAGGGGTCAAAGCCATGCTCGCGGAAATGGCCGGATCTGAAAATGCAGCAGTGGAAGTGGTTATTGGCGGAATGCTGTCAGGTGACACCGCGTCTGTATCAGCAGGGGCTGTTTCTTCTGTTGCAGATACCGGATCAACTCAGGCACCGGCCGCGACCTCTCAAGCCCTTTCCGGCCTGAAACGGGAAATTGATCTGACCCGTTTTCCCTTTCTGAAAGATCACATGCTCGATGGCCGTCCGGTTGTGCCCTTTGCCATGATGGCCGAATGGCTGGGACACAGCGCGCTGCATGAAAATCCCGGACTTTTCTTTCACGGACTCGAGGATTTCCGTCTGCTCAAAGGCATTTCCCTCAACAATGGTGCACCGGTTCCCATCCGCCTGATTTCCGGCAAGGCAAAGCGCAACGGAGCCCTGTATTCCGCAGATGTGGAAATCCGGACAGGAGAAAACGGGGATAAATCCCTGATTCATTCCAAAGCCAGAGCGGTTTTGGGAGACAGTCCCCCGTCCCGATCTCCAGCGTACAGCTCACGGCTGGATATCCAGATGAAAACCTATACCCGGAGCATGGAGGAAGTGTATGGAAAAATCCTGTTTCACGGCCCACAACTGCGGGGCATACAGGAAATCATCAACTGCTCGCCCGGCGGAATCACAGCAGAACTGTGTTCAGCTCCCCATCCGGAAAAATGGATGGCAGAACCTCTGAGAAGCCAGTGGCTCAGCGATCCCCTGGTGCTGGACTGCGCATTTCAGATGGCCATTGTCTGGTGCTATGAGGAAAAAGGGCTTTTCTGTCTCCCTGTGTATGCGGGTTCCTACCGCCAGTACCGGCCCTGTTTTCCGGCAGACGGGCTTACGGCTGTGCTGGAAGTCACGGAAACCGGACAGCACAGAATGAAGGGGGATTTTGCCTTTCTGGACAAAAACAAAGAGATGGTGGCCCGGATACAGGGATACGAGGCTGTGATGGAAAAATCTCTGGAACGGGCGTTTTTTGCCCGGCAGTGATAAGCACTTCGTCAGAAATTTTGGATAGTGGGTCAAACCGGTTGACAATGTCATCCCTTCCGGGATTCGGATTGTTTTTTTCAATATTTTTCTATAATAATATCAATCCTTGCGGATTTTTTCCATCCCGGTGTCAGACCCGAATCAACGGATTTGACCCACTATCAAATTTTGTAATATCCGGCAGGGGCAGATTCGGCTCCAATGCCATTAAATTAAGAGTGGCAGAGTCTCAAACTGAAAAGTTTGGGACACTCAAAAGATTCGGAAAATTCGGCCAAACTTTCAGTTCGGCCTCCGAAAATTCCTTAATTCAGTGCCATTGGAGGCCTGCCCTGCAAAAATGTTACGGAAATTATGCATGGGTGCCTAAAGCATCCGCAGTTTCCTGAAACTTCGGATGCGGATTCCGGCTTTTGCCGGAATGACGGTGAAGATCGGAATTCAATTCATTCAGATTGTTCTGAATGCCGTCTGCTGCATGCACGGTTCAAACCTGAAACCGGAACCGGCAGCATGATTTGAACTGTCAGCAAAACCTGAAAAACTGGAACGTAAAGCATAACCATACCATACACCCGGACGGAAATTCAGTGATCCATTCCTTCCGGTGATGGTCACATCCGGAAAGGAAAACATTATGGGATCAAAAGCAGATGATCGTTATCAGAGAGGATGGGAAAAACTCAAGGAAATTGACGGTGAAATCGGGGAGAGCGTAATTGAAAGTCTTGAAGACATTGCTCCGGATTTTGCCCGTTTGGTGATTGAATTTCCCTTCGGTGACATCTATTCACGGCCCGGGCTGGATTTGAAATCCAGAGAAATAGCGGTGGTGGCTGCGCTCACTGCTTTGGGAAATGCAGCCCCCCAGTTGAAAGTTCACATTAACGGGGCCCTGAATGTCGGATGCACAGAGCAGGAAGTTGTGGAGGTGATAATGCAGATGGCTGTTTATGCGGGTTTTCCTGCCGCGCTGAACGGACTGTTTGCAGCCAAAGAGGTTTTTGCTGAAAGGCGCAAAAAAAAGGACTGACCGAAAGGTGCGGGAGACAGTCCTGATGATTCGGATGTTTTTTAATAAACTGATTTATAAGTTAAAAAATCAGTCTGCATGAAACCTTCACCAGAAATTGAACACAAACTTGAAAAAGGAGATTCACAATGGGAATTCTGTCATGGATCGTAATGGGCTTAATCGCGGGTGCACTTGCAAAATTCATCATGCCGGGCAAGGATCCCGGAGGCATTTTTATTACCATCCTGATAGGGATAGCAGGCGGTTTTGTCGGAGGATTTATTGGATCTTTTCTGGGATTTGGGACAGTTACAGGATTTAATCTGGGGAGTTTGTTCCTGGCTGTGGGCGGAGCTGTGCTTCTGCTGGCTCTGCACCGTTTTATGAAAAAATAGGCAATGGTGCTTCTGATACGGATTTGCGCCGGGGCAGCCTCTGCGGCTGCCCCGGATTCACAGAACAGATTTGAATCAGCATCCAAAACAGCAGCATGTTGATGTCCGGCTGCCAACTCCTTTGAATTGTCTGCAATTCCGGCTTCCGGCAATCCGCTGCTCCGGGTATCATCATTGCGATTGCGATTTCCCCAATTTTTCTCATTGTCCTGTTATACCAGTTCACCATTGAAACCATGCTTTCCCCTGCCCCTTGACTGCAAAGGACACAGAGAGAGGGCACAAAGGTCACAGAAAACTGACAGAACTTTGCAAAACAGACGGAGAATCGGTATTGTCTTCCGCAATATATTTTCAATGGTGAGCTGGTATAATACCAGTTCGCCATTGAAACAATGCCTGTCTGATTCCGGAGTGCCGGAATGAAGTGAGACGGAATTCCGGCCCGGTTTCCGGATCATTTCCGTGTCCCGGACTTTCAGTCCGGGACTCCCCCGCCCATAATCTGAGGGCAGGTGCCGCACAAATTCAATGGCGGTTTGGTATTATCTCCGGAATATTCCTTTTGTTTCAAAAGAGTGTTTCATCTCTGACTTGACTTTGCGGTGCTTATCATTTATGTAAACCGGGCAGTTCCATCTGTCTGAAACCGGATATTCCGGCAGTTGTCAAATCCCTTGTTTCAGGAGCGTGTGTTGAAATCCATACTCAATTTTCTCAAAAATCCGATCTTTTCCCGTCTGAAGCCTTTCTGGGCACTTTCCCGAACGCCCCACGGTCTGCTGGACATGACCACCCCCGCGTTTGCCGCGCTTCTCTGGCTGGGGCATTTTCCTTCCCTGTGGATAACAGTTGTCGGTATTATCACGGCCTTTGCCGGTTACACGGCTGTGTATGCACTCAATGATGTGGTGGATTACCGTGTGGACAGGGAACGGCTGCGGCAGGATGTTTACACCGGCAGAAATGCGGCTGTGGATATTGACGCTGCCCTGATGCGGCATCCCATGGCTCAGGGACTGATCAGTTTTGGCGAGGGACTGCTGTGGGCTTTGTCATGGACAGGGATTGCCCTGATTGGAGCATGGATGCTCAATCCTGTCTGCATCCTTTTTTTTCTTGCCGGCTGCATACTGGAAGCGCTTTACTGTCTTCTCTTCAAAGTCAGCCCGCTGCGCACCCTCATCAACGGGATTGTCAAAACCCTGGGATCTCTGGCAGCCGTGTATGCGGTGGATCCTTCCCCGTCCTTTGTGTATATCCTCACCCTTTTCTTTATGCTGTTTCTGTGGGAAATCGGGGGGCAGAATATTCCCAATGACTGCGCGGATGTGGAAGAAGACAGCCGCCTGAACGCGCAGACCGTGCCCCTGCGTTTCGGCATGGATTTTTCCGCTTACACCGTGCTGATTACACTCATCGGAGCCTTTGCAGTCAGCTTTGTCCTGTTTGGTCTTTCCCCCTTGAAATTTCCCTTTCCCTTCCATGCGGCCCTGGCGGTCGCGGGAATGTGGATGCTGCTCCTGCCTGCTTTTCGCTTTCACAAAACCGGAGAAACCCGGGATGCCATGAAACTGTTCAACAAAGCCAGTTATTTTCCCCCGGCCCTGTTTCTGATTGTGCTGACCGGGATCATTTTTTTGGCAGACTGATTTTCCTTTTTTCCGGATCCTGATGCTGCCGGTACAAAATGGCAGTATGTCCAATCATGCCTGCCAGTTCAGATCCGGTTCCGGATGAAATTTTTGACATGATTTCATTTTTCTGCTCTTTTTCTTTGAAATCATTGAATTTTATCTTGATCAGCTCATGGATGTCCAAAGCTTCGTTCACGGAGCGGATCAGACTGTCTGTCAGCCCCTTCTGCCCCACTGTCACCACAGGCTCCAGCCCGTGGGCAAGGCCGCGCAGATATTTTCTTTCAAATCCTTTTAACATGATTTCTCTTCCTTGCTGCACTGAAGGTCTTGTGCAAATCTGTATATGTGAATTAAGAGTTAAAAATTTCAGAATGAACAAAAACAGACTGTCATCGGTTCATGCAGAATTTGACAATTTTCAAAAAACTGTCTCAAATCCTGCATGAATTTTTGGGTAATGGGCCAAACCGGCCGGAAAACTGTCTCCCCTGTCCCGAGGGGAATTTCGGAAGCAAGCGGTCTTTGACCTGGTATCAATTTTTGATTTCCTGTTTCATCACAGCAGGTTTTCCATCTGCCTGTTTTCCAGTCTGCTCCTGCATACGGTTCTTATGCTGCTGAAAACTGTGCATCGTAATCAAAAAACGGATCTTTGGACAAATCAATTATCCGGTGAGGCCCAACTTTTCCTCCTTTGCCTGTTGCGGAACCTGCATCATAAACTCTTTTGATCCCCCATTCCCCGTTCCAGACTTTTCCCTCATGATTATGTCCGAACAGCAGGGCATCAACCGGGTACTGCTTCAGAATGGCTCCCAGTTTTTCGGAATCTTTGAGATGATGGGCAGGTGTGGGATGGAAGGGATGGTGATGGAGATACACAACCCTGCAGGCAGCTTTTTGGACAGAATCGCTTTCAAGCAGGTTTTTCAGACGCTCAAGCTGCCTGTCTCCCAGTTCACCTTCTGCAAAAACACGGTCATACCAATGAAGTTCCTCAGCCATGGAATCCAGACCGAGGAGTGCAATGTTTCCAACAAGATCAAGTTTCGGATAGGAGATGGAAATATCTTCGAAGAAATATTCTTTGTATTTTTCGACATATTTCGGATGTCCCAGAACTCCGGAACCATAGTCATGGTTTCCGGGCACCGTCAATACCCTGAAACCCTCTTTTTTCAAACGGCTGATTTGGAAACAGGCTTCCTCATAACTGCCGTCTTTGGTGGCATCATCAACCATATCTCCGGTAATGAGAACAAGATAATGATTTCCCGGACAGTTGTGAAATATCATCTGTGTCACAATCCTGTCAAACCTTGTGCCCATGTCCTTATACCCGATATGAATATCTGACAGATGAATGATTTTTCTCATTTTCTTCCATCTTAATTCTGTTTTGATCCGGCCTGCTGCTTGCAATGTTCTGTGCCTGATATAAAAAATTTCAAATCAGGTACTTGTGAAACAATGGTTTTTCGCTTCAAAACCTGCCGGGGCTTTGAATTTCATGCGATTGTGCAGTTTCAGGAGGGCGTAAAATTATCCGGACTGTCCCGCCCCCCTGTCCTGCTGTTCTTTTTTCTGCAATGCGTTCAGACGCTGCTCCGCTTTTTGGGAAAAATCACTGTCCGGATATTTGCGCATGATTTCCTCATACAGACTGCGGGCATGTTCTGTATTGTTCTGCAATTCCTCCAACTGGGCTGTGTCAAAGAGTTCCTTTGCCTTTCCTCCGGAGCATCCGGCAAGGGAAAAAGAGAAAAATACAAGCAAAATCAAAATAATGTTTTTCATAAAACCATCCTTTTCCTGTGCTGCAAAAGTGTGGATGACTGCTTTTTTATATTGCCATCTGTCACAAAAATCAATACAGTCCTGTATCAAGCTGAATTTACCGAAACCGATCTCTCCGCAATGAACCCGGACGACCGGTTCCGGCAGGATTTGAAAACTTTCCAAAAGTTGTCAAATCTTCATTCCCGCAGCATGATCTGAAATATCAACAGAACCTAATTATGTGCCGCAATCTCTCCCACTATTTTTTCATATTCATAGGCGTCTGCCAGGGTGCGCAGTTTTTCTGCCAGTTGTATATCATATTCAGTGATTTGATCAATGAGTTCCTGCAACTGATCCATATAGCCTCCTTCTGCTGCCTGCCGCATTTTCAGAATCATTTCCTTTGGCACAGAGGGCAGAGAGGGGGAATTTTCCACAGAGCGCAGTCTGTCTTTTTCCATATTTTCAGGCTGCTGAACTGCTTCCTGACCTGTTTTCGCGGCTTCATACACATATTCAGCGCCCAGACTGATATGGAGCTGATCAAATATTTCCTTTTCCCTGAAAGGCTTGCGGATAAAGGCATCTGCGCCATGCGCCAGAACAGCTTTTCTTTCCTCCTCCAGCGCGCTGGCACTGACAGCAATGATTACCGTGTTCTTTCCCTCAGGCATGCCTTTGATCCTCTTTGTGACTTCCACGCCGTCCATGACCGGCATACGGATATCCAGCAGCAGGGCATGGGGATGCCAGTTTTCAAAAGCTGCCAGAGCCTGTTTGCCGTTTTCTGCTGTTTTTACGGAAAATCCAACACGTTCCAGCATCCGGGTCAGAATATCCCGGTTGGATTCCCTGTCATCCACCACCAGAATGCGAAAACCAGGCTGATCCGTGCGCAGAGACAAAACCCGCTGATCCGGAAGATGTTTTGCAGCATGATCCGCACTTTCTTTCACCGGAAGAGTGAAAGAAAAACAGCTTCCTCTGTCCTGTTGGCTGCGCACCTGAATATCGCCTTTCATCAGACGGGCATATTCCCTGCTGATGGCCAGCCCCAGCCCGGTTCCCTCAATGTTCCGGTCATCCATTTTCTGCTCAAAGGGATGAAAAATTCTTTCCAGATTTTCCGCTGAAATGCCGCTTCCCGTGTCTTCCACTTCAAAACAGACAGTGCAGGTATCCGGTTCGGAAATTTCCGGCTTTCTGGCAATCCGCAGAACAATGCCGCCTTCCTGTGTGAATTTCACGGCATTGCCCATGAGATTGATAAGCACCTGCCGGATTTTTCCCTCATCCGCGAATACGTAAGAGGGCAGATCATCAGAAAGCAGGACTTCCAGTTGCAGCCCCTTGGCAGCAGTGCGGATCTGAAACATCATTTCCAGATCATGAATCAGGCCGTGCAGATCAAAGGAAACAGGACTGATTTCAATCTTTCCCGCCTCTATTTTGGACATTTCCAGAATGTCATTGATGAGGGAAAGCAGATGCTCGCCGCTGCGTCCGATGATATGCAGATATTTCTGCTGCTCTGAGGTCAGAGTTCCATCCTGTTCCATAATCTGGGTATAGCCCAGAATCGCATTCATGGGTGTGCGGATTTCATGGCTCATATTGGCCAGAAACACGCTTTTGGACCGGTTCGCAAATTCTGCCGCATCTCTGGCCCTGCGGAGTTCTTTCTGTATTTCTGTTCTGTGTGCAATTTCTGCGGAAAGTCTGCGGTTCCAGTAGAAAAACATAAGAAGGAGAAGAATCACGGGGGTCAGAATCTTCCAGATCAGGGAATAATTGACTCCGCGCTCGTATTTAACGGATATCCACCGCTGATAAATGGCATTGCGGTCTGTTTCCGGTATCGCGTCCAAAGCCTTCTGCAGAATCTGTGCCAGCATGGGCCAGTCGCTGCGGACAGCCAGAGACTGTTCATACACATAGGGTGTATCCCCGGCCACCTTGATGGCCGGATGTCTGAGTTTTCCCAGATAATAGCCTGCGGACAGAATATCGCCCACAAATGCGAAAACCTGTCCGGTCTGCAGCTTCTGCAGGGCATCCGCTGTGCTTTCCGTGTGAAGCAGTTTTATGTCCGGATAATCGCGGGCCAGCCATTCCGCTGCAGCATTGTCCTGCACCACTGCCACATTATGCCCCTTCAGTTCACTGAGTTTTCCCACATAGGTGACATCATTGCGGGCGAAAATCACAACCGGAACCGAAAGCCAGGGACGGGTGAAATTCAGATGCCGGTTTCTTTCCGGTGTCTTGGACAGGCAGGAAAACATGTCCATTTCCCTGTCTGCGGCTTTCTGCATCAGATCCTTCCATTCCATTCCCTGCAGGGTTTCAAACTGAAGTCCTGTCAGATTTGCAATGATTTTCAGATATTCCTGTGCAATGCCCTGATAGTGTCCCCTGTCATCGAGAAATTCCACCGGAGCCCATTTGGGATCAGCAGCCACACGGACAATGGGATGGGAACGGATCCAGTAGGTTTCCTCCTCGGTCAGGGAAATGAGGGGTTTGGAATCTGCCGGTGAATTCTGCTCATATTCCAGAGGGGTCCATTTTCTGAAAATCCGGATTCTTTCCTCCTCGGAAACAGAATCCAGTGCCCGGCTGATGAGATCCGCAAGGATGGGCCAGTCTTTTCGCACGGCAAAGGCAAGGGGATGGGGTTTCTGATCCGTATGTGCGGCAATTTTCAGATTGCTCAGGCTCATTTCCCGGATCACATGCGTGACAACGGCCAGATTGCCGATGACCGCATCTGTATCTCCCTGTGAGAGCATGAGCATGGCCTGCTGAAAGGTGTCGCAGAGAACCGGCTGTATCTGTGTATGTTCTCTGACAAATCCTTCATGGGAACTGTTGATCTGCACAGCCACCTTTGCCGTGCCGAGGTCTTCGAGGGATTTCAAATCTGATTCGGTGCGTGTGACAATCACACGGGGAAAACTGAGATAGGGACGGGTATAGGTGAAATATTTTTTTCTTTCCGCTGTAATGCCAACGCAGGGCAGCACATCAATTTCCTGCTTTGCCGCCTTTTCCATGACATCCTTCCACGCAAGTCCGCTCAGAATCTCAAATCTCAGTCCCAGACGTTCCCCGATGAGTTTCACATATTCCGCAGCCATGCCCCGGTACTCTCCTTTGGGGGAAATGAATTCAAAGGGCGGAAATCCGGGATCAGCTCCCATGCGGATAAGGGGATGGGCCTGAATCCATGCTTTTTCCTCTTCACTGAGTTCCAGATGCCTTTCTCCGGCAGTCCATGAGGACGGAGATCGGGAAAGATAGCGGCTGAGTATGCTGTAATATTCGGAATCAGAATTTTTTTTCATTTTCCGCACAGCCGAATCAATTTTCTGTTCCAGATATTTGCCTGCCTCACTGTTTTTGGGAAAGACGAAACGCAGATGAATGGGATTGAAGATCACGGACGAGGCAGAGACACGGTATTCTTTTTCATACAGATCACCGAACATGCGGTTGACCACACCCGCATCCGCGTCCCCTGCATCCAGAAGCCGAAAAACTTGGGCATAATCATTGACTTCAATATATTGGCAGGAAATATTGAATTTTTCCAAAACGCTTTTGATTCCCTCAGGCCCGTCTGTGTGAATGCTTCCCCGCATTACAGCCAGCCGCGCATCTTTGAGCGCGAGCAGGGATTCAAGGGAAAAACCAATGCGGGTGTAAACCGCGCCCCAGTTGATGAAAATGCTTTCTTCGGAAAAATCGTATTTTTGGCTCCGCTCCCCGGAATAGGCCACATCCGGCATGATGTCAATCTCACTGTTTTCCAGACGGTGCAGGCATTCCTCCCAGGTTCCGTTCACATAAAGCAGATTCCAGCCTTCCTGTTCGGCTATTACGCGCAGCAGATCCGGAAAAATGCCAACAGTGCGTCCCCGCGCGTCTGTGAACACTTTGGGCGGATTTTCATATGCCCCGACACGAATGGTATCCGGGAGTTCCGACTGTGCATGGATATGCGGGGCCGGAAAAATGCAGACAAGAAGGAGTATGCAGGATTTCAGAAAAAGGAGCCGGACAGGAAAAAAGAAGGCATGTGCAATGAACTTTTTGATTATCAAAGGATTCTTTCCTCTCAATCATATCAAAGAAGGCATCGGATGTTTACAGCAGAATATCTGACAAAGCCTGCGCGAGGGAAAGGATTTCAAAAGGTTCTTTTCCCCCCACAGCCTGCACGGTTGCGGGGCAGGAATCTGTCAGCCAGAAACGGGAAAAACCTGCTTCCAAAAATTTCTGCCAGGACTGATCCGGAAATACGCCGTGGGTGACATAGGCGCTGACCCTGGCTGCACCGCGAGCGGCAATGACTTTCCTGCATTCCAGCAGGGTTCCTCCGGTCATCACCAGATCATCCACAATCACCACATGCCGGTTTTCCGGTTCACCTTCCTTTATGGACACGATCCGCTTATCTCCGCTTCGGATTTTGTGGCAGATAATCAGGGGACAGTCCCTGAACATGCGTCCGAAACGTTTTTGAGCGCCTTCATCCGGAAAGGCAATGCTGATATTTTCCATTTCTGCAATGCGCGCCTTGAGCAGGGGAATGGCTGTTTCCAGCCGGGGCAGCACCTGATCGGAAAAATAGAAACGCTCCTGCAAAGCGTGAATATCATAAATCACAATTTGGGTTGGGCCGGATATGGAATGGGGAATGGCCGAGAGCATACGCGCCAGAGTGGAGGCTGTGGCAATTTCCCCCTCTTCCTCCACTCTTTCCATTGTGCCGGTGGGATAATAGGGCAGAAGAACTTTGAAAGAACGCACGGCAAGACGGGGAATTTCATAAATCACAGACAGTTGACGGAAAATTTCTCCGGGTGTGTCAAAAGAGGCCAGAAAGGCAATGTCTCTGCTGCGTGCGGACAAAACATCTTTTACCCGGATATTGGGGAAACCGTCACGGAAACAGGCCCAGTCAATTTTTCCGCAAATCACATCCGGATGGATGCAGGCAATCTTTTCCGCAAGCGCTGCCATCTGCGGACAGGAATAGAGATACAGCATATATCCCCCTTTTTTCATAACCGCGCATACAGTCTGAACTGTGATGTGAAAGGAATAGAAAATCTGAAAAAAATTTCAGCAGAAAAACTTTTCCCTGACCGGAGTTTTATTTGATTTCCGGTAGCATATTTTCTGTTCTTTGTCATTAAAATTTTTATCCTGCGGCTCCTGCGCAGGCTCGTCCCACAGAAGGAAATCAGCAGTCGTAATCCATTGAAAAGAATGTGTTTGAATCTTTGCCGGAAGAATGGTGAATGCAGCAGCCTGCCGGGTTTTGAAAACCTGGCGCAGCATCGTTAAAACATTCTGCCGGAAACAGGGCATATCCGGAAGAAGAAATTTCTGCCTGAAAATTTTTTCCGGACAGGTCAGGCTTTGTTGACATTTTGGCAGTGGGACTTTTCATGCTGATCATCCCGATCATGCTGAATTATAATGTTCAATAAAACTTCGGATGCAGATTTTGTGAAGATCCCCGTCACGGCTGAAAGAAAGCATTTCTCTTAGGCTGTTTACTGAAATAACTATACCACAAATTTTGTGAATTTTAAATATGGCTCTGAGTGATTCTGAACTTGATTTGAGCAATATTATATTATTATTGTGCTGACAATTGTCAACTGCTGAATAACAATACTTCGGACAGTTTTGAAAAACAGTGCGGTCATGCCAGATAACATTCTGAAAATACACAATCTGAAAGTTTAAACCTTAAAGCATTAAATTTGAATATAAACAGGTTGTTATAAAAAAATGTCCGAACCATTGGAATAAAGAACAGACAGAAAAGGAACTCTGAATGAACTTGCTTGTATTAACATATTTATTATATTAAAAATATTTCTATTACAGCCACAAAAATGCATGGACATGAACGGCGTTCATTTATGGCTGAAATGACACTGAAATACAGCAAAGGCAGTGCACGGAGGGCGGAAACAGTATTCGGATGGAGCAGAATCGAAGCTGAAATCAGTCCGGGTGAGAAATGCACAGGAATTATCCGCATCGGAGCGCAGACAGCCGGAAGCGGCCGGACTGCCTGGGAAAAAAGAGAGCCTGATGCTGCTGATGCGCTGCGCCGGCAGATGAGCATTCCCAGCAGGATCGGCGTTCCGAATTGCCGTCGCGTATACCCGTCTGATACCAATTCTCTGCTGAAACCATACGTTGCGGAAGGCAAAGCTGATTCTCCGCAGATTTTGCACAGTGTCCGTTTTTTGTGACCTTTGTGCCTTCCCTGTGACCCTTGCGGTTAAAAGAATCGGTATGATACCAATTCGCCATTGATCTGAAACATAAGTTTTTCAGAAAAACCGGATTTTTCTGAAAAATCCGGTTTTTTGAACACACGGAAACCTCTTTTTTTCCTGCTTGCAAGTATCTTTTCAATGGGGAATCGGCATGACAGCCAAAGCAGCAGTGCGTACTCTGAAAGAAAAAGGATTTTCCGATGAACAGGTTCCATCCTGCGGCAATATGGCAGAAAATCCTGACTGTATGGGATACCGTCTGCACAATGTATTGAAATATGTGTCAACCTTCGAAATTTAATCGAAAAAAAAAAAATTAAATCAGTTCATTGAGAACAGACTTGCTTCATTGACTTGCGGAATCTGTGAAAAACATGGTAATGAAACAAAAGAAACAGACTTGCTGACTGACAGGCTGGCTGTGACAGCAGCGGAAATTTTGTGATTGCCGTACAAAAATTTCCAAAAAATCCGGAACAGAGATCAATAAGGGAAAAAAATGAATCTTAACTTTGAAAAAGTGTTGGTGACAGGCGGTGCAGGATTTATCGGTTCCCATCTTGCAGAGGCACTGGCAGAGGGACAGAGCGGAAAAGGCCGGGAAGTCCGGGTGGTGGACAATTTTTCCACCGGTCATCTGTCCAATCTTGGCCATATCAAAGACAAAATCATGCTGTATGAAGGCGATATCCGGGATCAGGAATTCATGAACCGGGCTGTAAAAGGCTGTGATGTGATTTTTCACGAGGCTGCGGAAGTGTCTGTCACCCGTACTGTGCAGGATCCTGTCACCTCCGCGCAGATCAATGACATGGGAACCCTGCAACTGCTGGAAACTGCTCGGCAGAATGGCGTGAAACGTGTGGTTTTTGCCTGTTCCTCAGCGGTTTACGGAGATGATCCCCACATGCCCAAACGTGAGGACATGGTGCCCAAACCCATGAGTCCGTATGCAGTGCAGAAACTCACAGGCGAGTATTATGCCCGGATTTACAATGATCTTTACGGACTGGAAACCGTGAGCCTGCGCTATTTCAATGTGTACGGCCCCCGTCAGGATCCGTCTTCGCCCTATTCCGGTGTGATTTCCATTTTCATGGACAAAGCCGCGAAAAAGGAGCGTCCTGTAATTTACGGAGACGGAGGGCAGACCCGTGATTTTGTTTTTGTGAAAGATGTGGTGAAAGCCAACCTGCTCGCGGCTTCTGTATCCGGTATCGGAGGGCAGAAATTCAATGTGGGCATCGGAAGCAGCGTGAGCATTAATCAGTTGTGGGAAATGATTTCCCGCATGTCCGGTTTGGATATGGCTCCGGAACAAGGCCCGCCCCGTGCCGGCGACATCCGCGATTCCCTGTCTGACATTTCCCGTGCCCAATCCCTGCTGGGATTTTCGCCTGAATATTCCTTTGAAAAAGGGCTTGAAATCACAATGCAGTGGTATAAAAACCAAACTTGAATGCGCAAAATCCGCTCCGGTTGCCCTGAACGCTGATTCATCTGATTTTTCTGATCCCGTAAAATCATGGCAGTCAGATGAATCACAGTTCAGACAAAATGCCGCAATTGTCTGAACCGGGATTAAAGGATTGACAGGATTTTTCAGTGAGATGCGGCGTAGTTAAAAAAACCGGATTTTTCCAAAAAAATCCGGTTTTTCGTAACATCATGGCAATCCCTTAATCCGGAAAATCCCGGTTCAGACAGACTGCTGCACAGTATTCCCGCTTTTTGCCGATCCATACAAACAAAAGGACTTTATAATGAATGGAAACCGGGAGCTGGGAGATTTCCGCAACTGTCTTTTCAACAAGTCCGAAGCTCTTTGGCGGCTGAGTTTTTACCTTGCTGTGGGGATGCAGGTTCTCCTGCCGGTATCCATTATATGGAATCATCCCATTGTGATTTATGTCACAGGTTTTGGCGCGCTGGTGCTCCCTCTGGCCGTGACCTGGATACGGGAATGGGCCTCATCTTTTTTCGGGAAAGGGGAAAAAGTCCGGCGGACAATCCTGTATGCGGACAGTCTGGGGGAGAGCATTCCTCCGCAGGAGGCACTGGTACGGGGCTGGTCTGAAGGATACATCCATAAATGCTGCTTATAGGGATTCCAAATAACATATTGAATTACAAATTAAAAAATCAGCATGGCAAGTCCCGCTGCCCAGCAGCATTGCCGGCGGGAAGGGGGATTTCAATTTTCCAGATGCGCATTCCGGATATCCGCATCCCGCAGCAGGGCGTGGGTGATGTTCGCGTAACTCAGATCCGATTCCCGCAAATCCGCTTTCCACAGAATCGCGCAGCTCAGGTTTGCCGCGATAAAAAGGGTGTTTCTCAAATCAGCGGAACTCAGGTCAGCGGCTGCCAGATTGGCACGCCAGAAATCCGCCCCCTGAAAACCCGCTTTTTCCATGTCGGTTTCACTCAGATCCGCCTGCTGCAGATTGGCGCTGCAAAACAGCGCGCTGCGGAAACAGCCTTTGTGCAGAACCGCTTCCCGCAGATTTGCGGCAGTGAAATCACTTCCCTCGGCAAACACGTTTTCCAGATGCGCCTCAGTCAGTCCGGCCCGGCAGAAAACAGCATGTTCCATGTTTGCAAAAGCCAGATCCGCGTCCGCAAGCTCCGCATCCCGCATGTCCGCGCCTGTCATCAGGGCAGAGCAGAGTGAGGCTTTCCATAAATTGGCCTTCCGGAGATCCGCATTCCGAAGTATTGCATCACTGAGATTGGCCCGGCTCAAATCTGCCTCTCCCAGTACTGTGCCCTGCATAAAAACATTGCGCAGATCCGCACCTCTCAAAGTTGCCCCCCTCAGGTCAGCACCGCTGAGATCAGCCCCGCGCAGATCCGCATTCCGGAAATCTGCATCGCGCAAATCCGCATTTGCCAGACAAATCCCGCGCAAATCCGCATTTTCAAAATGCTTTCCGGGGATTCTTCCGGACATGTGCTCCGATTTTCTGAATTTCCCGAAAAAATATGCGCAAACCCGGCCCATCATGGAATATCCCTTGTTCAGAAGATTATGGGCTCAGAATTTTTTTGAACAGATGCCGGTTGTCAAGAATCTTTCCCGATCCCCTTACCACAGTGGTCAGCGGATCTTCAGCCACCCTTACCGGAAGCCCGGTTTCCCGGGCCAGATATTTGTCAAGATTTTTCAGCAGAGCCACTCCGCCGGTCAGCACGATTCCCGTGTCAAGAACATGGGCAGCCAGTTCCTGTGGAATTTTTTCCAGCACTGTTTTTATGGCATCGCCAATGGCTTTGAGATGATCGGATATGGCTTCCCGCACTTCCATATCCGTAAGGAGCAGGATCATGGGTTTTCCGGAAACCACTTCCCATCCTTTCACTTCAATGCGTTCCGAATTCCGGCTGTCAGGACAGGCATTTCCGATGCTGATTTTCACTTCTTCTGCCGTGCGCTCTCCAATAAGAAAATTATACTGTTTTTTCACATGGCGTATAATGGCCTCATCCATTTTGTCCCCTGCCACTTTGATGGAAAGCCCGAATACAATGCCTCCCAGGGAAATGACAGCCACCTCGGTGGTTCCTCCGCCAATATCCGCAATCATGTTGCAGGTGGGCTCGGAAACAGGCATATCCGCGCCCACTGCCGCGGCCATGGGTTCCTCAATCAGAAAAACCGTTCCGGCTCCGGACATCTCGGCAGATTCCCTGACCGCGCGTCTTTCCACAGAACTGATGCCTGAGGGAACCGCAATAATCATTCTGGGCTTGAAAAGGCTCATGCGGCTTCGCACCCTGCGGATGAACTGCCGGAGCATGACACCGGTGGCTTCAAAATCCGCAATCACCCCATCCCGCATGGGCCGGATGGTTATCACGTTTCCGGGGGTTTTTCCCATCATCTGCCGGGCTTCCTGTCCCACTGCCAGCACCCGGTGTCCGTTGACGCGATCGGTTCGCAGCGCAACGACCGAGGATTCATTCAGGACAATCCCTTTTCGTTTTTTGTACACAAGGGTATTGGCCGTTCCCAGATCAATGGCCAGATCATTGGAAAAAATGCTGAGAAAACGGTTTCCGATTCCCTGTCGGGGGGAATTCGGAGCGCATTTTTTTTCTTTTCTGTCTGTCTGCGGTGAATCCGTAAGCAAATCCGTCTTTCTGAACATGGCGCCCTCCAGTTTTTTATGACAGGCATAACACAGGGTGCAGGATTTATGCGAAAAGTTTTTTTCCCGTCCGCGGATCTGCTGTCCGCAGTTTCCGCATATGGGAGAAGGCTTCTCCGGCTGCACTGTTTTTCCTTTGACAAAAAAGCGAGTCTGACATTTGCCGCAGCGGGCAAAAATTCCCTGCACCGGAATTCTTGCCGAATCAATTTCATATCGCGCGACGCAGCAGGGGCATTGTATTTTCATCACAGTCACCGGATTTGTGTCTTTATCCAGGCGTTGCGCAGTTGATTGACAAATCCTGAGGGATTTCAAAATCCTCAGGGTTTGAGGAGGATTTTTTCAGGCAACTGTGTAACTCCTGTTTTATTTTTTATCATAAGCTGTTATGATAAGTATGCTGACAGAAGAAAAAAATCAATTGGGAATGCACTGTATTTGCAGGTAGAAGAATCCTGCCTGCGGACAAAGAAAAACAGCAAACCCGGTGCCGGTTTTTTGACAGGGATTTCTGAAATGGAAAAATTTCACTGGATACTGCTTGTCTGTGACGCAGCATTGGGGATTTTCAGCGCAGGCCATGCACTGCTTAACAAACGTGACCCCAAATCTGCTGCGGGATGGATTGCCATCTGTCTGATGTTTCCCTTTGCAGGGCCCATGCTGTATTTCCTGCTGGGGGTCAACCGCATCCGCACAAGAGCCAGAAAACTGGAGGCCAGCTCCCCGTTTCATATTGAAAGAGGCCAGGAGGATCATTCTTCCATAACCGCTTTTCAGATTCCGCCGCCTCTGGATGAAATCATGCGCATGTCCAACGCGCTGATCCGGCGCCCCCTGATCTGCGGAAACCGGATTGAACCTCTGCACAACGGAGAACAGGCTTATCCGGCCATGCGGGAGGCAATTGAAAAAGCGCAAAAATATGTCTGCCTCACCACCTATATCTTTGAAACCAATGCCACAGGCCGTGCCATGATTGATGCACTGGATCAGGCAAAGAAAAGAGGAGTGGAGGTGCGCGTGATTCTGGACGGCATAGGGGAACTGTATTCCTTTCCCTTTGCCGGCTGTCTTTTGAAAAAAAAGGGAATCTGCTTTGCCCGTTTTATTCCGCCCGCACTTTTCCCGCCTGCCCTGCGCATCAATCTTCGGAACCACAGGA
>JAWKPW010000074.1:0-26820 GCA_041390465.1 Desulfobacterales bacterium | reverse complement strand
CTTCGCTGCGGCAGCGCATTCTGGTTCCGGTGTTCCAGTCCGTCACCTGCCGCACAGCAGGGTTCAACACTGTGGATATTGCCTCTTTGCAGGAAGCCACCCTTGCCATGATGATTTTCCTCATGTTTTTCGGAGCCTCCCCCGGTTCCTGCGGCGGCGGGGTCAAGACTTCCACCCTGGCTCTGCTGACAGCATTCACCTTCAGCCGGGTGCGGCGGATGCGGCGTGTCAATCTGTTCAGAAAAAGCATTCCAGCGGAAACCGTGAGCCGGAGCGTATCCCTGATTCTTGTTTCCATCGGGATCATCTCAGTAATACTGTTTCTGCTTCTCATAGGCGGTTCCCTGAACTGCCCGGCTGATCAGCGGCCTTCCTTTCTCGCTTATCTTTTTGAAACCGTGTCCGCATTCGGAACCGTGGGGCTGTCCACGGGAATAACCGCAAATCTGAGCGCCTGGGGCAAGTGCTGGATTATCCTGATGATGATTATCGGCAGGGTCGGTGTGCTCACTTTCTCCTATATCATCGTGGGAACCGGCGCGAGCAACGGCGTTGCGTATTCTGAGGAGAATCTGATGATCGGATAGGCATCTTTTGGGAATTTTCAC
Source organism: Desulfobacterales bacterium (assembly GCA_041390465.1). Taxonomy (GTDB): domain Bacteria; phylum Desulfobacterota; class Desulfobacteria; order Desulfobacterales; family Desulfococcaceae; genus JAABRU01. Next base: position 26,212 of record JAWKPW010000074.1, on the reverse strand, counting down.
AATATTTTCCACAGGAACAAATTCCGCCGTGCCTCTTCTTTATCCGGGCAGGCACGGAGCCGGACAGTGCAGAACATGCTGAAAGATTATGATTCAGATGCCCGGATGCAGATACAGAGGAAAAAGGAGTGGGGAATGAAACACTTTGCAGTGATCGGACTTGGCAATTTCGGCTTTCACACGGCCAAGGCATTGTATGAAGACGGAAATGAAGTGATGGCCATTGATGCGGACAAGGCCAGGGTGCAGGCCATTGATCCGCATGCCACCGAGGCAGTGGTGCTTGACGCCACAAACAGGGAAGCTCTGAAAGCCCTGGGGCTGGAAAACATGGACGGAGCGGTTGTGTCCACCGGCACGAAAATCAGCACCAGCATTATGATCTGTCTGTATCTGAAAGAAATGGGGGTTCGCAAAATCCTTGCCAAAGCTCTGGATGCGGATCATGGGAAAATTCTGAAACTGGTGGGAGCCACCGAGATCATTCATCCGGAACGGGACATGGCCCTGCGGGTTGCACGCGGCCTGTCCCGGCCCAATATTCTGGATTTCATTCCCCTTGCAGATGACTATGATCTGGTTCAGGCGGGCCCCCCGCGGGAATTCATCGGCAAAAGCCTCAAGGAACTCAATCTGCGGGCAAGATACAATGTGCACATCATTGCCATCAGGGAACTGGTTCCGGACAACTTCCTTCTGGTTCCGCCCGCGAATTTTGTGATCAAGGACAGCGACATCCTGATTATACTGGGCAGAACAGAGGATATTAAAGAAATCAGGGCCTTGAAATAGTTATCTGTCCAGCAGCAGGGTGTGCGGCATCGCTTTCTGCATGAAACGGTCCGGATTTCTGAAAGCAATTTTGGCCACCCTGCTGCCGGACAATGTTTCATAAGGCATTGCGTCTGATTTTTCTCCGTTTCACATATTCGCCTGTGGAAAAGTCTTTTGGTGTCCTCCAGTTGCTTTTTGGTCAACTGATACCAATTCGCCATTGAAAACATGCTTATCTGATTGCGGAGTGGCAAAATGAAGTGAAACGGAATTCCGGCAGAATTTCCGGATCATTTCGGCAACCCTGACTTTCAGTTCGGAGTCCTCCATAAACATGCATAAATTCAATGGCGATTTCGATTCTCTTCCGAATTTTATGCAGTTCTGTCAGTTTTTTTTGTGACCCTTGTGCCCTCTTTGTGTCCTTTGTGGTAAAAAAAAGTCTGGTTTCAACAGAGAATTGGCATGATACCGATTCCCCATTGAAAACATGCTTATCTGATTGCGGAGTGGCAAAATGAAGTGAAACGGAATTCCGGCAGAATTTCCGGATCATTTCAGCGGCCCTGACTTTCAGTTCGGGAGTCCTCCGCCAGGCATTGCATAAATTCAATGGCGATTTCGATTCTCTTCCGAATTTTATGCAGTTCTGTCAGTTTTTTTTGTGACCTTTGTGCCATCTTTGTGTCCTTTGTGGTAAAAAAAAGTCTGGTTTCAACAGAGAATTGGCATGATACCGATTCCCCATTGAAAACATGCTTATCTGATTGCGGAGTGGCAAAATGAAGTGAAACGGAATTCCGGCAGGATTTCCGGATCATTTCAGCGGCCCTGACTTTCAGTTCGGGAGTCCTCCGCAGGCATTGCATAAATTCAATGGCGATTTTTCGATTCTCTTCGGAGTTTATGCAGTTTAATCAGTTTTTTTGTGACCCTTGTGCCATCTTTGTGTCCTTTGTGGTAAAAAAAGTCTGGTTTCAACAGAGAATTGGCATGATACCGATTCCCCATTGAAAACATGCTTATCTGATTGCGGAGTGGCAAAATGAAGTGAAGGCAGGATTCGGCAGAATTTCGGATCATTTCAGCAGCCCTGACTTTCAGTTCGGGAGTCCTCCATGAGCATTACATAAATTCAGCGAAGTAGGCGTTTCGATTATCTTCAAAGGAGTGCATGCAGTTCTGTCAGTTTTTTTTGTGACCCTTGTGCCCTCTTTGTGTCCTTTGTGGTAAAAAAAAGTCTGGTTTCAACAGAGAATTGGCATGATACCGATTCCCCATTGAAAACGCCTGAACTTTCAGATATTAATCCGGCAATTTTTAATACCAAAAGCAAACATGAAATATTTTAATAATTTAAAATATTTATAATAACTGATTGTTATGGTGTTTAATTGCCGGTTTAATAATATCATTGTGCAGGCCGGGGTGAATGCAGTGAACCCCAACACTTTGAATTTGTTGGGGTTCGTTCCTCACCCCAACCTACTTATATTGAACAAATCAATGGCGATTCGGTATGAAACAGCAGATCAATGCTTTTCCCTTCCTTCACAGGGGCTTTGTCCTCACGGAACCGGCTTTCACTGCTGAGAAATGAATCTCTGAAACCGGCAACATTTTTTTTCTCAAGGGGATTCTGCCTCTGCGCATTGTAAGCCGGCATGGAATATCCTTTGCAAACTTTCTGTTTTCAAACCGGAATTCACACAATCACCAGCCATGTCACCAGTTCAAAATCCTTTGTTTCACTGATTTGGCCGCTTTTGGGCATCAGCACTGCTCCCCGGTCATGGGTGAGCCGGATGTTTGCCTTTTTTCTGAAAACCCGGACAATTTCACTCACAGCCTTTTTCAGCAATGCCGAATACCGGTGCATCCGGGTTCCCTGCGCGGTTTCCCGGTTGAACAGATCACACAGCGGCTCAAAGACCGCATTCTGTCCCTGACAGAGCAGCCGGAAGATTTCAAGAACCTGTCTGGCACTGGCATAATTGTAACGCATATTGCCGTCATCATAAAGATAAACCAGAAAATACGGATGCGGCCGGATTGAGCGCATCTCCGCCCTCTCCCAGGTCTTTTTGTGCAAGGCAGAAAATCACGCCCGGTTTTATGATTTCCTTTTCTGTGGCAGAAAATTCCCTTTGGGACAAAAAGAAGGCATATTTTCCTCTCGGGATGGAACCAGAGCATAGAGGTCCACTCAAGAATTTTTCAGTTTTCTGCCGCTGTTTTCCGAAATGAACAAGTTCCATCCGAAAATCATCAATGTGAAATCTGTGAGGGAAATGGATTCTTCCATGTCCTCAAGATCAGGAATCTCATTCTGCGGTCTTTCAACTGCCGGTTCCGGTATTTCAGGTCATCGCTGATAAGTTCTTCCAGTTGCTGCGCATTGAGAATATTGTCTTCGCCAGTGCCTGCAATATCCGCAAGTGCCATGCGCGCTTCCACACGTTCTTTCAGATTGATGTAATTGTCAAGGTCTTTTGTGGGCCAGAAATTCACCAACCAAATACTCTGATTACTTCCAAACCGGTCAATGCGCCCAGACCATGCAGAATCCGCACCGGGTTCCAGTGAATGTCATAGTTGACAAGAAAATCACAGTCCTGCAGATTCTGTCCCTCACTGATGCAGTCTGTGGCTATCAAAATGTCAATTTCCTCTGTCACAGAAGCGGAATTGAGCAGGGCCCGGTTTTTGGAAACCGGTGAAAAATTTGTCAGAATGCTGTCATAATCATTTTTTCCCAGCGAGGTTTGCGCGGCATTTCCGCAGACCATAGCGCAGTGCAGTTGCAAATCGCTTCTGATCCAGTTTTTCAGGTTTTCATACAGATAGTGTGCTGTATCGGCAAAAGCGGTAAAAACAAGGACTTTTCTGTTGTTTTCGTTTTTCGGATTTCTGATTTTGTCCCGGATAATCTTTTTCAGTTCCTCCAGTTTGGCATCACGGGAAGAATCAACAGCTTTGGCATTGTTGAGCAGATCAATGAGCGCATCCTTGTCTTTGCGCAAATCCGCTGTCCATTTTTCCAGTTCCAGATCCGCGAGATCAAATTTCAGGTTTTTTCCCACCAGCCACTGATCGGTTTCATCTGCATTTTCCTCCAGTTCCTCTTCAGAAGGCGTGAAGTCCTCCAGAGATTCCTCCTGTGCCGCAGATTTGCTTTGGAGAAATTTTTGGATTTTTTCCTCCAGATTTTCAATTTTGCCAATGGTTCTGTCCAAAGAAATGCCAAAGGAGGCAATGGAACTTTCCAGGCGTTTGAGATAATTGACTTTCATCATGCCAATGAGAAAATTTTCCCGGTCACTCTGTTTGAAATACATCAGATCCCCGGCAAGATGTTCATATTTTTTCTGTTTTTCCGCTTTCACATAGGCAGAGGGATTGAAAACCGCGAGTCTGTATTCAAGAATCTGCCGGTTGATGCGCTCATACGAGGGAAAACGCCGGAGCAGATCAATTTCCGGAAAAATGGAAACCGGTTTTTCCCGTTTGGGAAAACTGCCAATGGCATCCATTTCGTAAAAACGCACAATATGTTTGCGGGAACGCGCAAGGGTAAGTTCATCCAGCAGTCTGAAAAAAGAGGCATCCAGAATTTCCAGCAGATTTTTCATGCTGCCGGATTTTTCCTTTGCCCAGCGGCTGAAATTTTTCTGTGCATTTTCAAGGGTGTTTCCTATGCTTTTTATGCGGCAGGTTTCTGCAAGGGCATCGTCTCTGCCTTCGGTGATAAAGGCCATCTGATTTCGCAAATCCCGAAGCGTATTGTTGACCGGTGTGGCAGAAAGCATCAGCACTTTTGTTTTTCCCCCGGATTTGATGATCTTTTCCATCAGCCATTTGGCGCGGTTCATTTTTGCTCTGCCCTGTTTCACTTTTTCCACGGGATTGCCCCGGAAATTGTGGGATTCATCAATGACAAGAAGATCATAGGCACTCCAGTTGAAGGTTGCCAGATCAATGCCATTGGCATCAGATTTTCCGGATTCCCTTGCCATGTCTGTATGATATAACACTGTGTAATCAAAACGGTCTTTTTTGAATGGATTGAGCGCATGGTTCTGCCGTGCCTGATAGATAATCCAGTTGCGGCTGAGTTTTTTGGGACACAGCACCAGCACTTTTGCATTGAGATTTTCAAAATATTTGATGACAGCCAAAGCCTCAAAGGTTTTTCCCAGTCCCACACTGTCCGCGATGATGCACCCGCTGTGCTTCATGATTTTGCTGATCGCACCCTTTACCCCGTCTTTCTGAAATTCGTAGAGCATATTCCATATTTCACTGTCATAAAAACCTGTTCTTCCCTCCGGCAGAAGTTCCTGTTTCTGTTCATGGAGATAGTCCTGAAAAATGTGATACACGGTTTTGAAATAGACAAACTCCGGATCATTTTCCGTATAAAGCTGCTCCAGATGCCGCAGCACTTCTTCTTTGACATCCTCCACCAGTCCGGTGGAATCATTCCAGATGGCATCAAACCAGTTTTTCAGTTCCTGCCGGTCTCTGTCACTGTCTGCTATGAGATTGAGTTCAATGTTTCTGCTTTCGCCAAATCCCAGCCCCCTGACCGTGAAATTGGAACTTCCCGCGATGGCTTTTTCAATCCCGCTTTCCTGTTTTATGTGCCAGAGTTTTCCGTGCAGAAAATTGGGTTTGACCATGGAGCGGATTTCTGCCCTGTTTCTGATCCAATCCGCACATTCTCTGGCAGCAGATTTCTGTTCCAGACGTTTTTCAGGCGGTATTGTCAGCCCGTCTTCTTCTATTCTGAATTCCCGCACATTGTTTTTTTCCGGGTCCAGAGATTTGACAAACGCGGGTTCTCCAAACAGAAAACGCAGAGCTTTGATTTCATCCAGATTTTTTTTCAGATGCTGATAGGCATAAATGGTGAAATATGCTGAAACAACAGACAGTTCCGAATTTTTGGTCACGGTTTCTTTCAGAAATCCGCCCACTGTGCCGCATTTGTGATTGTCTTTGACTGCATACCAGTCCATGTTCTGCTCCTGTGCTGTGAATTGCAATAAACAGGTAACCATAAATTTTCAGATATAAAAGTAGCACAAGCTTCCAGCTTGTGCCGCAGTTGTGAACAATCTGGAAGTATCCCAGAGATATACCATTACTCAGAAGATTTCATACTTCACCCTCCCCCTGCCCCTCCCTCAAGGGAGGGGAGATATTAATCAGGGAACTGATCTGCTGCCGGAAATGTTTTAAGTATTTGTATAGATCATAACACGATCTCCTCATCATTTTTTGTCCGATTTTCATAAATGTCACGGATGATGTTTTCAACGGGGCGATCATCCTGCCATGTTCCGCTCAGTGCCAGCAACTGCTGCGTTGCCCTGTCCGGTTCAGCGATTTATCTGTAAAAATCTTCTATTTCAATAAAACAGAATCCAGCAGCTTTCTGTTCTTTGATAACAGATTGTTGATCAGTTTTGATACTGCCATCTTTTTCTCTCTTGCAAGAGTAAGAAAATATTCCTGATTTGCTCTGTCAAGATAGACAGGCAATTCTATCTCATTTTCAGGAATATAAAATTTGCCTTTCACACCTTTTGAAAAATCATACTGTTTTTTCATTATTTGCCTCCTAAGCGGTTTATGTATTCTTTTTCCTCATATTTTTCAGCTTTTCTTGCAGAAATGATCCTTATAAATTCAACATCTCCTTTTATTCTTTCTGTATGAATTACGACTGTTATACCATGATTTTTTATTTTTCCGATAGTGATCCATCTTTCTTCAAAATCTGAATGATATTCATCAGAAACGGAAATTGCATCAATATCTGAAAAAACAAAAGCGGCTTCTTCAAAAGATATGCCATGCTTTTTTATATTTATATGATTTTTCCGTTTATCCCATTCAAATTTCATTCATTTGACTCCTGCTTTTTCCAAAGATACAACTTTTCCCGCAAACAAACCGATGGAAAGGGAAAGTCTGAATTTTTCCTCCAGATTTTTTCCAAAATCAAGATGCTGAATCAATGGTATGAATTCATTTAACAGATCTGTCTGTATGCCTGTGTGTGTCATAAAAATATCCCCCTTTGCTGTTGAGATGACAGGGATTTTCATAAACAAAGCCTGTCAGTATGTTTTTCCAAGTCGGAACAATCCGGATGTTCAGACAGTCATAAGATATTATTCTGTAAAATCTGTTTTTTCTGATGAGGATATTTTTTCCGGAAATTGCCTTGCATTTCAGATATGCTCCAGATCAATCCCTGACACTTTTAATACAAATCTTCTGAATGATTCAGAATTTTTTATTTTATCAAAATTTGTGATATGTTGAACAATTTTTTCAGCATCCTGATAATCAATATAACGGCGGTTTTGACCAAGTTCCTGATTGAATATTCGGGTCAGTTTCGGGTCAGTTTTCCCATTGTGTATAATCTTCCGGGCGAAAATCTTTTTGCCCATTCTTTTAATTCCTTATCAGAACCCGGACGGATAAACTGAGGAGAACCGGACTCATCTCTTTCTGTTACAATAATATGATTCAGAGACAGAAGATCAAGCAGAAAAGGGGAATGGGTGGTAAGAATAATCTGGCCTTTTCCGGATTCCACAAAATAACGGAGTTCTTCAATAATCAGATGAACAGTCTGCGGATCAAGTCCGTTTTCAATTTCCTCAATAATCACAACAGAAGGCGGTTCAGGATGGCGCAGAACAGCCAGCAGACAGATCACCCGCAGGGTTCCGGTGGAAAGCAGCCATCCGGGAAGTTTGACGGAAATATTTTTTTCAGACAGATTTAAATAAACTTTTCTTTCCAGTTCCGAGGTAATGGCAGGCTGCAAATCAACTGCATAGGGCAAAATGACTTTAAGGGTTTCAATAATTCCGTTAAACGCATCAATATCCTTATCACGCACAGACTGAAGATATTCTGCAATATTCATTCCGGTCTTATCCAGTCTGATTTTGCCGTAAGTTCGTTTCTGGAAAACCGGTTCTGTCATAAAATGCGGAACAAGTGTCAGAAATTGCCAGTTTTTCACAAAGGCTTTCAATGCGGGATCTTTAATTTCACCTTCTCTGACAAAATCATTTCTTCCATCTGTGAATTTGCTGCCGATGTCATAATAATATTCTGAAAATTCAGCCTTGCCAAAATCAGCAGATGCCGAAACTTTTAAACGGGCTTTAAACTTTTTCCTGTCATTTATTCCATAAACCCTGAAAGTTATCGGATTTTCTGATTTTATCCTATGCCTGACCGATCTGTTCCAGATATATTCAAAACCGTGCCAGGGCTGCATGGCAGCGTCAATGCCATGCAGTGCCAAAGTCTGAAATGTTTCCAATGCCTCAATAATACTGCTTTTGCCTGAACCGTTGTTTCCGATAAAGGCAGTAAGCGGTGTGAATTTTATGGCTTTGCTGTCCTGAACCGCCTTAAAATTAAGTACCCTGAAAGATGACAGATTCAGTCTGTTTTTCATTTGGGATCTCCTTTGAATGTATCACAGTAAAAATTCACTGAACTCTTAGGATTTCAGATTGTTCTTTAAAAGCCTTTTTCAGTTCTTCCAACTGATATTCCATATCCAGCTTTGCCTTTTCCTGAAAATAGAAATGTCTGAATTCAGCATCAGCAAGCTGTTGATGAAAATATTTTTCTGCTGTGTTCATTTTTACCTCCTGACGGTGACAAGTTGGATGCAGCGAAAGCAAAAACCACCTTTGACCTGAGTTCTTCAGCACTGAATTCAGCATATTACCATAAAACAGGAACAGGATAATCAGAAAAATATGAATCACAGGTCACTATGGTCATATTTTCTTCAATTGCCTGTGCAATAAGCAGCCGATCAAAAGGATCTTTGTGGTAAAATGGCAGTTTTTTCAATGTCAGAATATGGGTTACACCAATGGGAAGCAGATTGACAAAACCACTGTGAATGTTATCATCAATAATTGTTTCCAAATCAATGTCCAAATGCAGCTTGCCCAACTGTGATTTTATCTGAATTTCCCAAAGACTGACAAGACTGATAAATATGGCGTTTTCATAAGATTTGTAACGTTTTTTTGTTTCCGCACTTACTTTTTCAGGAGAAAACATCAGCCAGATAAATACATGGGTATCGAGTAATAATCTCATGGCATTTCTCCCAGCCAGAAATCATCCGGCAGAGGGTCTGAAAAATCCTCGCTCATTCGCATTTTTCCTGCATACTGACCTGTGGGACGTTCATGCTGCACCTGCTGCTGTTTGAAATGAAGGACAAGCACAACATCAACTTCCTGATTTGACAATACATCAGGAAGCTGCAGATGTAAAACACCTTCCTGATTAATCCGGGTGGTAAACTGAAAACTTTGCATATTCATATTTTTCTCCTCTGTTTTGATCTGTTTCTGTATAAAATCATGCAATAAACTGTTTCTGTTCCTTTGTCAGTTCATTTCTTTTTGCCTTCCACAATGGCAATTTCCTCCTGTGTAAGTCCGTACAATTCATACACCAGTTCATCAATTCTGTTTTCCAATGCGGTGATGTCGGCTTTTACCGCCTTACTATCTTACGTTACTGATTTTGACAATCTGCATTTGATTAAATTATTTAGTTTTATTAAACATTTATCTCTATAATACTTGTCTAATTCCAAATAATCAAATATAATTCTGTCTATCATTTTATGTTCATCAGTCAATATTTCATCCCTTGTTTCCATTGCTTCTCTTTCACACAAAGAAAGGAATCTGTCTTTTTCTATATTAAGCGATAGATATACAGGAAATGTCTTGAGATCTGTTGCTTCTGATTTTAATAACCCACCTCCGAGATTTTTACGTCCACTGATTTCCCTCAGTAACCAAAACAAAGAGGAATTAAAAAAACACCAAAGATTCAATATTTCTTTTTCAATACTCGATATATCAGAAGCATAAACATCCACCCCGCTTAAAGAATATGCTGAAATACCATTTAGACTACAGAAATGTCTGCTGATTCCGCGCGGCATTATCAATACAGGTGGTTCTTTTTTTGTGGAATTTTCATCAAATACATCATAGCCATCCTGTCTAAGTTTTTCTTTTGTCAAATTATTAACTTTGTTTTTTCTGACCAGATACCAGTCGGTATGCGAAATATGAAATGGTGCTCCTTTATAAAATATAGGAAAACAATTTTCAGCATGAATATTGTATTTATTTAAAATATCAACAGGAATGAAAAAAGATTTGCTTAAATTCAGTCCTTGTCCAAATCTAAACACAGATTCAGATGGAATATTATCAATGTCTGTAGCTTTTTTTTCAAGTATATTGATAATATCTATAAGAAACGAATCGGTATTATGCAGGATACCCCATTTATATTTTGATACAATTTTATCATCATAAGAAAAAAGATTCAGTTTATACTGCTCGTTATCTATATTATTTTTCTGATTAAAATCAAGTTTTATGTTTTCAATATTATCTTTTAACAAATAAAACCTTATTTTATTAAATGGATCTACTTCTTTACCTTTAAATAAAGTGATTACAGTGTTTATATTTGGGCCTTCCCCAGATGGAAAATATCTGTACTGACTATCAAGAACACTTATTACATTGGTATATTTTTTCAGGAAAGCCTGAGCCTTTATTCCATACGCAGTATCCAACCACGCATTTTGTGTAATTAAAATAATACATCCTGCTTTATTTATAAAAAAAATTGATGATTCAAAAAAATAAATCAAAAGATCAGCCCCTTTTGTAATGAATTTTGCATCATCCCCCCATCTGTTTTTACAGCTTTTTTGATATAATTCTTTTAAATCATTTCTAAAAGATGGATGTCTTGATTCCACATACGGCGGATTCCCAATCACAATGTCAAATCCGTCTTTTATGCCAAACATCCATTCCGGATCAAAAAACGGGCTGCACGATTCTGGTCATAGGGAAAACGCGCTAACCTTGTCCGGCGGCTTCATTGTTCCATCCGTTTTTTATCAGAAATTCCGAGATGCTGTTCCTGGATTCCCTGTCTTTTTTCTGACAATCCAGTTTTTCCTTCTGCTTTTTAACTGAAATATCTGTGCCGCAGATCTTTCATTTCTTTTCAAGTTTTTCCAATTCCAAATTTTTCAGACCGCGCTGCTTTGGTTTGTCCAGTCCGATGAGGGTGTTTGCGGTACAAATTTGGTTTGCGGATTCGGCAGACTGCGGACGCCAAATTTTCCTTATTCCGGGCAATCCTCTGGTCAGCAATCAGTGAGATAAAAAAGCGCAGCTTGCTGATTTGAATGGCAACTGGCTGAATATCCACGCCGTAAACGCAGCTTTCAATCAGGTAAAGTTTGCGTCCGTAATCCAGTTCATTGCCGGCAAAGGCTTCTCAATATCCTCTGCATGTTTTTCAAATCAGCAGCAATTTTATCCCGAGGATGCCCAGATCACTGATATTCCGGGCTTCTGCAACCAGATGATCCACTTTTGCCATCTGCTGCTCTTTCCAGAGCCGGTTCAGGGGTCAAGTTTGTGGAGAACATGCACCATTTATGGAAGAATTCCCATGGAAATGCACCAGACCTGGGCAGGGTCAAATTCTGCGGTTGTCAATGGCATTGACAAGAATCTGTGTTCCTTTTCATCAAAGGATTGGGATTCTCTGAATAACTGAACAAATCCCCTAAGCATGATTCAGTGTTTTCAGATTTATGGGCTTCAAGTTTCTGTTTTAAATACGCAGTCAGAGGGTTCATCCACCATGTAACGACAATTTCACAGGGCGTATAAAAAGCTGCCGGTCTGTTTGCGTGCTGTGGTCAGGTTTCCGGATTGTAACTGGCCAGCAGATTTTCAAACACTTTGCCCAGAAGCTCCGGATCAAGTGCAATTTCCTCTTCAACCGGCGTGTTTTCCGCAACCGTGAATTTGTAACTTTCCAGCAGGGGAATCAGTCCTTTCACTTTGTATTTCTTATTTTTGTGCCGAAAACCGCATTCAGATCGCATTCCTGCTCTACTGCCGAAAAACAGAAAATCCGGAACAAGTGCCTGTTTTTTGGATTTCTTGAAAATCCGTCCGCATACAGGATTCTGCCGCTCCTCATCCGGGCGGTCAAGGCAGTCAAACAACCCTCCGTTTAAAAATGGAATATTTTCAAAGAGTTTAACAATTTCCTCTTGGGAATGGCAAACATGTCGGCATGGCGAAACAGTGTTTTGACACCGTATTCGCTTCTGTTTTCCTGATGGGTTCCGTGTTTGGCAAACCCCGTTCGTTCATCTTCCGGTTCAGACATGCAAAGAAAAGATTCTGGAGAATGGCATTGTAATAATTCCGGGAATCCATTTGGTTGAAGTCTTTCAGTATATTCTTCAGTTCATCTGAATTGAACGAATTTTCCGAACCAGATTTTTCTTTGATAAACCAGATGAATATGATTCTGTAATCAGTCTGATCAGGCTGGTCGCGTTGCGGATGTCCCTGTTTTTTTCCATATCATCCAGAAAGGAAACATGCTCCTGTTGCCCGGAAATACCAGTTGGCAAGTTCCTGAAAGAATTTTTTGCTGAGTTCTTTGGTGTCAAAGGGTTTTCTGCCACGCATCATGCAGTTCCACAAAATTGGTGAACCCGTGAACCTGTTTCAAGTTCTTTCAAAGGACAGATCAAAAAGGATTTCCACATGCGCGCGGTGCGGTTTTCAATGGAAATATCTTTGATAAGCGTGACTTTTCCAGCACGTCTTTGGTTCATCTTTTTTGTGCAGTTCTCGGTTGATCATGGAAACTGTCAGATGCTCCCCGTATTTGAACACCAGCGATGACCGGCATGGAAAACACTTTGTTGATTTCACGGGTGATCTGCGCGAGCCCAGTGCGGGAATACGGATTTTTCCAGTTCAACTGCAAAAAACAGATAAGACTCAATAATGGTGTCATTCACCTTTTTGTGTCAAACAGATTTCTTTCAGCAGACACTTCCTCTTTGCTCAACTGAAAGAGCAGATCAATGCTTTCCATTCGCCTGCAAGCGCCCTGTCCGCACGAAACCGGGTTTCACTGCTGAGAAAGGAATCCTGGAAACCGGCAAAGGTCTTTTCCCCAAGGGGATTCTGTCTTTGCGTATTGTAACCAAGCACGGAGAAAAGGGAAATGGCATTTTCGCTTATATTTCCCTCTGAAAACGCCTTAATGGCATTTTGTATGGCCAATTTTGCATCTGCACTGTTCATTATCTTTCTCCTTCAAATTAAAAATATTCATACTCTGGTTTCAGAATTTCAAAGAGTAACTGTGTCATAAAAATATCCTGCGTGACATGTTTTAAATTTACGGACATTTTTCATTTTAATTTCAAACAGTTTTCAGATCAATCCCGGATACCTTTAAAACAACTCTTCTGAATGATTCAGAATTTTTTATTTTATCAAACTGTGTTATCTTTTCAGCAATCTTTATGGCATCCTGATAATCAATATAACGGCGGTTTGAACCAAGTTCCATGTTGAATATTTTTGTCAGTTTTGTCCTGGGGCTTTGAATGCGATCCGGATTTTTGAATTTCTGAATTTTTTTTACCATATGCGGATGTTTCAGTTCTGCAATCATATCTTTTACCGCCTTGTTATCAGCCAGCAGCCATGCTTCCAGTTCCTCACAGATGCACACAAGAGATACACGATGCAGTTCAATACCTTCTGTTTGTAATGCATTGAAAATATTCTGCCTGTCTTCATGACGGCAGGGCTTGCTGTCTCTCCACGGCGGATACAAATCCCACACAATAATTATTTTTTCACATCCATCTGATTTCCATCTGATTAATCCGGGTGGTAAACTGGAAACTTTGCATATTCATATTTTTCTCCTCTGTTTTGATCGGTTTCTGTGTCAAATCATACAATAAACTGTTTCTGTCTTTTTGTCATCTTCATTTCTGTTTCCCTTCCACAATGGCAATTTCCTCTTCTGTGAGATCGTACAATTCATACACCAGTTCATCAATTCTGTTTTCCAATGCGGTGGTGTCAGCTTTGGGATTGGCCTGTTTTTCTTTCAGTATCTGATCCACAATTTCTATAACTGGCTCCTGTTTTATATGATTTAAATCCGGACATGGTATCCGGCCGACATACTGATAATCATATCTTGTACTTCTGATCGCATTGCTGTATATAAATTTATATAATAACCATGCGAAAATTTTTGAATTATTGAACCCAACAATAAATTTTGAATCGATTTTGTCTGATTTTCCAAAAGTACAGGATATTGTTTCAAAAACAAGAATATTTTTTAAATCCAAAGCAGCCTGCAAATAAAAATGGGGATAAGGATTTTTCACATGAGCAATTGCAAGCTGGTTTAATACCTTTGGCTGCAACTGATACGCATATTCATCCTTGCTGAAATTGGACAGATCAATAAAATCAGTTGCATTATCCAAAAAATATTTATTTAACTGCGCACCTCTGTAAATTGGTGTTTTCCCAATATTATTAGCAACTTTGTTTTGCCAGTTCAGACCTCTTTCAATTAATATGTATTCACCAAATTTATGATTGCATGTTTGCAAAATTTTATTTATCAAAGCAAGTTCAGGCTTACTCTGCCCAGCCAGCATGACTCCGTAATCATGCCAGATATTTTTTGGAATTCTGTCAAGTTCAACAATTCTGTTTTCTTCATATAATCCGGTCAGATATTCAGAAGTTTCAAGAGATTTCTGTTTAACAAAAATTATCTGTTCCAGCAGAACATTCTCAAAAGCTTTTCCTGTGTCAATTAAGCGGGAAAGATTTTTAACAATAAATTTGACACTGTTTGCCCACCCTGCTGAATAACAAAATGATTTTGGTATGATAAAAGTGTTAATGCCGCAATTTTTTAACAATATATCTGCCAAATATTTAAAATAAATGGCAGAATTTTTTGTTCTTGGTTTATATTCTCTGAATTTTTTATCATAAAAAGTCATCTCTTCTGCCTTCAGTTTGATTCCATACGGCGGATTCCCAATCACAATGTCAAACCCGTCTTTGATGCCAAACATCCATTCCGGATCAAACCACCCGCAGGATTTGCCGGAAAAAGGTTCCCACATGGCAAGATGCAGCATTTCGGAATCCCTGATCTCATTCCAATCCAGCAGCCTCTCTGACATTCTTTTCTGCACCTGTGCAAATTCCTTTTTCACGGCCTCTTTTTCATCCTCATGGCTTGAAAAATAAACCGTGTGCAGTTCCCTGAGTCTGTCAATCTCATCCTGAGATTCAAAAATTCCCCTGTCGCCTTTTGGCAGTCCGATTAAGGCATTGGCGCAGACAAACTTGAATTCCAGATTCGGCAGCGGCAGAATGCCCCGGTTTTCCTCCTCATTGTCCGAAACTTTCTCATCCACCACCAGAGACAGAAAAAAGCGCAGCTTTGCAATCTCTGCCGCAACGGGCTGAATGTCAATCCCGTAAATGCTGCTTTGGATAACCCCCAGTTTTCTTGTGTAATTCCACAAATCCTTTTCCCCCTCCAGTTTTCTTCTCATCATTTCCCGTGCAGTGGGATCAGGAATATTGGCCAGCAGTTTTTTCAGCCATTTCCGTGAATCCGGATCGGTTTTCTGCAGAACCAGAATCATTTTCTGCAGAATTCCCATGGGAAACGCGCCGGAACCGCACGCGGGATCAAGGATTTTCAACTGATCCAGAGCATCCGTCACCCTGTCTTTTTCCGCGTCTGTCAAATCTGTTTCCGCATCCTGCCATGACAGCACCCGGGCAATTCTGGCCTCCCCGATTCCTGTTTTGCTCACAAGAATCTGCCGCAGACTTTCATCTGTCATGTATTCCACTATCGCTCTGGGCGTATAATAGCTTCCGGTTGATTTTCTTGCGGTTTCACCGGTTTCCGGATTGATTTCAGCCAGAAGATTTTCAAAAATTCTTCCCAGCATTTCCGGGTCAATGGAAATTTCCGTTTCAACCGGCGTGTTTTCCTCTATGGTGAAATGGTAATGTTCAAATATGCCAAGCAGTTCCGCAAACCATTCATCCGGTATTTTCAGGGTGTTCACATGCACAAAAATGCCCATTTCACTGATTTCATAAAAATCATGGCGATGGGGTTCAAAAAGTCCGCCGTTGAAGGAATCCGATTCCAGTCTCCCTTTCGCAAATCAGGCATCCGATCTTTTCTTTTCGGTTCAGAGCCTCAAAAACAGGGGTTCAAGAACTTTGTGATAATATCCCAAAGCACGATTTTCCCACTGATTTCCGGAAAGAATCCTCTGAAATCAGGGGAATATCTCCCTGTGATCTTTTCTTTTTCGAAACTGGCGGAAAGTATAGACGGCCAATGAGACACCGCAAATTCCTTTTTCACGGTTTCATCAGGATTGCCGGACAGTTGTAGCTGTCCTTTCTCTGTCATCTTTTTTTGCTCCGCTTTTCCGCTCCCCGCCCACCAGTTTGTGGCGTATGACCACCGCATTATAGAAATTTTGTTCACCTTAGAAGTGTCAAGGGTTTTCTGCCACGCATTATGCAGTTCCACAAAATTGCTGAACCCGTGAACCCTTCTCAGTTCCCCGGAAGACAGATCAAAAGGATTTCCACATGCGCTCAGTGCGGATTGGCAATGGAAATATCTTTGACAAGCGTGACTTTTTCCAGCACATCTTTGGATTCATCTTTTTTGTGCAGTCTGCGGTTTATCATTGATAACGTCAGATGCTCCCCGTATCTGAACACCAGCATCACAGGCATGGGAAAAATCCTGTTGATTTCACGGGTGATCTGCGCGAGCGCAGTGCGGGAATATGCGGATTTTTCCAGTTCAATGCAAAAAAACAGATATGCCTCAATAATGGTGTTGTCCACTTTTTTCGTGTCAAACAGGCTTTTTGTGTCAGACACTTCCTCTTTGGTCAACTGAAACAGCAGATCAATGCTTTTCCATTCACTTGCAAGCGCCCTGTCCGCACGAAACCGGGTTTCACTGCTGAGAAAGGAATCGAGAACCGGCAAAGGTCTTTTCCCCAAGGAGATTCTGTCTTTGCGTATTGTAACCAAGCACGGAGAAAAGGGAAATGGCATTTTCGCTTATATTTCCCTCTGAAAACGCCTTAATGGCATTTTGTATGGCCAATTTTGCATCTGCGGTTTCTTTCATTTTGTTTTCTCCCAACTGTTTGTCTTGTTACAAAATCCCAAAGGTTTCTTTGCTCAGGACAGGACAGATTTGACAACTTTTGGAAAGTTGTCAAATCTGAGGTATGTTCTTTTCAGGAAATCGCGTTAAATGTGAAAGAACTTTTTTGCCAAAGCCTTATTACAGATTATCTGTTTGTAAAGTTTAAACATTATATGAAATCTGAAAAAAAATCATATAAAAACGGATATGCCCGGATATGCCCGATGCTTCCGGCCTGCTGGGAAACCATGTCTGGAACCCAATGCTGCTTTTATTATCTCGAAAGCCTTCAGACCATCTCTGCCCATGCCATGTGGTTTCTCGCGCAGAAATATTACAATAATGTATCAAATTTGAAAATTATAATACATTATTGTAACAGTGTTTTCTTTTATCCTGATTTCCTGAAATTGTCTATTTTCTGTTATATCAGTAAAATAAAAACAAAACCTTCGATGGCACGTCTTTTGCTGTATCTGAATGCAGATTTCGCTTTACTCTTTACATATCTTCAGGAGGATACGGATAAAAATGTCTTATGTCATTACAATGCCCGGCAGAAACAGCAGCATCGCAGACCGGAACACTGCGCATGATTCCTGTCATGGATCCGGCAGAACAGCCGGTTTTGTCTGGAATGCAACCAAAACCTCGGCTCCGGATGTGCGCTCGGTAACTGTTATCGCAAAAGACTGCCCCATGATTTTTTCCAAAGCTGTGGGCGTACTGTCTTTAAATGATTTCGACATCCTGGATGCCAGAAGCTACCGCCAGAACAGCAGTACTCTGGGAGCATTCAAGATAAAAGCGCTTCCCGGATTTGGAACAGAGGCGGACAGACTGCTCCGGGCTCAGGATCATCTCAAAGGGGTATTGAACGGAACCCTGAATCTGCGCATTGCTTTTCGCAAAAAAATGTCAGCCCGCACAGCAGGAAATCCGAAACTGGCAAGCCGCAGGCCTCTGGAGGCGGCGGTGGACAATGACAGTTCTTTTCTTTTTACCCTTGTTGAAGTGAAAGCCGATGATTTTCCCGGTGTGCTGTTCACTGTTGCGGATGCCATTCTCAGATGCGATCTGGACATATGGAATGCAAAAATCACCACAGCAGAGGGCAGGATCTGCGATACGTTTTATGTAAAAAAACTGACCGGACAGAAAGTCGGCTCTGACAAAGAAGCTTCCCTTATTCGGGCAGCACTGAGAAATGCCTATAATATGCTGACATACTGAAACCGGATACCGGACCTGCCGGAATTTATATTCTTTTCACTTATAACTGAAATACGGAGGATTTGACAATGAAACGCAGAAGTCTGCTGCTGACCGCAATGATGCTGGCAATCCCTTTTTCCCCGGCTTTTGCCGAAGACACCCTCAATTCCGGGGATACGGCCTGGGTGATTGTTTCCACCGCTCTGGTCATGATGATGACACCGGCCGGGCTGGCCCTGTTTTACGGAGGCATGTCCCGTTACAAAAATCTGCTCAACACCTTTGCCATGACCTTCATCTCCTACTGTCTGGCCAGCCTTATCTGGGTCATGTGGGGATACACCCTGGCCTTTGGCCCGGATTTGGGGAAATTTGTGGGCGGCTTTGATCATTTTTTTCTCAGCGGAATGGATGTCAGCAGTCTGTCCGGAACCATTCCCACCTATGTTTTTGTGGTGTTCCAGATGACCTTTGCAGGAATAACCGTTGCACTTGTACTGGGTTCTATAGTAGACAGAATGAAATTTTCATCCTGGGTTGTCTTTACCGTATTATGGGTGACAGTCGTCTATTCCCCCATCTGCCACTGGGCCTGGGGCGGCGGCTGGATGCATGCCATGGGCGCGCTGGATTTTGCCGGAGGCAATGTGGTGCACATCAACGCGGGTGTGGCCGGTCTGGTGCTGAGCCTGATTTTGGGAAAACGCATCGGTTACGGCAAAGAGGCCATGTTCCCCTCCAGTGTCACCCTGACCGCTCTGGGTGCGGCCATGCTCTGGTTCGGATGGTTCGGATTCAACGCAGGCAGTCAGTTGAAAGCAGACGGTGTCGCGGCATCCGCGTTTCTGGTCACCAACACCTCGGCCGCAATGGGGGCAGTCTCGTGGATGTGCGCAGAATGGTTCCGCAACAAAAAACCCACGCTTTTGGGAATTGCCTCCGGCGCAGTGGCCGGTCTGGTGGGCATCACACCCGCAGCAGGTTTTGTGAATATGCCGGCCGCTCTGGTCATCGGGCTGGTATCCGGGGCCTTAGGGTTTTTCAGTGTTGCGGTGCTCAAGCACAAACTCGGCTATGATGACTCTTTGGATGCATTCGGTGTGCACGGCATGTGCGGCATGTGGGGAGCCATTGCCACCGGCATTTTTGCCAATCCTGCGATCTCCGGATCTGCCGGACTGCTTTACGGCAATCCGAAACAGGTGGGGATTCAACTGCTGTCCATTGTCGGAACCGCGCTGTATTCCGGAGTGATGACGCTGATCGTTGTTTATCTCACCAAACTTCTCACCGGAGGAATCCGGGTGGAGCATGATCAGGAAGTGCAGGGGCTTGACGGAGCGGTTCACGGCGAAAGAGGATTTGAAATTGAACTGTCATAAAAATACGGATGCTGCCCGGTTCCGGATACGGTATCCCCTATTACTTACCATTTGCACAAAGGAGGTTCCATGAGAAAAATCGAAGCAATCATCAAACCCTTCAAACTCGATGATGTAAAGGAAGCCCTTAATGAAATCGGCATCCAGGGCATGACCATCTCTGAGGTGAAAGGCTACGGACGTCAGAAAGGCCACAAGGAAATTTACCGCGGTGCGGAATACGTGGTGGATTTCATACCGAAACTCAAAATAGAAATCGTGGTGGAGGCCAGTTTCGCTGATCAGGTGGTGCAGAAAATCCAGGAAGCCGCGTATACCGGCAAACTGGGAGACGGAAAAATCTTTGTCCTGCCTGTGGAAAAGGCGGTCCGGGTGCGCACCGGTGAAAAAGGAAAGGACGCGATTTAAAAACAGACAGAAACACTTTCCGATTTATTTCCCCTTTCTCCGAAAAAGCAGCCGACATCCTGCAACAGCAGGATGTCTGACTGCTTTTTTGTTTTTCTCCCCATTTCTGCATATTGCATAAACAAGTTGAATTTTACAGAATCAAAAACCGGATTTTTTCAAAAAATCCGGTTTTTTCATTCCCTGTTTTATCTTAAAAACCAAGTTGGTCATGCAATATGGGAAGCAAACATATTGCTCTGCGGCATATTATCCTGTATAAATTCCCCAACAGGACCTGTCATGTGCACAGTTTTCCCGCAACGTCCTGTTTCATGCAGACACGCGGAAAAGGAGGGACACAGCATGAGACTGGTAACACGTCCGGACCCGGATGGACTGATTTCCGGGGTTTTTCTGGCTGAAAAGGGCATCATTGATCAGTACAAATTCGTCCATCCCAAAGTCATTCAGGATGAGCGGCTGAAAATGACGGAAAATGATGTGGTGGTGAACATGCCGTATGCGCGGGGCTGCGGACTCTGGTTTGATCATCATGCAAATGAGGTGGAACGCATGAAAAACCGGAAATCCGAATTCAGGGGCGACTGCCGCATCGCACCCAGCACCGCCCAGGTAATCTGGGATTACTACGGAGGTGAAAAAGGTTTTGATTCAAAATTCTCCGCACGGCTGGAGGCCGTAAACCGTTATGATTCCGGAATCCTGAGTCTGGAGGATATTCTGAATCCCCAGGAATGGATTCTGCTTTTCATTCTCATTGATCCCCGCACCGGACTTGCCCGATTCGCGGATTTGCAAATCGGCCGCCCCCTGTTTATGGAAAAAATGATTCTCTGCTGCCGAAGAATGCGGATCGCGGAAATCCTCCGTCTGCCGGAAATACGGGAAATCCGGCAAAGATATGCCGAGCAGCAGGAATGTTACAGAAAAATGCTGGAGCGCTGCTGTGAAATCAGGGGAAATGTCATTGTCACCAATCTGCTCGGCGAGGATATGATTTCTGCCGGAAACCGCTTTCTCTCCTATGTGCTGTTTCCGGAACAGAATGTGGAAATCCGCCTGATGCCGGGGGCAGACAGAAAGCGGATTGTCATTTCCTGCGGTCACAGCATTCTGAACCGAAGCTGCAAAACCGATGTGGGACGCCTGATGTGCGAATACGGCGGCGGCGGGCATCTGCAGGTGGGAACCTGCCAGATTCCGGCAGAGCAGGGAGAGAAAACCGTGGAAGAAATCATCGGGAAAATTCAGCAAAACGAATAAATATGAAGAGACAGGAGGATACGGAATGAAAAAAAATCTGCCTGAGGAAATCAGAGAACTGCGGGAAGGTCTGATGACCGCCGTAATCCATCTTGACACCATGCTCGCGCTGCTCAGGGCAAAGGGGATTGCCACCGAAGAGGAATACTATGCCCGTCTCAGGGAAATACGGGACAGTTACAAAAAATCGCTTCTCCGGCAACTGCCCTTTTGGAATATTCCCACCCTGCTGAGCCAACTGGATCGGATCGGTTCGCAAAAGGCAAACGGATTTCTGTCCACCAAAATACCGGAAGCCGAAAAACCGGCTCTGCGCCCCCTGTCTGATGAACTGTCGGAACTGCGCAGATTTGCCCGGATTTTCGTGCCGGAAGGCAGAAAACTCCTTCCCTGCAGAATCAAAAAAATTGACAGCACAATGGTGTGCGATGATCCGGAATCTGCAAAAAAAATCTGTTCCTCCTGCATTGCCCAGAACATGGAAATGCTGCCTTCCCTGGGTGTCCGGGATATCTGCGCTTTGCCGGAAATGCTGAAAAAACATGGCTCCGGAGCATTGAAGGGAATCAATCTGCGCTGCTGGATGTTTGTCATTGCGGAAAAAATACTGGCAGCAGCAGACAGCGGGAAAATCCGGCCCGAAGATATCACGGAAACCATGATGCAGGCGGCTCAGAACATTGATGTTGCCCTTGAACAGGAAATTGCGGACCAGGGCATTCTCAGCATTATTGACTGCGCGATACTGGAGGCCCATCCCGAGGACCTGCTGCCGGATGATGAGGAAAATGCCCCAAAAAGCGGACTTGATTATTCTGATATTGACTGGCGGCACTGATATTCCGGGAGTTTCAGCAATGCAGGCAAAGACAGCCGCAAAGTCCCTGTTCACAGTTGGTTTGCCTGTCCGGCCGGATTTTCCTGTTTTCAGCACATCCGCTCTGCCGCTTTGCAGGATTGCTTTTGCATTCCCGGTTTTTGCCGCATCCGCTGTGATTGTGTTTCACCCTGCCAAATTATCCCCAGAATATCTTTTCCGATTTTCAGCACATCCGCTCTGCCGCTTTGCAGTGTCACTTTTGCATCCGCAGACAGTCCGCTTTTTTCCGCTTCTGCCATGATGGTGTTCAGTTCCCGCACAGCCTGAAACAGCACAGAAATTCCTGCCGCTGTATTGACATCATCATCCATGAATGCGCAGAATTTTTTCCAGTATGATCCGGAAATGAAATCATGCGGATGATATGATCCAATCATCTTTTTCATCCGTGTCAGAGAAGCGGAAATTCGGGACAGTGCGGCAGAGCTCTCCGCGAGTTTTGCAAAGGTGAAATCCAGAGGATTGCGGTACTGTGCGGAAAGCAGAAAAAGCCGGAGTGGCTGCGGATCAAAGGCAGTGAGAACTTCCCGGATGGTCAAAAAATTTCCAAGCGATTTGGACATCTTGCGACCGTTCACTGTCACCATGCCGTGATGTATCCAATATCCTGCAGGGATTTTTCCGGACGCGGACTGGGACTGGGCGATTTCATTTTCATGGTGCGGAAAAATCAAATCTGCGCCTCCGCCGTGAATGTCAAACTGCTCTCCCAGAATTTCACGGCTCATGGCCGAGCATTCCATATGCCAGCCCGGACGGCCTCTGCCCCAGGGACTTTCCCAGCCCGGTTCGGAAGAATCTGCAGGTTTCCACAGGGCAAAATCAGCAGGGTGCTGTTTTCCGGGACTGTTTTTTCCCTCATATCCGGCCGGAATGTTTTCCAAAGTTCTGCCGGACAGTCTGCCATATTCCGGAAAACTGCGCACGGAAAAGTAAACATTGCCATCGGATTCATACGCGCAGCCTTTGGCAATAAGAATGCGGATCAGATCACAGATTGGGCGGATATATGCTGTGGCTTTGGGTTCATGCGCGGGTTTGCGCACATGCAGATTTTCCATATCCGCGTGCCAGGCATTCATGAATCTCTGCGCCACTGACTGAATCCCACATTTCTCTTCCCCGGCCCTGCGGATGATTTTGTCATCCATATCTGTAAAATTGCGGACAAAATTTGTTTCGTATCCCCTGCATTGCAGATAACGGACAAGCACATCAAAAAACACGGCAGACCGGGCATGCCCCATATGCGCATGATCATATACAGTCGGGCCGCAGACATAGATTCCCGCTTTTCCGGGATGAAGGGGAGCAAAGATTTCTTTGTGTCCGGTCAGTGTGTTGTAAAGGCGAAGAGGCATTTATGTCTCTTTCAGCACCCGCTCATCTCCCCGGCGGAAGGTGAACCCGATTTCATCCAGATATTCCAGCACCGGCACGGCTCCCATGCGTCCGTATCCCAGAAGTTCCGTGCCGTCACCAAGCCGGATGCTTCCCTTTTGCACAATCGCGGTGCGCACCCGCTGTTTGATTTCCTCCAGCCCGTGCAGGGAAAGAAAACGCCGGTTGTTCAGGCAGGCCAGTTGCTGTCTGCGGGCAAGATAGACCAGCAGTTTTTCCACTTCATTTTTGCTGCACTGATTCTGGCATGCCTGCCAGGCTGCATGGGAAGTGAAAGGCGTCACGCCCGCAGACCGGGCAAAATTCAGCAGTTGTTTTGCAATGGCACTGTGCTTTCCGGACAAATCGGTCATCATATCCGGTATCCGGTATCCGCCGTTATCCGGAATCAGCAGATTTTTTTGGGAAAGCTGTTCAAGGATATGCCGGATCAGCCCGGCATGGGACGGATCGGAACCGGTTTTCAGGATGATTTCCGCTGCATTCATGTTTTTTTTCAGGGGATCGGCTTTCAGTGTGTCGCGGATGAGAACCGGAATGCCGGTTTGCAGTTTTTCATAAAACTCTTTCCGGAAAATGCCGGATCCGTTGATTTGTATCATCTTTCCTTTGCGGATCCGCGACCGGATTTCCCGATCAAAATCTTTCACGGCCAGACCGGTGCGCCAAGAAAGTTCCTCCGGATTCGGTGAGACATTTTCCGGCATGGCATCGAGAATCGCGGCTGTGTCTTTTTTCTCAACTGCCCAAAGCCAGGGCAGGATTTTGGCGGCTTTGGATGGCCTGAATTTGCATTCCGAAATTTCCAGCACGGTTCCGCCGCCGATAATCACAGGAACATTCATCAGTGCGGCTGCAAACCGCTCGCCCGGAATGCAGGCCACCGGATTGTCACAGCGCAACTGCACCAATGCTTTTTCTCCTGCATGCGGCTCTTTTTCCATCAGCACTGCTGTGGCCGTTGTCAGGCAGCTTCCCAGAAACAGACGGATTTTCTGCCGGTTTTTCAATGGTTCGATCTTTTCTGACATACAGAGACGGACATTGATGAGATTTGCGCTTGCAGTTTTTCCCGGAGCAGAGAGCATCATTCCCAGCCGGATTTCATCCAAAGAAATCCGGTGCAGATTGATTCCCACCCGCTGACCTGCATACACCGTGTCTGTTTTTCTGCCGTGAACTTCCAGAGAACGGGCACGGGTTTTCAGTCCTGACGGCAGCAAATCCAAAGGATCATCTTTGTGCAGAACTCCGGAAAGAACCGTGCCGCTGACCACAGTGCCGATTCCGGAAAAATTTCGCGCCTGATCAATGCGGAGCCGGAAGGGGCTGTTTTCCTCTTTGCCCGGCAAATCCGCTATCTGTTCATCCAATGCGTTGAGAATATCCGTTTTTCCGCTTTCATCCACTGCGGAAAAGGGAATCACGGGTTTTCCTTCCAGAAAAGTTCCCTTTGCCGCTTCCTCAATTTCCAGCCCGGCCAGTTCCAGGGTTTCCCTGTCAACCAGATCACTTTTGCTGAGTACGGCAATGCCGGTTTTGGCATTGAGAAATTCCAGTATTTTCAGATGTTCCTTTGTCTGGGGCATGACGCCGTCATCCGCGGCCACCACAAGAATGGCCATATCCACCGCGCTCAGTCCCCGCACCGTGTTTTTCAGAAAATCGGTATGTCCGGGAACATCCACCAGAGCAACCTCTCTGCCGGAAGGAAGCACCAGACGCGCAATGCCCGGCTCAATGGACAGCCCCCTGTTTTTCTCCTCTTTCATCCGATCCGTGTCAATGCCGGTCAGACACCGGACCAGCGCGGTTTTGCCATGATCCACATGCCCGGCCGCACCAATGCTGATATGTTTTTTCATGGGATTTCTCCGAAAAATGATCAACAGTTTGCTTCTGCACAGAAGTTTCCCACAGAGGACACAGAGATTTTACGGAGAACACAGAGAATTTCTGCTTTTGTTTTCTGTGGAAAACAATCCGGCTGCCAAAACAAAACTGCTTTCACAAATGGAAGGGGCAGGGGGAATCGAACCTCCTCCCTGTTTTTGAGACAGGGCCAACGGTTTTGAAGACCGCGGGGCGCCCAGCACCACTGCCCCTTCAGGAATATTTTTTGAATATGCGAATCGGAAATTGCAGCTTTGCGCTTCGCAGGTTTTCTGATTTTCAGAAAACAGGAATCTGACAGACCCGGTCAGGAAGCTGACCGTGCTCAGGTAAAGCCGAAAAGGTAAAAAAAGGCGGGTATGCCGAAACTGTGAGTCATAATAAGGAATGAATACATAGAAATTATCAATTTGTCAATTTGATAATTTCTATATAGTGAAGAAGGCAGAATAGAATCTTTCTATAAGCAAGGAAAGGCATGTATGGTATTTTTCCTCAACTTTTGTCCTTTCTGCATAGGACTGCAAGAAACTGCTCTGCTTAATTTTTTGCAATCCTTCCGGCTCCGCATGGGACAAGAAGTTGATAAAAGGAATGTATTCTCTATGCCACTTGTTTCCGCTTTGTTTTTCTGTCCAGCTTTTTCAGATATTCCTTAATTTTTTCCGGTTTATACCGATTCGCGTTTGAAACCATGCTTTCTTTTGACCGCAAAGGACTCAATGAGGACAAAAAGGCTGCAAAAAACGGACAGCACGGTATAAAATCTGCGGCGAATCGGCACTGCCTTCCGCAGAATATGATT
>JAWKPW010000073.1:0-27140 GCA_041390465.1 Desulfobacterales bacterium | reverse complement strand
CAGACTGCATACTGATTATGGGCAGCAATGCGGCGGAAAACCATCCCATATCCTTCAAATGGGTTCTGAGAGCCAAAGACAAAGGCGCAAAAGTCATCAATGTTGACCCCCGCTTTACCCGCACTTCGGCGCAGGCCGATGTTTATGCGGCCCTTCGATCCGGTACGGATATTGCCTTTCTTGGCGGCATGATCAAATATATTCTGGACAATGACAAATACTTTGCCGATTATGTCCTGAATTACACCAATGCCTCCTTTCTTGTGGATGACAAATTTGATTTCAATGACGGACTGTTCTCCGGTTATAACGCTTCCATCCGGAAATATGACAAATCCTCGTGGGCCCTGCAGAAAGATGCAAAGGGGGTGCCGAAAAAAGATCGAACCCTCAAAAATCCCCGATGTGTGTTTCAGCTTCTCAGGAAGCATTATTCCCGCTACACACTTGAAAAAGTTTCTGAAATTACCGGAACCCCCATTGAAGATCTGAAAACTGTGTATGAGCTGTATTCCGCAACCGGTGTGCCGGACAAAGCCGGAACCATCATGTATGCGCTCGGCTGGACCCAGCATACGGTCGGTTCCCAGAATATCCGCACCATGGCCATGATTCAGCTCCTGCTGGGCAATATCGGCATCTGCGGCGGCGGGGTCAATGCGCTTCGCGGGGAACCCAATGTCCAGGGTTCCACGGATCACTGCATTCTGACCCATATTTTGCCGGGGTATCTCAAAGCACCGCAGGCATCCCAACAGAGTCTTCAGGCATATCTGGACAAAGTGTTTGTCAAATCCGCTGATCCCCAGTCTGCAAACTGGTGGCAGAATTATCCCAAATACATCACCAGTCTTTTGAAAACCTGGTTTGGGGATGCCGCTGCAAAAGACAATGATTTCGGATACAACTGGCTGCCCAAAAGCGATGACGGGACAGACTCGACCCTGCTGAGCATGGTTGATCGGATGTATGAAGGTCAAATCAAGGGGTTTTTTGTTATTGCCCAGAATCCCGCATGCAGTCTTCCCAATGCGGGCAAAGTCAGGGAAGCAATGACAAATCTGGATTTTCTGGTGCATGCCAATATTTTTGACAATGAAACCGCATCCTTCTGGAAAGGGCCGAATCTTGATCCCAAAAAAGTGAAAACCGAAGTGTTTCTGCTTCCCGCAGCCGCATCCATGGAAAAGGAAGGCAGCATGACCAACAGCGGCAGATGGGCGCAGTGGAAATACAGGGCATGCAATCCTCCCGGAGATGCGCTTTCGGTCGGCGATATCATCTGGCGTCTGATGGCAGAAATCAAAAAACTGTATGCAGCGGAAAAAGGTGTATTTCCGGAACCGATTGCAAATCTGAAGTGGGATTATGCCGACGACAAAGGCATGTTTGATCCCCTGAAGGTTGCAAAGGCCATCAACGGCTATTTTCTGGAAGATGTCACCATTGCAGAAAAAACCTACAAAAAGGGCGAGTGTGTGCCATCCTTTGCCCTGCTGCAGGCAGACGGCAAAACCTCATCCGGCAACTGGCTTTATGCAGGCAGTTTTGCGCAGGACGGAACCAATCTCATGGCCCGTCGCCAGAAAGAGGATCCCACGGGACTGGGACTGTATCCGCAGTGGTCATGGTGCTGGCCTGTGAACCGGCGTATTCTTTACAACCGGGGCTCAGTGGACATCAACGGAAAACCGTACAATCCCAAACGGGCTCTGCTGGCATGGAAAGACGGCAAATGGGTGGGCGATGTGCCCGACGGCCCCTGGCCTCCCATGGCAGACAAAGAAAAAGGCCGGTATCCCTTTATCATGAAACCGGACGGCGTGGGATCTCTGTTTGGACCCGGCCTGGCAGAAGGTCCGTTTCCCGAACATTATGAACCGCTGGAAGGCCCGCTGGTAAAAAATCCCATGTCTTCCCAACTGAGCAATCCCGCCATCAAAATATTTGCCAAGGGCTGCGACAAATTCTCGGGCTGCGATCCGAGATATCCTTTTGTCTGCACCACCTACACCAGCACTGAGCATTGGTGCACCGGTGCGTTTACCCGCTGGCAGTCATGGCTTACCGAGGCACAGCCCGAGGTTTATGTGGAACTCAGCGAGGAACTGGCAGAAATAAAGGGCATCAAAAACGGGGACAGAGTGAAAGTGGAATCTTTCCGAGGCTCTGTCAACTGTGTGGCAATGGTGACCACCCGTTTCCGGCCCTTCCTGATCGGAAATGTGATGGTTCATCAGGTCGGAATGACATTCAACTATGGCTGGCTGTTTCCCGCAGACTGCGGAGATTCTGCCAATCTTCTTACCCCGACCGCAGGAGATGCCAATACCATGACGCCGGAATACAAAGCGTTTATGGTCAATGTGGTCAAGGAGGTGTGAGATGTCAGAAGGAAAATCCATACTGGTTGACACATCAAGATGCACAGCATGCCGGGGATGTCAGGTTGCCTGCAAGCAGTGGAATGAGCTTCCGGGAACCAGGACCCGAAATGTGGGGAGCTATCAGAATCCCCAGGATCTGTCGGCTGACACATGGAAGCTGGTGCGTTTTTCCGAGGGAAAGAGGGAAAACGGCAAGCCTTTCTGGTATTTTTTCTCGGATCAGTGCCGTCACTGCATGGATGCGCCCTGTCTGCAGACCGCAGGCTATCCCGAAGCCGTGTATCAGGACAAAGCCACCGGTGCAGTGATTTACACAGACAGGACCAAAGAACTTGACATCGAGGCTGTGATCAGCTCCTGTCCTTACAACATCCCGCGCAAAAGCGAAAAGACCGGAGGACTTTTCAAATGCACCATGTGCATTGACAGAATCACCAGCGGAGAACAGCCCGCGTGCGTGAAAAGCTGTCCCACAGGAGCAATGGTCTTCGGAGATCGGCAGGAAATTCTGGAGAGGGTCAAAAAACGGGTTGAGGAACTGAAGAATGCTTACCCCAAAGCCCAGGCCATTGATGCGGATACGGTCAGAGTGATTTACATTGTCACGGATGACCCTGCAAAATATTATCAGCACGCGGCAAGTTAAGCTCAAACAGGCACAAAGCAGCCTGAGACCGCTTTGTGCCTGTTTGTCATTTTCCCTTGAGGACTTATGATGAAAAAAAGACAGGATACCGCTGAAAATCTGCATGAGGCCATTGAACAGACAAAAAAAAGATCGCCCGCATGCGGCAATATACTGGATGCATTCGGAGAACTCATCATTGCCAGAACCTGCTTCAGGCAGGAGCTTTCACTGCCTGATACAGATGATGCCCTCAAACCTGATCCGATCCGGTTTTCCCAGGGACTGGCTGTGCTGAGCGGAAAAACCCTGACTTTTGACAAAAGCCTGTATCTGAAAGCAGCAGAATGTCTTTTTCCGGCAATGGAAAAGGGATTTCCCAAAGCGGCCCGAGACATCCATGCGGCAAAAAAAGCGATTGCCGAAAACCGTCTGTCCCCTGAACTGTTCCTGCAGGCATTGCTGAGCGGTGAAGATGAAATTTTTCTGAAGACCGGAAAGGAACTGAAGATGGCTCCGCAACTGCTGCGTTTTGTCATGGGGCAGATGATGAAGCCCTTTCTGGAAAAACAGGCAGAAATGCTGAAACCCCTGCTTCAGAATCTTCAGTGGCACAAAGGGTACTGCGCGGTTTGCGGATCATATCCGGAACTGAGTCTTTTAAAGGGGGAGACCGGTGAACGGTGGCTGAAATGCTCTGTCTGTGCATATGAATGGCGCTTTGTCAGGGCAAACTGTCCGGTATGCGAAGATCAGAATGCCAAAGGAATGGAACTGCTCTTTCTGGAGGATCGTCCCCAGGAACGCGCGGAACTTTGCCATGTGTGCAAAAAATATCTGATCGGTTTTGATCTCCGGAAATTTCCGCGTGAAATTTTTCTTGATATTGAAAGACTTGGCGCTTTGCATCTGGATGTCGCAGCACAGGAAAAAGGTTTTTTTCCGATGGCTGAGAGTGCCTGGAGCGTCATTGACTGAGACATCCCCAATTTTGAAAAACAGAAATCTCTTTATTCCGCAGATGATGCTGCCATACCAATTTGCCATTGAAAATATGCTTTATGGAAAGCAGTTTTTGCGGAAGGCAATGCCGGTTCGCCGCAGATTCTGCAAATTCCTGTCTGTTTTCTGTGATCTTTGTGCCCTCTCTGTGTCCTTTGCGGTTAAAGGAAAGCATGGTTTCAAAGGCGAATCAGTATCAGTGCAATATCCGTTTTCCATGGGAAATTTGAAATCCGGAAAAATTTTCCGTGAAGGGAAGGAAAGACTCTGCCCGCAGCAAAGCAATGTTTTTTGCAGCAGGCAGAACTGATTCTTTTTTGACAGAATTGACAGAAGAAAAGCAGGGCATAAAATCCGAAGGATTCAGTTGATGGTGGCGGTGGGCTGTCCTGTGTTTTCCGCCTGTTCCGGTACAATAATTCCCACAGGCATGTCATTTTTTTCCGGAGAGGCAAGCCCGTTGTCCATTTTATGCGGCAGCAGGGCATGGAACAGCACCTCATCCATATGTTCCACTGTGACGATCTCCAACTGTTTGGACACAGATGCCGGAATATCCTTGAGGTCCTTTTCATTCTCTTTGGGAATCAGAACTTTTTTGATTCCTCCCCGGTGTGCTGCCAGAATTTTTTCCTTCAGTCCGCCGATGGGAAGCACGCGTCCCCGCAGAGTGATTTCTCCGGTCATGGCAATATCCCGGTATACCGGCCTGCGGCTGACAGCAGACACAATGGATGTGCACATGGCAATGCCCGCAGACGGACCGTCTTTGGGGGTTGCTCCTTCGGGCACATGGATGTGCATGTCATACTCACTGTGAAAATTGCTTTCAATGGACAGCACATTTGCACGCGAACGGGCATAACTGACGGCAGCCTGCGCGGATTCCTTCATCACATCCCCCAGTTTGCCGGTGACAATGAGTTTGCCTTTTCCCGGCATGAGCAGGGTTTCAATATTGAGCAGTTCGCCTCCCACCTGGGTCCAGGCCAGTCCGGTCACCAGTCCCACCTGATCCTTTTCCTCCACCTGACCGAAACGGAAGCGGGGAGGCCCCAGAAATTTTGCAATGGATTTTTCTGAAATCCGGAAGCTCTGCTCCTTGTTTTTCAGAAATTCACGTGCGTTTTTCCGGCATACAGACGAAATTTCCCTTTCCAGGTTCCGCACCCCGGCCTCACGGGTGTAATTCCGGATAATGGTATACACAGCGTTCTGGGAAAACTGAATGTCCTTTCCCGTAAGTCCATTGGCATCAATCTGTTTGGGAATGAGAAAATCTTTGGCAATATTGTATTTTTCAAATTCCGTGTATCCGGCCAGACGGATGATCTCCATCCGATCCTGCAGGGGCAGCGGAATATCCGGCAGCGTATTGGCCGTGGTGATGAAGAGAATTTCGGACAGATCATAATCCAGATCCATATAATGATCATTGAAATTGTAATTCTGTTCCGGATCCAGCACCTCCAGCAGCGCTGCAGAGGGATCCCCCCGGAAATCCATGCTCATTTTGTCCACTTCATCCAGGCAGAACACAGGATTGCTGACGCCGACTTTTTTCAAAGACTGAATCACCTTGCCGGGCATTGCACCGATATAGGTGCGCCGGTGTCCCCGGATTTCTGCCTCATCCCGCACACCGCCTAAGGAAAGACGGACAAATTTCCGTCCGGTTGCCCGTGCCACGGATTTGGCAATGGAAGTTTTTCCCACCCCCGGAGGCCCGACAAGACAGAGAATGGGACCGCGAATTTTTTTGACCAGAGACTGGACAGCCAGATATTCCAGTATGCGTTCTTTGGGCTTTTCCAGCCCATAGTGATCCTCGTTGAGAATTTTTTCCGCTGTTTCCAAATCATTGCAGACCCTGCTGCGTTCAAACCAGGGCAGGCTGATAATCCATTCAATATAATTGCGCACCACAGTGGCTTCCGCAGACATGGGGGTCATCATTTTGAGCTTCTTGAACTCCTGCCAGGCCTTGGACGCGGCTTCCTTGCTCATGCGTTTGCGCCGGATCCGTTTTTCCAGATCCCTGAGATCATCCATGGGATCCTCTTCGGTGCCCATTTCCTTTTTTATGGCCCGCATCTGCTCGTTGAGATAGTAATTCTTCTGTGTTCTCTCCATCTGCTCTTTCACACGGCCCTTGATCCGCTGGTCCACCTGAAACACCTCAATTTCCATGCGGATGAGTTTCAGCAGCAGGGTCAGCCGTTCCTTGAGAGCGACGCTTTCGAGCAGTTTCTGCTTGTCTTCGATTTTAAAGGAAAAATGTGCGGCAACAGTATCCGCGAGTTTTGAAATGTCTGTAATGGCAGAGACATTGGAAATCAGATCACCGGAAATGTTCCTGTTGACCTTTGCATATTCCCTGAAGGCTTCCAGCACGGAACGGCTCAGGGCCATACTCTCGGCATCTGAGGTCTGCAAATCCTGCATAAGTTCGACTTTCACCTGGAAAAAATCTTCATTGCGGACAAATCCCGCAATACGGCCTCTGGCTCTTCCTTCCACCAAAGCCTTGACAGTTCCATCCGGCAGACGCAGCAGTTGCAGCACAGTTCCGATGGTCCCCACCTCACAGATATCCTTTTGTCCGGGATTGTCGACATTCGGTTTCTTCTGTGTGGAGAGGAATACACTTTTTTCATGGTTCATGGCATCCGCAAGTGCGTTCACGGATTTGGATCTTCCCACAAACAGGGGCGCCACCATGTAGGGAAATACCACAATGTCCCGCAGAGGCAGCAGCGGGAGGAGCAGTTTGGACGGGTCGGAACCGTCTTTGCGTAAAATCCTGGGCAGAATCATTCCGTTTATCTCATCAAAAAGTTTTCATTTTCCGCATGGAAGGGAAAACCGGTTCTGCTTTCCCTCAGCCGGGTTTCAGGCCAGTTTCTTCATCTGTTCAAACAGAAGAATCGGTGATGCCCTGTTGAGAATCACATCCTCGCCGATAACGCATTCCTTCACGTCGTTCATGGAGGGCAGATCATACATAATGTCAAGCATGCTGTTTTCCATAATGGCCCGCAGTCCCCTGGCTCCGGATTTTCGTTTCAGGGCTTCCTCCGCGATGGAGGACAGTGCGCTGTCGGTAAAGCGGAGATTGACTCCTTCCATTTCAAAAAGTCTCTGATACTGTTTGACCAGAGCGTTTTTGGGTTCTGTCAGGATGCGGATCAGGGACTTGGCATTGAGCTCCTCCAACGTGGCAATCACCGGCAGTCGTCCCAGAAATTCCGGGATCAGACCATAGCGGATCAGATCCTGGGGCTGCACCTCTTTTAAAATTTCGCCAAGATTTTTTTCTTCAGCTCCGGCAACCTTTGCACCAAAGCCCATGACCTTTGATCCGATGCGGCGCCGGATGACCTTGTCAAGTCCGTTGAATGTGCCGCCGCAGATGAAAAGAATGTTTGAGGTGTCCACCCGGATGTAATCCTGCTGGGGATGTTTCCGGCCGCCTTTGGGCGGCACACTGGCAGTGGTTCCCTCAATGATTTTCAGCAGGGCCTGCTGCACTCCTTCACCGGATACATCGCGGGTGATGGAAGGATTGTCGGATTTGCCGGCTATCTTGTCTATTTCATCAATGTATACAATCCCCCGTCTGGCTCTTTCCACATCATAATCCGCATTCTGCAGCAGGGAAAGGATGATATTTTCCACATCCTCTCCCACATAACCCGCTTCTGTCAGACTGGTGGCGTCCGCTATGGCAAAGGGCACATTGAGAAATCTGGCCAGAGTCTGGGCCAGCAGGGTTTTGCCCGATCCGGTGGGGCCGATGAGCAGGATGTTGCTTTTCTGGATCTCCACATCACCGGTGCCGGCGATATGGGAGTCGAGCCGTTTGTAATGGTTGTAAACAGCCACGGAAAGAACTTTTTTGGCATCGTCCTGCTCTATGACGTAATCATCGAGCACAGACTTGATCTCTCTGGGAATCAGGCTGATTTCATGTTCGACTGACTCCTTTTCATTTTCCTCCTCGATAATCTCACTGCAAAGCTGAATGCACTCATCACAGATATAGACTGCCGGCCCGGCAATCAGTTTTCTGACTTCATTCTGGTTTTTTCCGCAGAATGAACAGAAGAGATTGTCCTGATCGTCTTTTTTCCTGCTCATCAACTTATTTCTCCTTTTCCTCCAGATGATCCAGGTCATCCCGGCTGGAGATCACATGATCCACAATGCCGTATTCTTTGGCTTCCCTGCCGGACATGAAAAAATCCCGATCCGTGTCCTTTTCAATCTGCTGCAGATCCATTCCCGTATGCTCGGCAAGGATGCGGTTGAGGGTGTCGCGCATACGAAGGATTTCCTTGGCCTGAATGGCAATATCCGATGCCTGGCCCTGTGAACCGCCCATGGGCTGATGAATCATAATCCGGGAATTGGGCAGAGAATAGCGTTTGCCCTTGGACCCCGCAGCCAGAAGAACCGCTCCCATGCTCGCAGCCTGACCGATGCACAGGGTGGTGATGTCCGGTTTGATATACCGCATGGTGTCAGCTAACGGCCATTCCCGCTGTCACCAGTCCGCCAGGTGAATTGATGTAGAAATTGATGTCTTTTTCCGGATCCTCGGATTCCAGATACAGAAACTGGGCAATCAGCAGGTTTGCCACAGTGTCGTCAATGGGCGTTCCCAAAAACACGATCCTGTCTGTCAGGAGCCGGGAATAAATGTCAACCACCCGTTCTCCCCTGCTGCTTTGCTCAATGACATGCGGTATGTAAAAAGTCACTGATTTTCATCTCCTTGCATTCAAAATATACTGATACTGGCAGGATAAACCCGCCCCCAGCTTCCTGTTCCGCCCGGATGAATCCCATGCAGTTTTCACAATGAATCCGGATGGATTCCGGAAAAGACGGGAAAAAGTCTGCATCCTTTCTGACACGGAACCGGCCCGAAAATCATTCCGCTTTTTCTTCCGTGCTCTCCTGTGCGCTGCTTTCCGGGGTTTCAGCCGGACTGACCTCTTTTATCTCACTGCTGTCAATAATAAGACGGATTGCCTTTTTTTCAAGCAGGGTATGCCGGAAATATTCCAGTTTGTCCGGGTTTTCCCGGTAATATTTTTTTACTTCCTCAGCAGGCTGCTGAAAGGCTTCGGCCATTTCCCCAATGGCTGTGTCGGTCTCTTCCTCGCTGACAGCAAGTTTTTCCTGGGAAATGATTTTGCCCAGAATCAGATGGCGTTTGACCTGCTTGACCGCAAGAGGCCGGTATTTTTCCGCAAGACTTTCACGGGTGATGCCAATATCCTCCATTTTCATGTTGTGATAGGAAAAGGACTGCTCCGCCTCTGCCACAATACCCTGCAGCTCATATTCCACCATGGCGTCCGGCACTTCAAAATCCCTGCGTTCAAGAAGAGCGGAAAAAACCTGCTCCCGGAGTTCCTGCTCCGTTCTTTTGACATATCCCTCTTCCAGGTTTTTCACCAAAGCGGACTTCAACTGATCGAGATTTTCATATTTGCCGAAATGTTTTGCAAACGCGTCATCTATTTCCGGAATTTCCTCTTCCCGTATTTCTTTCAGGGCCACATGGAAAACAATAGTCTGACCGGCCAGACTGCTGTTGGCATGATCAGGGGGGAAATTTGCGGCAATCTCCTTTGTTTCTCCCGGATTCATGCCGATGATGCCTTCATCCAGTTCCTTTGCCATCTGGGCAGATCCGATTTTCATGGTATAGTTTTCGGTTTTCTGTGTTCCCTCAAAGGGTTTGCCGTCTTTGAAGCCCTCGTAGTCCAAGAGAACAAAATCCCCTTCCCGGACAGGACGGGATTCCGCAATGGGCTTTTGCTTCACCAGATTTCTGCGCAGCATCTGCAACTGGCCTTCCACCTCGTGATCTTCAACTTTGTACAAGGTCTTTTCCAGACTGAGTCCCCTGAAATCAATGTCTTCAAGTTCAGGCGCAATTTCCACGGTCGCATCATATCTGTAGGCTTCCCTGTACCTGATTTCAGGCGTTGTGATATCCGGCTGTCCCACAATGTTGAGCTGCTTTTCCCGAATGGCATTTCCAAAGGATTCCTGAATCAGCCGGGAACTCACATCCGCATTCACATCCTTTCTGTAGAGTCTTTCCAAAACCGGACGGGGCGCTTTTCCCGGACGGAACCCTTTGATTTTTGCATTTTTTCTGAGTTCATCATATGCCTTGTCAATTTCGCTGCTCACATCTTTTTCCGAAATCTCGATATGCAGAACTTTTTTGACAGTGCTCAGGTTTTCCACACTTACTTGCATGACAGTCCTTTCTGATAAAACAGGTCACGGAAGCACAGGCATATCTCCGTGTGCCTGAAAATGGAATCGGTCATGACACTGCTGCGCTGGCCGCGCCCAGGACACAACCTGTAAAAAATTTTATGGTGCGAAAGGGGAGACTTGAACTCCCATTCCGTCGCCGGAGCCGGATCCTAAGTCCGGTGCGTCTGCCAGTTCCGCCACTCTCGCTTATATAATGATTTTATACAGTTGACAATTCGCAAAAGACCCGCACCCGGATTGGGGAGCAGGAAAAACACGAAACAAAAGGATAATATCAAACGTGCCGGGTGTCAAGAAAAATGGAGAAAAGAAGCTGTTATGTCAATATCCTGTCACACGCACTCCTGTTTTTATCCAAACATGCCGCAGAGTCCCGGTCTAGTGCCTTCTTTGGAAAATATAGGCAGCAACAGCCCGCAATGGTTCGGATTTGCTGTCAAAATCTTCCAGAGCCAAAACCGCGCGCGCTACCAGTTTTTCGGCAAATATCCGGGACTGCTCCAGTCCCATAAGGGAAGGATACGTGCTCTTGCTCCGATTCTGATCCGTGCCGGCCGCCTTGCCCATGATCTTCGGGTCTCCTTCCACATTCAGAATGTCATCCGTGACCTGAAAGGCCAGACCGATATGTCCGGCATAAGTTCCGAGTCTGTCTGTCTGTTCCGGATTTCCTCCGCCCAGTATGGCTCCGCAGCGCACGGATGCCTCGATCAGTGCTCCGGTTTTCAGGGAATGCAGGGCTTCAAGCTGTTTCTGATTCAACAGTGTGTGCTCCGCTGCCATATCCCGCATCTGGCCTTCCACCATTCCCCGGTGTCCTGCCGCACGGGCAATCAGATGTATCACCTGAAGATGCCGCAGCGCATGCTCCCCGTTCAGTCTCTGCTGTTCAGAAAGAATGTCAAAGGCCAGTGTCAGAAGAGCATCTCCGGCCAAAATCGCTGTGGCCTCGTCAAAGGCCATATGGCAGGTGGGTTTTCCCCGGCGCAGTTCATCATTGTCCATGGCAGGCAGATCATCATGAATCAGGGAATAGGTATGAATCATCTCCAGAGCACAGGCCGCAGTCATGGCCGCTTCCGGACTGCCGCCCACTGCCTTTGCCGCAGCCAGGCACAGGATGGGCCGCAGCCGCTTGCCTCCGGCCATGAGGGAATGACGCATGGCAGAGACAAGCCGGGCCGGATTTTCCGGCAGCATCCGGTTCAGGGTATTGTCTATCTTTTCCCTCTGCCGGGCAAGATAGGTTTTCAAATCAAAGTTTGTCATTGTCTGTCTTGTATGTCCCTTGTATTCCGGAGCGCCAGGCTGAAAGGGTGTCGCTCCTCCTGCCCATATCCCTGCTTCATTTTTTCAAGGAAGATTTCCCGAACCCCCAGAGATTTCAGATCCCTGAGGGTTTTTGGGACAGAAAGTTATACCAATTCCCCATTGAAAAGATACTTGTAAGCAGGCAGAAAAGAGGTTTCCGTGTGTTCAAAAAACCGGATTTTTCGGAAAAATCCGGTTTTTCTGAAAAACTTATGTTTCCTTTCAGATCAATGGCGAATTGGTATTATACTGATTCGCCATTGACATGATGCAGCGACTGTCAGTTTTTCCGCAGTTCTGTCTGTCCAGAAAACCGATCCGCTCAGTTTCTGCACTCCTCCGGATCAGGTGCAAACTGTATTAAATCAATGGAGAATCAGTATGGTCTGTCTGCAGGGGAACGGGACAGGGCTCGGAATTTCCAAAAATATCAGCCTACCAAATCTTTGTCAGGGTCAGCGTGACCATGCTGCCCTCAGACCGATCCCTGACCTCAAATTCCTGCTGTCCGCGCAGGGACATAAAGAGTTTGTAAGACGGCAGAAACACACTGACTTCCGGGCCTATGGCAAAGGCCTGATCATGATCATCCTTGTCCCATGTCACATCATCCCCCTTGTCATCCGTGATCTGCCATGCACAGTAGCCGGTAATGCCCAGATCCCAGATTTTGTTCACGGTTTTGGCAACCCCCCATTCAAAGAGAAAATTGTCCCCGGGGGTCACATCCATGTCATCCTTTTCCCCGTGAATTTCATAACGGGAAAGAACAGAGGCAGACCAGGTTTTCTTTGCATCAAAATAATATGTTCCGCCCAGGGTGAAGATGCCGCCCCAGTGATCCTTTCCCGGTGACGCGGGTTCGTCTGCATCATAGTCTCCGGAGGGAAGGAAGAATCCGGCTCCCAAAACCGCATCATAACTGCTGCCATGCCAGGAAATCACAAAAGGCTCTATGCAGATGTCCCCAAGTCCGAACTTGTCATCCTCCAGTCCCATCGCTCCGATTTCCACATCTGTGTAAATCAGGGGAATCAGCACATCCGCAACATAATCGCCGCCCAGGATTTTGTAATCCGAAACCCATATGAAACGGTTGACCATGGCATAGACCGTGACATCAAAATCTATGTCCAGATCGTCACCGTCCGCATCTGTCATGGTATCCGCATTGTAGAAGGCATTGTACATTCTGTAATAAAATCCGGGCGGAGGCACTGTTCCCGCCCTGATGCCCTCCACACCCGGCACATAATGGCCGGTTTCCCCGCCTGCCGCCCATCCCGCTGCCATTGCTGTGAAAATCAGTCCCAGCAATACTGTCATCAACTGTTTCTTCATCTTTTTCTTCTCTCTCCTTTGCTGTTTTCCTGTTTTCCTGTTTTCATCTGTTTATGCAAAAACCGGAGGGCAGAAATCTGTTTTCTGCACCTGCTCCGGTTTTTATCCTTTGCAGAGAGGATTCTTGTGTCAAAGGTATTTTGTTCAGGGAACTGATCGGAGTGCAAACGGAATGTTTGGCAGATTCCCAAATTTTCCGTTTGGGCTCCCCGCAATCGGACAGTTCTTTTTTTCAGATCATCACGCAGACATCCTTATTCTGCGCTCTCCTTTTCTTCCTGTTCTATGGTCATGGGCTGTGTTTTCCATATATCCCGGTTGTATTCCAGAATCGTCCTGTCTGAAGAAAAGCGCCCCATGCGCGCCACATTGAGAATGGCCTTCCGGGTCCATGCATCCTGATCCCGGTACAGCGCATCTGTCCGCATCTGACATGCATGATAGGCTGCAAAATCTGCCAGCACCAGATAGTCATCTCTTGCAAGCAGGGAATCCACCAATGGTCGGAAAATGCCGGGTTCCTCAGGATTGAAGAAATCATCCCGGATCAGATCAATTACATCTTTCAGAACCGGATCATTTTGATAATATTCATGGGGATGATAGGATTTCCGGATTTCGCTGACCTCATCCGCGGACAGGCCGAAGATGAAGATATTTTCCTCTCCCACTTCTTCCATAATTTCAATATTGGCTCCGTCCAGAGTGCCGACCGTGAGCGCACCGTTCATGGCAAACTTCATATTGGAAGTGCCGGATGCCTCATAACCGGCAGTGGAAATCTGCTCGGAAATATCTGCGGACGGGAAGATGCGTTCCGCCAGGGAAACCCGGTAATTGGGAATGAAAAGCACTTTGAGGATATGGCTGACCGAGCTGTCCCGGTTGATCATTTCCGCTGCATGGCAGATCAGCCGGATGATCAGTTTGGCTGTGGCATACGCGGGTGCGGCTTTCCCTCCAAAAATAAAAGTGCGGGGAACCATTTTGAAATCCGGTTCCCGTTTGAGTTTCAGCCAGCAGTAAACCACATGCAGAATATTGAGCAGTTGCCGTTTGTATTCGTGGATGCGCTTGACCTGAAAATCAAAAACCGAGTTCGGATCAAGGGAAACACCGGTAATTTTTTTGGCAAGCAGGGCAAAGCGCTCCTTGTTTCTGTGTTTGATTTCCTGCCATTTCCTCCGGAATTGTGCATCCGCTATCAGCGGTTCAAGTTCCCGAAGCTGTCTGAAATTCCATATCCATTCTCTGCCGATATGCTCGGAGATGAATTCCGCAAGTTCCGGATTGGCCCCCAGCAGCCAGCGCCGGGGGGTGACGCCGTTGGTCTTGTTGTTGAATTTTCCCGGAAACATCCCGTCAAAATCCTTGAGCACCTTTTCCCGCAGCAGACGGGTATGGAGTTCTGCCACACCGTTGACAGAATGGGAACCCACAATGGCCAGAGGGGCCATGCGGATGCGCTTCTCCTCTCCCTCCTCAATCAGGGACATGCGCCGCATGCGGGCTTCATCCTTTACATACACAATGGACACATCCCGCAGAAAACGGCGGTTGATTTCATAGACAATCTGCAAAGGCCGGGGCAGAAGTTTCTCAAACATGCTCACCGGCCATTTTTCCAAAGCCTCGGACAGCAGGGTGTGATTGGTGAACGCGCAGGATCGGGTGGTGATGTTCCATGAAGCCTGTCCAGACTGTATTATCCAGAGAATCCGCATCAGTTCCACCACAGCCAGAGAGGATGGTGTCATTCATCTGTATGGCAACCTTGTCGAAATTCAAACTACAGTTGTATCCGGTAACGGATAATGTCCTGTATGGAGCAGGACACAAAAAATACTGCTGCCGAAGCCGCAGTTCCTGGCCTTCGTAGATTTCATTATTGGGATACAGGACTTTGGAAATATTTCCGAGATGTTTTTCTCCTCAACCGCCTTGAGATAATCCTCAAAAGGGAAATATTTGAGATCAAATTCCTGAAGCCCGCGCGACCATAGACGCAGCGTATTGACCGTATTGTTTCCATAGCCGCCCACGGGTGTAGTCATAGGCACGCCGATCACATCACTGGTGTCTTTCCATTCTGTGAGAAGACGCCCGTCCGGCAGATGGACGAGCTCCACCCGTCCGCAAAAACGGACAGGGTAACTGTATTCCGGCCGTGGGCAATCTTCCCGTGGAT
This sequence comes from Desulfobacterales bacterium, assembly GCA_041390465.1. GTDB lineage: Bacteria > Desulfobacterota > Desulfobacteria > Desulfobacterales > Desulfococcaceae > JAABRU01. The sequence continues at coordinate 11,980 of JAWKPW010000073.1, read as the reverse complement.
TGCTGTATTTGCTGCCCCTCCGGCCATTCCATCTCGGGCAAGATTCCGAATCCTCCTGTTCAAAGATGCCAAATTCATAGCGGATGCCAACCGTGGGAAGCAATTTGTGTGGCCAGAGAATCCAGAAAACACGCGGCCAGCCGGCTCCAGACCTCCATTTCCCAGCCCCATGTCCGGCTCCATTTCCGCGATTTCCTCCAGATCCATATGGATTTCCTTCATGGCCTGCCGGGTTTCCTCATAAATGCCCAGATTGATGAGATTGTTGATCAGCACTCTTCCCATCAGGTATTCCGCGGAAAGATAATACACCCGCTTCACATCATGGTCATGATACATCTGCTGGGTTTTGATCCAGCGTTCAATCATGCGGTCTCTGGCAGTCAGGGCAAGGGAGAGGTAGAGATCGCGCGGGGTGGCCGTGAATTTGTCTTTGGAAAGGGAATATTCCAGATGGTTTGCAAAAGAAAGCTGAATATCTTTGGATCTCATTCCTTTTTTGAAAAGGCCCCAGTTTTTGAACAAGGGACTGTCTTTCATGGCCGATCTCCTTTTCTGGATATTGGTGTTTCTTGCATTATAACATGCCGAATCGACTTTTGGCAATGGGGGGATGGATGAAAATGCACAAAAATTTTGAATTTTATACCAATTCGACATTAAATTTATACAATGCCTGCTCCCTCGTTCCCGCACTCTGCGCCAATGCCGTCAAGTTAAGGGCGGAGGAGTCCGGAACTGAAAGTTTGGGAACCCGCAGTTTCTGGCGGACTTTCCGTCAGGCATTCCGGATGTGCCCGGCCAAAATTCCGTTTCATTTCATTTTGGCACTCCGGAATCAGACAGGCACGGTTTCAATGGCAAATTGGTATTAAAGAGGAACTCTGCAACTCCTATTCATATTCTTCTCCCATCTTTTTAATAATAACCCAAGTTGCCACCTATAAAAATCAGTCATATTTTTACCTTATATTATAAACCGATATCTTATAACGGGGTGAAAAATATGAAACCGATGGAAGACCGGATTGTGGCAATATACTGCCTCACAGAGGACATTCTGAGAGGACTTAATCATTATGAGGATCCGCAGTGCCGCATGACGGATGCGGAAATAATAACAGCGGCAGTCACAGCGATGATGTTTTTCGGTGGAAACTTCGAAAAAGCCCGTGCCATGCTCCGTTCTCCCGGTTATATCCCTGATATGATAAGCAAAAGCCGTTTCTGCCGCCGCCTTCACCGGATAAGGAACCTTTTTTATGCCGTATCCGTCTTTTTTTCGGAGATACGGAAAAATCTCAATGCGGACTCTGTTTGGCTGATTGATTCCTTTCCGAGCCTCGTATATGACAATATCCGGATACCCCGTTCCCGGATTTGCAGAGGAGAGGAGTGCCGGGGATTCAGCGCATCGAAGCGGCGGTATTTTTACGGTCTTAAGGTTCATATGTTAACGTGAGTCTGATGTGAGTTAATCCAGATTATCAGTGACATAACTTCAAAATTGTTGTATATACCGCTTTCATACAACTTTAACCTTTCAAACCGGAGGAAAAAATGAAAACAATCGATCCGAATCAGGAAAATATACAGATTTTTACCGAACTTTATTATGAAATCAGTGAGTTCATGAAAACATCGGTCCCCTTCTTGAATGCACATCCTCATCGGAGCCTCGCCGTCATGTCCTTTCTGCCGGATGTCCGTCTGTGAAATTATGACAGTACTGATTTGATTTCAGATAATCGGAGGTCAGAATTTCAAACAATATTATAAAGATATTGTCTGTCAGTTTCACCGGGCGGAATTTTCCCGCTTTGGTGTCATACAAAAGCAGACTTCACAGAGATATGTCCGGTTGTTGCAATTCCTATGATGCTGACGGAAATTCCGGATGGAAATGAGTTCTGCATAATGCTTATGATATATGTAATTGATTCAACACCTCTTTCTGTCCGTATAAATCTCAGAATCCGGCATCACAGAGTTTTTGTGTTATGCAGCCTGCGGCAAAACTTCAAATGGATGGTTTTACGGTTTCAACTTCATTTGGTAATCAGTCACATCGGAGAACTGATAAGAACTGTTTACATCACAATGGAAATACTGAGTTGACCGTGGAAACGGTGCGGAACATGGTCAAACCCGAAAGGAAAGCTTTTCGGAGACAAAGGTTACATCAGTGCAGCACTCGGCGAAAGATCTCTGCGGAACATTTGTCTTGCAACTGATAACAACACTGAAAAAAATATGAAAAAACAGGATATTGAAGTTGTCGTATAAGCACGTTCGCAAAAGGGTCATTGAAAGGTTGATGATCTGCTCAAAAATTATTTTCGGTGTTGAACATTCCCGGCACCGTTCATTTTTCGGATTTGCCGCAAACCTGTTCAGTGCTCTGATCGCGCATACTTTTTATCCGACAAAACCTCGGATGAGAGGAATTGATCTGGAAAAAGTACTGGTAACATTATAAAACTCATCGAACTCACGTTATGTTATGCACCGGCAGGGGGGAAACGGCTGAATTTTTTTTCACCCCGGCAGTGTGAATGATGCCGACGGTCTGAAACTGTTTAATTTCAGCCTTCCGGAAAACAGCACTGTCTGCGGGGACAAAGCATGCAATAATTATGAGATCGAAGACCTGCTTCAGGAAACCGGAAAAATCTCTCTGATGCCGGCACGGAAGAAAAATCTGAAACGGCAGTACCCCCCCGTACAGAATATCTTCTGAAAAAAGCCCGGAAATATGCCGAAACCGCAAACAGTCTGATTACGAATATGTTCCCGAAATCCATACATGCGGTCACTTCCGCCGGATTTGAATTAAAGATATTTCTTTTTATACTGGCATACAATTTCAGTTTTAACGTACAGGTGGCAACTTGGGTTTTTCATAAGATTTTTTCCGGATTTCATATTTATTTCTCCCCCATAAACAGATCAAATGCGCCTTTCACATCCTCCAGACTGACATATCGATCACGGGAACCTTCAAACACTGCATTGGCCGCGCAGAATTCTTCGGCAGAGGGATTGCGGGAGCCCATAAAGATATGAAAGCCCAGCCGCACATCTTCCAGTTCCACAGAACCGTCACCGTTCACATCCCCTTTGGTGCACAAAGAAGATTGCATAAAAATATCCGCTCTTACGGTAAGGGAATCTTTACGGTTACAGGAGCCTGGGCAGTTCGGTACTGAGGATGTTCCGCTGTCAGACTGTATCTTCCGCGGCATGGCCGATAATGGCATAGGCCCCCGTCCTTTGTCCGCTGATCGCGGCCTGATTGATTCCGGTGCGCACAGTGGCCCCGGCAACGGGCAGACCGGAAAAACCGTCTTTCACATAACCTGTGATATTGCCGTCAAACACCGGCCCTTCGGAATAATCAACAGACAGACTGTATCCTGTGTGTTCACCGAAGATTTCCGGTTCTGCCTGGGTGATTCTCACAAAATACACCCCGTCTTTCGGGCAAAACCAGTACAGAATTTCATCCTCGCCTTCAATCCCGCAATTCCGGGATTTGAGCAGTGCAATGCCGTCTGTGTCAAAAACTTCGATTACGGTATTGCACCGGCTTTCCGGATTCAGGGTCTGCACACGGTAATTTTTTCCGGAAAGGCCGTAAAATTTCACCCAGTCTGCATCACCTTCGGCATGAAAACTGTGACACTGACCTGCGGAATCATTGACCGTAACGGGCCGGGCTGCCGCAAAACTGTTATCCGGTTCATACGCGTCCGGCAAAACTTCCGCTGCCGAAAGTGCGGCAGAAAGAAAAAAGCACAGGGACAAATGACAGAGCAACTGATTGCAGAACTGTCTGGGGAAAAACATTGCCGCCCCTGTTTTTGTTGCAGAACAGTTGTCTGAACTGCAATTGGTCTGATAAAGAATGGTTATAGCGTGAGTTCGATGAATTCCACCTGCCTCTGCTTTTCATGAAGTACCACTTGATGAGAGACTCTGACTGTGACACCGGAACATATCCCTGCAGAGATGGCAGCTCTCTGCAATAACAGAATTTCTTTCCCGGATCAAAGGATTCTTCACCGGGTGAGAGCACCCTGATAATCAGAACAGGTTGCGGATACTGTCCTGCTGATTTTCCGGAAATTCAATATCACCGCATACAATATTCAATTCGGGTAAGCATAAGGTGATTTCTTTTCCGGAAATCATCCGGGCATCAGCCTTTTCCCTGTCCACTTTCATGTTGCTGTCAAACACGGGGCAGTCTTTCCGGTTCACAGCCTCAGCCCAGTCCGGATTCCTTCCCGCCGGGTACGGGGGTTTCAGAATCAGGCGATTTGATTCGGTGCCAAAAAAGTCTAGAGTTTGTCTGTGTCCAGATATTTTGAAAGAATTTCAATATATCTGGCAGTTCCGCCCACTTTTTCAAATGCCCGGTCATATCTTTCCGCAAGATCAGCCCGAGCTTTTTTGGAAAAGGTGGTGTAGAGTTCCGCTGTTTCCGGCAGGCTGATCAGTTTGATCCGATCTTCAAGTTTCTGTTTTCTCATGTAATAGAGGAACGAGGATCGCTCCGGCTGATACATGGCATCATTTCTGCCGGACAGGAGTTTTTTCAGATTCAGATCCATCCAGTTGGGGGTGGTCACCAGATCAAATCTGATCCGTTCATCCCTCATAAAAGGCGACACATAGGCTTTGGTTCCGTAACCAATGCTCAGCCCCAGAATATCTTCCACTTTTGAAATTTTTTCAATTGGATGACTCTTCAAAAAAGCAAGCGTGGGATGGGATACAAAATAAGGATGCTGAGGATAGTTCAGTATTTTCATCCGTTCTTCATTTTTGGCAAATACAAGGCCCGCATCCACCTGTCCCTTTTCCAATTGATCCAGTTGGCGGGGAATGGAGGACGCGGCAGATTCCCACTGCACTGTCACCCCCATTTCCGGAGCAATGATTTTTTCAAACAGTTCCACACATGCCCCTCCCGGTTTTCCGGTTCCCGTGTCTATGATAACATGGGGAGAGGTGATAAAATAAGCAACACGGACAGTTTCACCAAACGCGCTGAGGGAAACCGCAAGCACCGCAGCCAAAGACAGAAGAAGTGTCTTCCATGCAAAATATGTCTGTTTTTTCATCTGAATCTCCTTTTTTTATTGTTTAGTCGATCTCCGGAAAAGAACATCCCCCGGATTTGACAACTTTTCAAAAGCTGTCAAACTGTTCAGGTTACTGAACAGGCACATTCATTTTCAGAAATCACCTTATGCAGCCTGACACTCCAAATTCCCGCTTCTGCAATGAGACCGGAAGGTCATCATGAACAGTTTGCTTTTCATTGATCGCAGAACAAATCTCATGTGATTTTTCTCTTTCTGCCTGAATTGCGGGGACAAGGGCTTCCCTTTGCTCCGGTTCGTTTACCGTTGTATCCGGATCATCCTGGGGTTATTTCATCCATGTGTCTGCCTGAAAGGGATAGTTCCATTTTGCAAAAATCTTTTCCAGTTCACCGGAAGCAAGCAGTTCGAGAATCCGTTTGTCATATATTTTCACAAACTCCTCTGATTTGGGGGATTTTCCGCAGACCATGTATCCCTTGTCTCCCCCAATGGTTTCCATAGTGTAAAGATTCATGTCCACTTTATTTTCTTTGATATAGGCCGTTGCATCCGTATATGCGTCAAGGTAGGCGTCTGTCCGGTTTTTTGCCAGCATACGCCAGGCCGTGTCATACTCATCAATCTCACTCCAGTTGAATTTGATTCCTTTGAGATGACGGCTGTTTTGATAATTGTATCCCCGAATCCATATCAAATCCAGTCCGCTGAGGGATTGTATCCCTTTCCACTCTTTTATCCGCTCCTTTTTGAAAACAGCAACCGTAAATTCCGTCAGCAGCGGATAGGAGGGAGCAATCATATTTTCCGCAATATCCTCGCTGTACATGTCCAGAACCGCATCCGCCTTGCCGGAAAGCATCTCCTGCACGGCACGCTTCCAGGGCATAATCTGAAACTGCATTTTTATTCCGGCAGGCTCATATACCGCTCGGATAATGTCAAAAAAAAGACCGGTTCCGTCTTCATTGGTCTGTCCTTCCCATACCGGTGTGGCAATGTCGATAGTCTCTGTTTCGGCTGCCTCCTGTGCATAAGCGCCTGCCCCAATGCACAGAGTCAGAAGCAGAAGCATTCCCTGTTTGAAAAGCATTTCTGTCTTGCTTTTTTTTCCGGATGCTGTCATCTCATTCTCCTTTCTTCCAATGGTTGAGGATTGTTGTTTGTCAGACAAATTCTTTGCATACCGGCATCCCCAGCATCCTGAGATGCTGGGGATGCCGGTATGCAGGAAAAAGTTTTTTGCTCACTTCTTTCAACGGGTTGCTTTCACATCCGTATCCCAGTGCCCGGGCCGGCGGACAATGCCCTGCTCTCCTATATCTTCCCGGTAATTTCCGTAGCATTCAATGGTATTGAGAAATATCTGTTCCAAATGGGTCAGATAGGCATGAACAGATGCAAAGATTCCTTCCAGACTGTCCGATTCCCTGCTGTTGCGCAGATCGGTCAGCCATTTTCCCTTGTATGTCTGTCTGTTTTTGTGAATAGGCCGGTTGACTCTTTTTTTGGGCATGAGAAAGAGATCCAGCACAGTGAAAAGGTGATATTTTTCTGAAATATTGTTGCGGATGAGGATGCCCGATCGCGGTGCAAAGGCCAGAATTTTCCGCGCGGACAGATCATCGATGATAAAAAAATGCTCTTCCGGAATATCGGTCTGCCAGTGCCGCATATTGTATCTCTGCCGCTTCTCCTTTGCATCAAAATAAAAACGTTTTGTGTCTTTTGCCGGATCAGGAATGGAAAAATCCGGATAGCGGAAAGAATCTGAGCGATCATGGAAAAGAATCTGTTTTGCGCTGAAAAACTGCCTGAGTTCCTGTTCAAAAGATACTGTCATTGCTCTTTTCCATGAATGTCAGGGTGACATCTTTGCGACAGCGATAATCCGGAACATGCACTTTTAAGATTTTCATTTTTGAACCAGCCTGTCTGTCAAGGAAATCAGCATAATCAGAATAAATTTTCAGGCACAGCATTTTTCGAAAAATCCGGTTTTTTTGAATACCTGAAAACTTTCGGTTGGGCACTTGGGCGATTTCTGAAAATAAATATGCCACTTCAGTTCACAGGCACAAGACACAAGCTGGAAGTTTATGCTGCTTTGGCAGGATATTCTTTTCCGGAAATCGACTTACTCTGCCAACTGCCCGACCCTGTTTACCACTTTGTATTTCACTTTGTCAAATTCATCAAAATGCGCTCTGCCGCATTGGATATTCAGTTGTTCCTCAGGGGATAATTTTGACAAATCAGGCTCTCTGGTTCCTGTGTCTTTTGTTTCCGCGACAAAATAAATCCGTCTGTCATCTTCAAACACAACTGCCCAGTCCGGATTGTAACTGCCTATGGGCGTGGGAATTTTGAACCAGTTGGGAAGTTTGAAATAAAATTTCACCTGTTCGCTGCTTTCACAGGCTTTGGCAAACCTGCTCTCCGCACCGGAATCCAAAGGAATGAAATTTTCATACACCGTTTTGGAAGGGTCTGAAACCGGGAAAGTGAAATCATTGAGCCAGACTTCCAGTTCCTGTGCGGCAAACAGACTCATTTCATATTCTGCCTCACCGATTTTCTGATATTTGATGCCGTCAATCATCATTTCATACAATGTTTTTTTCACTGCCTGGGAAGCAAAATCCAGAAAAAGCTGGGGATTGATTAAAATATCCCCGATTCTTTCTGACCGGCTTAAAATTGCATGAAGGGTGGAACGCGTCAACTCTGTTTTGCTTTGCAGCCAGCCCAGCACATCAGGAATTTTCCATGAACCTGTGTCATAAGATGCGGTTTTATCAGCCAGATAAGCAGTTTCCACGCCCCTGTCTGTCATTTCCACAGAAACTTTGGTGGAACGCACACGCGGGGCTTTGATTTCCGGCAGATCTGAAACAGCCTTTGCCGCTTTTTTTATCAGTTCCTGTGTGTCATAATAAACCCGGTAAACCGTTTTCTGCTTTATTTTTTCCCATATTTCCAAAAATTTGGGATCCGCGTCAAAACCTTTGCGGTATGTTACCGGTCTGCGTTCTCTTTTGTTTTTGATTCTGCCGGCAAATTCCACACCGCAGTCCTCTTCCATTTCCTTTTGCAGGGCTTTGGCAAAATCCTGATAGGATTCATTCGCGATCACGGTCAGACGGTTGATGTTCCGGTCATACATGCGTCTGCCTGTGCTGTCCACCGCGAGACGCAGTCCTCTGCCGATTTCCTGGCGTTTTTTTGTCTCAGATTTGCTTTCATTCAAAGTGCAGATCTGAAATACATTGGGATTGTCCCAGCCTTCCCGCAGCGCGGAATGGGAGAAAAGAAAACGCAGCGGATTGTTTATATCCAATAAGGTTTCTTTGTCTTTCATAATCAGGGTGTAGGTGTCATCATCGGCTTTTGTCTCACCGGAGGTGTCTTTGAGTTTTCCTTTTTTGTCCTGAGAGAAATATCCGTTGTGAATCTGCTCCACCGCGAATCTGTTCAAATCCCTGTAAGCAGATTTTGCAATGTGTTCCTGCCAGATTTCCTCAAACCATTTGGCAAATTTTCCCTGCACCGGATTTCCCTGATCATCATATTGCCGGTAATTGGCAACCCTGTCAATGAAAAACAGGGAAAGCACTTTGATTCCCTTTGGATGCAGGCTTTTTTCCTTTTTCAGATGCTCCTCCACGGTTCTGCGGATTTGGAATTTCATCACTTCCTCTGTCAGACCGCCCTGACGCTCCCCTTTGTAAAGCACAGTGCCGCTGGAAAGGGAAATGCAGTTGTTCACGGCATCGATTTCTTCAATGATATAACCATGTCTGTAAATTTCCCTTTGCTGAGAGAGCTGATAGAAATCATCCCCGGCTGTTACGGTAAAGGATTTTTTCTTCACGCCGTTTTTGTCATTGACATGAAGTGATACTTTGGCTGTTATTTTGTTTTTGTACGGTGTAATCGCGTCCAGAGAAACAAACGCGTCATTTAATGCGTTTTCTTCCCTCACAGAATCCACTTCAATCTGTTTCACCAGCCCCAGATCATAGGCTTTCACCGGATTCAGGCAGTAAGTGATATTGTATTGTTTCCGATGGGTTGCGGAATAACGCAGCGTGCAGAGCGGATCCAGATTGGCAATCGCGGCCGCGCGCTTTTCTGTTTCCATGTTCTGGGGTTCATCCACAATCACAATGGGTCTGACAGACTGAATAAAGGTGACAGGTTTGTTGCCATTGAGTTTGTCATTGGGTTTGTTGATGATGTTTTCATCTTTGGCAAAGGAATCAATATTGATGACCAGAATTTCAATGGTGTTTCCGGTGGCAAATCCCCGCAGAGAGGAAACTTTTGTGCTGTCATAAACCTGAAAATGAACCGGAATGCTGTCATAGAGATTCTGAAAATGTTCATGTGTGATTTCCAGATGTTTCAGAACTCCTTCCCGGATGGCAACCGAAGGAACAACAATGACAAATTTCTTGAAACCATAGATGCGGAACAGTTCATAAACGGTTCGCAGATACACATAGGTTTTGCCCGTGCCTGTTTCCATTTCCACACAAAAGTGCATTCCGTTCAGACCGGATGAGACCGGCAGGTCATTGCGCTGCTGTATCTTTTGGAGATTGCTGAGAATCTGTTCTTCTGACAGAACAAGATGATTGCCCGCAGCATGGACAAGATTCAGGCTGCTGGGTTCATTCAGGCTGTATTCCGCAAGGGAATCCTGCGCAGGCTGACCCTCAAACAAATCAACAATGGATTTGATTGCATCCTGCTGAAATGGCAGGTTGGATTCAAATGTAAGTTTCATGGCTTATATGCTTTTAAATTCAATGCCTGCATCCCGCATCCGCAGGGCTGTGTTGGTTTTGAGCTGATCATTGCCTTCAAACAGTCTGTCCAACGCAATGACTTTTTCAGGATTTTCCCTGATGACCGCATCCACTGTTTTTTCATCCGCTTTTTCCAGCATCAGCACCAGTTCCCCGCTGTTTATGCAGTGACAATTGTGTTTGTGTTCCACTTTGCTGTTGAGGTCCCTGCCGGATTTGAGCAGCAGTTCACACACCATGTTTTCCGCAGTGGCATTTGGTGCAAGGGGATCAGTGAATTCCATCATCTGCTGCTGCAAAACATCAATATTTTTGCCTGGCTCACTGCGCCACTGCTTGAAATTGCTGTCTGCAAGACGGAACACCTTGAAACCCGAATCCTGAACAGGATTTTCCTGATTTTCAGGATTGGCAGGATTTTCATTTTTGCCAAACAAATCAAATTCCTGTTTGGCTTTTTCTTCTTTTTTGATCCTGTTTTTCTTGGACAATCCTGCATCATCCTGTTCCATCTTCCCGATGACTCTGCGGATTCTTTCTTTGGCAATATCTGCAATGGTTTTGTAACCGGCTTTGTATGCCTCACTTTTTTCATCGCATGGTTCCGGAAGCTGCACACAGATGAATTTCCGGTTTCCCCCGTCTTTTTTGTTTAAATCCATTACCGCGTGGGCAGTAGTGCCGGAGCCCGCAAAAAAATCGAGAATGATTTGATTATCATTTGATTCCCAAAAGGTAGCCCAAGAAATAAGAGAGCCTATTAAAATTGAAGGCTTGGTAAACATTGATTCTTTTACTTCAGGAAGTAATGCGTTGAATTCTCTTGTCGCATCATCTGTTGTTGCCACATCATAGTAACTTGTTGGTTTTTCCGCCTCATGAGATGATAAATAATCCTTTTTAAAAGCACGAACAGTTCCATCTTTTTGTTCAGCAAATACAACATTATTGACCCCAATTTCTTTCTTCATCCGTTCTTCACTCCAAAGCCATTGACCTGTAACACTGTCGACTGTTTTACCATCAGGAGTGTAAAGTTTGTATTGTAAAGTTGGCCGAATATATGCTCCTCGCGGAGCAGTAAACCAAAGCCGAAGCAAACGATATTTACCTCTTTCATCTTCATGTTTATATTCATTTATTTTATCTTCTGAATATGTTATTCCAAAAGATTTTGCATTCTCGCAATTCTTTGCATAGCAAAGAATATATTCTGTTTGAGGAATAATAAATGTATGCCCTCGACCATAGGCATGTTTTTTCTTCCAAATAATTTCACTTATAAAATTTTCCTCCCCGAAAACCTCATTCATCAGCAGCCGCAGATTATGCACCTCATTGTCATCAATGGAAACAAAAATCACACCGTCCCGGCGCAGAAGATTTTTTGCCAGAAACAGACGGGGATACATCATGCTCAGCCAGTTGCTGTGATACTGCCCGTTTTCCCTGCTGTTTTTCCGGAATAAACCTTCTCTGGTCATATAACCGTCCTCATCTTTTTCACCGATGCGCTTCTGATATTCCTCTGTGCTTTCCGCAAATCTGTCCGGATAGACAAAGGAATCATTTCCCGTGTTGTAGGGCGGATCAATGTAAATCATCTTCACTCTGCCGAAATAACTCCTCTGCAGAATCTTCAGCACTTCCAGATTTTCGCCCTCAATGAAAATATGACCGGTTTCATCAAAATTCACGGATTCGCTTTTCACGGGAATCAGGGTTTTGGCACTCGGTGTCTGCAAAATCCGGAATGCATCGCTTTTCCCGGCCCAGTTCAGCGCATAGCGCTCACTGCTGAAATTCACATCCTCCCCCAGCGCGGCTTTGAGTTTTTCCCAGTCAATTCTGCCCTCGGAAAATGCCTCCGGCAGAATTTCTTTTAGCTGTCTCCGTTTTTCCTCCTGCGGCGTGACACTTTTTCCATCCATGATATTTCTCCTTTTGACAACATTCGGAATGTTGTCAAATCTCACCGGAATTTGACTCTTAATTTGCATCAGCAGGATTTTTGCTATGCTGATTTGTGAAAATGAATCTTCCTCCCTGTTCACA
>JAWKPW010000072.1:0-30456 GCA_041390465.1 Desulfobacterales bacterium | reverse complement strand
CGGTATGTGTATGAGGGAAAATATCCCTATGACTGGGAGACAGAGGAGGGAGTTCCCTATATCCTCAAAAACCGGGATGATGATCTTTCCGAATGGTTCGGGGGTGAAGTCCGTCTGAGTCTGAATGTGTCAGATAACATGCGGCTGACCTTTGGAAGCGAATACCTGTACAATATGCACCAGACCATGTTCAATTATGATGAAAATCCCTATGCACCCTGGCTGGATGAAAGCGAAAACGAATCCTCATGGGCCTTTTTCATCCAAAGTGAAATCCGGATTGCGGAAAATCTGATTTTCAACGGGGGCATACGCTATGATCACTACGAATCTTTCGGAGACACTTTCAATCCCCGTGCGGCACTGATCTGGCATCCGCTGGATGGAACCGCACTGAAAGCCATATACGGCACAGCATTTCGCGCGCCCAATCTGTATGAGAGTTACGTGGTTGAGGATGTTTCCAGCCCGGCTCCTGATCCCGAAGAAATCCGCACGTATGAACTCATCTGGGAACAGATTTTTGCAGAAAATTTCAAATTTCTGCTTTCCGGATTTTATTACACCATTGACGGTCTGATCTCCCAGGTGGATTATGAAGATGTCTGGACTTACGCCAATCTTGACAATATTGAGGCAAAAGGAATGGAAATCGAAGTGCGCGGAAAACTGAAAAACGGCATTTCCGGGCTGCTGAATTACACCTGGCAGGATGTGCGGAATGAGGAAAGTGATGAGGAACTGAGCAATTCTCCGGAGCATCTGATCAAGGGGAAAATCTGCTTTCCCCTGTGGAAAGATCGCATCAGCCTGAGCATGGAGGGAAATTACATGAGTGACCGCGATACCGCACGGGGAGAAACAACTGATGAACATTTCATATGCAACACCGGTCTGGTATGGAAGAATGTCGCACACGGCCTGAGCCTGAGTGCCCATCTGTACAATCTTTTTGATGAGGAATATGCGGATCCGGTCGGTGAGGAGAATTATCAGGACAGCATTGCCCAGCCTGGACGCACCTTCCGCGTCAAGATGACATATGCGTATTAATCCGGGACTTCGCTTGACACTGCGCGTTCTTTTTTATAATAAGGTGTCAGGTGTGAAGTGTCAGGTGTCAGGTAAAACTGGAGACCTGAGACTGAACACCGAACACCAAACACTGAAAACTGAACAACGAACACTGAACACCGAAACCTGACAACAGGAGAACTATGTCCCGAAAATACACAATTTCCAAAAAAGCCACCGCAGTTCTGGTTTACAGCCGTCCCTTTCTTGTTTTTGCCGAATGCTCTGTGCCATCGGCGTGATGTGGAACCGGAATCCCGTATTATATACTCTGGGCGTGTCCTTCTTTTTGTGTCCATGAGTTTTGATTTGGTGGATGGCTGGTTTCTGGCTGGTTTTCAACCGCATCTGGCTGGCTCCGCTTGCGGATCGGATGATGGATCAAAGATTGTTTACTCCATTATTTTCCCCTGATTGCTGCGGGCATGATGTGGAAGCGATCTTTGTTTCATCCGGTTATGCGCGCATTGAACTGCTGTCGATTTTTGTGATGCTTATGAGCATTACCGTGCTGATTCAGGGACAGTTTTTGCAGGGTTCATGCGCGTTTGCCCTTCAGCAGGGTCGGGCCTGAACCCGGTACACCCGGCTGCGCGGTTGTGCGGCTCCTGTCGAGCGCTGCAATATCTGCATGCGCTTTTATGTGCCAGGAGGGGCCGCTTTTATCCAGCTTTATTACTGGATTCCCGCAACGATCTGCCGCCAGGGGCTTTTTCTTATTGAAATCATTTTCTCAGCGTCAATTTCGGTTCCATCCGCAGCTACTGCCGGAAATACAGAGACTCCACATGCTTAAATGAACTCTATCTGGATGATCTGCTCGAGCGCAAAATTCTTTCCGTTTTCCCCAATCACCTGACCGTGATGAATGCCATGATGGGGCTGATAGCCGTGTTTTGTATCAGGGACGGGTGCGAGCCTATCTGCTGCTCATCGGGCGGCCATCTTTGACAAACTGGACAGTTCCGTGGCGCAGAGAACTGGGTCTGACCGAACCGCTTCCGGATGCTGCGGCGTCAACCCGGCATCAATCTGGGCAATATCATGATGATCTGGCGGACGGCGTGAGTTTGCAAATTGTGCCGGGCTGGATATTTTATATCACCTTTGTCAATGTCAGGATCGCCTTTCATTCAGAGCCTGGCAGTCAGGCCTGTGACTTTGCTCTATGCTTTGATGGGAATTGCCCGGCTTATCATTTCACGGTGGACAAAACCCCATTCCCGGATTTTTCGAGAATGCCACCCGCCCACCAGCGCGCTCATCATTAACACCGCTGATTATCTTTGATCACGCGGTTCCGAGGCTGCACCGAGACAAATCCGCTTCTGGGGGAATTTCTGCCTCTCTTATGATTGCTGACTTCCAAATGCAGTGAATCTCTATCCGGTGCGCTATATTCATCTAGAAGATTTGCCGGCCTGGCCTAGATTTGCCAATCTCAACACCATCCTGCTGCTTACCGTGTTCACCCTGGCTGGGACATATGTGGCCTGTCTATCTTTTCTGCTACTTTCACCTTTTTCACCTAGCGCCATCAATCGGAAAACCGCTGCCCGGCGAGCAAAGCGGCAAATCATAGCAGGATGGCAAAACAGGTGTTTGAGCGCTGGAAAATGAGCGCAAACGTGCCCATTTTGCCCGTATGTTTCGCGAGCGATCTGCGGCTTTATCACTGTCTGGATTTCTGAATTTTCGCAGATGTCTTATACCGACTCTCCATTGAAAACATGCTTTATGGAAAGCAGTTTTTGCGAAGAAGACAATACCGGTTCGCCCCGATTTTGCAAAGTTCTGTCAGTTCTTGTGACCGTTTATTACCCTCTTTGTGTCCTTTGTGGTTAAGGTTAAATGAAAAACATACTGATATTGAATCAAATCAATGGAATTCGGTATGATGCTGATCCAAAACTGCGTTCATCTGCGCAGTCTGCGGATTGCTGTCCTGGATTTCTGAATTTCGCAGATGTTTCGCCCCCATGCCTGTCGTTTATTTAAATTTATCCCATGCCCCCTGTACCGCAGAATCTTGTTGAGGGGCAAGGCCAAATTCACATTCAGACGGATTCCTGAAACCGGGACAACTTTCCTCCGGATTCCACCCGGACAAATCCGCCGATCTCCTCTTGTATGCAAAGGGGAGGGGATGAATTGGCCTGCCGTCAAAACTGATGCGCATCATCAGGTCATCCCTTTCACTGGAGAGCAGCATTTTCACCCACTGATATTCATAATCTTTCAGGGCTTCGGCAGCCAGATCAAGCTGACCGGCCTGGGGCGTGTCCCGGGGAATGCCGGCCATGACAAGTTCCGACGGTTTGAGATGAATGGTTCCGCCGTCACCGGGAGTGGAATACAGAAAACCGTCATCAAAAATGAGTTTTCCTTTGGCAAAACGTATGGGAATCCGGCCATTGACCGTGCCTTCCCCGTCTGCCTTTGCCGCGCCCAACTGCTCCAGCACCTTTGCCAGATGCAGACGATCACAGTGCAGAATCAGATCATAATCATCCACGCCGGAGATAATGCGCAGAACCTGTGCATTCACCCTGCCATTGCACCAGTCAAACTGTGCCTTTTCCATCAGAAAGGATTTTCCGGATTCCATCTGAAAACGCATATCCCCTTTTTCCAGCAGGATATTGCCCATGCGAAGAGAAGCGAATTTCATCTGCTGCCCCGGTGCGCTGCGCAGACTGATCGCATCCGGCAGGGAAATGCGCAGATCAATGCCGTCAATAACCGGCCCTTCTTTGCCTGCGCGCAAAGTTCCCTTTGTAAATGCGGCATCTGCCTGACAGGCAGGACCGTTTTGGTCAGAAATCATCCCGGCTTTGAGATCAAGCCATCCGCTGATCTGTATGCCTTTGGCAGATTTGTGAAACTTCCCCAAATCCAGAGGGGTTTTGATTTGATGCCGGGATGCAAGGGAAACTTTCAAGACAGGATTTTTTGGGAAAAAAGCGTATGTTCCGCTCAAATCCGCGCCAAGTCCGGGCAGGATGGTGCCTTTGATTTTTCCTCCGAAATTCAGACCTTCGGCATCCTGACGGACAAATCCGTTTAAACCGCCGATGCTGTATGTATCCAATTTTACAGAACCGATACGGATTTCCCCTTTTTTTTCCGATTTTTTCCAGGGCCACTGAAAAGGGAAACGGATCCGGATGCTGTTTGCCAACGTGTTGGAACTTTGCTCATGCACACGGCCATCGGAGAGCCGGATTTCCCCATCCATGCGAAAATCCCTGCTTTGCAGATTCACAGCTTTTGCGGAAAAGGAAAGATTTTTTGCAGTTATGTCTGTTCTGCCTGCATTCAGCTTTATCTCCGGGGCATGGAAATCCCCTGTCATTTCCAATGACTGACCAAAATTTCCCTTGCCTTTGGCCTGCAGAAGCGGAAGTTCAAAACTGAGGTTTTCCTGTGTCATGCGCAGATGCGGAATGTTTATCTTGTATGCAAAGGAACCTTTTCCGGTCTGTCCCTTTGCGGAAAAATCCAGTTCCGGCTGTCTGAAAACAAAAGCGGTATTTTCCCCTGTCTGAAAATTGCAGAAAGAGTCTTTATCATCCGGAAAAGTGGCATAGGAACATTCCCAATTCCCATCTTTGCCGGACAGCACCGAAAAATTCCCTTTGGAAAGCAGAGGTTCTTTTATCCGGGGGAAAACCTTGTCTGCTTTTGGAATTTCCATACTGACATTTCCCTGCATTTCCATCCCGTTGTCGGACAAATCCAAGATTCCGTCAATATGGGAAAGGATAAAGGGAAAAGGCGAGATCAAAGAAAGATGGGAAGCAGACAGATTCCATTTTTTTCCGTCCTCAGTCCGGGCATCAAAAGAAAAAGGCTGATCTTCCGGACCGAACGGAGCGATTTCCAGATTTCCGAAATGGCCTGATCTGGTGCGCAATTTCCCAGAAACACAGGCATAAGACAAATCAAAGGGCTTGGTCTGCATCCGGGCTTCGGTCTGCAGATCCAGTTCACCGGAAAGGGAAACTTCGGCTGCATGGTGAAACAGATCGGAAAATCGGCCTGTGCGGAGCGAATGCGCTTCCACTGCAAGCTGCATCTCTCCTGTGGAAAAATCATAGTCAAAACAGGTTTGGATTTCCTGTGAACCGGGGAAAAGAATGACAATGCCATCCATCTTTCCTTTGTTTCCAAGATGCAGACGGAGTTCCAGGGGAATCTGAAATATGTCCTTTTCCCATGCAAAGCGGATCAGGGCATTGGTCAGTTCCAGTTCTCCAATGGAAACAGGAGGGATGTCCGGTGATGAGGATGTGCCGGTCTTGGATGAAAATTTTTGCAGGAATGAAGGCAGATCAAAGTCCCGGAGAAAAAAATTCCCCTCATTGATGCCGCAGTTGAGTTCCAATCCGCTGATCCGGACTGCGGGAAGATGGCCATCCCGGGTCCGGTCAGGGAATAGTGGAGTTGCACGGCGTTTATGCGCAGGGCTTTGTGCTCTTCGCCCCGATCTCCATGCCGGCAATGTCTGATCTGTCCGGCCCGACCCGGCAGACATTCCAGGAAAATCCTTCCAGCCCCGCATTTCTGACACGCTGCAGAACGGGTTCCGAATTCAGGATCGCGGGAAGGGAGAGCCACAGGAATGCGCACAGGCAGATTGTCAGGAAAAGGCACAGCAAGACACCGTATGCGGTTTTCCGTTTCCAGGACATAAAAGCGCATCCCCGCAGTTTGCCTTGTCAGGCAGGTTTATTCCTCGGAATCAACTTTGTTTTCAGCAGCTTCCAGTTCCTCTTCAGAAATGAGTTCTCTCTTCACAAATTCCTGGCCAATACCCGCTGCCCGGAGATCCTCATTTCTCAGAATATTCTCCAACCCAATATAACGAATTTCATTTCTGCTTTTGTAATTGTTGAAGGTATTGTTGAAACTCATTTTCTGCTTTTTCAGTATGGCAAAATCCGTGCCACCGAAATAGATGATATGGTTGGCAAAAGCAAAATAAATGCCATAGCATACCAGCCCCATCAGAATAAACTTTATAATTCTGTCTTTCATTGATTCTGTTCTCCTTTATGAAGTAAGATGTTCCGGATAACCGGAAAAAAACAATTCCTTTTTATCCATAATTCACAATCCGCATATACGCAAGAGGTATTTTTGTCCGCTCAGCCCAGATGCACCTGCCGGACAGACAAAAGAATGGGAAGAGAACGGATTTCTTCCAGAACATGTTCATCCGCGGGAGTGTCAATGTTGACAATGCACACAGCCCGGTCGTCCCGGCGTCCCAACTGGAACCTGCCGATATTGATGTGATTGCGTCCCAAAGTGGTCCCGATATGGCCGATCACACCTGGTTTGTCAATGTTTTCAATGACAATCATGTCCCCTTCGGGTATGGCATCCAAAAAAACCTTTCCCACCCGGATCAGACGGGGATTTTTCTTTTCATAAATGGTTCCCCATATCTCATCCGGGCTTTCTGTGCTGTTTTCCAGTTTCAGTTTGATCAAAGTGGAAAAATCCTCGGACTGCTCCACACTTTCCTTCAGTCCTATGCCTTTTTCTTTGGCTATGGCACGGGCATTGACATAATTGATGGGTTTGTCCGTATAAACACTCAGCAAACCTTTGAGCATGGCATGGGTGACAGGCCGGGTGGAAAGGGTGGAGACCTCACCGCAGTAAGTGATGGTGATGTCATGCACGGAACGCACCAACTGCCCCATCATGGAACCCATTTTCTCCGCAAGGGTCAGATGGGGACGCAGCCGCTCCATTTCTTCCATGGAAACAGAGGGGAAATTCACGGCATTGGTGATGACGCCTTTCAGCAGACAGGAAGACATCTGTTCCGCAATCATGCGGGCCACATTGATCTGCGCCTCGCCTGTGCTTGCGCCCAGATGCGGCGTGAAAATGACACTGGGATGCTGCAGCAAAGCCAGCGCCGGATCCGGGGGTTCCACAGGAAATACATCCAGAGCGGCTCCGGCCACATGCCCGGAACAGACAGCCTGATACAGATCATCGAGATTCACCACTTCCCCTCTGGAGCAGTTGATGATCCGGACACCGGGCTTCATTTTTCCCAGTGTTTCCGCATTGATCATATTGGCGGTTTCTTTGAGTTTCGGCACATGCAGGGTAATGAAATCCGAGATCTCCAGAAGTTCCTCAAAACGCACCAGCCGGACACCGAGTTTTTTTACGGCCTCTTCACTGACAAAGGGATCGGACGCGACCACCTTCATCTTCAGTCCCAATGCCCGATCCGCCACGATTCTGCCGATATGCCCCAGCCCCACAATGCCCAGGGTTTTTCCCGTGATTTCCACACCGCTGAGTTTTTTCTTTTCCCATTTTCCCGCACGAAGAGAAGCTGTGGCCTGCGGAATGTTGCGGGCCAGGGCCATCATCATGGAAAGGGTGTGCTCGGCAGTGGTTACGGTATTGCCGCCGGGCGCGTTCATGACCACAATGCCCTGACGGGTGGCGGTTTCCTGATCAATATTGTCCACCCCAATGCCTGCCCGTCCTATGACTTTGAGTTTCCCCGCTTTTTCCAGCACTTCGGCTGTGACTTTGGTTCCGCTGCGGATGGCCAGACCGTCAAATTCGCCAATCAGACCGGACAGCACTTTGGGATCATTTGTGTTTTTGTCATTGTCCACCACCACCTCAATCTTTCCGGTGGCTTCCAGAATTTCCTTTGCAATCGGGGACATGTTGTCCCGAATCATGACTCTGTACATGGCATTTATCCTTGATTTGTTTGAATAAAGATTCTGCAGACAGGCTCTCTGAGCGCAGCCGAAGAAAACTGAAATTATATCATTTTTTGCAAATCATCGGAAAATTTCACCCGATGGTAAATCTGCTTCAGGCAGAGTTGCGCATTCACGGATCTGATGAGAAAACAGTCATCCTCACTGCGATATTCCTCCAGTCCCCATCTGCCATTTTCATCCTTGAAAAAATATTCCACATGAAAACTGTACTGATCAATCAGAAGATAATCCCGCAAAGAGGGTATGTTCCGGTAAGCGGTGAATTTGGAACCCCTGTCATAATCTCTGGTGGATTCGGAAAGAACTTCCACAATCACCACCGGATTGGTGACTGTGTCATCCCGGTCGGCGGCAAATCTGACATCTCCGCACACAATGCTGATATCCGGATAGGTGTAATGCCGGGCTTTGTCCACTTCAATTTTCATGTCACTTCCGTAAACAAAGCAGTCAGAATTACGCAAAGAATGATACAGACTGGCAAACACATTTCCGGTTATCAGATTATGACTGTGGGATGCTCCGGACATGGCAAACAGTTCACCATGATAATACTCGCTTTTGCATTGCGCATGTTCTTCTGTTTCCAAATATTCTTCGGCAGACAGAAAG
The DNA here is from genome assembly GCA_041390465.1 of Desulfobacterales bacterium. Lineage (GTDB taxonomy): Bacteria > Desulfobacterota > Desulfobacteria > Desulfobacterales > Desulfococcaceae > JAABRU01. The sequence goes on along the minus strand of JAWKPW010000072.1, from coordinate 21,994 downwards.
GTTGTTTCCTGTGGCAGTGCCATATTTTCTCCTTTTTGAATGGGGGCAGGCGGCTGAATTTTGCAATTTCCCTTTGTCAGAGTGTATTTGAAAAGTCATCCGATCATCATTTCTCCTTTTTCAAAGGGACTGAGGGGGATTTTCCGGGCGGATGCATGAAAAATCCCTCTGTTCGGCCGATCTCACGGCAACCCCCCATCTTTGCGGAAGGGGGAACGCACACCTTTCAATCCCCCTCTGTGTGACCTGACAAATTGAACTTATACCGATCCGCCATTGAAACCATGCGTTCCTTTGACCGCAAAGGGCACGAAGATGGCACAAAGGTCACAATAAGCTGAAAGCACTGTATAAAATCGGCTGTGAATCGGCACTGCCTTCCGAAAAGCATGGTTTCAAAGGAGAATCGTATTATATGAAATCTGAAAAACAATCAGACACCAGTCTGCGGTTCTTGTGCCTTCGTGACAGCCGGAATCTTTCTGCTGAAAAAATTTTTCAGATTTCATATGATCAATCCGTGCTTGCAGAATTTCTGCGCAAACACTTCAAAATCCGAAGCCTGAAAAAGAGCGGCAAAGCGTTCCCCGTTTTTGCTGTGCTCCCGCCAAAACGCGATGCAGTCCCTCACAATTTCCACAGTCTTCTCAGTGCTTAAAATTCCGGGGAGTTCACGGCCCAGACAGGGGTGGCGTCCCAGTTTCCCGCCCAGAAGAACCCGGAAGCCCTTTTCTGCGATTGTCAGGGTTCCGGACGGACATACCTTCACACACTGACCGCAGCGAACACACAGCTCCATGTCAATTGCAGGTTTGCCTTTTTCACTGTCCAGCCGGATGCTGTTTTCTTTGCAGGTTTCCACACAGTTGAGGCACTGGGTGCATTCTGCTTCCGCAACTTCCGGAACTGCGGCCCCAATGATGCCCGCGTCCCGGATTTGGGGCTGGGAACAGGCATTGGGACAGTCTGAAATGCTGACAGAGAATTCATGATGAAATTTCAGGGTGCCCTTCACGCGGGATTTGAGAAATTCCAGGAGATTTTCTTTTTCCAGCATGGTTTCAAGGCGGTGGATCAGGTCTTGGGAATCGCAGACTCTGTTGGGACAGCCCCCTGATCCGAAACAGGTTTCCACACGGTATCCCCTGATTTCCGATTCCATGCCGGACAGAAAACGCTGCCGGGTCGCGTTGACTTCCGCAAGGGTGACAACTGCCCTGCCGTTTTCCGCAGCCTCTTTTTCCACTCGGGCACGCACTTTTTTCCGCACAAAAAAAGGCACTTTGCCAATGGCCTCTTCCGCTTCCGCTGTCCATTTCATCTTTACAGACTTTCCGCAACAGACACAGTTCTGTCCCCCAGCATGTTCACATAGGAACCCAGTTCATTGTCATACCATCCATAAATGACAGCCTGGGTGATGGGGATGCGGATGACCGTGTTTTTCATTGCGCCCAGCAGAGTTTTGTCCAGTCCCGGCACATTTTCCAGATCCATGGTCACTTCGGCAGTCCGGGTATGGGTTTCATGCCCCTCAATCACAGCCGCTGCACGGGGCGAGCCGATGATGTCGCAGGAAACATTCTGTTTTTCCGTATAAAGGAGATAGCCTCTGGTATCTTCTTCCGCAGTCTGCCGGTAAATATCGTTGATGGTTTCCCGGCGGATGGTTCCGCCTGTCATTTCATCATGAAAATTCACCACCAGGATGACCAGAGATCCGGAGCTGGTGGGAATGCGAACGGATTCGGCAATGAATCCGATTTCCTCCATTTCCGGAATGACCAGCCGCAGGGCCTTTGCCGCGCCTGTGGAGGTGAGAATGATGTTGTTCATGATGCTCCGGCTTTTGCGCAGATCCGTAACCCCGGACTTGGGCAGCCGATCCAGCACAGCCTGGGAACCGGTGGCCGCATGAATGGTTGCCATGGAAGCTGACAGAATTTTTCTGGGGCCGAAGCGGTTGATCAGGGGTTTCATCATATGGGCCAGACAGGTGGTGGTGCAGGAGGCATTGGATACAATCCTGTGATGACGGGGATCATAATCCTCATGATTGATTCCCATGACAGTGGTGACAGCATCTTCCGGCATGGCCTGCCCTTTGTCTTTGATTTTGAACGGAGCGGAAACAATGACCTTGTCTGCCCCTGCCTCCAGATGGCCGCGAGCAGATCCTTTGGGATGATCGCCCGGCAGAGTGGGATCCAGAAACTGACCTGTGGTATCCACGACCAGTCTTACCTCCTGATCTGCCCAGCCAATCTGTGCCGGATTTCGGGAAGAACGCAGAAACCGCACTTTCACACCGTCAAGAAACAGAACACCGGTTTTCTCATCCAGCCCGCTGATGACGGCTTTTGCATTGAAACCGTGCAGCCAGTTGTGAATCCATCCATAGGTGGAATCCCTTTCCAGATAATGGGCAATGTCTTCCAGGGAAGTTCCCACTTCCCGTCCCAGATTCACAACGATTTCACTGAAAAACTTCCGGGCGGCATGATGCCATACCGTAAGTTTGCCAATGCGCCCGAATCCGTTCACGCCAAGTTTCATGCCCCTGCCTGATGTGTTTTCCATGGTGTTTTCCTCCTTTGCAATGTTTTCAGAAAAACCGGTTGTAAGGAATTTTGGAAAGAGTCTGTCCCTCAGACAGTCTCCAAAATCTGACGGCGGATCAAACCGCTTGACCACCTGTTTTTTATCGCAGCGTGATGCAGAGTTTCCACAGACACACACAGAGTCTTTTTCTGTGCAAAACTGACGATCCTGCAAAAAATCCAGTTTTCTGCTGCTGCGTCATTCCTGCGAAAGCCGGAATCCGGTAATATGGAACTGCCAGAAAAAAGGATAATCATTTATTCATAAATTGCGGTATGAAAGTCAAGGAATAAATGGATCTTTTGTTCCGGACAGCCTGAAATCAGACAACTTCTGTCTTCTGTTTCACCCTTCCGTGAACATACCGTATGCCATACCACAGCAGAGCGATCCCTTCCCGCACGTGCCAAAGCCACCAGCGCAGAGGTCCGATGGCGGTTCTTCCCTCCTTTGTTCCATTTCCCTCTGTCCGGATGCCAAACAGCCGGAAAATGAAAACCGAGCGGAGAATATGAAAAGAATCTGACACAATCAGGGCCGACTGCCAGTGATGTTCCTGCATGATCCGGGCACAGCAGGCCGCGCTCGCAAAGGTTGAATCTCCTTTTTCTTCCGTGACAATCCGCTCTCCCGCAATGCCTTGCGCAAGCGCCAACTGCCGCATCACCGCAGCTTCTGCAGGCGGATATTTCCCCACTCCTCCGGTAAAGAGCAGGCAATCAGCTTTTTCCTGCCTGAAAAGCCGGATGCCGTGCATCACTCGCCTGCGAAGCGCCGGACTGGCCTTTCCCCCTCTGCATACAGCAGCGCCCATTACAATGATGGCATCATATTTCATATGATCCTCAAATTCGGGTGACAGCATTGGCAACTGTTTCTGCCCGGTCAAGGTTCTGATGCTTTTTTGCAGGAGCCTGAAATCTCTTCCGCAATGTTTCAGACGGGCTGACCCCATTCCCATTATGACTTATGACTGCACAGTGCCACAATCAAAGTGACAAATCAAGTGAAACACCGTTTGCATAAATGCAGTTGTTTGATTTTTTTTATAATATTTTTTTGATTTCTGTTTTTTTCTGCGGATGCGGCACAGGATCGTCATGCCGGAGAAAATTGGTATCCGCAGCAGATTCAACACACTGGATTCCGGGGTTCTCCGCAATGACGGCCAAAGGGAAATGACCGCCTGATTTTCAGATACATGCTGAAAATACAGGGAAAATTCCTGAGTTCTGTTTCAGATCAAATCACAGAACCGGCAGACATTGCAAAAAATCTGTTTTTCATTAAAAAAACGGAAATCCGGCTGGCTGAAACATCTGTTTTGGCAATCAATCAAAAAAAGGAGGAAAACATGCTGGAAATCAAAGGAACTGTGGGGATTGTCACAGGCGGTGGCGGAGGTATCGGGCTGTGTCTTGCCAAACATTGGGTAAAAAACGGGGGCAAAGTGGTGATCGCGGATATTTCCGGGAAACTGCTGACACAGGCAGAGGCAGAGATCAAAGATATGGGCGGCGAGGTGCTTTCTGTTCTCTGCAATGTCTGCAAAGAGGAGGACTGCGCCAAGCTGGCTGACACAGCCATAGAAAAATTCGGACAGATCAATCTGGTGTGACCCTTTTGCGGGAATCATCCGGGACGGCATGATGGTCTCGCCGGACAGACAGAGCGGAAAAGTGACAAAAAAAATGTCTCCGGGGATTTTCAGATGGTCACAGACATCAATCTGACCGGTGTGTTTCTCACTGTGCGGAAATGAGCGGAACGCATGATTAACCAAAACTGCCGGGGCCTGATCTGCCTGATTTCCTCCACAGGCTCTTCGGGAACCGAAGGCCAGATCAATTATTCCTCCACCAAGGCTGCCATCTCGGTGATGCCCAAAGCCGTCACTGCCGAATCTTTTCGCAGAAGGCTGGCCGATAAAATCAGGTGCGCGGCTGCGGCCCCCGGATATGTGGGAAGGGATATGGTCAAAAAACATGAACCAGAAATCACAGACGAAATTCCCATCGGCAGACTGGCAGAGTCTGAGGAAGTGGCCATGCTGGTGGGTGACCTTTACCGGAATGAATCCATGACCGGGGATGTGTATTTTGTTCACGGCGGTCTGCGGCTGGGTTCCAAAGGATAAGAAAAAAACTTTTTTGCCCCCTGAAAAAAAGACCGGGGATTTCCCGGTCTTCTTTGTTCCTTCCTTGATGAAAACCTTATGAAAATCAGGGAGATTGTCTTTCCGCATTTCATCCGGACGATCAAATCCCCCGGGCAGCTTTTTTTTGAAAAAAACACAAGGCCATTCTTGACAAAAGTAAAAGAGGTTCTATTTTTTAGTTCAAAATTGACCGGTTCTCCGGATAATCTGTTAATTCTTCATCATTTTTTATATTTCTGACACAGGAGGTTTGTGCAATGCCTATCTATGAGTATGAATGTGAACAGTGCGGGAAGGTGGAGGAAGTGTGGCAGAAAATGTCGGATGCGCCGCCTGCCGGGTGCAGTCACTGTTCAGGAAAACTTCATAAACTCATGTCCATGAACAGTTTTCACCTCAAGGGCGGTGGATGGTATGTAACCGATTATGCCAGCAAATCCAAAAATACTGCCGGAACGTCAGCCAAAAAGGAAGAAAGTGCCGGCACAAAAACGGACGGGGCAGCGGATACATCCGCAAAAAGCGCAGACAGTACTCCTTAAATCATGTCTGAAAAGTCAGCCGTTTCAGGGCGAATTATTCTTGTGCGATACATGCAGCGTTCCGGAAAAAACAGTTTCACTGTCTGAGGGATGAATCTGCCATTTTGTGCAGATTCATCTTTGCCCATGTGAAATGATTTTTCGGAACTTTCTGTTTTTTTGTATAAAAATCTGCAAAAGGCAAATGTGCCCGCAGACAGGGGGGATTTTTTTCTGATGCAGATGGGAAGCGTCTGTGTCTGTTTGTGAATGCAACAGTTTGTCATAACAGATGATTTTGACAAATCAGGAAAATTTCTGTCCCAAAAATGAAAAAAAATCACCGCGGGGTCTTTACAAAACTTTGTCGGTGGTTATTGTTTCGTGACATAAAAGTAAAAACCAATATATCATTTTAAATTCAGCATAATAAAGGAGAGAAGAGTATGAAACTGAGACCGTTGCAGGATCGCATTCTGGTACAGCGCATGGAAGAGGAAACCAAAACCAAAGGCGGCATTATCATTCCGGATACCGCAAAGGAAAAACCGGCAGAGGGCAAAGTTGTTGCTGTGGGAAACGGCAAAATCAATGACAAAGGCGAAAGAGTTGCCCTGGAAGTGAAAGAAGGGGATCGGATTCTCTTTGGAAAATACGCTGGCACGGAAGTCAAGATTGATGGCGAAGAATATCTGATTATGCGCGAAGATGATGTTCTGGGCATTATCGGATAACAAAGTCAGGGATGCGGTCACCATTTACTGAAAACAGGATTCATTTGAAGATATACGGAGGATAGTTAAGATGGCGAAAGTAATCAAATATGACATGAAAGCCCGTGAAGCCATGCTCAACGGGGTGAAAACCCTTGCTGATGCTGTGGTGGTCACTTTGGGACCCAAGGGAAGAAATGTGGTGATTGACAAATCCTGGGGTTCCCCCACAGTCACCAAGGACGGTGTGACAGTTGCCAAAGAAATCGAACTGGAAGACAAGTTTGAAAACATGGGCGCACAGATGGTGAAGGAAGTTGCCAGCAAGACCAGTGACATGGCCGGTGACGGAACCACCACTGCAACAGTTCTTGCCAGAGCCATCTATGAGGAAGGCCAGAAACTGGTCGCGGCCGGCAACAATCCCATGGCCCTCAAACGCGGCATTGACAAGGCTGTGGAAGTGGCGGTCAAAGAACTCCATGCCATGAGCAAGCCCACCAAGGATCAGCGGGAAATCGCCCAGGTCGGAACCATCTCCGCAAACAATGATGAAACCATCGGCAACATCATTGCAGAAGCCATGAACAAGGTTGGCAAAGAGGGCGTCATCACAGTGGAAGAAGCCAAAAGCATGGAAACCACGTTGGATGTGGTGGAAGGCATGCAGTTTGATCGCGGTTATCTTTCCCCCTATTTCGTGACAGATTCCGAAAAAATGGTGGTTTCTCTGGATGATCCCTATATCCTCATCAATGAGAAAAAAATCAGCAGCATGAAAGATTTGCTGCCGATTCTGGAACAGGTTGCCAAAATGGGCAAACCTCTTCTGATTGTTGCTGAAGATGTGGAAGGCGAAGCCTTGGCAACACTGGTGGTGAACAAACTCAGAGGCACACTGCAGGTGGCTGCTGTCAAAGCCCCCGGATTCGGTGACAGAAGAAAAGCCATGCTGGAAGACATTGCCATTCTGACCGGCGGTCAGGTGATTTCCGAAGATGTGGGCCTGAAACTGGAAAACATGACCCTGACGGATCTGGGCAAAGCCAAACGCATCAGCATTGACAAAGACAACACCACCATCGTTGACGGTGCAGGTTCCCGTTCCGCTCTGGAAGGCCGTGTGAAACAGATCCGTGCACAGATTGATGAAACCACATCCGATTATGATCGTGAAAAACTGCAGGAACGGCTGGCAAAACTCATCGGCGGCGTGGCAGTGATCAATGTGGGTGCAGCCACAGAAACCGAAATGAAAGAGAAAAAAGCCCGCGTGGAAGATGCTCTCAATGCAACTCGCGCCGCAGTGGAAGAAGGCATTGTTCCGGGCGGCGGCGTGGCCCTGGTGCGCTGTCTGAAAGCGCTGGAAGGTGTTGAACTCCCCGCAGAAGAGAAAATGGGCGTGAAGGTTGTGATGCGGGCCATGGAAGAACCCCTGCGTCAGATTGCCAATAACGCGGGCATGGAAGGCTCTGTTGTCATAGACAAGGTCAAAAACAGCGAAGGCGCATTCGGCTACAATGCTGCCACAAATGTGTATGAAGATCTGATTGAAGCCGGTGTCATTGACCCGACCAAAGTGACCCGTTTTGCTCTGCAGAATGCAGGCAGTGTGGCATCTCTTATGCTGACCACAGAGGCAATGGTGGCAGACAAACCCGAAGAAAAACCTGACATGCCAATGCCTCCGGGCGGCGGAATGGGCGGCATGGGTGGAATGGGCGGAATGATGTAATCTGCCTGTTTCCTCTTTATATATACAAAAGCCTTTATGCCCTTTGGCATAAAGGCTTTTTTTGTGTTTTGCATGAAACCGGAATGCAGAAAATCCTGCTTTTGACGGAATGAGGCAACTGTTGTTAAGTGCGACAGCATAAATTTTCGGGTGCGGCGTTTTCAGAAAAACCGGATTTTTCGGAAAAATCCGGTTTTTCTGCAGGTCACAGATTCAAAATTGGCAGTTGTTTGCTTCAATCGTCATTTCGCTTAAAGCCGGAATCCGGAATTTCGCAAAACGTCTTGAAATTTCTATTTTTTGAAAAAGGAAAAAATATGCCTCTTTTTACGGTGGATACGGAAAAATGTGTGCGTGACGGTATCTGCGCAGCAGAATGTCCCATCGGGATTATTGCTTTTGACGGAAAAACCGTTCCCGAACCCTGCCGGGATGCGGAGCAGATGTGCATCAACTGCGGCCATTGTGTGGCCGTATGTCCCACCGGCGCGCTTTCCCTTAAAAACATGCCGGCAGAAGAATGCCCGCCTGTCAGAAAGGAACTTGCTTTGAACCCGGAACAGGCTGAGCATTTTCTGCGCGCCAGACGTTCCATCCGGGTGTATAAAGAAAAAACAGTGGATCAGGATACACTTTCCAATCTGATACGGATTGCAGGATTCGCTCCTTCCGGACACAACGGGCAGCCGGTGCAGTGGCTTGCTGTGCATGATACCGCAGAGGTGCGGAAAATGACTGCACAGGTGGCAGACTGGATGCGGCATATGATTGAAGAAAAGAATCCCTTGGCCGGCCCCCTTCACCTGGAACGGGTTGTAACAGCATGGGATAAGGGAAAAGATGCCATCTGCCGGAATGCACCCCATCTGATTGTGGCCCATGCGCCCAAAGCTGACGGATCGGCGCCTGCGGCCTGCACCATTGCCCTGACCTGTCTGGAACTCGCGGCCGCACCTTTGGGGCTTGGCGCATGCTGGGCAGGATATTTCAACCTTGCGGCAAATCTGTGGCCGCCTTTGCAGGAATCCCTGGCTCTTCCCAAAGGAAATGTCAGTTTTGGCGTGATGATGATCGGATATCCCAAATTCAAATATCACCGGCTGCCCCTGCGGAAAGAACCGGATATTATGTGGCGGTAAATGAAGGTGTCAGGTGTGAAGTGTCAGGTTTCGGGTGTGAAGTGTCAGGTGTCAGGTGAAACCGAACACTGAACACCGAAAACCTGACACTTTAATTAGGTGTCAGGTGTCAAGTGTCAGGTGTCAGGTGTCAGGTGAAACTGAACACCGAACACCTGGCACTTTTTTATAATTGCTTTCATGCAGAAAAATATATATATTTGACAGATATGCCATATTTCGGATTGAACCGGAAAAGGCAGGAAATTTTCAGCAGATACGCATACCTTTATCACAGGGAGGAAAGAAAATGATTGTTGAACCCAAACAGACAGTAAAAAATCTTCAGCGGCAGATGGAAAAACTCAGGGAGTATCTTTGACCTGGCCGGCAAGGAAAAACGGCTGGAGGAAATTGAAAAAATTATTTCCAAAGAGGGATTCTGGGACAATCCGGAAAAAGGCAAAACCATTCTCAAGGAACGTTCCCTGATTACAGACAGCATTGAAACCTTCACCCGGCTGCACAGGGAACTGGAAGACAGCGCGGTTCTGCTGGAACTTTCAGTGGAAGAGGATGATGCGGAAGCTGCGGAAGAGGCAATGGGCCAGATTCAGGAGATGGAAAACCGGATTCGGCAGTATTCTCTGGATCTGATGCTGGATGGAGAAAATGACCAGAACAATGCCATCATTTCCATCAACGCGGGCGCAGGCGGAACCGAGGCCCAGGACTGGGCGGAAATGCTGTTTCGGATGTACAACAGATGGGTGGAGCGCAAGGGCTTCAAAAGTGAACTCATTGATCTGCAGCCCGGGGACGAGGCCGGAATCAAAAGCGCAACCTTCACAGCCGAGGGAAAATACGCTTACGGTTATCTCAAATCAGAAAAAGGGATTCACCGTCTGGTGCGGATTTCGCCCTTTAACGCGGGCGGCAAGCGCCATACCTCTTTTGCATCTGTATTTGTGTTTCCTGAACTGGACAATGAAATCGTGGTGGAAATCGAGGACAAGGATTTGCGGATTGATGTGTTCCGTGCCAGCGGTTCCGGCGGACAGCATGTGAACAAAACCAGCAGTGCTGTTCGCATCACCCATCTGCCCACCGGCATTGTGGTGCAGTGCCAGCAGGAAAAATCCCAGCACCGGAACAAGGATATGGCCATGAAAGTGCTTCGCGCCCGGCTTTATGACCATGAGAAGCGCAAGCAGGATGAAAAGATGCAGGAAGTCAACGATGCCAAGGATGACATTGCCTGGGGCAATCAGATCCGTTCCTATGTGCTTCATCCCTACCAGATGGCAAAAGATCATCGGATCGGTCTGGATATTGGCAATGTTTACAGTGTGCTGGATGGAGAGATAGATCCCTTTATTCAGGGCGTGCTGATGTCTCGGACTGCATCCTGAGTCTGTCCGAAAAACAGATTTGCGGTCAGCGGTGTTTTTTAACCGGCAGTCTTCCTGAACTCAACAAACCGGATTTTTCGAAAAAAATCCGGTTTTTCTGAAAACTCTGCTCCTGAAAGTTTGCATTGTGCAAATCCCCTGCTGATCGCGCGCAGCCGAAATCAGCGGCACAACTGTGCAGGCAAAAAAACCGGATTTTTCCGAAAAATCCGGTTTTTCTGAAAACTCTGCACCCGCTGATTGGGCACAGCCGAAATCAGCGGTGCAACTGTGTAAGGCAATGAGGAAAGATGTATTATGAATCCCATTGATCTGATTGATGAATTTTACAAGCCCGGCTCCCGTCTGCATGAAATCATTGTCACGCACGGCAGACTGGTGGCACAGCGGGCGCTGGACACGGCCCGGCAGGTTTCCGATCTGAATCCGGATATGAAATTTATTGAGGAAGCCGCGATGCTCCATGATATTGCCATGTTTATGACCAATATGCCTGAAATGGGATGTTATGGTATGCATTCCTATGTCTGTCACGGAATTCTGGGCAGGAAACTGCTGGAGGAAAAAGGACTGCCCCGGCACGCGCTGGTGTGTGAACGTCATATCGGCACAGGCATCTTGATTTCCGATATTCAGAAACAGTGGCTGCCCCTTCCCCTGCGGGACATGCAGCCGCAAAATCTGGAAGAGGAAATTATTGCCTATGCGGACAAATTCTATTCCAAAAATCCTGAAACCATTTTCCGGGAACACAGCACGGAAGATATTCTCAGAAAACTGGAAAAATACGGTCAGGAAAAAGTGGAAAAATTCAGGCAATGGGATCAGCGTTTTGGTTTAAGGTAAAACAAGCTTCCACCTTGTTTATGGCACAGGCACAGACGGGAAGCTTATTGATTCTGTCAAATAATTTTTTTCCCATTCAGAAAAAACTGCGGCGGAGTGCAAAACGGAAAGTTTGCCAGACTCCCAAACTTTCCGTTTGGACTCCTCAAAATGCAAAGAAACTTTTTTGACAGACCATTTATGCCGCTTTTTTTTATTTCCGGACAAAAGGAGAAAGTTTATGAACCACACAGAATGGAATCCGGGAAAACTGATTGAATTATCCGGTTATTATTGGAAAACCTGCACCCTGCACGCGGCAGTGAAACTGGATGTCTTTTCCCTCATTGGGGAAGAGCAGAGGACCGGCGCGGAAATTGCCGAAAAATGCAGTGCGGATGAAGATGCCATGACCCGGCTGCTCAATGCGCTGTGTGCAATGGAGCTTTTGTGCAAAAAAGAGGAAAAATTTGCCAATACTCCGGTCTCCCTTTCCTTTCTCTGCAAAAACTCCCCTGCCTACACCGGTTATATGATCATGCACCATCATCATCTGGTGGAATCCTGGTCCCGGCTGGATGAGGCTGTCAGAACCGGAAAAGCAGTGCGGCGCAGAGCGGTTCACGGGGATGCGGAAACACGGGAGAGTTTTCTGATGGGCATGTTCAATATGGCCATGAATCTGGCTCCCCGGCTGGTTCAGACCATTGATCTTTCCGGCAGACAGCATCTGCTGGATATGGGCGGAGGCCCCGGAACCTATGCCATTCATTTCTGCTTAGCCAATCCCCGACTCCGTGCCACAGTGTTTGATCTGTCGACCACTGAACCCTTTGCCCGGAACACCATCGCAAAGTTCGGGCTTTCGGAACGAATTGATTTCATGCCGGGAAATTATCTGGAAGATGAAATTCAGGGGAAATACGATGCAGTCTGGCTTTCGCACATCCTTCACGGAGAAGGGCCGGATGCCTGCCGCATGATGGTTCGCAAGGCCGCAGATGCGCTGGAACCGGGCGGAAGGATATTCATCCATGAATTCATTCTGCGCAACAGCGCGGACGGGCCCCTGTTTCCCGCGCTTTTCTCCATCAATATGCTGCTGGGAACCTCCGGAGGCCGTGCCTATACCGAAGGGCAGCTCACGGAAATGCTGGAGGAGGCAGGAATAAAGGACATTCACCGCATTCCTGCCCAAACGCCCAACGATTCGGGAATCCTTGCGGGCAGGAAGTAATACCGGAGAAAAAAACACATGAATATTCATGCTGCCATTATTGATCAGCTTCTGATTTCAGTGACAGAGGCTGTCCGGCAGCATGCGGCTGAGGAACTGGGAATCACTGATGCAGACAACCCGAATCCCTGGCCTTTGTGTGTCTGTGCGTCAAAACCATGCTGAATTTGGAAGATGCCGAATTATTTGACTGCCTGACCGAAGGCAGAGGCGATTCCGGCGCGGATGCCATGCACATTTCCGAAGAATACGATGGGAAATTCACCATCACGCTGTTTCAGGGAAAATGCAAAAAGGATTTGGAAGGCAATGCCAATTTCCCTGAAACAGGAATAATACCGATTCTCCTTTGAAATTTTAACCACAAAGGACACAAAGAAGGCACAAAGGACACAAAAAACAGACAGCACGGTTCAAAATCTGCGGAGAATCGGCTTTGCCTTCCGCAACGTATGGTTTCACCAGAGAATTGCTATAACTGCTGATCAGATCGTTGTTCGATCCTTCCTCTGAACTGCGGCATATCAATCCCCGCCTGTGTGCCAAAGCTGAGGGTGCCCGAAGCCTGATTCAGAAAGTGCTGAAAATTTCACAGGTCTGAGGTGATCTGTTTTTTTCCGGAAATCGCCTTGCATGAATCCTGATCCGGTTTCCAAATTCCGGTTTTCATCCATGCAGGCGTTTCTGAATATGCTTCATCAGGCCCCCGCTCTGCACCAGTTCCTGCATAAAGGGCGGAATGGGGCGGGAGGAAAAACATTCCCCTGTTTCCTGCCGGATAATCTCTCCGGAGTCAAAATCCACCCAAAGGGTTCCTCCGGTTTCCAGTTTGTCCGTATCCTCACATTCCAGTATGGGAAGCCCCATATTAAAGGAATTTCGGTAAAAAATCCGGGCAAAACTTTTGGCAATCACGCAGGAGACTCCGGCAGCCTTGATGGCAATGGGAGCATGCTCCCGTGAGGAACCGCAGCCGAAGTTCTTGCCGCCCACGATGATGTCCCCTTTTCCCACTTTTTCCGCAAATGCGGGATCCGCGTCTTCCATGCAGTGCTTTGCCAGTTCTTTGGGATCACTGGTGTTGAGATACCGGGCCGGAATAATCAGATCCGTATCCACATCATCCCCGAATTTCCATATTTTTCCTGATATTTTCATAACTGTTCCCTATTTTGTCTGAAAATTGCAGATCATGCCCCGGGTGACGGGGAGTTTTGTCAGTACAGCATTCGCTGATCCTGATCGTCGATTCTCAGAACCCAGACACGGTCCTCTGTTTTCGGTCTCTGTCTTCCGGTTTCCAGCATCCAGCCGCAGGTTCCCAGAGCCCAGCCGCCTGCTCCCCAGTCCTCATCGGCTGATTCTTCGCACCACTCCCCGTACTCTCCGGTTCCCTGCATCCATTCCCCGTTATCCAGAGCCCAGCCGCCTGTGCCCCAGTCCTCATCGAATGATTCCGGACATATCTCCTCATACTCCTCTGTTTTCAGCATCCAGCCGCGAATTCCCAAGGTCCAGCAGCCTGCTCCCCGATCCAATGCCCACAGCCTCCAGCCCCCGGTTCCAAGTGCCCAGCCTCCGCGCATCACAGCTTCACCACTTCCGCAGGACTTCCAATTTTCCCCAGCACGGCAGAAGCTGCCGCGACTGCGGGATTGGACAGATACACCTCGCTTTCCGGATGTCCCATGCGTCCCACAAAATTTCGGTTGGTGGTGGCGATGGCACGCTCGCCTTTGGCAAGAATGCCCATATAACCGCCCAGACAGGGGCCGCAGGTGGGAGGGCTGATGATGGCTCCGGCTTCTGTGAAGATATCAAACAGTCCCTCTTTCAGGGCGGTGTTGTATACATACGGTGTGCTGGGAATGATAATCAGACGCACACCTTTGGCAGCTTTGTTGCCTTTGAGCACTGCCGCGGCAGAGCGCATGTCCTCGATTCGTCCGTTGGTGCAGGAACCGATGACGGCCTGATCTATAATAATATCTCCGACTTCACTGATGCCCCGCGTGTTTTCCGGCAGATGGGGAAACGCTACCTGGGGTTCTATCCTGCTGACATCATGTTCAATCACTTTGGCATAAGCCGCGTCTGTGTCACTCTGATACACGGCATATTTTCGGACAGCCCGCTGGGAAACATAGGTTTCGGTTTCCCTGTCCGGTGCAATGATGCCGTTTTTCCCGCCTGCCTCAATGGCCATATTGGCCATTGTAAGCCGTCCGGCCATGCCCATCTGCTCAATCACGGGGCCGGCAAATTCCATAGCCATGTACAGCGCGCCGTCCACCCCAATGTCGCCGATGGTGTAAAGGATCAGGTCTTTTCCCTCCACCCAGGGATTGAGAGAGCCTTTGTAAACAAATTTGATGCTTTCCGGAACCTTAAGCCAGACCTCACCGGTAATCATGGCCGCAGCCAAATCCGTGCTGCCGATGCCGGTGGAAAAGGCTCCCAATCCGCCGTAAGTGCAGGTATGACTGTCCGCTCCGATGACCAAATCTCCGGGCAGCACCAGCCCTTTTTCCGGCAGCAGGGAATGCTCCACTCCCATTTCCCCCGCGTCAAAAAACCAGGTCAGATTCTGTTCCTTTGCAAAATCCCGCAGTTCTTTGGCCTGCATGGCCGAGGCAATGTCCTTGTTGGGAACAAAATGATCCGGAACCAGAATCACCCGGTCTTTGTCAAAAACCTTTTTCGCGCCGCTTTCCCGGAACTCCCGGATGGCTATGGGCGCTGTGATGTCATTGCCCAAAGCAATATCCACCTTTGCATTGATCAAATCGCCGGGGACAACGTTGTCCAGACCGGCATGGGCTGCAAGAATCTTTTCTGTTATGGTCATCCCCATTCTTGTTTCTCCTATTCATTGTCTGTTTTCAGCACAGCCAGAAACGCAGACTGGGGAATCATGACCTGTCCCACCATTTTCATGCGTTTCTTCCCTTTTTTCTGTTTTTCCAGAAGTTTGCGTTTCCGGGTAATGTCGCCCCCATAACATTTGGCTGTCACATCCTTGCGGAAGGGCGATATGGTGGAACGGGAAACAATCTTTGCACCGATGGCTCCCTGAATGGCTATCTTGAACATCTGCCGGGGAATTTCCTCTTTGAGTTTGTCACAGGCCATTCTTCCCCGCTCCACAGCCCGATCCCGATGCACAAGCTGGGACAGGGCATCCACTTTTTCGCCGTTGATGAGAATATCCAGTTTGACCAGATCGGTTTCCCGGTAATCCGTGATTTCATAATCAAAGGAACCGTATCCCTGGGTCACGGATTTGAGCCGGTCATAGAAATCATAAATCACCTCGGCCAGCGGCATTTCAAAAATCATTTCCAGACGGTTGCTGGTGAGATACTGGTAATTTTTGCTCATGCCCCTGCGTTCCAGGCACAACGTCATGACAGCGCCCATATAGCGATCCGGCACAATGATGGCAGCCCGGATATAGGGTTCACGCGTGCTCTGAATCCGGGTCGGGTCCGGATACAGGGCGGGATTGTCAATGATCAGGGTCTGTCCGTCATTCATGACAATTTCATAGCGCACAGACGGAGCAGTCAGAATCAGGGAGAGATCGTATTCCCGCTCCAGCCGTTCCTGCACCACATCCAGATGCAGCAGCCCCAGAAATCCGCAGCGGAATCCGAAGCCCAGGGCCACAGAGGAATCCTTTTCATAAATCAGGGATGCGTCATTGAGCTTGAGTTTTTCAATGGCCGCGGCCAGATCTTCATACTCATCCGAAGCCACCGGATAAATGGAGGAAAACACCACGGGCTTGGTGTCCCGGAAACCGGATTTGGGAGCAGTGCAGGGCCGGGATTTGTGGGTGATGGTATCACCGCACCGGGTGTCACTCACGGTTTTGATGCCCGCGATCATGTATCCCACCTGGCCGGCGGAAAGTTCCTTCTGCGGAACCCGGACAATCTGGAAAATGCCCACTTCCTCCACTTTGTAAACAGCCTCATTGGACATGAATTTGATCATGTCCCCGGGCCGGATTCTGCCGTCAAACACCCGGAAATGCACAATGGTTCCCCGGAAGGAATCATAATGGGAATCAAAGATCAGGGCTTTTAAGGGCGCTTCCGGATCACCGGATGGCGGAGGCAGCAGACGCACTGCCCCTTCCAGCACATCCGCAATGCCGGTTCCCATCTTGGCGGAAGCCAGAATTGCGGTTTCCGGATCCAGTCCCAGATCTTCAGAGATCTGCTCCTTGGTCCGTTCAATGTCAGCCGAGGGCAGATCAATCTTGTTGATGACCGGAATGACCTCCAGATTGTGATCCAAAGCCAGATACAGATTGGCCAGGGTCTGGGCTTCCACCCCCTGACTGGCATCGATAAGCAGAAAGGCTCCCTCACACGAGGCCAGCGCGCGGGAGACCTCATAACTGAAATCCACATGGCCCGGGGTGTCAATCAGGTTGAGCCAGTACAGTTTCCCGTCTTTTGCCGTATAGGGAAGGCAGACCGTCTGGCTTTTGATGGTGATGCCGCGCTCGCGCTCAATATCCATGCTGTCAAGGATCTGATCATGGAAATCCCGGTCAGAGATAATCTTTGCGGCCTGAATCAGCCGGTCTGAAAGGGTGGATTTGCCATGATCAATATGTGCGATAATACTGAAATTTCTGATATTTTCCATAAAGACTTTCTGATACTTTCATAAAATATTGAAAAAGGGATTCCCAGCCGGTCAAAACTGAGTTGACACAAAGGCATATTCCCACTATACTGAAAGGCCGTTGAAAATGCGAATTAAGGTTCTGTTCAGCAATGTAAAATCAGTTGGTTACAAAATCGGTCTGACAAGTCGGTTTTTCAATGCCTGTTTCTGCTGATTCCGGATTTTGGCCCCTTAATTGGCATAAAAAATAAACTGCACTATTATCAGATTGATACTCAGTATGTCAACCCGGATGCAGACCCTATGAGCAGAAAAAGCCATTTTGAGGTGTCACAGAATTTTCCCAGCAAGGATATCCATATCCTCATCGTTGATGATGATGCAACAGTACGGTATCTGATGAACGAATTTATGGAAACTGTGGGATACACTTCCCATATGGCGGCCAGCGGAGAGGAAGCCATTGCCACGCTCGGAAACCGTTCCATGGATGTCGTGATTACGGATATTATGATGCCCGGCATAGACGGACTGGAGCTGACCGGACTGATCCGGCAGGAACATAACAGTGAGATCATTGTCATGACCGGGTACAGCGGGGATTACTCCTATGAGGAGGTCATCCGCAGGGGTGCGAGTGATTTTGTTTTCAAACCGGTTCGGTTTGAGGAACTGCTGCTGCGGCTCAAACGGGTTCTGCGGGAACGCTATCTGAAAGAGAAACTGCAGAAACTGGCCATTACCGATGATCTGACCCAACTGTACAACTTTCGCCATTTTGACAGGCAGTTGAAACTGGAGACAGGCCGCAGCATCCGGTACAGCAATCCCCTTTCCCTGATTCTGCTGGATATTGATCATCTCAAATTCCACAATGACACCTACGGGCATCTGGCTGTCAACCACATGCTGGCAAAACTGGGACAGACCATCCGGAGGACCCTTCGCAGGATGGATTCAGCCTACCGTTACGGAGGCGATGAATTTATGATCCTTCTGCCTGAGACCGGAGGCGGGGAGGCCAAAAATGCGGCCCGAAGAATTGCAGATGCGGTATCTGCTGAAAGATTCGAGATCAGAGCCGGTGAAAAAGTGGATATCACCATGAGCATCGGGGTGGCTGAATACTGCCCGGGCGAAAATCCGGAAACCTTCATCAGCAGAGCAAACAGGGCTCTGTCTGTTTCCAAGGAGCGGGGACGCAACCGGATTACCGCAGACAGTGAAATCGGCTCCCATATCACAATTCCCGAGTCAGGTCTCACAAACAGACAAATCCGTTGTGATCCATCAGAGAAACTTTTGCAGACGCAGGATTTTTCCGGAGATCATATCCATATCCTGATCGTTGATGATGATATGACCGTAAGATATCTGATGAAAGAATTTATGGAAACAGCCGGATACAGTTCCCATATGGCAGCCAGCGGGGAGGAGGCGCTTGACAAACTCAAACATGGTTCCATGGATGTTGTGATTACCGATATTATGATGCCCGGCATGAACGGTCTGGAACTGACCGGACGGATCCGGCAGGAGGAATACAACACGGAAGTCATTGTGATGACCGGATACAGCGGAGATTATTCCTATGAGGAGGTCATCAAAAAAGGAGCCAGTGATTTTGTTTTCAAGCCGGTGCGGTTTGAGGAACTGCTGCTGCGGCTCAGACGGGTGCTCCGGGAGCGCAGTCTCAGGGAGGAACTGGAAAAACTGATTGTTACCGATGATCTGACCCAGCTTTACAATGTCCGGCATTTTTACCGGCAGTTGAAACTGGAGACCCAACGCTGCACCCGGTATCGGCGTCCCCTGTCCCTTCTTCTCCTGGATATCGACCATTTCAAATCCTACAATGACATATACGGCTATCTGGCAGGCAATCTGGTGCTGGCAAATTTGGGACAGACCATCCGGAGAATGCTCCGCAGGATGGATTCCGCCTACCGTTACGGAGGGGAGGAATTCACCATACTTCTGCCGGAAACCGGCTCGGAAGAGGCTCGAAATGCTGCCCGGAGAATAGGGGATGCGGTGTCCGCGCAGAAATTTGCAGCCCGATGCGGCAGGGAGGTGCATATCACTGTGAGTATCGGTGTGGCTGAATACTGTCCGGGAGAGGATCCGGAAGTTTTTGTCAAAAGGGCGGATATGGCCATGTTTGCCTCCAAGGAAGGCGGACGCAACCGGATCACCTTTTTTTCCCGGGAAGATATGCCGTCCGATTAAGCATATCGCTTTTTCACCAATAAATGCAATTTGTTATTTCCATCATGAGGAAAACTTTCTGCAAAGGGCTCAACAGTCCCGCTCTCAGGAGATTTTTTAAAAGAACTTGACAGCCCCGGCCTTTGCCGGAGCTGCGGAAAGACTGTCCCGGATTATCATCCTGCAAACGGCATCTGTCAGTACGTATAGATTTCGTATTCTGTTTTTTCTCCCAGAAGGGTATCAATCCTGTCCTGAATCTCGGCACGTTCTCTGCTGAGCACCCATTCCCGCCAGTCATCCGGAGACTGCCAGGTGCTGATCACCAGATTTTCTCCGGGTTTGTCAACACGCTTCAAGGTTTCACCGGAAATATAACCGGCACGGTTCATGGTCAGGCTTCTGAGCTGCCTGAGAAGTCCACCCAGTTCCTTTTCCCTGCTTTCCGAAACCTTTCTTTTGATAAGCACTTTGATCGCCATGTCACCCTCCTTGCAGTTTTCGTTTACCGTAGCGATTCTCCCGGCTCCTTTGCCTGCCGAAACAGCATGTCCCCGGAATTCCGGATCATTCCGGCACGGGAAAAGGAAAAAACCGGCATTGTCCATTTACTTTGTCGTATATCATATTTTAAATATGATTCAAAGGATAAATATTTTTTCAGTATTTTTTTTTCACACAGCCTTCCACCCTGAAAACATGTCGCTTTGCAATTGACACATTTTGCCCATTTCTCTATTATATGCATACCGGATATAAGTTTCTGCGCGGCCGTTTGCCGGGCCGGAACCGATATTTTATATCAGGCAGTTGTATTTGTTGAAAATAATCATGACAGGAGAAAACACCATTGAGAAAAACACAGATTCATATCATCTGCCTCGCAATGCTGCTTCCGGCAGTTTTCTGCCAGCCGGCACTTGCGAAGGAACCTCGGAAAGTGCTGATTCTTCCCTTTCAGATCCATTCTGAAAAGGATCTTTCCTTTCTGAAAAACGGGATTCAGGATATGCTGGGCACACGGCTCACACGGGAAGGGGAAATGATTCCCCTTGGCCGGGAAATCGTTGCGCAGGCTGCGGAAGGCTTTTCCGGAATGGATGAAAAAGCCGCTGCCGCGCTGGGAAAAAAGCATGGAGCCGATTATGTGGTCTTCGGAAGCCTTACGGCAATGGGAGAAAAAATCAGCACCGATGCCCGGCTGCTGGAGGTTTCCGCAGGCCGGACAAGGATGAATTTCAACGAAAGCGGAGACAGCGGAGATGTGATTTCCCATATTGACCGCTTTGCCAGTCAGGTGAATGAGGAACTGTTCGGAGAACCCAAACCTGAAAAAACGTCAAGCCAAAACCAGGAGGATACGGTGGATGAAAGCCGCAGACATCCGGATTCTCTGTGGACGGGAAGGATTGAGTCGGAAGGCGGCAGACCGGCAGCAGGCCTGGGAGAGGCGGCCGCGCAGTTGGGATCTGTATGGAAAAGCAGAAACTTCAAAACCGCCATCATCGGTCTGTCCATCGGTGACACAGACGGTGACGGCAGCAATGAGATTGTCTTTGCTGATGAAAAAAATGTGCATGTGCACAGACGCACCAAAGACGGCTTTCTCAAAGTCGCGGAAATTGAGGGTGAGACCCTTGACAGTCTGCTCAGTGTGGATGCCGCTGATATCAACGGAAACGGAAAAGCTGAAATTTTTGTCAGCAATCTCAACAGAGACAGCAAAATTCTGCGCTCCTTTGTTCTGGAATGGGACGGAACCCGTTTTCAGAAAATCGTAAGCGATGCCCGATGGTATTTCCGGGTGATTGATGTTCCCAAACGGGGCAGTCTGCTCATGGGGCAGCAGCGGGGCATCAGCAAAATTTTCCTTCCGGGGGTGGAGGAACTCAGATGGGACGGCAGTCAGTACGCAGGCACAGGCACGCAGACACTGCCAAGCAAAGTGAATGTGTTTGGCTTCAATTATGGCGATGTGACCAATTCAGGGCGAGATCTGACTGTGAGCTTCGGGGATGACACGTATCTCCGGGTTGCGGATCCGGAAGGAAAAGATGACTGGAAAAGCCCTGATCCCTACGGCGGAAGCGCTCTGTTTCTGGAATATCCCATGGAAGCCTCTGCCTCCATCGGCTCCCATCAGGAACAGGATCGCTTTTATCTGCCCCAGCGGATTCTGATTGCGGATGTTGACAATGACGGAAAAAATGAGGTGCTTGTCAACCGGGGCAAGGATGCGGCGCGCAGACTTTTTGCCCGTGTCCGCATCTTCAACGGCGGCCAGATTGAGTGTCTGGCCTGGGACAATTTCGGCCTTTATCCCAAATGGATGACACGGCAGATTTCCGGTTATCTCAGTGATTATGCCGTGGGGGATACGGACGGTGACGGAAAAAAGGAACTGGTCTTTTCCGTTGTTGCCAAAACCTCGTCAGTGCTGGGGAATGCCAGAAGCTATATTGCCACCCAGGAGATAGTGCCATGAAATATGTCCTCACCGACCACACTGCGGATTTCGGTCTGCGGATTTTCGGAGACAGTCCGAAAGAACTGTTTGCCAATGCGGCCTTTGCCCTTTCCGATCTGCTTTCGGAAAGGGAGCGGATCGCAGGCACGGAAAGAATTGAAATCCATGCGGCCGGTGAGGACTGGCCTGATCTGATGTTCAACTGGATGCGGGAACTGCTGTATCTGTGGACAGGAAAAGAATTTCTGGTTCTGGATGCCGGGATTTCCGAGATTTCGGAATATGAACTGACTGCACAGGCAAGCGGGGAATTTTATCATCCGGAAAAGCATGTGCTCCGGGAGGAAATCAAGGC
>JAWKPW010000071.1:0-30553 GCA_041390465.1 Desulfobacterales bacterium | reverse complement strand
GAGATTGAACTGCTTCAAAATTCGGAAAATCTGGGCGGTGCAGGCGGATTCAACGCGGGAATGCGCCGGGCACTTCACAACAGACCTGAAGCAAAATATCTCTGGCTGCTGGATAATGATGTTCTTGCGGACAAAAATGCTTTGAAGGCTCTGGTTTTCGTGATGGAAAAAAATCCCAATGCCGCCATCTGCGGTTCCAGAATCATGGATATTGCCAATCCGAATGAACTGATTGAACTGGGGGCATTTATTGATTACCGTATGGGAGATGTTGCGCGGCATATCCCTCATCCGGAAGCACTGAAAGATCCGAATGCTGTTTTTGCAGTGGATTATGTGGCTGCCTGTTCCCTGCTGGCCCGTGCCTCCGCTGTTCGGAAAATGGGACTGTGGCATGAGAAATTTTTCATTTACTGGGATGACATGGAATGGGGAGCCCGTTTTAAGGCAGCCGGTTATGAGGTGCTGGCAGCCAATGCCTCTGCTGTTCTGCATCCCAGTTGGATTGGCAGGACTTCGGATCATTCCGCTGTCTGGCGCTGTTATTACAGAACCCGGAATTCTTTGTGGTTTTTCAGCAATTACTGCACAGGCACAAAAAGACGGTTTCTTCTGTGCCGGATGATCCTCAGATTCATGAAAACGGCTTTGGCATTTCATCTCCGGGCCAATTCCGCACTTGGAAATGCTTTTGCAGGGGGAATCAGGGATTTTTTTAAAAACAGTTTTGGCAGAAAAAACTTTCCGCCGCCGGTATTTCCCGAAAACATAAATCCGGAAGGAATCATGTTTTTTCCTGATCCGGCAGCGGCAGGAAAAATGAGTTCCCATCTGCTGAATATAAAAACAAAATTTCACAATGCTCAGATATGGGCTGTGGTTCCCTGTGCAGAAAAAACGCAGTGGACAGCCCTTTGTGGCAAAGACAGAGTTTTTGCATACACGCAGATGCAAAACGGACGCGTGCCATGGGGAGAAAAAATCAAAATCATGAATTTCCTGAAAAACAGCTCTTGGGATTTGCTGATAAGTTCCGGATTTGCTCCAAAAATGGGAACTGTGTGGGGAAAGTATGCAGCCGGAACTGATCCGGAAACCGGGCAGATGATTTCCTTTGGGAAAACAGAATGGAAAAAAAGTCTCCGCCTCCCTTTTGCCGCCTGCGCTTTTATTTTACGCGCGTTTCTCCTGCCTCCCCCAAAAGATATTTCCAAATAAAGGCATATCAGAATAAGTCGCAAACGATGAGGGGGAGCCGGATTTGACAAAATCCGGCTGAGCAGGCATTATGGAATAAGGGAAAAAGCATTCAGGGGCATATCCTGACAAAACGCAAAAAAATCAGCACAGCACATCAGCTCCGGCAGGGAAAAAACGCAGTGTTTCAAAATGGAAGAATAAAAATTTCTGAAAAAGGAGAGTTTCATGAAAATCTGGCTTGAGGAAAAAATCGGAGATCCGAATCTGTTCACAGGCAGGAGAAGGGAACTGGAAGACCTGCTGGGATGGACGGAAAAAGTGAAAAAGAAACTCAGTCCCAGCCGTGCGCTGCTGTCAAGACGGAAAACCGGGAAGACAGCCCTGCTGCAGCGGCTGTACAACAGAATTTTTGAAGCGGATGACGGCGTGATTCTCTTTTATTATGAAGTCAAAGAGGAAAACTGTAGGCGGTTGATTTCTGTCAGGATTTTTTGTAAAATTCATTCTCGCAGTATATTGCCTTTGCCTCAAGGAATATCAAATATATAAACATAAAAAAGATACCTTATGGGCAGTTGTGCGAAATAGCGGAAAAGGAGCATCAGAGCCATCTGGTTTGACTGATAAAAAATACCGAAACTCGTAAAAGAAGGATCAGGCAATCTTCCAGGGACGCTGTCCGTGATAAGCTCCCTCAAGGATAGCTGAAATCAGGATGAACGGGTGATTCAGATCATAGACGAATTCCAGTATCTGAACAGAAAAAATGTTTGATGACAGGGAAAAAACCAGACCGCACGCGGATGGCTATGCCCTACATGAGCACCAGTGGAATACAAAAACGCCCGGCTGCTGATTTCCGGGAAGCTGGGTGGGTCTGCTCATGCACGATGTGCCGAAAATGCCGGGCCGGTTTCAGATCACCTTTCTGGAGAACATGCCGAAAGAAGAAGCAGTTGGAAATGGTTTATAAATATTCTCTCGCGGAAGAGACTCCGGTCACACAGGAGACAGCCTTCGATTGCGGATAGGTCTGAGGGCAGTCCTTTACATCAGTGCGCTGATGCGATCCGTGTTTCCAAGTAAAGATCTGAGTTCACAGGACGGAGTGCTGAAAACCCTGGAATTTGAGACACTGGATAAAAGGGGCAGTATCAAAGGGACATGGATGGAATACATTCCATGGGCGTTTTCCGAAGTGAACGAAAAACACGCCAAAATATTGTGCTGTATCTCTCGCAGAAACAGGGACAGGGAAGTGACCCGTGCCGAGATTATGAAACCTGAATCTGAACATGACCGATTCCGAACTGGAAAAGAAACTCAGGGCTCTGGTCAGTGCGGATATTGAACAGGACAGACCAACTTTGATTACTGGGGAGTGGGGACAATATCTTTGACAAGGTGTTCAGAGGGTTTACCAGAAGGAAATACAGGGATTTGATCCCAAAGAAATCACCAATGAATACAGGATACTGGTTGAAAAACTGCTGGCTGACTACCGCAGAAGCCTTCTGGGGGAGCAGAGCCATTACAAAGGCATTGTTTGCCGAGTTCATGATCATCCGGCATCTGACTTATCACGCTTATAATAACAGTGAACATTATCAATGTTAATGTGCAACTCTCCCTCCCGATTTCCGCTTCAGCGAATTTGAGAGCGTGGTCATACAAATCTTCCCGTTCACAAAAGGGACATTCAGATTGAGCGTGTTTGCGCGCAAGACCCGGAGAATATTCCCTGACGCGAGGTGAAAACCGTGAAAGGGAAAAATCTTCAATCAGAGAGGCGGAAGCATTCCGGGAAAGCGCGTCTGATTCTCACAGAACTGGAAAAAGCGGAAAAAACTTTGCTCTTTGTCTTTTCCAAATCCGGTTTCACGAAAGATGCAATAACATACATGGAAGAGTATGCAATGGCATGGACAGAGTGATGATGCATGGATTATGAAAACCGCTTTGAAAATGGGAATTTCAGATTTTTATGTGTAAAGCGGGTTTATCCTCCTCATCTTAGGCAGTTTTTTTTTCAAAATCAGGAATTTGCCCTTTTTCGGGAATAAGTGCTAATCTGTGACTTCAGACAGAAGCTTTCAACTCATTCCCGCTAAAAACAGAATCCGGCATTTTCGATGAGTTCTCTCGGATATGAAATTTTGTCAGTATGACTATGGTAAGGATATATGATATTTTTTCTGTTGTACTCGGAAATAAACGGTAATAAAGATATTCTGATATTGATCATTCAATTGGGACTGAAAAAATTAATTTGATTTTATTTTAAATTCATCTGAAAACAGCTATGGGAATCATCATTCGGGAGGCGGCTCCTTGTGTTTAAAAAAGGCATGGCGCTTGCAGGAACTAAAGATGTAGACTGGCTTTTGTGTGAAAAAAATGACCACTAAAGTGGCTTTCCGCTTCTTTTTCAGGATCAGAGGGATTCTGTGATATTTACAATATGTGCTTTTCAGCCATTATTCTTATTTTGATCAGGTCATGGACAGCCTTTTGGGAAAAGAGGAAGGCTGATTTTCTTACAAACGGATGCCTGGGTCTGATAGCAGGATCGCTTCGTTCCCTATCCCATGCAGAATCACATTCATCATCTTCCCAAAGATATTTACTGGGAATGCCTGGAGGGAATCATTGAGATACAGAAAAATCCTTCAGACAGAAAACCTGCCCATTTCGGAGAATGGATACAGGCCACTTTTGAAAAGGAGTGGCAAAATATTTTCTCAATCCCTACAATTGCAAAGAGTGGCCTGGCCCCGGAGCAGATGGACTGGTCATGGGTCGGGGAAAGGGTTGCGCCTTGCGGATTTGAAAGAAACCCTGAAAAATGCCGTTATCGGTGAAGATCGCAAGAATGGATGGGTCCCAATGCCTTTTCCGCTTTCCGCGTTTTGGAGTGAACAGCAGCATATGGCGAAAAATGGCGGAAAACTCCGGCAGATCGTGACAGACTGAACCGGGAAACAGAAAGCATTTCCCCTGTCAAAACGGGAAATTTGCTTTGCAGACGGTTCCACGGAATCCATGACATCTTCATCAGCACCATTCTGACAAATCTGACCCGGCCGATAAAAGATGCACCACCGGAACTTCGGCTTTGTTCCGGTAATCTGAAATATTCCTTCTCCACCCATATTGTGGGACTGGGACTCAAAGGCATCCGCCGATCATCTGGCAGCAAAATGCTGGATGTATTTTCCCGAAGACAACTGCCCCTTTTACCGGGTCACGGTGTTCAGCAATTATTCCCCCAATAATGTTGCGGATATAAAAACACAGTGGTCTCTGATGCTGGAAGTCAGTGAAAGTCCTGCCAAAAAGTCAATCATGCATATGTGGCTGAGGATGTCATTGCCGGTGCGCTCAATACCGGGCTGCTCTCGGATCGGAAGCAGATAAGTCACTGCTGGCACTGTTTTGTGAAAGAAGGCTATCCAACGCCAAGTCTGAAGCGCAACCAATCCCTTTTTCCCTGCTGAATCAACTGGAAGAAAACGCATTTATTCCAGAGGCCGTTTCGTGCATGGCGCTATGAGGTCGGAAATGGATCATTCTTTCATGCAGGGCGTGGAATCTGTAAACCATATACTGGCATCGGGCGAGGAACTGACCCTCTGGTATCCGCATATTGTCAATACCGCACATCCCTCAGGCAGAAAACGATGAAAAAATCAGCCCATCCGAAACTGGGAGCATTGTTTTTCTCAATTTCAACCGGTTGAGCGAAACACGCCATACATTGGATTGTCTTGGGAAATTCTGAAAAACCGGGATGATACGGAAGTCATTGCTGTTGACAACGCATCTTCGGACGGAACTCCCGCTTTTCTGCAAAGCCACTGTAACTGGCTGACACCGGTTCTGCTGAATCAGAATACCGGAATCGGGGGACTTAACGAAGGATCTGAAAGGCAAAGGGCGAATATATTCTGGTGCTGGATGATGATTCGCATCCATATGATTCACTGACACTGGATCGCATTATCCGGCATCTGATCTGAATCCGCAAACCGGCGTTGTGGCCTGCTGTATTGAAACTCCTGCAGGAATGCCGGTAATAACAGCGTTATATCCGCGCACAGATCAGCCCGGTCTGTCAATGGCATTTGTTGCGGTGGCTTCACATACGCAGAAATCTTTTTGAAAAATACAGGATGTGGCCTCGCACATTTTTTTCTGTATCAGGTTTGAATCGAAGCCGCTTATCTGCGCCAGAAAAGCAGGATATGAAATTTTTTATGATCCCTCATGCCGTGTGGTTCACTGGAATCTCCTTGCGGACGGTTTGGTTGGAGGAGAATCTATTTTCCCACCTGCAACACCATCTGGATCGTGCGCCCTATTTCCTTTTCCCGAGTCCGCCTGTCTTATTTTTCAAGACTGCACAGGACTGTTCCGGGTTGTGCAGTTTGTTGAGATTGCATGGTACGGCAAAGCAGTCCGGGATTCGTTCAGAAAAAAAATCAAAAAGGAAGTGATGTGCCTGCAAATCCAGGAAAAATTTCAGGGAATTCCCGGAAACAGAACAGCATATGGCACTGGTTGACAGGACAGACAAAATGAATTTTCCCCCCTGTACTGATTCTGATTTGTGACATGGAACAAAAAGATGTTCTCCGGCTTCTTGATTCTGTAATGAATCAGGTATATCCGGCCTCCTGCTTTCAGATTGCAGTGATTGACACGCGTCAGGACGGCACTGCACAGGCCATTGCGTAATTACCTTGATGTTCATCTGATTCGCAACAGTGGAAATCTCGGTGGCAGCGGAGGGTTCACCGGTCTGCACGGGCATTCAGCCAGCCTGATGGAAAATACACTTATTCAGGCTGGCGGGACAAAATGATGTGATCGTGCATCCCATGGCTTTGTCCGAACTTGCAGGTGCTTGAGGAAAAAAAGGCAATTGTCGCAGCCGGTTCCACCATGATGCAGACAGGAGTTCCCTGGAAAGTGCATGAAATGGGCGCGTTGATTTCAGATATGGCCGTCTGATAATTTCAGCAGGCATCAGGAATCTGTAAGGGCATGGAAGGAAAAAGTCTGGTTTCCTTTGCATGAAAATCCGGATC
Source organism: Desulfobacterales bacterium (assembly GCA_041390465.1). Classification (GTDB taxonomy): domain Bacteria; phylum Desulfobacterota; class Desulfobacteria; order Desulfobacterales; family Desulfococcaceae; genus JAABRU01. The sequence goes on along the minus strand of JAWKPW010000071.1, from coordinate 24,263 downwards.
TTTGCAGACTCTTCCTGACTGTCCGCGCTTTGTGCCTTGTGGAATACGTTGCCGCAGCCCTCTTGCTGATCCGCGCCGACATTGCCAAATCAGCAGGATCAGGCGGGATTATTTCATTCACTTTGATGATGTGAATGCAGGTCCGCGCATTTCGGCCGCACGGTTACGGAATTGCGGCCTGTGCCCGCTCCCTGATCTGGCATTCCTCATTCGCCAGTGCCTGCGCAGGTGCTGTATTATGACAAGCGCAATATGCTTGATTCGTTGCGCGCACAATGCCGATTGTGAGTCCGCAATCCCGCGCGTTATTCTCCGTACAAGGATCAAAGCCTTATTTGCCATGACCGGCAGACCCCAACCAGTTTTCTGTACCGAGCCATAAAGCGACTCCCCGCGCGCAGCGTATGGGGAAAAAAGAAAATATTCCCCCGCACGGGAATAGAAATCAGCGTATGAAAGAACCCTGGCGGACTGAAAGAAGGGGTGAGAGACTATGCCATCCGAAACTGATTTTCCCCTTGTTCCGTTGTCATTGTCAACTATAATGGAAAGGTTGTTCTGTCTCGGTGTCTGACCTGTCTGAAAAGCAGACCTTCTGGAATTTTGAGATCATTGTTAGGGACAACGGTTCCAGTAGATGGATCAGGCAACTGGAGACCTTGGCAGACTATGGACATTGAAACTTGGAAAAATACCGGATCGGCCCATGCCTGCAATCAGGGGCAGAAATTGCAAGGGGAAATGGTTGGCCATACTCAACAGTGACGCGCAGCGCTGGTGAACCCCAGTGGCTTGAAAACCTTGTCAGCGCGACTTCGTCAGATACCCAGTATGCTTTTTGCCTTCACCAGATTCTCTGGCATAATCCTGATCTTCTTGACGGAACCGGGATATGTTTGCTGTAAACGGCAGGGTATGGAGATGATCGCCGGCATCCGGTATCTGAGGGAACACTTTGATGATGAGGTTTTCGGTGCATAGTATTGCCGCTCTTTACAGGACTGACTGTTCTCCGGCAGGCACAAGGGATTTGATGAGGATTATTTCTGCTATTACGAAGATATGGATATCTCCCGCGTCCCGTTGGCCGCACAAAGCTGTATGCACATCAGTCTGAAAGCAAAAGTTCACCACATGGGTTCAGCCACATCCGGCGGTGAGGAAAGTGATTTTTCTCTATCATGGTGCCGCAACCTTGCATGGACGTATCTTGAAATCCATGCCCGGCGAACTGCTGAGGAAATATATAATGTCCCATCTCCGTCTCCAGTATGACATTACTCTGCATTTTGTACGGAAATAGGAGTGGAGACGGGCTGTTGGCAAAAATATGGTCGGTGGCAGAGAAATCTGATACTGTAAAACGGAGAAAATCTATGGATGAAAACCATATCCTCCCGACAAACTGGAAAGTATGATGCGATCAAAGCAGAAAAAATTTGATATAACAGGATAAGTTCAGAAACAGAGAAAGCTTTTTGACAGCGGATCTGAGTGGTCGTTTTTTCACCTGAAAGGTTTGCAGTATGTTTACTGATATTCTGAGGAGTGCAAACTGACAGTTTGCACTCCTTTAAAATTGAATATCATCTGAAAACAAATCAGTTTGTTGTATCCTGATGATGATCTGAAATGATATGAAACAGGTTTCAGGATATTAATCCGGAAACATGAATGCAGAATAATGATTGACATTATTATTGTAAACTACAACAGCACGGATTTTCTGATTGAGTGTCTTGCATCCGTGCGGAACGCGCTCAAAGGCCATCCTGCAAAAATCTTTGTGCAGGACAATGCCTCAAAAGACTGTCCGGAACGCATCCGCACATTGTTTCCTGAGGTGCGGCTGGACATAAATTCCTCCAATCTGGGCTTTGCCAAAGCTGTGAATCAGGCACTGCGGCAGGGACAGGGAGAATATGCTGTTCTGCTCAATCCCGACACCTATGTCACAGATGATTTTTTCCAGACTGCGCTGAATTATATGGAAAAAAATCCCTCTGTGGGCATACTGGGCCCCAGAATTCTGGACAATGACGGAATGCTGCAGAATTCAGCACGGGCCTTTCCCACGCCACTGACCGCGTTTTTTGGCAGATCCTCTTTTCTGTCCAGAAAATTTCCCAAAAATCCCATTACCTCGCGCAATCTGCTCAGCCTGAAATCCGATGGGAAGACGCCCATGCACGTGGACTGGGTATCTGGCGCGTGCATGGTGGTGCGGCGAAAGGCCATTGACAGAACCGGTTTCATGGACGAAAGATTTTTCATGTACTGGGAAGACGCGGACTGGTGCCGCAGGATGTGGGAAAAGGGATGGAAAGTGGTGTATTATCCCTGCAGCACTGTATATCATTATGTGGGCGGAAGCAGCGGGAAAAAAGTGACCCGTTCCCTTGTGGAATTCCATAAAAGTGTTTACCGCCTTTTTGACAAATATGCACAGTCTTCGCTTTCCTTTCTCAAACCTCTGGTTCTGGCCGGGCTTGCGGTGCGTCTGTTTTTTGTTCTTTTTTCAATTTTCTTTGAATATCTCTGCAAACTTCAGCCGCCTATGCCCCCTGTTCCTGCTGCCTGTATGCCGGAAAAGCGGATCAGGATTCTCCGAATCATTTCCCGTCTCAATGTGGGAGGTCCGGCCATTCACGTTCATCTGCTGAGCAAAGGTCTGGACAGCCGGAAGTTTGAATCCATACTGGTGACCGGCCGGATTTCCCCGCAGGAAGGGGACATGAGTTACCTGTTCAAACCCGGAGATCCGCAGCCCGTGATTATTCCCGAACTGCAAAGGGAAATCAGCATCGGATCGGATGTGAAAACCTTTCTCACCATATTAAAAATGCTTTATGCAAAACAGCCTGATATTGTTGACACGCATACGGCAAAGGCCGGTTTTGCTGCCCGTTTTTCCGCAGGCATTTACAATCTGGTGAGCAGACAGCATCATGTTTCCGTCATCCATACCTTTCACGGTCATGTGTTTGAAGGCTATTTCAGCCGTCCGACCACCCAGGTTTTTATCAATATCGAGCGTCTGCTTGCGCGGATTTCAGACGCGATCATTGTCATCAGTGAAACACAGAAACAGGAACTTACGGAAAAATACCGGATAGCATCTGCTGAAAAAGTCAGAATTGTTCCTCTGGGTTTTGATTTGTCCCCCTTTCTGTCCGCATCTGCTCTGCGGGGAAATTTCAGGAAGGATCTGGATATTGAAAGCAATGTGATCCTGATTGGCATCATTGGCCGCCTGGTTCCCATCAAAAACCATAAGATGTTTTTTCAGACCGCAAAACATTTTCGGGAAATCAACCCGGATATTGCAGTAAAATATCTTGTCATCGGAGATGGGGAACTCAGGAAAGAACTGGAAAAGACCTCGCAGGGAACTGGATTTGGAGCAGGATACGGTCTTCTGCGGCTGGATCAAAGAAGTGCCTTATGTGTATGCGGATTTGGATATTCTCGCCCTGACTTCCCTCAATGAAGGCACACCGGTTTCCATTATCGAGTCCATGGCAGCCGGGGTTCCGGTGATTGCAACGGATGCCGGAGGAGTAAAGGATCTTCTGGGCATGCACCGCAGTCTGTCAGACAAAGAGGCTTTTGTCATCTGTGAACGCGGGATTCTGTGCCGGAAAAATGATGCGCAGGGATTTGCCAAAGGGCTGGCATATCTGGTGCATGAAGAACCGGAGATTCGCAGAAAACGCATTGAAAACGCGCGTCAGTATGTACGGGAACATTTTGACAGACAGCGGCTTTTTCGGGATACCGAGGCTCTGTATCTGGAACTGATGGGAAAAAGAAAAATGAACAAAGCCGGAAAGCTGACCGGGCAGACAACTTTTTCTCCTTCTTCCCTGTGACAGATTTTCCATGTCCCGTCTGAAAAGCAATTTCCTGTTTTCCGCACTGGCCGTGTGCATCAATGCAGCGATCAGTCTCTGCTCTGTCCCCTATATCACAAGACAGGTATCTCCCTCGGATTACGGTCATATTTCCCTTTTCATACTCTTTTTCTATCTGTTTGCATTTGTGGACGGCATACGTCCTGTTATCATCAATTCACTTCATCACAGTTTTTCCGGAAAACCCGATTTTTTCCAATCCTGCCATGTTTTTTCATGGCTGTGCGGTGCTGTGCTGTCTGTGCTCAGCTTTGTCCTGCTGATGCTGTTTTATCATCAGCGCCTGTCTGAGGTGGAAATCCTGTTTATCTCTTTGTGCGCGCTGTTCTGCGTGCCCATGAACAATGAGGCAGCCTTTCTGGAAGCAGGGGAGCGGGTCGGTTTTGTCATGCTGGTGCGTTCTGCCGGATGGGTGCTGTTTTACGCTTCCTTTATTTTTTATGCAACGGTCGGCGCGACTTTTGAATGCTATGCCCTGAGTGTGGCCGGAATGAACGGATTTCTGCTGATCTGTTACCGGCTGGCCAATTCCCGCGAATCCCGATCCGGCCGGTTCCGCTTTGCCGTTATCAAAGAAATGATGACAAAAATCCGGCAGGTCATTGTGTTCAATCTCTGTGCAACCCTCATGAGCAGTCTGGACAGACTGTTTATTTCCCGTCTCCTTCCGCTCCAACTGCTGGCCCATTATTCTGTGCAGTATGAATTTGGGTTCAACTGGAACACACTGGTTCATACCGCAGGCCGGGTTCTGTATCCGCATCTGAGCCATCGCATGGCATCTGAGCCTGTTTCAGAAATACTGGCATTCTGGATTCATATGAACAAACTCATTTTTTTTGCCGTTTTTTCCCTTACTCTGGCCGGAGTGGCTTTTTCAGAAGAAATCATCGGACTGTACGCAGGGGTGATTTATAAAGAACATCACTATATTTTCCGGTTTGTCATGATTGGAGTTGCCATCAGCGCGCTGGGTGTGATGGCAACCGTATTTCAGAGGGCGCGGGGAGATTTTGCCTCACAGGAAAAGGCATACGGCATCGCCGCGCTGACCGGCATTGTGCTGGTATATCCGCTGGTAAAAATGTTCGGCATTCTGGGCGCGGCTTTGGTGTATCTGGCTGTGCGGATTGGTGATATCCTTCTTGTTTTTAAAATACGCAGGGATTTCTTTCGCGGTGTCTCCGGGGCAAAACATCTGATGCTCTGGCCCCTGCTTTTTGCATTGTCCTATCTTTCCCTCTGGCAGGAATATTATGCGGCGTTCGGATTTTTTTATGCCGCATTCGGGGCACTGCTGTTCAAATCTGATGATATATTTTTTTATATCAACAGGATTCGGAGATCAGAAAAGCTGCGGAAGCCTCCCGGAAGGTAAGCAGACCGGCATAAATTTTCAGGTACGGCATTTTCCTAAATTCCTAAAAACCGGATTTTTCCGAAAAAATCCGGCTTTTTTTGAATGCCCAAAAACTTTTGACCGGGTATTCAATTGTGGGAAATTGGCTGAGGGATTCTGTGCACCTATCCCGGAGGATCCATGCACGGTTATTTGTGGACTGCACTTATAATTTCAGAGATTGTTCTCTTTTTGCCGCTTTCAGGGAGAGCTGAGGGAGAATACACACCCCTTATGCATTCCCCCTCAACACTTTCTTACCAGGTAATTGTCAGGGTATCTGCGGCAGTACTTCCGGAAAATGTGGCACCGATGAGAACGGCAAGATCACTGCTGGCAGCACTTACACTGCCTGCATATCCACCATTATCGAAATCATGGGAACCCTGCAAGGTTAAATTTTGCGGCGGATTCTGGCCGGTGACAAAGATCGTCATGGTCAGCATGGCTGTGTTCTCCGCATCGGTTCCTCCGGTGGTAATCCGTCTGCTGATTGCATAGTTTCCAATCGCAATGTCACCAAGCGAAACACTTCCTCCCTCATGCTGCCATCTCCCTGCTGCATCATCAACATTTTTCAAAGAATTCTGTGTCAGGTTCAAGGTGACAGATTCCGAGTGCGCCTGACCCGAAAGCGCCAGAATCAATGCAACAGCCGCTGAGAGACTCAGCAATTTTCGTAATGTGATTCCTCTCATGGATGCTTCCTCCTTTGGTTTGGTTGATTTTTACCTCCAGACTGTTTCCGATACACCTTACTTATCCAAGATGGCATCACCTCCTTTCACACAACCCGTTTGAACAGGAAAAATCTGATACGACAGATTCCCATATATATACCATTACTCCAGAAGATTTGATGGTAAAGCCATAAGTGCACAAATTTACACGAATTATGGTTTGTTCAATTCGTGCAGATTCGATAATCATTCGTGGCTGATTTAACTTATATATCAGGCTGGCTCTGATATAACAGAAATGTTTTAAGTAAAGGTATATTACCGATTCCCATTGAAAAAAATACTTATAAGCGGGCAGAAATGAGGTTTCGTGTGTTCAAAAAACCGGATTTTCGGAAAAAAGCGTCCGCACGGTTCATTCCGGAGAGATCGCTTCCTGCAAATTCAGCAGGTTACAGAAATGTCAACAGAACCTAATGGCGAATCGGTATTAAATCTCAGCCTGAAGCCAAGCAAGCCGCATCTCCGAAGCATTATGATTCCATATTTTCATCAGGGGAAGCAGATTCCGTATTTTCCCTGTCTGTCTCTGCAATCTTCGTGCTGCCTGCAAATTGCTGATGCAAAAATGCTGTGATTTCCATTTTGTGGGGATGGGATTCAATCTCATGGAGAAATTTTTCAATTTCCGCATAAAAGGAATCCCCAATCCTGTCCTTCTGCCACTGAACAAAGGAAGCTGTCAGATGTGCAGTGATTTCCTCTTCTGCCGGATGTTCCCGCAGCATTTTCACCAGTCTGCCCATGCTTTCCGGCCCGCTTTTCCGGCTTTTCAGCCATTCTGAAAATGCGCCTCCCAAAAGAAAACGGATTTCTGCCTGTTTGGGATGATTATTTGCTTTTCCGGCAAGCTGGAGAATCTGCTCATGCAGTTGGATACCGAATCTTTCTTTCTGCATGTCTTCCAGACGTTTCCTGGTTTTGATCTCCTGCTGCTCCTTTTTCCATGAATTGGACCAGAAATCAAAGAGATGAGAGATCATATCTGTTTCAGCCAGCCGGTTCCATTCCCCTTTGTCAAACCAGATGCCATTGCAATGGGGGCATTTTTCCAGAAAGAAAGGCGGCTCCAGATCCACTTTTGCACGGGTCATAATGCCGTGACCATTGGGGCATAAGCCTGTGGCGTGATCTTCGGTGACTTTGCCTTCTTCCGGAGAATGCACAGTTTTGAAACCGGATTTCAGACATGCCTCAATTTCCTCCGGCATCATCCACATTCCTCCGCATCTGGCGCAGGAAAGCGGCAGTTTCGGCATTTCCGGAGTGCCATCCGGAATCTGCAGCGTTTCTGTTTTGCATTTTGGACACTTGTATATGGTGTTCATATTTTTCAGTTACCAGTTATCCGTTATCAATTGCCAGTTATCAGTTGCCAGTTACCAATTATCAATCTCTGTTCACTGATAACTGTTTACTGAAGTTCAGTTTCTTATCCTCTGCTTCAGTTCCCGGATCAGCGCGGAGCAGACCTGACTTGCATCAGCCACAATTGCGACATCCGCAATTTTCATCATGGTGGCATTGGGATTTTTGTTTACCGCGATGATGAAATCCGCATCATGGATGGCGGCTGTGTGCTGAATCGCTCCGCTGATGCCAAAGGAAAACAGGATTTTCGGGCTGATATGCCTGCCTGCCTGACCGATGAGTGCGTCATGGCTGATCCAGTCCGCATACACCACAGGCCGGGTTGCGCCCACTTCCGCATCCATCATCCGGGCCAGTTCCAGCAGTTTTTTGAATTTGGTTTTGCTGCCCATGCCCCTGCCTCCGCAGATGACAATGTCCGCATCTTCCAGACGCTGTTCTCTTTGCGGCAGCCGCTCGGAACGAATCAGGCGGACTTTGGGCGCAGGCATGTTTTCCGGCAGAGGAATCCGGAGAATCTCTCCTTCAGCCTGATAATTGTGAGGCAGTTCCGCAAAGGTTCCGGGGCGCACGGTTGCCATCTGGGGCCGGGCTTCAGGAGTTACAATTTCCGCAAGCAGATTGCCGCCAAAGGAAGGCGCGGTCTGCACCAGCAGCCCTTTTTCATTGATATTCAGATCAATGCAGTCTGCGGTCAGTCCGGTTTTCAGGGCTTTTGCAACACGGGGGGCAAATTCCCGTCCAAACCACGTGGCTCCCACCAGAAAAATTTCCGGATGATATTCTGCAATCAGATGTTGCGTCAGGAACGCGTAAGTTTCCACATTGTAATTTGCCAAAGCCGGATGATCACTGACATAGACTTTGGCAGCACCGTGGGCAATGTATTCGCCCACGTATTCATCCACGTTGTGACCGAGAACCAGCGCGCAGACCTCGGCTCCAATGGCCGGAGCCAGTTCTTTGGCACGGGCAATCAACTGGAGCGTAACCCGATTTTGGAAATAATTCCGGTAATCTCCGAACACCCAAATGCTTTTTGCGGCTGTTTTCATTCTTCCTCTCCGGATTCCTCGTGTTCATGGCTTTTCAGGTCTTTTCCCATCGCGCCGCTGAGTCTGTCCCCGAACTGTTCAAACAGATCATCCACCACTTTTTTGACCGCGCCTTTGAGCACAATATTCCGCTTTTCCGCTGTGGGAGAGGATACTTTGACAATCTTTGTGGGCGAGGCTTTCAGTCCGATGCTGCTGAGATCCGCATCCAAATCCTCCGCGCGGAGCGTGACAATATCTGCGTGATCAAATGCATCCTGCAATCCGGCCAGGGAAGGATAACGGGGCGCAAATTTCCGGGTGCTGATGGTGACAAGACCGGGCAGATCCATTTCCAGAGTTTCCAGAAAATCATCCGATTCCCGCTGCATCACCAATGTCCGCCCCTTGAGTTCCAAGTCTTCCACATACGCGACGCCGGGAATATCCAGTTCCTCAGCCAGTTGAGGGCCGACCTGCGCGGTTTCACTGTCACTGGTATAGCACCCGCAGAGAATCAGATCAAAATCCGGGCATTGTTTCCGGATCGCACAGGCCAGAGTGTAAGAGGTGATAAGGGTGTCGGCTCCGGCCATGCGCCTGTCAGACAGGAGAATGCCCCGATCCGCACCCATGGCCGCAGCCTCCCGCAGGATTTCCTCTGCCATGGGCGGCCCCATGGTCAATGCCGTGATATGTGCTCCGTAACGGAGTTTGAGTGTGAGTGCGGCTTCCAGCGCATGTTTGCACGCGGGATTCATCATGCCGTCTGCCAGTTCCCGTTTCAGGGTTCCGGTGCGGGAATCCCAGGGAAGCTCGGAAACCAGCGGAACCTGTTTCATACACACGATAAGTTTAAGCATGGACATAGGATTCTGTCAGCCTTGCATCTGTGAGTTGCAAAAACCGGATTTTTCCAAAAAATCCGGTTTTTCTGTATGTTATACATACAATGGTTTAAGCATGTGCGTAATTTCTGTGAAATATTTTATCCTGCAAAATCAAGGCAGTATGCCTTTTGCTTGATTGCTGTTTCAAGATGTTTGGAAAACAATGTTCTCTCCTGTTTTCATTCTGGCAAAGGACGCTGCCGTATATGACCGTCATGCCGTATCACTGTGAATTTGCCTGTAAAATCCATTTGGGATGCTTCTATCAGTTCTGCAATGATTTCACCAGCCTGAGTCGGATAATACGGAACAAACCGCAGATAAATGATTCCTGCCGGTGGAGGCAGCATACGCCTGAATACCAGTTCCCCGTAATCCCTGTCAAATGTGATGATAATCCGATCCTCATCCTTTGCCATTTTCATGACAGCCGAATCTTTTTCACTCGGACAGTCCTCTGCAATATGCCTGATGTCCCATCCGAGATTTCTGAGCAGAACAGCACTTGGCAAAGGAACATTTTCATCAGCAAGAAATTTCATCCGTGCATAGTTCTCCTTGACGGGAAAAAGAAAAGCGTTTCTTCACTCAGGCATTCACCCGCATAGGCAAAAACCGCCTGAAGTGCTTCCGGTGAAAGACGGGGATAGCTTTCAAATATCTCTTTGAATGTCCATCCGTTTGCAAACAGACGCAAAATAAAATCCACAGAAAGCCGTGTTCCTTTTACAACAGGTCTGCCTCCGAGAATTTCTGCATCTGTATGAATGAACATCCGCCAGTCCACTGCTTTTTTTTCCGGCTGATCCGATGGAATTGCTTTCAGATTTCCAAACTCTGTTTTATAATCCGAAGAAGTTAAAGTTTCTGTCTGCATTTCATTTCTCCTGTTGTTTTCCTGTATCTGTGCAGTATGCTTTCAGATTTGTTTTTGCGGTCATTTTTCTTTTGTTGGCAGCCCATCTGGTAAAGATAATTCATTAAATTTATAGTGATAATTAATGCTGTGTATATAATGCTGCACTTCCCTGTAATCCGGTTTTTTGAACAACAAGCTAACCGGCGGCATTGGCCATCCGGTTGAGCGAATGGTTACTTTTTGAATTTAATTCAAAATATGGTACCATCATTCCTTACATCAGTAATCAGGATAGGGTAATCCAGCCATCATAAGTATCCGTTCGAAAATGACAATTTTATCCTCTTTACATGGATTTCCTGAAGTGTAAAACAGTTTTTAAATGCAGCGGAGTTTTTTTTACCTTATGGGTTAGAATATTGGTATTTGGGGCAATGCCATTTTTTCTGAAATAATCCTGGAAAAATTCTAATATTTCTCTGTAATCAGATGTAAGTTCGGAGATTCGATATTTTTGTTGAACATAATCATACCAATTCTCATTGGGATCAAAATTAAGCAGGAATCCATCATAATCAACTTCCCATGTTTTTTCCATTATGCTCTATATAACGCATTTATCTTTCACCTATTCGGAGATATAACCAGTCATTTAATACATACACATATTCAATTCAATCCCAGAGCAGCAACCAACGTCAAATATGGCTTTCTCTTGAAATCACAAGTTTGTAATTTCTCATCAACTGATCCGGTCACCTGCTGCTATTTGACTTCAATAATAAATTAATGTCTTCCGAGTATTCACAAGGATTGCATCATCCGGAAGCAGTTGATTGGAAAGCAGTTTTTTCCAATCAACATGGGATTCCTCCAAAAATCTGTAAAAATCATGTTTTCTGAAACATCTGGCAATCAGTTTTCCTTCAAAAAAAACACCGCAAGCTGGAAGCTTGCGCTACTTTCATGCAAAATCAAGGCAGGATGCCTTTTGCTTGATTGCTGCTTCAAGACGCTTTGAAGATAATCCCACAAATTCACTTTCCAGTTCACATCCGACAAACTTTCTTCCCAGTTTGACAGATGCAACACCGGTAGTGGAACTTCCGGAAAAAGGATCAAACACCCAATCTCCTTCGACTGTGCCTGCCATAATAATTCTTTCCAAAAGCTGCAAAGGCTTCTGCGTTGGGTGTTTTCCGAATTTCTTTTCTTCACCGCAGGGCGCGGTCATGGTCCAGACAGATTTCATCTGTTTGCCATTGTTGATTTCACGCATTTTGTCATAATTGAAACAGTGCTTTGCCTTTTCATTTTTCGCGGCCCAGATAATTGTCTCTGCGGAATGGGTGAAATACCGGCAGGACAGATTCGGGGGCGGATTGGGTTTTTCCCAAGTTATGTCATTGAGAAGTTTCATTCCCAGTTGCTGCATGGCATAACCCACAGAATGAATCACATGCTGGGTTCCGGAAACCCAGATGGTTCCATTGGGTTTCAGCAGGTTTTGACACCGGGAAAGCCATGCCAGATTGAATTCATGATTCATTTCCGGGCCGTTGGATTTGTCCCATTGTCCTTTATCCACTTTCACCATTTTCCCGGCCTGGCAGGTGATGCCGCCATTGGACAAGAAATAGGGCGGATCTGCAAAAATCATGTCAAATCTGCCTTCCGGATGTTTGCTGATGAGCATATCCATAAATTCCATGCAGTTGGCATGATAAAGCCATACCCCTGCTTCCTCATCACGAAAAGCACAGCAGTTCGGAGAGGATTCGGAACTTTCCATTTCTGTCAACGGCAAAAAAGGATTCTCTTTTGTTTCTTCATATTTCATTTTCAGAAACCACCTAACACCCCACAGCGTGGACAGTCCGGTGTTCATATGCTGCGGTTTTCCAGAACAGTTTGGTTTTCCAGGGGGTTTTCTTTCTTCGATCAAAGATGACCAGCCAGCCCACCTCACACCCGAGCGTGTCCATGTATCCGGACAACTGCTTTTTTCCCTCTTCCAAAGTGTTTTTGTCCCGCCGGATTTTGATTTCCACCGGATACCGCTGATTTTCATAATGAATGCACAGATCAATTCTGCCCCTGCCTGTGGCCATTTCCCGGTCAATCCTGCCGCCGGTGTTGAGGATTCGCTGGAAAAAAGCCATGAGAATCAGATGCGGTGCTGCCTCTCTGTACTGGAATTTCTCCTGCCATATTGCGGAATTTTCCCGCCAGAAATTCTGAAAGTCGGTGAGGAGTTTTTTCATATCCAGCTTTCCCTTTTCCGCATAGACCGAAAGCTGATATTTCTGATGATCCAGGCGGTCGGCCATGCCCAGATACCGCACCATGACCTCCTCATACAGGGGACAGGAGGGGGCGATTCTCCCGTTTTCAATCTTTATCAGCCCCAGATCCCGGACAAACTGGAGATCGTCATCCAGCGGCGCAAACTGTTTTTCCTCGCCGGTCAGCATGGGTTCCACAATTTTTATCACCCGTTTCTCCTGCAGGCGCATGAGCAGACTGTCAATGTGGGTGTCCCGTCTTTTAATTATTGTTTCAACAGCTTTTTCCACATGTTCCTGGCATATGGCTTTTGCATGATCCGATTCCAGAATTTCCGTTACAGTTTCCCGCGCAACCGCATTGACCAGCCAGGGCTGTCCTCCTGTATAATGATATACAGAATCAATGACATCCGCAGAAAAAACCTGCCCGGTTTCCTGTGTGTGCTGACCGTACAGTTCCGCAACTTCCTCTTTGGTGAAATTCTTCAGCGTCAGGGCTTTGGTGACGATGTTGAACGGACTTGCGCTGCCCAGGGTTTCCCGTTCCTCCCGGATTTTGCCTTTGTAATCCCGGATGTTGCGCATTCCGATCAGACCGATGGAATGCACAAAGGGAATCATGTCCCGGTTGACATATCCATCTCTGAGCTGACGCAGAAAAGAAATGAGTGTGCCGTTGGAAAGACAGTCGGCCTCGTCAAAAAGAATTACAAGGGGTTTGTCCAGTTTTATAGAGAATTCCGTAAGACTCATTCCCAGCACAATGCTGAATTCATCCATGTTCTGCCCATCGGCAAAATGCTTTATGGGAAGATACTGATGATATACCACTGCTTTTCGCACTGCGTAAATAACAGCCGGAATCCCTTTTTCAGGTTCAATAATATCCTGAACCGACTCCAGAGAACAGTAAAGCGCATAATATTTCCCCTCTGCATTCAGTCTGTTGGTCAGTTCCTTCAGGAGTGTGGTCTTGCCGGACTGACGCGCAGCGTGGATGACAAAATACTGTTCCTGATCAATGAGTCCCCTCAGTCCTTTGATACGGTGTTCCGAGGGAATCATATAATGTTTTTCCGGCAGACAGGGACCGGAGATGTTGAAAAACCGTTTCATGGGGAATTCTCCTTTGGCAGATTGTCACACCGGCTGCGCCAGCACGGCACGGGCAATGACCATGCGCTGCACCTCGCTGGTTCCCTCGTAGATTTCCGTGACTTTGGCATCCCGGAAATAGCGTTCCACATCATATTCTTTGCTGTAGCCGTAACCGCCGTGAATCTGCACAGCCAGATCCGTGACCCGTTTTGCCAGTCCGCTGCAAAAGAGTTTGGCTTTGGCTGCCTCCGCGCCAAAGGAACGGCCTGCATCCCTGTACGCACAGGCCCGGTAGAGCAGCAGACGGCCTGCATCAATTTCTGTCGACATATCAGCCAGATAATTCTGAATGGTCTGAAATGCGGAAATGGGTTTGCCAAACTGCTGGCGTTCTTTGGCATAGCGCACCGAGGCTTCAAACGCTGCCTGTGCAATGCCCAGAGCCTGTGCGGCAATGCCGATTCTGCCGGTATCCAGCGCGGCCAGTCCGATTTTGATTCCGTCTCCGGCACGTCCCAGCAGATGTGCCTCAGATACCCGGCAGTCCTCAAAAAACAGAGAGGAAACCGGGTTGGCGCGCATTCCGCACAAATCTTCGATTTCTCCGACCGAAAAACCCGGGGTTCCGCTTTCCACCACAAACACACTGGCCCGGCGCCGGGGATCATCCGGATCCGTCACAGCAAAAACCAATGCCGTGCCGCACACACCGCCATTGGTGACAAATATCTTTGTGCCGTTGATTACATACCCGTCCCCTTCTTTTACGGCATGGGTTTCCACACCGCCCGCGTCTGAACCTGCATTGGCTTCGGTCAGGCAGAAGGCTCCGATGCGTTCTCCGCTGGCCAGCGCGGGAAGAAAGCGTTTTTTCTGAATTTCAGTGCCGAATCTGGCAATGGGGTAGGCTCCCACGCTGTTGTGGACCGTGACGCAGAGCCCCACAGCCGCGCTGACGCGGGAAAGTTCTTCAATGACAATGGCATAACTGATGCTGTCTGTTCCGGTTCCGCCGTATTCTTTGGGCGTCTGCAGACCGAAAAAACCCAGAGGACGCATTTTTTCCGTGACTTCACGGGGAAAACGGGCTTGACGGTCCATGTCACAGACAATGGGCGCAAGTTCAGTCTCGGCAAATTCCCGTACCGTTTTGCGCACCACCTTGTGCTTCATGCAGGGGTTGAAATCCATAGGCTGTTTCCGGATAAAGATAAAAGGGTGTCAGGGATTAAGGGGTTTGAAAACTGCTGCTGCAACGGTTTTGAGGTGTCAGATTCCGGTGCTCAGTATTTATTTCCTGTGCAAATCAGGAGGCAGCTTCGGATAAGATTTGACAACTTTCAAAAAATTGTCAAATCCGGAGTCTGATCTGGCACATGAACACTGTCGTCCGCCAGCTTAAGGAATTTCCGCTCCCAAAGTTGCAGATGAATCAGCAAAGGGTTACAACGAATGCAGGATTCTGTCAAGCAGGGTTTTCACAAATTCTTTTCATACAGGAAAAAATTGTGTCCAAAGGAGTGCCAAACTGAAAGTCTGGCCGCATGATCCGCTCTTGAGTCATAAAAAAACTTTTTCCGCAAAAATCAATTTTTGGCAATACTTCAATCTGCTTATAAAAAAACAGGCTGTCCGGACGCAGTTTACCCCTTTGATTAAATCCCAAAGGTCTGATATTGAATGCCCGGCATTTGTCAGTATGCCGAAAAAATCACTGCAAAAGAAAGACAGACAGCAAACAATGACAGCACAGATGGAAAAAGCGGAAAAAAGAATATTTGCCACGCTCTTTTTTTCCATATTCACCACCATTACAGGCGTGGGGATTGTGGTTCCCCTTCTGCCTGTGTACGCGCATGACATGGGAGCCAGCGGGCTTTATATCGGCCTGCTTTTCGGAGCCTTTTCCCTGTCCCGCACCTTTTTTCTGCCGTATTTCGGACGGTATTCGGACAGACGGGGCCGCAAACCCTTCATTGTCACCGGGCTTTTGGGATACAGCCTTGTATCCTTTGCCTTTATCATGGTAAGCAATGTGGAAATGCTTATCGTCATCCGTTTCATACAGGGCATAGCCTCTGCCATGATCTGGCCGGTGACACAGGCATATGTGGGGATCTCACCCCGGAAAATCGGGAAGGCTTTATTATGGGGCTGTTCAATATGTCCACCTTTATCGGTCTGAGCCTGGGGCCGGTCATCGGCGGAACCATCAGCGACCGTTTCGGACTGGATACAGCCTTTATTACAATGGGGATTCTGGCTTTGTTCAGTTTTCTGTTCAGTCTTTTTTCTGCCGCCCACCGAATCAGAGCAGATGAGTTCACGGGGAAACCTCCGGTTCCCTGGATGATGCTGATGAGAGACAGAGAAATTGACGGCATTGTCCTGTTCCGTCTGGTTTATACAGCCTGCATCGGCATCATCTGGGGATTTCTGCCGGTCTTTGCCAGTGCCGAGTTTTCTCTTTCCGCGTCCTCCATCGGCATACTGGTCATGGTGGGCGTTTTCACCAGCGGTGTCCTGCAGATTCCCATGGGATACATTGCGGACAGAAGAAACAAAAAATGGATGATCACTCTCGGCGGTCTGCTTGTGACAGGCTCCATGCTGCTGTTTGAATGGGCAGCAGGATTCCGGGATTTGTTTTCTGCCAATATCCTTTTCGGCATCGGTGGCAGCATGTGCATGGCTCCGCTTATGGCCATTGCCGTGCAGAAAGGCTCGCAGACAAAGGCTATGGGCTCCGTCATGGCCCTGCTTACAATGGGTCACAGTCTGGGCATGATGGCAGGCGCGTTTCTGGCAGGAATTCTGATGGATCTCTTTGAAATGCGAAAAATTTTTTCCTTTGGTGCAATGATGATGCTTGGGGGACTGCTGCTCTTTCTTCTCTGCTTAACCCCGCGAAGAAACAGAGCAGGATAAAGAGCAGTCCGGATTTTGCAAGCTCGAACCTGCTGTCGTTCTCTTTTGAAAAGAGCAGGCATATTCTGTTCTGATCATCACAAAAACAAAGACAGGCATTGCAGCAGGTGTCAAATTTTTCAGCACAAATCATATGACATGGGCAAAAACCCGCTGATCCGCAATCCGCTGACCCGGATCAAAGGTTCCGGGTTCCACAAGTTTCACAGAAACTTCCCATCCCAGGGATTCGGAAATGGCCCGGTGCAGTTCATCCACAAAACGCCGCTGCCGGTTCATGTCATCAAAAAAGATGGATTCCGAGATTTCCACCAGCACGCTCAGGCGATCCCGCGTGTCGTGCCGTTCAATCCGCAGTTGAAAAAGCTGTTCACTCCCGGTCACACGGCTCAGGACACGGCCAATCTGATCCGGAACAATGCGGCTTCCGTTCATGACAAAGGCTTCATCACAGCGTTTGCTGATCCGGGACAGACGGCAGTGGGTGCGGCCGCATGCGCAGGGTTCATAAGTGATGGCCGAAATATCACCGGTGCGGAAACGGATCAGGGGAAAAGCCTGCTTGGAAATGGTGGTGATGACCAGTTCCCCCTCTCTGCCCGGAGGCAGATTTTCCCCTGTCTGCGGATCAATGATTTCCGGAATAAAATGATCCTCGCTGATGTGCAGTCCCTTTTTCTCCGGACATTCCCATGCCACTGCCGGACCAAAGATTTCTGCAAGACTGTAGGTGTCTGTAACCCTGATGTGCAGTTTGGATTCCAGTTCCGCGCGCAGCATTTCAGACCAGGGCTCTGATCCGATAATGCCGCATTTCAGTGACAGGGTATTGGGTTCCACCCCCATTTCCTCCATGGAGCGCAGCAGCCCCAGCGCAAAGGTCGGCGTGGCCGCAAGGGCGGTGGTGCGGAAATCCCGCATGATTTTCACCTGCGCGGGAAATTTTCCGCTTGGCATGGGAATCACAGATGCACCGATAAGCTGTGCGCCCAACTGCACACCAAAGGAACCGGTCATGATCCCGAAAGTGGGGGAAACCTGTATGACATCTTCTTTGGTCAGTCCCGCTGCTGTGAGATTGCGTGCCATGAGTTCGGCCCAGTTTTTCAGATCCGTGCGGGTGAATCCCATGACCACCGGATCATCCTGATTGAGCACAGGCGCGTGCAGACGCACCACTTCCCGCAGAGGAACAGCAAACATGCCGTAAGGATAGTTTTTCATCAGTACCTGACGGGTGATAAAGGGCAGCTTCCGCAGATCATCCAAAGTACGGAGATCTTCGGGCATGAAATCCATCTCCCGGAAAGTGGTGCGGTAATGCCGGACATTTTTGTACACCCGGTTCAGTGTGGACTGGAGCCGTTCCAACTGCACCTGCCCAATTTCCTCCCGGTGCATACATTCCTTTTCCTGATCCCAGTATTCCATGCTCCCTCCTGTTTAATCACGTGTCTAAAGTTCCAAAAACCCGCAAGGGCTGAAATTGTTATGGCAAAATTACGGAATTCATTTAACTCCGCAAGGAGTGGCATTATTATAATTTCATCCCTTGCGGGATTCGGTCCGTTTTTTGGGTCAGTCCCGTTTCCATAATAATTTCATCCCTTGCGGGATTCGGTCTGTTTTTTTGGGTCAGTCCCGTTTCCATAATAATTTCATCCCTTGCGGGATTCGGTCCGTTTTTTGGTCAGTCCCGTTTCCATAATAATTTCATCCCTTGCGGGATTTTTTTAACCACACAATATGTCATTATTATGGAAAATTTTACTGATATACAAATGGCAGAGTGAAATGAAAAATGCTTCCTTCCCCCTGCCTGCTTTCTGCCCAAAGTCTGCCCTGCATCAGGGTGACCATGCGTTTGACCAAAGTCAGGCCCAGTCCCATGCCGCCGTATTCACGGGTGGAGGAGCCGTCTGCCTGTGTGAAGTCCTCAAACAGGTGTGCGAGTTTTTCAGAAGGGATGCCGATGCCTGTGTCTTTTACGGAAAACTGCACAATGATCCTGTTTTCCTCTTTTTCCGCGGGGACAGCAGAAATGTCAATAGCACCTTTTTCCGTGAACTTGACAGCATTGCCGCCCAGTTTCATCAAAATCTTTTCCACGCGATCCGGATCCCCTGTCAGGGAATCCGGAATTTTCTCATCTGTATGATATGTCACTTCCAGACCTTTGCTTTCCGCTTCAAATTCCAGATTTTCCGCAACAGACTCCAGCAGCATTTCCAGACTGAAGGATTGGCTGACAGGTTCCGCATCTTCAGCTTCCAACTGGGTCAGTTCAATAAGACCGTCAATCAGTTCCGAAAGATGCGCCCCAGAATCCCGGACGGTCTGCAGAAATTCCCTCTGCCGGGCTTCCAGATTTTCTGACATGAGCAGCAGATCCGTCATTCCCACAATGGGGCTCAGGGGTGTACGGAGTTCATGGCTGATGCGGGAGAGAAAGTCAGTTTTGGCACGGCTGGCTGATTCTGCCGCTTCTTTGGCTTTTTCCAGTTCCTTATTTGCATCAGCCAGTTGCGCTGTGCGCTGTGCCACGCGCATTTCCAGCTCCTCATTGGCTTTGCGGAGATCAGCCTGTGCCTTTTCCCTTTCTCCAATTTCATGGACAAGGCGGATGTTCTGGGCTTCCAGCCGCGCCTGCATGTCCCGCAGAGCAAGATGGGTACGGACGCGCGCCAAAACCTCCTCAGACCGAAAGGGCTTGGGGATATAATCCACGCCCCCGATGGAAAAACCTTTCACAATGTCCGTGACCTCTCCCAAAGAACTGATAAAGATCACCGGAATGTCGGAAGTTTTTTCCTCAGCCTGGTTGGGTGCCTCATAACCGGACATACCGGGCATGATAATCTCCAGCAGAATCAGATCCGGGGGATTAGGTGAGGCAGCTTTGCGCAGGGTATCTTCCCCGTCTTTGGATATGGAAACCCTGTAATCCGGTTTCGAGGATGTCAAACCTATCGAATATGATAGCGCTCGTCTTCCACCACCAGAATTTTCTTTTTCATCATATCGAACCTCCTTTTGTGCCTGATCCCATATTCCCTGCATTTTTTCACCCATAATGCTCCTTTAACATTCCGACTGTGTGTGTGCAAGAAATAAAAACTGGCTGCAAACGATTTCATCTATGCAGAAAAAACCGGATTTTGCAAAATCGGTTAAGCCTGGAAGTTGCAGATTCAACATGGGAATTTTTCAAACCGAAGCCGTCTCATTTCCTTCGCACAGTTCCATCCAGCAGATGAGTTCCGCTTTTGCGCCAATCAGGAGACTGAACATCCTGGCCATGGTACTGATATGTTTTCAGTACCTTTTCTTGCATCCGTAGCAGGCTGCCCCCTGTTTCACTGTGCGTTCCGTATCCGGCTGACTGCCACTGCAGCATGTCGGGCCATCATACTGTGGAATTTTCCCAGCTCTACATCAAAATACCATTTCACTTCCCGGTTTCTGTCATGCTTTTTCGGATCTCGCTCAACCTGTCTGGTTTTACTGAGTTCTTTGGCAGCAGAACCCCTTTCGGCGGCCTCTGGTAACAGGCAAATAAGCCCCGGGCGGGACAGATCGAGACCTGCTCCATTTCCTCCCACTTCCAGTTGGCGAGAACCGGGCCATGTCCGGTTCCGCTCTGCTTTCCGGAAAAAAGCCGCGCCGGAAGCCCGGCCAGAGACTGCCACAGATCCGGCATTTCCGCAGCAAGCCGGTCTTTTTCCAGACGCATGAGTTCTTCCGCAGATTCTTTTTTTTCATAGCGTTCATTGAACAGTTTCATGGACATATCCGAATCATCCGGCGTGAGCAGAGCTCCTTCAATGCCCAGAGTTTTGTTGATGCGCAGGATTTTTCCGTCCAGCCGCTGTTTCAGATGCAGCAGGTCTTCAAGTTCATCCGGGGGCAGAAAATTCCGGAAAAACACCTTTCCCCGCAGAAACGCGGGACGGTTCATCTGTTTTTCAGTCTCCGGATTCAGCCGCCGATCCACACGTCCCACCCGCTGCATCAGGCGCACCGGATTCCAGTGCAGATCATAATTGATGAGCAGACACGCGTCCTGCAGATTCAGTCCCTCGGACAGCACATCGGTGGAAATGAGAATGTCAATGGGCTGATTCAGGCATTGGGACAGCAGCGCCCAATTGTCCATGCAGTTGTAATACGGGGAAAAACGCCGGATAATCATTTCCCGGTTTTTCACATTTCTGCCGCTGTCCACCTGCTCGACTTTTTCAAGACCTGCGGCTTTCAACTGCCGTGCCAGATAGCGCGCAGTTTCCCTGAATTCAGAGAAAATCAGAACCTTCTGATCTTTGATCAGGGGGTTCTGCGTGAGTTCGTATATCAGTTTCTGCAGTTTGTCATCTTTTTTCGGATCTTCGATTATTCCTTCCTGATCTTTGACATAAAACCGCCGGAAAATTTTGCTGAGAAATGCGGTAAGCTGATTCATGTCATCCAGCACATCATTGAAAAGCCGAGCCGTGTCATGCTGCGCGGGATCAAAATGTTCGGCATAATCGGGCAGATCATCCTCTTCCTCATTTTCGGTTCCGGTTTCCTCCCGTTCAAGACGTTCCAGAATATGCTCCTGCACCAGTTTCCACCATCTGCGGTTGCTGCTTTCCCAGCTTTCAAATCTGTCCGGAGAATGGTATTTGAGAAAATCCGCCATTTTGGACAGCAGGTTTTCAATGCTGGCCTCAAATGCCTTGAAGGAGCTTTCCAGACGTTTGAGCAGTAAGGTGCGGATGAGTCCGGTAACGAGTTTCTGATACCCTGCGGTGCGCTGATCCGGATCCCTGTGATACAGAGAGGTATTGTAAACTGCCAGCGTCAGAAAAGGATTATGGCGATCAAATGCCTCCCGGATTTCACCGTAAAGATTGGCATACACATGTTTGAGGGAGTAGCTGATGACACCGGGCTTCTGCCGCTCGGGAAACATCGGGCTGTCCGGACTGTTGACGGCTTCGGACTGTTTGACATATTTCCGGCTGCGCTGGATCATCACATAGCGGAGCAGATCATCGGTGCGGAAAAAATCCTCGTCCTCGGCTGCCTCTGAGATGTCCGTGTCCGGATGACTTTTTTCCATGCGTTTTTCCGCGTTCAGAAAATATTTCCGCAGATTGCGGATGCGGATGTCGGCAAAATGATCGGGCCGGTTCTGGGCAAAATAATTGATCAGGTGATACAGATCATCCAAAGAATTGTTGATGGGTGTGGCTGTGAGCATGTAAATTTTTTTGCCGGATGCAATTTCCATCAGCATTTTTCCCCTCCGGGAATTGGGATTGCGGAAATGATGGGCCTCATCTATGAGAATCACATCCGTGCGGTTGCGGTAATAATCCAGCCATTCTTTTTCAATCAGTCCCTCCCGGCTGAACCCCGTATGTCTTTCCATGCTGCAGTTCAATGCTGTAACGGGGTTTGAGATAGCGCTGGATACCGGCCTGCCATACGCTTTCTTCCGCAGATTTGGGAACAATCAGCAGCACCCGTTTGTCCTCGTGCAGACAGCGTTCCAGTATCATCAGTCCGATAAAGGTTTTGCCCAGACCCACGCCGTCACAGATCAGCGATCCTTCGCACTTTTCCGCAATCTGCAAAGCCTGATGATACCCGTCCTTCTGATACTGGGACAGCAGCGGATACATGACAGACTCCCTGCGTTCCCAGTCATCCTGTGTTTTTTCCCGTCCTGCAAAATACGCGGACAGGGCTTTGGCATACACGGTAAAAGGGGGATATTCCTTCAGATGGGGCTCAATGGTTTTCAGCAGGTCTGCGGAAACATCCTCGCTTTCTTTCCATAAACCATCATACCAGTTGCGCAGAGCGTCAATATGCACCTGATCCGTGGTGAACAGATTGAGTTCCAGATTTTCCGTAAGACCGGGACGGGTGAAATTGGAACTGCCTGCAATGGCAAAATCCACAGGACTTTCCTCTTTGGCTTCCATAAGGCAGGCTTTGGCATGAAACCGGGACTTGCTGTAGATACGCAGCCGGATTTGTCTGTTCATAATGGCCTGACGCACAGCCGCGAGTCCGGTAAGCGCATCATCCCGGATTTTTTCATTTTCAATGCTCTGATCCGACATCTGTGCAATGGCACGGACAATCTCCTGCCGGGTGCGCCGGGTGGTTTCATCTCCCATGAGAATGCGTATCTGTTTTATGTTCTGCCAAAGTCCTTCCAGCAGCAGAAAGGCTCCGATTTCAAACATGCCGGTGGCAAGAGAAATGGATGCAAGAGAGGGAAAGAGTTTTTCATACGCGGACACAAGGGTGTTTCCGCTGCTGTTGTCTATGATTACAGGGAGTTTTTTGGACATGGGGATTCCTTTTCTTTCAGACAGATTAAAAAGATGATGAACTTGTAAAAAATCCCGGATTCCGATTTTTCGTCATTCCGGCAAAAGCCGGAATAAGGATATTATTGAGTTTTTACGGTATTATCAAAACCTGATTATACCATTACTCAGAAAATTTACTGTTACAGCCACGAATTGCACGAATGACACGAATTATGGTTTGTGCAATTCGTGAAGATTCGTGTCATTCGTGGCTAATTTAAATAATATTAAGTTGACTTCTCTCATTTTCAGAATCCGGAAATTCCGGAAACAGGATAAGCGAAATGTTTTATTTATTGATATATTTCCGATTTTGCCACGAAACAGGAATAGTGAAACAGCTTGTTTCACAAATTCAGGATTGACATAAATATTTCCATATCAGCATTCCAATTGTCCCACAACCTGTGGGACAATTGGAAATCCAGATTGATTAACAGTCTGTTTGTCAATGTTCTGACTGTAAAACAGATAGAATTGACGGCAGTAACTCAGATTGGATCTTGAAAAACCGCTCATGTCCGGAAATTCGGATTTCAAATCTTTTGCCAACTGTTCAATGAGTTTGCTTCCCCATCTGCTCTGTTCCTGCTTTTGAACTATCATTTGTCCCATATCCCAGTAAAGCGAAATGAGTTCGCTGTTTACTGACATGGCAGCTTTTATCTGACTGCTGGAGATGCGGGTTTTCAGGTCGGTAAGCCATTGTCTGTATTCAGGATTTGACAGTATGCCGGGCATAACACTCTCCTTAAAAGGCATTCCGCTGTTTTCCAGACCGGATATGCTGTCTGAACCGCTGATTCACGCGGATTTGACAGATTGCGCTGATTTTATGCGATGAATGCTTTCTGTATTTCCTGCTGTTTTCGTTTTGAAAAATCCTCGCTTCCGGTTGGGAGGTTTTTATATTTTCCCCGGATGGAACGGATTTTCTGATTCTGTTTTTCCCTGTCAAGAGCCTGTTTGAGAACCCTGATAATAAAACCGTCAGGGTCAGGCAGTATTTTCAGTTCATTTTGCAGTGTTTCAGGAAGTATATCCACTATCATAATTTTTTTCTCCTTTTTTTCTTTTTCCAGTGATCTGCGTGGGAATACAGTGCTGACGCTCTGCGTCATAGCGGGACGCGGGAGCGTCCCCTCCGGCATTCCCACGCGGAGCGTGGGAACGAGAAACAAAAAATTATCCCGGTTAATCCCTTAATCCTGAAAATCCCGGTTCAGACAATATGCCAATACTTAAAATATTTCCGGAAGCAGATCAGTTCCCTGATGAATATCTCCTCTCCCTTGAGGGAGGGGCAGGGGAGGGTGAATTATGAAATATTCTGAGTAATGGTATATTCAATTTAATCCGCCATGTTTTTCA
>JAWKPW010000070.1:0-30884 GCA_041390465.1 Desulfobacterales bacterium | reverse complement strand
CGGCTGTGGGATGCCTTTTTCACAGCCCATAAAGAGATAAGAAATCCCAGTCCCACCAGGACAAACAGGGGAATCACGGCAAATCTTCCCGCATTGTTTTCCAGTATTCCGTTATGCGCATAAAAACTCGCGGGAATGCCATTGCTCAGACAGGGGGTAATCAGCCATTTGTACAGCCAGGGCGCTGCGGCACTCAGCAGCATCATGGCTCCGCTCAACGACAGCAGTGCGCCCCATGTCAGCATCGGCTGCTTTTCGGCTTTGAATTTTCCGGCAAAGGGATCACTCATCAGGGTTCCTGCCCATCTGCCCCAGTACATCACGGTCAGCGCGCTTCCCACAGATACCATGACAATGACAAAAAGATTGGGGGCAGCAGCTTCCATTGCCATCCATTTGCCCAAAATCAGACCGAAAGGCGGCAGGATCATGGTGATAACGCCCACCACAGTAATCAGTGCGGTCAGGGGCATGTCCGCGTAGAGTCCGCGCATATCCTCAATATCCCGGCTTTCAATATGCTGTTCAATGCTTCCCACACAGAGAAAAAGCAGCCCTTTGTTAATGGCATGGAAAATGATGAGCAGAATGGCCGCGCTCAGTGCTGCGTGGGTGTTCAGCCCCGCGCACGCGAAGATCAGTCCCAGATTGGAGATGGTGGAATAGGCCAGCACCTTTTTCCCGTTGCTCTGTCCCACGGCCAGGGCTGCTCCGGCCAGAAATGCGAACGAACCGCACAGGGCCACGCACTGACTCAGGAAGGTGTCACGGAATACCGGAGCCAGACGGAGCACGAGATACACACCGATTTTTACCATTGTGCTGGAATGCAGCAGTGCGGAAACCGGAGTGGGCGCAACCATTGCGCCCAGCAGCCAGCTTTGAAAGGGAAACTGTGCGGATTTGGCAAACGCGGCAAAACACAGCAGGGCAAGGGGGATCATGATGAAACGGACTCTGGGGGTTGCCTGGACAAGCTCCTGCATATTCATGCTTTCCCCTTCTGCACAGAGCCAGACCAGAGCGGCAATGAAGGCTGCTCCGGCCAGACTGTTCATCCACAAAGCGCGCACCGCGTTTTTCACAGCAGTTTCATTCCGGTCATGGCCAATCAGCAGAAAGGAGCAAAGCGTGGTGATTTCAAAAAAGAAATACACCATTGCCATATCATTGCACAGAACCAGCCCGTTCATCGCGCCGAGAAACAGGAACATGACAAAAAAGAAAATATGCTGCCGGGTCACACCCAGATGCAGATGATCCTCATGGTTCTGCATATACGCGATGGCCTGAAAACAGATCACAGAACCGACAATGGAAATGATGAGCACCATAATCAGGGAGAGATTGTCGCAGTAAATCATCGGTTCCGCAGGCTTTCCCCGAATCATGAAAAATTCCAGATAGGAAAGCAGGACAATCTGAAACACAGCCAGTATCTGAATCAGCAGGCTCCGGTGTTTGAATCCAAGATACAGAATAAAAAAAAGAATAAGATAATCAAATGCCTGAACAATTTCATGCACATGGATTCCAAACAGGGTTTCCGTACTCCAGGCAAAGGGGATTTGGGAAATCAGGAGCAGGGAACTGATGATCAGCACAGCACCGGTTCCCAGTACCAGAGCGGAACGGAGCATACGGTTTTTTATTCCCGAACAGCACAATGCACTGACAAAAGGCACAACAATGAGAAAAAACAGCAGGGTTTTTATCATGTGACCTCCTTGGGGGTACTGGCTGCCGGTAACTGTTTTTCGCTTACTGATGCGAATTGAAAGTCGGACAGGAATAAGTTCGATGTCCTGATATCATCATAAAAAAATATTATTCCTGAAATCCTGAAACCCCGAAGGGGCGGCAAATCAGATCAGCCCTTCGGGATTGACTCTTAATTCGCATTATTTGACTTACCGGTTTCCGGGTACAGGGTTCCGGACAGCAGAAGGGAAATCCCCTTCAGTCTCCGGTCTCAGGTTCCCCTCATCAGAAATGCTGCGAAAGAATGTACTCATTGCTTTCCGGATCCCGTTTCATCCGGAAATTGAGCTTTTTGCCGAGTTTTATCATATGGGTGTTTTCCGGCAGCACAATACCCCACACTTCCTCAATGCCCTGCTCCTTTGCAATATCCAGACACCGGCTCAGCAGGGCCGCGCCGATTCCCTTTCCATGCCAGGGATCACTGACCAGTACGGCAAATTCAGCTTTCCGGGGATCAGCCTCCCGGATAATTCTTGCCACCCCCAGCATTTCCTCATTTTCTGTCCCCTCATTTCGAATTGCAACCATCGCGATCTGACGGTCGTAGTCAATCTGTGTATACTGATCCAGCATATCCGGCGTCAGTTCCTTGACAGATGAGAAGAAACGGAAATATACGCTCCGGGGGGAAAGGGTTTTGAAGAAATCCCGGAACAGGACGGCATCCTCAGGCCGGATGGGCCGAATGAACAAATCGGTTCCGTCCGCGGAAATCACCCGTGTTTCATAGCGGCTGGGATAGGGACTGATAACCATGTGCATGGGAGAGGACACCTCAGAGGGTTTGAGCAGAACCCGTGCATCCAGAGACAGCGCGCTGAATCCGTTCGCGATGAGCGGATTGATATCCAGTTCCTCAATTTCGGGAAAATCCGTAAGCAGTTGGGACAGGCGCACCAGGATTTCCTCCAGAGAGGTCAGATTGACAGCGGGACGGTTCCGGTAACCTTTGAGCAGACGGAATATCTTTGTCTCCTCCATGAGGCGTCTGGCCAGCAGACGGTTCAGGGGGGGCAGGGCAATTCCCCGATCCTGAAAGATTTCTGTCATGATGCCACCCATGCCGAAAAGGATGACCGGGCCGAAATCCGGATCTTTTTTCGCTCCCGCGATGAGTTCATATCCATCGGATGAAACCATTGGCTGGATCGTAACGCCGTCAATTTCTGCATCCGGACTGTATTTCCGGGCTTTTTCCGTAACCGTGTGAAACGCGTCAAACACTTCTGTTTCGGTACGGAGATTCAGGGCAATGCCGCCTGCGTCAGTTTTATGCGTGATCTGCCGGGAATTGATTTTCAGTACCACGGGAAATCCGATTCGGTGCGCGATTTTCCATGCCTCATCAGCAGTGGGAGCATGAAAGGTGGGATTGACCGGAATTCCGTAAGCTGCCAGCAGATCCTTGGCTTCAGTTTCCGTGAGCAGGCCGGGGCTGAATTTCAGACCGGCTGTGATGATTTCTGAAGCCCTGTTCCGGTCATAGGTCTGCCTGCGGGGAAGACGGGAGGGAATCTCCCTCAGCATTTCAATATTTCGGGAATATCTCCAGATATCCATGAACGCGCGCACAGCCCGTTCCGGCGTGTTCAGGGTGGGAATGCCTGCGTGATTGAAGATTTCCTTTCCTTTTTCCATGTCCCTTCCCCCAATCCAGGCTGTCAGGACAGGGAAGGGTTTTTTCTGCACAATGCCGGCCAGTGCTTCCGCGATTGCTGCGGGATCACTGAGTGCCTGGGGAGCGAGCATAAGCAGCAGTCCCTCGGTTTCCGGCGCAGACAGACAGATTTCCACTGTTTTCCGATACCGTTCCGCATCTGCATCTCCGAGAATATCCACCGGATTGGTGTGACTCCAGTGCGGAGGCAGCACTTCATTGAGTTTCTGGATGGTTTCCGGCCTGAGCCTGGCCGGTTCTCCGCCGTAATCCGCAAGTGCATCTGCGGCCATGACTCCCGGGCCGCCCGCATTGGTGACAATGACCAGACCCGGGCCTTTGGCTTTGGGCTGCTTGGCCAGAAGTTCCGAGCAGTCAAACAGTTCCTCAAAGGTCTTGACCCGGACAATTCCGGCCCGTTTGAACGCGGCATCATAAACCGCATCCTCTCCGGTCATGGCTCCGGTGTGGGAAGCTGCGGCCTTTGCTCCGGCCTGGGAGCGTCCGGCCTTGAACACAATAATGGGTTTTATGCGGGACACTGCCCGCGCCGCACTCATGAAATTGCGGAAACGGCTCAGGTTTTCCACATACATCACAATGCTTTTGACATGGTAATCCCGGCCCAGATAATCAATCATATCCCCGAAATCCACATCTGCCATGGAGCCCAGGCTGATCAGATGACTGAAACCGATTTTTGTGTTCACTGCCATATCCAGCACGGATGTGAAAATCGCGCCGCTCTGGGAAATAAAGGCCATTGCTCCGGGAATGGGCGTATGACTGGCAAAACTGGCGTTCAGACCGGACTGGGTGCAGGCAATTCCCAGACAGTTGGGCCCAATAATCCGCATCCCTGAACCTTTGGCAGCCTCCAGAATTTCCTTTTCCGTTTCCCTGCCTTTTTCCCCGGTTTCCTTTCCTCCCGCGGAAACAATGACCACACCGCCCACTCCCAGCTTCGCGCATTCCCCCACAACACCCGGAGCCATGTCAATGGCTGTCACAATCACACACAGATCGATCTCTTTGCCGATGTCTGAAACAGAGGGAAAGGAAGGACGGTCAAAAAGGATTTTGTACTGGGGATTCACAGGATAAATCTCCCCTGCATAGCCGCCCCGGATCAGGTTTTTCATAATGGCATACCCGATGCGCCCCTCCTTTTCACTTGCCCCCACAACCGCCACTGATTTTGGATGAAATATTCGGTGCAAACTGTTACTGCTCATGGCATGCCTCCTCTGAAAAACAGTTCAAGTATGTCTGTCATATATTGAAATATCCTTCTGATTTTCCAAAAATATATTTTCTGCCTGATGAAATGCCCGCAGGGATGGCACTCACTGTCCGGAATGTCAGAAACAAATGCCGTCTGCAAGTCAGGAACATCTGCCCTATGCAAAAGCAAAGTGCATACCACAGGCAAGCAGAAAAATGATTCAGAATAAGCACCTGAATCATCTGTTTATTTTTTTGGCAAACTGTACAGGGGAAAAAAGGGCTGACCTGAATTTGTGTCGGGAATTTTTACAGAATGGAAAAAAATGCACAAACGGAGCAGGAAGGGCAGACAGGCAAATATGCCAATAACTGTCTGTTTTAATATTTTTTTGAACAGCAGGCCCCGCTGTCTGCCATTTTCATGGCTTTGACAGCGCCGCTGAGCCCTCTGGGAACAGAAAAATCCCGCCGTTGCAGTTTTGGAACTGTCCGCTTCTCTCTTGGACAGTGGGGCAAATCCGTTGACATGTCCTCCGGTTCCTGTCCGGAAAAAATCTGAACTAATTGACATTGTTGCAAAAAAAAATACAAAAAAAACAAATCGGAATCCCGGAAGGCATGACATTGTCTTCCGGTTTGATCCGCTATTCTCTCCTGCTCCATTGCAAAAGTCATTTTTCATGGGCATTCCGCTTTCTCCTCACAGATTTCCATGACCGGCTTTTGGATGAGTTCGGACAGGGGAAGGACAGAAAAGCCTTTTTCCTTTATACCCTGCAGAAGTCTGTCTGTTTCCCCCAGCCATTGGGAAAGATTTTCCTCCGGCTTTGGAGGGATGTCGTGAAGCAGAAGAATATCATCCGCACGGATTTTGCCCAAAATTCTGGCAGCCATGCCTTTAATCCAGCGGTTTCCTCCATCCGGAGCGCGGCAACTGAAGTTGACGGCATAAAGTTTGTTTTCCCCCAGAACCTCCCTGAGCCGGGGATTGGTGATGCCCACAGGCGGACGGAAGGCATGGGCCCGGATACCAAAACCATTCAGTATGTGAGATGTTTTTTCGATTTCATGCCTCAGGCTGCGGATGCTTCTGAGCATAATCAGGTTGTCGTGACTGTAGGTATGGTTGCCCACAGAATGCCCCATTTCAATAATTTCCCTGATCAGTTCCGGATATGCCTCTGCCTTTTTTCCGCATACAAAAAAGGTGGCCCTGCATCTGTGACGGGAAAGCACACGGAGCAGCGCGGGCGTGGAAAGGGGATCAGGCCCGTCATCAAAGGTAAGGGACACAGCTTTTTTCCCGCTGATGCCCCGGGTGATGACAGGAAGAAAAAAACTGAAACCGGGCAGAAAAGGGGCACAGGCACAAAGCATCACAAACAGAACCAGAGGCACAGCAGCGAGGAGCGGATCAGCACAGGAAAAGAGCAGTGCGCCAATCCCCGCAGACATGCCGGTTTTTTCCGCCAAAGACAGTTTTGCTCTGCTTTCTCTCACCTCATTGTCCTGAATTTTTCCTTGAATATGAAATGCTGCACAGTGCTGTCAGACCGGAGAAAGCCTGCGTCCCACAACTGGGTGAAAATATCGTCATTCCGGTTTACGCGAGAATGATGATCAGAGTGTGGGCATCACAGCTCTCCAAGGCGTACATCCGTGAATGTGGAAATTTTTTCAGGCAGGAAAGGGAGTATGACCGGAAAAATTCTGAAAGAGTATTTGAAAAATCATACAGATCGGATTGCGAGGTGCAGTCTGGCAACAGCAATTTTTTGTCTGCATCATTACTTGACGTTTCAAACACGCGGGACTCACATGACCTTCCGTGTCACCCCGGTGATATTCGGTCCGCATGGAAATCAGCAGCACAGATTCCAATTCTCATTTTCAGAATCTGTGCTGCGTCCCGGAATGAACATTTACAAACATTTCACAGAATCAAAAGAAGTTATGCAGTTGAATTTCGAGCGGCCGATTTTTGAAAATGACTTGGGCCCATAAAACAGCCCGAACAAAATCAGACAGTCAAAAACAACTGCATGACTTCCCATCAGTTACAATCCGTATGTTTTTTCATGTGCTTCGATTTTCTGTTTGCAATGAATGCAGTATCTGGCAACAGGTCTGACTTTCAGACGTTCGACGGATATCTCCTCCTCACACATCTCACAGATGCCGTAGTGTCCTTCTTCAATGTTTTTCAATGCCTGCCGAATTTTTTCGATCAGTCTGCTCTCCCTGTCCCTCATGCGGAGGGTATAACCCCGGGCCATGTCGTTGGAAGCATGGTCCAGGGGATCGGCAGTGTCATTTGACAGAACCATCAAATCAGAAACGGTTTCTCCGGCTTTTCCCAAAAGTGTATTCAACTGTTCCTGCAACAGGGCCTTGAAAAATTCCAGATTCTCTTTTTCCATAACGATAAGAATTCGTTTTGTCCGCAGGCTGGATAAGATTACAAGGAAAAAGATTTTAAGCAGTTATGGGAGGAAGCATAAAACACATCCCCCTGCTCCGCTGACTGAAAATCTTTTCCGGAAAACAGTGACTGACAGATTCAGTTGACAGTTTCTTTCAGTGTCTTGCCCGGGCTGAAACGGGGCACTTTTGCAGCTTTGATATCAATCGGTTCCCCGGTTTTGGGATTGCGGCCTTTCCGGGCCTTGCGTTCAGTCACCTCAAATGTCCCGAATCCGACCAGAGTGACCTTTTCACCCTTTTTCAGCGCGTTTGAAATGTTTTCCAGAATACTGTCCACAGCAGCCTGGGCCAGTTTTTTGGATTCCAGTACTTCGGCAACATTTTCAATCAGTTCTGTTTTGTTCATCTGTCTCTCTCCTTTCAAGAAGGTATAAAATGTCTGTGAATTGAATAAGGCTGATTCGCACCGCGGAGAGCATATCCGCAGGGAATTGCCCCTGTCCTGCCCGTAAAAATTGCACATTTCCATAAGTGTGCGGAAATGTCATGCAAGTTTTATCACATCTTTCCCGCCTTGAGAAAATATTTTTTCAAAAACTTGTCAAATACCATGCGGCCGGATTTCAGGAGATTGAATCTGTTCCCCGCAGCAAGTGTTCCGTGTCAGCAAAATCAGGATATTATCTTCTGTATCCCCAATCTTTGGAAATTCTGCCAGAAAATCTTTGGATGCGCAGAGTTGGGAAGCACAGGATGTTTTCTGTCTTGCCGGGCATCTTTGTCTTATGGCTGGGGGTTTTCAGTCTGCGGTTTCCGGATCTTTTCCCATGCAGCTCTGCTCCGTGCGATCTTTTTCTTCACGGCTGTGTTCCAGTTTTCCCGGGAAAGAAATGAAGATTCATAACGCGCAAGCATCTGCTCAAACATCTCACAGGGAACAGTAAAGGAAAGTTCATCATTGCGGAAGAATTTGCGCGCGGAAATGTCCCATCCGCCGATAACTGCCCTGCTTTTTCCCATTTCCCTGTATTTCAAAGGCCATGTGCCAAGACCGGCACAGGCTGCTCCCCAGGGGGAGGCCACCGCTTCCGGATCATTGGTGACAAAATAGACCAGTTGATGCAGTCCGGCCAGAGGTTCAGTTCGGGTGAAAAAAGTTACAAATTCCGGCATTTCATCAGGCCCGAACAGATTCAGAGGCTTAATCACCCAGAATTTTTTCGGAACCTGCGGGGGATCAATCTCCCGGAAGGTTCGGCGAAGGGCATCCGGAGATTCACAGTAATACTCTCCCTCCATATGACCGGGAATGCCGGAGGAAACATAATGGATAATGGTTTCGGTCTGCGGTTTCATAAACCCCAGCCAGAATGCGCCGCCCGGGCATCCAAAACGTTCTGCACTGAACCATGCTGCGGTTTTTTTGCGTCTGGCCCGCCAGATATGCCCCATGACACAGGAAAAATTTCCAAACACTGCTCCCCAGTCTATGGCATTGCGGGATTCTCTTTCGCAGGTGGGCAGCAGGGAGGGTTTGGGAGACAAACCTTCTGCGGGTTCCGCATCCGTGTGCAGGATGCCCATGGGCATTTCATCCAGTCCCAGCCGTTCAAGAAAAGCAGGGATTTTTTCCATCATTCCCTTTTTCATTATGCACCTCTGCTGTGTTTGGAATAAATTGAAAAACAGGGGGAAACAGGAAATGGTTTCTGAGGAGGCTGACCGGGACAGACAGAGGAATTCGGTCTCCCGGCAACCGGCATTGAAACAGATTCAGCCTCCTTTGGTCGTGCCGGCTTTCCCGGTTCCGGAAGTCAGAATGCAGGATTGCAGGGCTGTGTTCGGATATCCCTGAATTGATACATGCTCCGGAACAGGGACAGGTCTGAAAACCCGCCCCCTGTATATATGGAACCGGTTATGCCGGAAACGTTGCCTTAAACCTCTGCACCAGCATGTCCGAAATTTTCCGATGAACAGTGCTGACGGTTTCATCCTCCAGGGTATTTTGAGAAGATCGATAAACAATTCGGAAAGATATGCTTTTTTTGTCCTGGGGAATGTTTTTCCCCTCATAGACATCGAAAAGAAAAATGTCCTCCACCAGTTCTTCCCCTGCATTTCGGACCTGTTTCAGCAAATCCCATGCTTCAGCGCGTTTTTCCAGAATCAGGGTGATGTCTCTGGAAACAGCGGGATAACGGGGAAGGGGAACAGCTTTTTTGCTTTCCGGAGCCAGAAGCCGGACAGCCTCCATATCCAGTTCAAACACCCAGGCAGTCTGTTTCAGATCATATGCCTCTATGACACGGGGATGAACCTGACCGATAATGCCAAGTTTCTGATCCCGCGCGG
This sequence comes from Desulfobacterales bacterium, assembly GCA_041390465.1. GTDB lineage: Bacteria > Desulfobacterota > Desulfobacteria > Desulfobacterales > Desulfococcaceae > JAABRU01. The sequence continues at coordinate 21,457 of JAWKPW010000070.1, read as the reverse complement.
AAATTCGGGCTGTGTATCCGGGCCGGGTACAATTGCATTCGGCATCCGGAAGGGCTGTGTATTCCTCTCCGATGCCCAGTTTTCTGAAAAGCCCTTCTGTGATGCCCTTGAGATCGCAGAAATCACAGGGGGTTTCCTTTTCATGCCAGGAAATGTCGGATCGGTTTCCTGTCCAAAGACCGCACAGCATTTCCGGCTGATCCGGCAGACTGTCCTGTCCTTTGCTGAGAAATATCTTTCCGATTTCAAACAGCTTCAGGTTCCGGTTCTGCCGGGAAAGATTGCGCGACATGGTTTCCAGCAGTCCGGGAATCAGAGAGGTGCGCATGACCGACATCTCTTCGCTGATGGGATTGATGATTTTCAGCATGCGCCGCCGCGGATCCTCTGCTTTCAGCCCCAGTCGGTCACAGGAACGCTCATCAATGAAACTGTAATTGATGACTTCGGCAAAACCGGAAGCAGCCAGAATGTCTCTGACACGGCTGCGCAGTTCCACCTGCGGAGCCGGAGAAATGCCCTGCGCGGGAATCGCGGGAAAGGTGACAGGGATATTGTCATATCCCCATAACCGTGCAATCTCTTCCATCAGATCTTCGGGGCGGGACACATCCACCCGGAAAGAGGGCGGGGTTACGCGCAGATGCAGATTCCCCTCTTTTTCCGCAGCAAATTCCACGGATTCCAGCAGTTCTGCCATCTGCTCCCTGCCCAGTTCCAGCCCCAGATGACGGTTTGCCGCAGAGACGCTCAGACGGATGGGAGAATTCTGAATCTGCACAGGGTGTTCATCAATGCATCCCTTAATCAGGGTTCCTCCGGCCACTTCCAGCATGAGCTGTGCAGCCCGATCCAAAGCCCGAATGGTTCCATCCGGATCCACGCCCCGCTCAAAACGGTGGGATGCATCGGTTCCAAGCCCCAGTTTTTTGGCTGTCTTCCGAATGCTGACCGGATTGAAATACGCGCTTTCAATGAGCACCCGCGTGGTCGTGTTTTCAATTTCCGAATTGAGGCCGCCCATGACACCGCCCACAGCCACCGGTTTTTCCCCGTCACAGATCATAAGCATTTCTGAGGTGAGGGTGCGTTCTTTTCCGTCCAGAGTGGTGAATTTCTCGCCCTCTGAGGCAGTGCGCACCGCAATTCGGTGCCCGGCCAGATTGTCAAAGTCAAAGGCATGAAGCGGCTGCCCCATTTCCATCATGACAAAATTGGTCACATCCACGATATTGTTGATGGCGCGCAGACCCACCGACTGGAGACGTTCCCGAAGCCACAGGGGGGAGGGTTTCACCTTTATGCCTTCAATAAGCCGGGCAGCGTAACGGGGACAGTGATCCGGTGATGCAATGGAGACAGAAGTCAGATCCCGGATATTCTTTTCTCCGACCGGAAGTGTGATTTTCGGGAGGGCCACCTTTTTTCCCTGAAATGCCCCGATTTCACGGGCCACTCCGATAATGCTCAGACAGTCAGGCCGGTTGGGAGTCAGATCCACTTCAATCATGGCATCTGACAGGTTCAGGGCTTTGGGCAGCGGCGTGCCGGGCAGCAAATCCTGCGGCAGTTCCATGAGTCCGCTGCTGTCTGTGCCCAGTTCCAGTTCCGCTTCGCTGCACAGCATTCCTTCGGAACTTTCTCCGCGAATGATGCTTTTTTCCAGAATTCTGCCGTTGGGGAATTCCGTGCCGGGCAGAGCCAGGGGAGCGAGCATTCCTTTGCGCACATTGGGTGCGCCGCATACCGCGCGCACACTGCGATCTCCCAGTTCCACTTCACACAGGCGCAGTTTGTCTGCATTGGGATGAGGACGCAGGCTGCTGATTCTGCCCACAGTGACTGTGTTCAGCCAGGCATACCGATCTGTGACCGAATCTGTTTCCAGACCGGCCATGGTGAGGCGTGCACACATTTCGGAAACCGTCATATCAACGGGAACATATTCCCTTAACCAGCTCAGACTGACTTTCATGTAAAAATGCCTTGAAATAAAATCATGGATCAGGTTTGGTGACAGTGCACCGTCAGTTTTTATGCCCGGTTTTCAAAATTGCGGATGCAACCCTGAAAATGCAACTGCATCGACTGACAGGCTAAAACTGCCTTAAGAACCTCAGATCATTGTCAAAAAATTTCCGGATATCATCAATGCCGTATTTGAGCATGGCAATGCGCTCCACGCCCATGCCAAAGGCAAAACCGGAGTATCGGCCCGTATCATAGCCCACATTTTCAAACACAGCGGGATGGACCATGCCGGAACCAAGTATTTCCAGCCATCCGGTCTGGGAGCAGACCCGGCAGCCTTTCCCCCGGCACATGATGCAGCGGATGTCCACTTCCGCACTGGGTTCTGTAAAGGGAAAAAAGCTGGGCCGAAACCGCAGGGAAGTCTGTGCATCGAACATCCGGTGAACAAAGGCTGTCAGGGTTCCCTTGAGATCTCCGAAACTGACTTTTTCATCCACCAGCAGTCCCTCCACCTGGCTGAACATGGGGGTGTGGGTAATGTCGGAATCGCAGCGGTAAACCTTGCCCGGTGAAATGATTCGCACCGGAGGCTCCTGTTTTTCCATTACCCGCACCTGCATGGGTGAGGTCTGTGTTCTCAGAACAATATTGTCTGAAACATAGAAGGTGTCCTGCATGTCTCTGGCCGGATGGTTTTTGGGGATGTTGAGGGCCTCAAAGTTGTAATAGTCGGATTCCACCTCCGGGCCTTCGGCAATCGCAAACCCCATCCGGACAAATATTTCACAGATTTCACGGGTCACCTGTGTCAAAGGATGCAGAAAGCCGTGGGGAACCGATCTGCCCGGCAGGGAAACATCAATGCGATCCTCTTCTGCTGTCAGGGCTGATTCGGCAGCCCCGAGTTTCTCTCCAAAGGCCGCATCCAGTTCCTTTTTTACCTCATTGGCCCGCTTTCCGGCAGCCGGCCTTTGTTCAGGGGGGAATTCTGATATGTTCCTGAGAAACTGCGTGAGAATCCCCTTCCTGCCCAGATAACGGACAGAAAGGGCTCTGATCTGCTCCGGATCCGAAGCGGTTCGGAGTTCCCCAAGTGCCTCTTTTTTTATCTGTTCGATAGTTTCCACGGTCAGTTACCACTGTTCAGATGCCAGTTGTCAGTTATCAGTGCAGTTTCCGGTTCCCGGGCTCTGCTTACTGCTGTGCTGCGGCCAGTCCCGCAATCTGTGAAAATGCACCAGGATCGGAAATGGCCAGTTCCGCAAGCACCTTGCGGTCCAGTTCCACATCCGCGCGTTTGAGGCCGTGAATGAACTTGCTGTAAGTCAGATCATTCATCCGCGCGGCCGCATTGATTCGGATAATCCAGAGTTTTCTGAAATCCCGTTTCCGGGCTTTTCGGTCACGGAAGGCATAACGCAGGGCTCTGTCCACCGTATCAGCCGCTGTACGGTACAGCTTGCTGTGACCTCCGCGAAATCCCTTGGCCAGTTTCAGGACCTTTTTCCGGCGTCTTCTTGCTTTGAATCCTCTTTTGATACGCATGTGTTTCTCCTCTCACACAGGAAAATCTGCTCAGTTGCTGATGCCGGGGGCATCTGAACCTGTCCCCCGCAGATAAAAGTTTTCCGGGAAATATGAACGGACAGCCAACGGCATGCCCTGATATGTCCCGGAGCATTTGACGGAAATCCGCATCAGCCGTTGGGCATGAGCAGTTTCAACTGTTTCACATTGCATTTGTCAATGATGTGTGTCTTCCGCAGTGTTCTTTTGCGCTTACGGGTTTTCTTTGTCAGAATATGACTCCCAAAAGCCTTTTCATACACAAACTTACCGGTTCCCGTTTTCCTGAAGCGTTTGGCTGCGGAACGGTTGGTTTTAATTTTCGGCATCGTGTTTTCTCCACATTATTTTTTTTGATACAGCAGGAATATCCAAAACTGAAATTTTGCAGTCTAACATAATTGTTTTCCGGATTCAACAAAAAAATGCCATCCTTTCTGCAACAAAAAAGCAGGGCATCCCCCCTCTTCCCTTTCCTCCACAGCCGACAATGAGTCAGCAGGACAGAAAAACCGCAGATCTGCGGAAAGACAATACAGCTTTGTCAATAGGTTTTGCCGGACTTTGCCCCCAGGAGGGAGCACAAAAAAATACAGTCCTCAGGCTGCCTTTGACAAAGCACAGCCTCCCGCAGGCACAAAGGTTTCCGAAGGCAGGCTCAGCAATGTTTCCGCACCGGGAATTCTGTCTCTCCGCAGCGGAAACAGACTGTTTCCGCATCCCCATAAAAAATGGGTGACCGCTCATTTGATACAGGCATGTCACCCTGCCGACAATTGCAGAAATTCAGAAAAAGAACCGGACAGACTGCTTATTTCGGAGCCAGGATCATCACCATTGTCCTGCCCTCGAATTTGGGAAGCTGCTCCACAACAGCAACCTCCTTGACCTTTTCGGCAATTTCATCAAGCAGCTCCCTGCCGCGCTGGGAAAGGGTAATCTCGCGTCCCCTGAACATGACGGTGACTTTGACTTTATCCTTTTTTTCAATAAATTTAAGGATATGACCCATTTTTACATCCAGATCGTGATCACCGGTTTTGGGCCGGACCTTTATCTCCTTGACCTGAAATGTGCTCTGTTTCTTTTTGGCTTCCTGCTGCTTTTTGGTCTGCTCATACTTGAATCGTCCATAATCCATGATTTTGCAGACAGGCGGCTTGGCGTTGGGGGAAATTTCCACAAGATCAAGACCGAAATCATTTGCTGTCGCAAGTGCCTTGTATGTCGGAACAATGCCGATCTGGTTTCCGTCCGGATCGATCACTCTGACTTCTCTGGCCCTGATCTGCTGGTTGATATTGACCTTTTCGGTTTGTTTCAGCTTAGCTATTCTGCACCTCCTGCGCTAAAAAAATAAATCATTCCTCACATTGCGGAGCCTTTGTATCGTTCCGCAGATATCTCTCTATTGTGCACTGCACAACAAACCATACAATCAATGCCATAATCCAATATATGATAACATAAAGAAATGCAAGAGGAAAAGAAGAAAAACTTGGATTTTGGCAAATCCGCTCATATTTTTGCGGGCAGACGCAGCAGCCGCTCCCCCGCTTCCCGCAGGGTTTGTTCCTGTTTTGCAAAGTGAAAACGGATCAGATGGCGCACCGGCTCCCGGAAAAAACTGGAACCCGGAACTGCTGCCACACCGATCTCCTTTGCCATCCAGCGGCAGAAGGTGTCATCGCTGTCAAACCCGAAATCCGATATGTCTGCCAGCACATAATATGCCCCCCCGGGTTTTGTGCAACGGAGTCCGGCCTGATTCAGACAGGCCAGGAAACAGTCCCTCCGCCGCGTATATCCGTCCAGCAGTTCCTTATAATAGGAAGGGGGAAATCCCAAAGCTGTCACCGCAGCCTCCTGCAAAGGCGCAGCCGCTCCCACCGTCAGAAAATCATGCACTTTTTTTGCCCCGCGTATGACCTCTTCGGAAGCAATGACATAACCGAGGCGCCAGCCCGTAATCGAATAGGTTTTGGAAAGGGAACTTGTCGAAATTGTCCGGCTGAACATCCCCGGCAGGCTGGCCATGTAAACATGTTCATGCGGCGGGTACACGATATGCTCATACACCTCATCCGTGATGACAAAGGTGTCAAACTCCTGTGCCAGATCCGCTATGATTTGCAGTTCATCCCGCTCAAAAACCTTTCCTGTGGGATTGGATGGATTGCACAGCACAAAGGCTTTGGCCTTTTTCTCAAAAGCCCTGCGCAGTTCATCGGGATCAAACACAAAATCAGGGGGATGAAGGGGAACCCAGATCGGCTCTGCACCGGAAAGTATGGCATCAGCCCCGTAATTTTCATAAAAAGGGGAAAAGATGATCACTTTGTCGCCCGGATTGCAGACCGTCATCATGGCTGTCATCATGGCTTCGGTTCCGCCGCAGGTGACAACCATATTTGTATCCGGATCAAGATCCAAGCCCATCCGCTGCCTCTGCTTTTGGGCCAAAGCCTGACGGAAACGGGGAGATCCCCAGGTGACAGCATACTGGTTAAAACCGTCATCCAGAGCCTTTTTTGCGGCCTGCACCAGTTCCGCAGGCGGATCAAAGTCCGGAAATCCCTGGGAAAGATTTATGGCATTGTGCGCATCCGCGACACGTGTCATTTCCCGGATGACCGATTCTGTAAAATGATGCAGACGACTGGCTGTCTGTGGCATGGCTTCAACCTGTTTTTCCGGCCTCGGCAAAACCGAGGTCAAAGGCTCTGAGGTTTACCTCAGCAAAAGCCTTTTTGGTTTTGCTGCGAATGGCCTGTCTGAAATTCTCCGCAGATATGGGCAGAATTCCGGTCTGCGCAATGGCTCCCACCAGAACCATGTTCACAGCCATGACATTTCCGGCCTGCTCTGCCAGATTTCTCGCGTCAAAGGCTATCAGTTTTCCTGTTTTGGCGCGGATGAGCTCCTGTATCTGGGAAAGTTTGGGATACACTGCCTTTCCGATGGTGACAGTAAAGGGGGAAAGGGGGGAGAGATTCGTGATTACTGTGGTTTTCCCATTGCATTTGTTCAGCGCACGCAGGGTTTCCGCAGGCTCAAAACCCACCAGCAGATCAGCCTCTCCGTCTGAAATGATGGTGCTTCTGGCATCTCCGAACACAATCGCGGATTCCACCACGCCGCCCCGCTGCGCCATGCCGTGAATTTCGCTCATGCGCACAGCAACATCCGAGAGCATGGCCGCCTCGCCGATGACCCGTGAGGCCAGCAGATTGCCCTGCCCCCCCACAGCCACAATTATGAGTCTTTTTATATCCATTCCGTCATTCCTTAATTCAGTTGCCAGTTATCAGTGTTCACTATGTTCTGTTGACATTTCAGATTCAGATGGCAGTTCAGACCGAAAATCTGAACCGGCAGTCGTACCATGATGCTGTATGCTGCCGTTTCGGACAAAACAGGTGAAACTCCGTCTGTCCGGTTCAGACAGATCCGTATAAATAAAAACAGGATGTTATAAAAATGTCAACAGAACCTAATCCTGCCTGTTCACTGATAACTGAAACCTGTTTCATTTTTTCACAGGCACAATCGCTTTTTCCGGACAGATCTGCACGCATACCGCACATCCCCAGCACAGTTCCGGATCAATGGCCACTCCCCCGTCTTTATTCAGATAAAACGCGGGACATGCCAGATCATCTATGCAGTTGCGGTGATTTCTGCATTTTTCAGGATCAACGCTGAAGGGGCGCGCCTTATGTTCTTTCAGGCTTTTGGCATACAAAGAGCACATTTCCTGGGAGATGATTACGGAAACGCCCTGAAAATCCAGTGCCTCCCTGACAGCCGCAATGCTTTTTTTCACCTGAAAGGGCTTGATGACAGTGACATGCTCCACGCCGATGCCCCTCACCACAGCCTCAATGGAAACCCTGCCGTAACCTTCCATCTTGAGTTTTGTCATATCCACACCCGGATGGGGCTGATGTCCGGTCATGGCTGTGGTCCCGTTGTCCAGTATGACCAAAGTGAAATTGTGCCGGTTGAACACGGCATTGATCAGTCCCGCGATGCCGGAATGAAAAAAGGTGGAATCGCCGATAAAGGCAATGACTTTTTTGTCCGTGACTTTGGAAAAACCGCAGGAGGTTCCCACTGATGCGCCCATGCAGATGACAAAATCAGCCATGGAAAGCGGGGGCAGAAATCCGAGAGTGTAACATCCGATATCCGAAGGATAAATGGTTTCCCGTCCTTCTGCTGCTTTTTTGACAGCATAATAGGTGGCCCGATGGGAACATCCCGCGCAGAGTGTGGGCGGTCTCTGGGGAATTGCCGGAAGATCCGAGAGATCCGGTACAGCAGGTGCAGGACAGGGCAAACCGAAAAAAACAGCCATGCCTTTGCGCACCATCGCGGGATCAAATTCATAAAGCCGGGAAAACAGATCCGGAGCTTTTCCCCGGATGGAAAGGGTCAGCCCGGCTTCCTGGGCAAAGGCTTTGACCGCCTCTTCCATGACCGGTTCGCCTTCTTCCACCACCAGCACTTTTTCGCATTCGCGGAGAAAATCCTTTATCATTTTTTCCGGCAGCGGATGGGAAAACCCCAGACGGAGAATCCGTGTTCTGTCCCCAATTTTCAGATCAGCCACAGCATCTGAAACATAATTGTAACTGACACCGTTGCAGACAATTCCCCATTTTCCCTGACCTTCCGCAAAATTGTATGCCGAGGTTTCAGCCATGTGCCGGGCTTTGTCCATGTTTTCCAGCAACTGGACATGCAGTTTGCGGGATACGGCCGGAACACAGACATACTGGAAGGGATTTTTCACAAAATCCCCTTTGGCTTTGCGATCCCGGATTTCTCCCAGAGTGACAACCGCGTTGGAATGATTGATCCGGGTGGTGGTGCGGAACAGCACCGGTTCTCCGAGTTTTTCCGAAAGATCAAACGCATAAGGGATCATGGCTTTGGCTTCCTCCACAGAGGATGGTTCCAACTGGGGAAGTCCGGAGAGTTTTGCATAATAGCGGTTGTCCTGCTCATTCTGGCTGGAAAACATAAAGGGATCATCAGCGGTCACGATGACCATTCCGCCTTTGGTGCCCAGATAGGCCAGGGTCATAAGCACATCAGCCGCAACATTGAGTCCCACATGCTTCATCATGCACATGGAACGCACGCCCGCATTCGCGGCTGCGGCAGAGACTTCCAAAGCCACTTTTTCATTGGTGCTGTATTCAAAATACAGATCACTTTCTCTGGATATCTGAAAGAGATTGAAGGAAATCTCTGAAGAGGGGGTACCCGGATAGGTGCTGGCAAAGGCAACTCCGGCTTCCACTGCGCCCCGGGCAATGGCCTCATTTCCCAGCAGAAGCAGTTTCTGTCCCGGATGGTCTGTCAGTAATTTGTGCATAACTTTTTTCCTTAAAAATATACAGGCGGGTTTCCAACCCGGCCCCGCAGTTTTTTTCACAGGCTGCCCGGTCATACCGGATGATTTCAGAAAAAACAGGAAGGTTTTTTTATACCAGTCTCGTCTGTATGTAAAGAATTTTTCATCACTGAGCGGAGGAAAAAGATTTTTCGTCACAATCCCGCCGGGAGAGACGCGGAATGAATTTGTGCGGATTTTATTTTTTTAACGCGGACTGACAGGCATTCCGACCCAAAAATCCCGTCAGCGGAGAAAAATCCTCCCCGGACTTATCGTTTGTTGACCTTCACCGGAGAATCTGTTATTTTCTGTTCTGCTGAACAATGGGTTTCCGGAAAAGCATTTTCGGAAATATTTGTCATTTCTCAGAATCAGAAAAGGAGACAAGGTTTATGAACAAAGTGAAAGAAATGCTTTCGGCCCTGGTGAAGATGATTCTGCGTTTTTTGCTTGTGCGCAAAAATATTGCCATCCGCTTTGTGTTCACCCTTGTGTTTATGGCGGTGTGGGGTGTTGCAAGCCTGTTTATTTTCTTTCTGACCCTCTTCCAGTTTGCCTGGCTGTTCCTCACCACCCGGCAGAGCCTGTCCATTTTGAGTCTGTCACACAAATTCACGGTTTACACCTACAGAATTCTCCGTTTTATAAGCCTCAACGAGGTGGCCCGGCCCTGGCCCTTCGGTGCATTCCCGGAAGAAATGGATGCACCGGAAGCAGTGGATCTGTCTGTGACACTGCCGGATGAACCTGCGGCAGAAACCGCAAAGGCTTCTGAAACTGTCAGCACCGCAGACAGTGCCTCTGCTGAAACCGCAAAGCCTGAAACCGTCAGCACAGTTCAAAACGAAAATGTTTCTGAAGAAGATATAAAGGAAGCCGCCATCATTCTGGATTACAAAGAAGAAAAAAAATAGGGAGCACCGGGCCGGGGATTCAGGGCCTGCGGTCTGCTGCAAACCCTGAATATAAAACAGGGAAGGGCTGTTTTCCTGCAATCCCCGGTCCCCAATCCCTGTTCCCTATTCCCTTTTCATGGCCTTTTTCAGCTTTTCTCCCAGAGAACCCAGAGAATCACTGCTGCTTCCCGCAAATTTCCGCCAGTCATCCGCTTCTTTCTCTTTGGGTCCGCTGCCTTCGGGACTGAGGGTAATCTTGCGGACCTCAGGCTGAATTTCTGAAATCGTAACCGTGATGGGATCTCCGGGTCTGAGATGATCGATTTCTCCGGCTTTTGCCGAATCACTGATTTTGGATTTGGGCAGCAGTCCGGTGATTCCCGGCTCAAGGGTGACAAAATATCCGAATTTCTCTTTTTTCTCCATGATTCCCTTTGCCTGCTGCCCCACTTTGTAGCGATCCCGGATGCCGATCCAGGGATCGCCCTGCGCATCCCGGATGCTCAGGGAAATGCGTTTTTTCTGCAAGTCAATCTCCCGGATCATGACCTCAACGGTCTGGCCCGGCTGCACCACATCTTCAGGGCGGTTCACCCTTCTGGTGTAACTCATCTCACTGACATGAACCAGCCCCTCAATGCCGGGTGCGATTTCCACAAATGCACCGAATCCGGCAACACGGGTGACTTTTCCCTGCACCCTTTCCCCGACCCGGAAGGTCTGTTCCGCAGTGTCCCAAGGATCGCCCATTGCCTGTTTCAGAGAAAGGGAGATTTTCATTTCGCCGGGCTTTTTTCCCGGTTCCATGCCGATAATCTTCACTTTCACCGAATCATCCGGATGCAGAACATCTTCCGTGTGCTGCACCCGTGACCAGCTCAGCTCGGAGATGTGAATCATGCCTTCCATGCCGGGAAAAAGTTCGACAAAGGCTCCAAAAGGAGCCAGATGCGTCACCCTGCCTTCAAGCACATCCCCGATTTTCACGTTTCCGAGAAATTCAGCTTTGGCCTTTTCCTGCTCCCCTGCCAGCAGTTGACGCCGGGACACCACGATATTTCTGCCTTTTTCCTCTATGCGGCTGATGAGAAAACGGTGGGCGGAGCCGACATAATCTTCCGGTTTTTCAATATATTTCACATCCATCTGGCTGAGGGGGCAAAAGGCCCGATGCTGCATGATCTCTATTTCAAACCCCCCTTTGCACTGGGCTTTGACCTTTCCCTCCACCGGCAGTTTTCCCTCATAAGCCTCCCGCAGAAGGTTCAGCCCCCCCGCTCCGGAAAGGGCTCTGGACAGACGGATTTCGTTTTCATCCATGCCTGTGACATACAGATCCAGAGTGTCCCCCACCTGATAAGGCATCTGACCATCCTTGTCCAGCAGTTCGGATCTTTCCACGGCTCCGTCAATTTTTGTGCCGGTATTGACAAAAACCGTGTCTTTTCCGATGGAAATAATTTCACCTTTCACTTTGTCCCCGACCTGCAGGTCGTCTTTCATACCGGTGTTGTATGATTCGAAAAGCTCGGCAAAGCTCGGGCCGTTTTCATTTTCATTTTCAAAATGTTCTGACATGATTGCTGTTGTCTCCAAAAAAATGATTGTTTCAGGGCATCCCCTGACGCAGGGGCAGGTTCCAAACCCGGTGCCCTGATTAATATGTGTAGGAACGCGTTATGTCAACGAATATGTATGCAGAAAAGCCCAAAACATGAAAAAAATCTCTGCCGCAGCAGGAGTGCACCCGGCCTCCCGGCATTTTTTTCACAGAGAAACCGCCAAAACAGGAAGAAAATTTCTGACGCGGCGCTGTATCCGGAGTGCCAAACGAAAAATTTGGCAGGGCACTGAGACTAATCCGCAGGATTCTGCACACCGGCTTCACCGGGATCATGCCCGTCTGCCGGTTCCGCATCCGCAGAAGCCTCCAACGGCATCCATACATGAAAGACAGTGCGGCCCGGTCTGCTTTCAAATTCGATTTTCCCATCATGCCTGTCAACAATCTTCCGGCAGATATCCAGTCCCAGTCCGCTGCCTTCTCCCATATCCTTTGTGGTGAAAAAAGGCTCGAAAATCCGGGGCCGGATTTCCTCGGGTATGCCGATGCCGCTGTCCGCTATGGAAACGTGCAGAAAATTATTCTCAGCGGAAATACCGATCTCCAGAATCCCTCTGCAGGACATGGCCTGCAGGGCATTGTGGATCAGGTTGATCCAGACCTGGTTGAGTTCATCCCGGAAGCAGAAAAGGGGCGGCACTTCCCCATAGCTGCGTATGACATTCACCCCCTGTCTGATTTGATTCTGGTAGAGCGTGAGCACGGTTTCAATGCAGTCGGGAATATCGGTCAGGGTTTTTTTGCCTTCCGGATCATGGTATGCAAATTTTTTCAGGGCAAACACGATCTTGGATGCCCGTTCCACCGCTGTCAGGATGTTTCTGCCGTCCTGTCTGAGTCCGTAAATGAAGGAAAGGGTTTTCAGCACTTCTGCCGCTCCCTGCCATTTCAGAAGGGCCATGAAATCATCATCTTTTTCTGTCAGTCCCATTTCCGCCATCATATCAGCCAGAAATTCGGGCTCCGCAATGCCCGCATTTTTCAGAAAGGAGGTCAGCATGCGCCGGTTTTTCCGGATATTCCGGGTGGACAGATTCGGATCACTGCGGATAATTCTGTTGAGGAGCTCAAAAAAACCGGGATGCAGATCTTCGGGAAGGATCCGGAACACATGGGGAAGACCGGACACAGAAGCATCCAGGGCAGAAAAAATGTTTTGCGCAGCACCTCGGACCACGCCCAGGGGGTTGTTGATTTCATGGGCAATTCCTGCTATCAACTGTCCCAATGCCGCCATTTTCTCAGACTGGATCAACTGGGCCTGACTTTCTTTGAGTTTTTTCAGGGCAGATTCAAGCTGCTCATTCATCCGGGACAGATCTGTGTTTTTCTGTTTCAGTTCAGCGGTTCTGTCTGCAACCTTCTGCTCCAGGGTTCTGCTGTATTCCGCAAGTTTTTTGTAGGAATGCCGCAACTGGCTGCCCATATCTGCAAAAGCCCGCGCCAGCATTCCCACCTCATCTTCTGTGCGGATGTCAACCTGTCCGGAAAAGGAAAAATCCCCCCGGGCAATCTTCCGGGCCAGATGCGTAAGCTGAATCAGAGGGGTGGTAATCCGGCGGGAAAAAAGAAAGACAAGGAAAAAATATGCGGCAAGCAGTCCCGCGGAGGTCAGAAGGGTTCTGAGCATCATGGTGCGGATATTTTCTTTGATCTGCTTTTCGGACTTGCGAATCTCCGCGTTGAGATTCTCTTTGGTGTAAATGGCTCTCAGAACCCCCCACGGCTGGGTGCTGATCTGCACAGGTGCGATGATTTCGATCTCGGGCCCGTCTTCCTCATATTCGCGTATGCTTATGGTGTTCCGGTTCAGAGCAGTCAGATTTCTCTGATCTGTCACTATGGTCCGGACGTATTCCGGATAAAGTGTGTGCACAAAGACCACACCGGAAGAGGAGATAAGAACCGCATATTTGATATCCCTGTGTTTTTTCACATTTATGTTCACGGATTCCGCAACCCCGGAAAAATTGAACGCGGCAATGTCTTTTTCCACCTGTATCAGGAGATTGGACACAAGGCCCTTTCCCTGTTCGATGAGATAATCCTTCATCAGCACCGATCGCTTTTGCAGTTCATCCTCCATCATTTCAGCCTGAACGGAAATCTGCATCCAGGTCAGAAGGGACACAGCACTGAGCATCATCAGGGTAATTACGACCGTGAGTTTCCAGCGGAGACTCCGCCGGATCCCTCTGTTTTTTTTTTCACCGGCTCCCCGGATTTTTTTGCTGACAGCCTGTATTCTTTTCATTGTGATGCGTTTCAAAGACGTTGTATGGACAATTCGATAGAGGGCCACATCCGCTGATCCGAGCCTGACACCCGGGCGAAAAAATCCGAACAGATTGACATTGTTAGAGAAAAATGCAAAAAAAAATCAGAATCCCGGAAGGGATGACATAGTCAGTCGGTTTGACCCACTGCCCGTCTTTGCAATTCCCGGACAACTGGGGGTACTGTCAAACAGGTTTCTTTGCTCAGGACAGGACAGAGTTGACAACTTTTTGAAAGTCAACTCTTGAATGTGAAAGAATTTATTTGACAGTCCGCTGAGGATAATATTATTTATCTGTGCGAGGTAAGAGGTTCAAATTTCAGAATGAACAAAAACAGGCTGTTATGCCGATTCTCCATTGGTTTGATCCAATATCGGGGTTCCGTCTGGGCAAAAAACCGCTCCGCTTGATTTTTGCACGCCTCCGGCTCATCCCGTGACAGTTTCAAATCCATCGGGAATCAGCATTATATGTTCACGCAAGATTTGACTCTTGATTCGCATTATCTGCTGGCAAACAGAGATCAGAGTTTGTCTGCTATCCGGGCCGCTTTTTGAACCGTTTCCATAAACAGTGCGTAAAGTTCCTCCTCCTCCTCTCTGGGCAGGGCCACATCCAGTTCCCGCAGTGTGCTGACATTGATGAGGACTTCCGGATCAATGCCAAAGGTTTTGGCTGCGGATTCAATCACTTCCTCCCGTGAGGGAAGAGTTCCGTGGATCAGGGAATGGAGCATGCGCAGGGATTCGAGAAATCCCACAGTCATGCCGGACAGCACTTGGGTCAGACGTCTGCCGCCGGACATGAGATAGTGACGCCGCAGGCGCAGAAGGATGTTTTTGATTTCCTGCTCACATCGCAGCCGCAGGTGCTCCCGCGCAATATTCAGATCGGCCAGCACATCCCCTCCGGCCAGAACTTGGTAATTTTCCCTCATGGAGATAAATTTGACAGGGAAAACATCCGCAGATCTCTGCAAATCCTCCTGTGTGAGAAAAAACGGCACAATGCCGAATCTCCTCCCCCGGAATACGGCATCCAGCACACTTCTGAGTACCGGCAGATCAATATGATCCACCACCACCAGCAGATTGACATTGCTCTTTCCCGGACGGTAATCTTTGCGGACAGCACTGCCGTACAGGGTCAGGGATATCAGGTTTTCTCCCAGAATCTGCCGCAGATCTCCGCACAGGCCACGGAGTGCATCTGCATCCTGCGCTTCAATGGCGGTTTCTGACAAGTTTATGGAAATATTCATTCTTTTCTCTCCCTGAATCAGGAAACGGTGCACAGTTCCGGAGTGACAGACAGTTTTGCCGCACAGAATGCAACTGTCTGTTATTTATAATATAAATACATAAATTCCTGACATCGGATCAAAAGATTATTCCCCGGTGCGCTCCTCAATTTTCTGAATTTTGGAAGCAAAGGATTCCTCCAGTATCATAATCATCAAATCATTGGGAGAGACAGAGGAATTTTCCGCTGCCTCTTCGATCTGCCTGTACAGGGTTTTGGGAATTTTCATCATCATGATTTTGTTGTTGGCAAAATATCCTGTGGCGTCAAATTTGGAGCCTCCCACCAGTCCTGCCAGACCCAGAACAGCAAACAGGGGCAGGCCAATGGCTCCGCCCAGTGCGGCAATGCCCACTCCGCCCATGGCGGATCCCAGAATGATGCCGATGGTGGTCAGGCTCAGTTTTCCGCCTTCCGCGTTTGCGATTTCCTCCCAGATACCGGCCCATTTCCGCTTAAATTCTTTGTCATGGCGATAGGCTGAGATGAGGGTTCTGATGCTTTTCACCTCATGGTTTCTGAAAAGATCGGTCAGATGCTCAATATAGGATTTGAAACGTGCGGGCATTTCTTTCAGATTCCCGAAAGTAT
Source organism: Desulfobacterales bacterium (assembly GCA_041390465.1). Classification (GTDB taxonomy): domain Bacteria; phylum Desulfobacterota; class Desulfobacteria; order Desulfobacterales; family Desulfococcaceae; genus JAABRU01. The sequence continues at coordinate 5,818 of JAWKPW010000070.1, read as the reverse complement.
CCATTTTTGCATTCCTTTCTGTATGAAAGATGGTTCAGGACTTTTCCGAAGGAGCGCAGGAAAAAAGCAGAGAATATGCAAAATCTGTGCGTTTCTCCTGTTTCTGCCATATTAACCTGATTCGCAGTCTGAAAGCAAGGGTTTGTTAAGGAAACCATCAAAAGCCTGACCGGAAGTTGGGGGAAGCCAAAGGGAACACAATGAAATGTCTGTGTCCTCACAAGGCAGGAAACCGGCAAACTGCTTCCCTGAACAGAGAATCAGAGAATAGTTCTTTTTTATGCCTTCACATTGTGTTATATACATCGGAGTTTTGCAGGTGCAATCTAAAAATGATTCTTAAATCAGATTTATACAGTGCAGGAGCACAAAAAGAATGAACCGTCCTCCTTTTCTGTTCATTCCCATCGGCATTCTGCTGAATCTTCTTGGGGCGGTTGCCAATTCAGCTTTGAAACTTCCGTTGTTTCTCGACAGCATCGGAACCATTCTGGCTGCTGTCACCCTTGGCCCCTGGATCGGTGCTGCCGCAGGATTTCTGTCCAATTTGATCATCGGCATTGTTCATACCCCGGTTGCCATCCCTTTCGGCATTGTGAACGTTTTCATCGGTCTGGTGGCCGGTTATTTCGCCAAAACAGGGGGATTTGAGGATTATGCCATATCCCTGACTGCCGGGCTGGTGCTGGGACTGCTGTGCCCGGTGATTTCCACCCCCATTGCCGTATATCTTTTTGGCGGTGTGACCGGAGGGGACATTGACACCTATGTTTCTCTCCTGATGGAGTCCGGAAACAGAATCTTTTCCAGTGCGTTTCTGGTCCGCATTGCAGCCAATCTGGCAGACAAACTGCTCAGTGCGTTCGCTGTGCTGATTGTCATCCGGCAACTGCCCGAAAAATGGAAAGGAATGGCCATAGCCCGCAAAAATCCCCGGTGTGCAGATACCGGACGCGCAGAAGAAAAATGAATCCGAAACTGACATTTTTTCTGTTTTTCCTGACAGCTTTCACCTGTGCGGCACAGGAGATTCCCTCTTTTCCGCAGCCTCTGAAAGTGGCCGGCATTGCGGATCGTCCGCCTGCGGAGTTTTCCAACTCTGAGGGAAAACCGGACGGCATTCTGCCGGATCTGTGGAAACTGTGGTCAGAACAGACCGGCATTCCTCTTGATTATCATCTGTTTTCCAGAAAAGAGGCTCTGACCCTGCTTCTTTCCGGACAGGTGCATGTGATCTCCGGCATTTCTCCGGAGTCTGACTCAAATCTTGTGTTTTCTGCGCCTTATCACAAGACAGACATCCGCATCTTCACCCTCAATAAGGAAAAACGCATCCAAAGTCCGCAGGATCTGACAGCCTTCCGGGTCGGTGTGGTACGCGGAGATCAAACGGAGAAATATTTGCAGAAAAATATGCCGATGCTCGCCCCTGCCCCCTTTTCCCATGCCAGATATCTTGCAGAAGCCCTGGCTTCCAGAGAAATCCGGGCCGCTGTCGGAGATACGGATGAACTTCTGTTCTGGCTGGGACATTATGCAGCCGGAGGAAGAATCCGTTACCTGCCCGATATTCTGTTTTCCCCGGATATCTGTGCTGCCGTGTCAGAGGAAAAAGCCTTTCTCCTTCCTGTGATCAGTCAGGGATTTGCCGAAATTGATCCGGAAAAAAAACAGGCTGTCATCCGAAGCCGGACAGGTTTTTCCATTGGGCACCGAATTCCCTGGCATCTGTTCAGCATTGGCATTCTGATGCTGATTTTTATTCTGGCTGCTCTGGGCTTCTGGATCTGGAATGAGCAGTTGCGGGCCAGAGTGGAAGCTGCAACTGCGGATTTGAGGGAAAAACAGCAGCAGTTGCTGGATTCGGAAAAGGCTCTGCGCACGAGTCAGGAAAGCTACAAACGGCTTTATGAGGACACTTACAATGACCGGGAAGTTTACCGATCCCTTCTGAATTCCTCAGCCGATGCGATTGCAATCTGCGATCTCAATGAAACTGTCCGCTATATCAATCCATCTTTTATCCGTATGTTCGGATGGACAACAGAGGAGCTGGAAGGCCGGGCTCTCCCCTTTGTCCCGGAAGAGGAATTCCGTCACAACCGTCAGATGATTCAGGACATTATCTCTCATAACACGGCCTGTCAGGGCATTGCCGCGAGCAGACTTGCAAAAGACGGTCATGTCATTGAAGTGAGCATCAGTGCATCACTTTATGCCGACCATGAGGGGAAAGCGGCAGGCATTCTGATGATTCTTCGGGACATGTCTGAAACCCGGAAACTGGAAGCCCGGCTGCGACAGGCACAGAAAATGGAGGCCATCGGCACGCTGTCTGGCGGCATTGCCCATGATTTCAACAATATCCTTTCCGCCATCATCGGTTATACGGAAATTGCCCGTCTTCATGTGCCGGAACCCGGCAAGACAAAAGACAGTCTGGAAAAAGTGATACAGGCCGGGAACAGAGCCAGGGAACTGATCCGCCAGATCCTTTCCTTCAGCCGCCAGACACAAGGAAATCTCAGCCCCATCCGCCTTGCTCCGGTTGTCAAAGAAGCCCTGAAACTCATTCGGGCCTCCCTTCCGTCCACCATCCGCATTGCGCATCAGTTTGACAGCAGCCTGAAATATGTAAATGCCAATCCTGTGGAAATTCATCAGATCATCATGAACCTCTGCACCAATGCCCATCATGCCATGCGGAAAAAGGGCGGACTTCTTCGGGTCAGCATGGAAAAACTGGAGATCAGCGCAGAAAAACCGGATCAGTATCCGGGCATGAAACCCGGAATCTGGCAGCAGATTTCTGTGTCTGACACCGGTCACGGCATTGAAAAGAGCATTATGGAAAAGATTTTTGATCCCTATTTCACCACAAAACCCAGAGATGAGGGCACAGGCATCGGTCTTTCCGTGGTTCACGGCATTGTGAAACGCCACGGGGGAATCATTGCTGTGGAAAGTCAGCCGGGCAGAGGAACGGTTTTCCGTGTCTGTTTTCCCCAGTTGGATTATATGTCGGAGGAAAAAACGTCTGACAGCAAGAAAAAATCTGTATCAGGCACAGAATCCTCTTCTGCGGATGATGAGCAGTTTCTGATATTGAAAGAGATTCTTTCCGGCATGGGATACAAAGTCACAGCCGTCAATGACAGCGCAGAGGCACTGCACCTGTTTTCCCAATCACCGGATCAGTTTGATGTTTTGGTGACAGACATGACCATGCCGGGGATGACCGGAACGGATCTGGCAGAGGAAATACGGAAAATCCGTCCCGGCATTCCCATTATTCTCTGCACCGGTTACAGTGAGACGGTGACAGCGGATATGGCCGCAGAAATGGGCATTCGGGAGTTTTTCATGAAACCGATCAATTATTACGATTTGGCTCGTGCCATACGGAAACTCTGTGAGGAAAACTGAGTGCAATGCCCTGTGGCTGTGAATGCAGTGCCCGTCTCAGAATACGGAAACCGGCAGGGATTCTCTCCGCAGTTCCCACGCTCGATCCGAAGCAGAATGCATCGCCTCTTCAGCAAGCAGCCTGATGGCGGATCGGATGCGCTGGACAAGGGACTTTCCCTGTATATACCGGATTTCGTAAATATCAGCCGCGGCGCTGCGCTTGAGGAGCAGATCATCACTGGTCATGAGTTCATCCACCAGATGCAGGGCAAGGGCCTGGGTTCCATACCAGTATTCGCCGGTTGACACTCGTTCAATATCCACCTTGCTGCGATGTGCCTGAATATGATCCTTAAACAGGGTATGAATCCCTTCCATCTGCTCTGAGACTTTGCTCCGCCCCTTTTCTGTGATTTCCCCAAACATGCTCAGGGTTCTCTTGTATTCCCCTGCCGTAATCTGCTCATAGTCAATATCATGCTTTTTCAGAAAACGGTGGAAATTGGGCATGGCATAAATCACACCAATGGAGCCGATAATTGCAAAGGGTGCGGCCACCAGTCGATCCGCGACACAGGCCATCATGTACCCCCCGCTGGCTGCGATATTGTCCACAGCAATGGTAAGGGGAATTTTTCTGTCCCTGATGCGCTGCAACTGGGAAGCTGCCAGCCCATAAGAATGCACCAGCCCTCCATAGCTTTCCAGACGGAGCACCACCTCGTCTTCCGGAAGGGCCACTGTGAGGAGAGCGCTGATTTCCTCCCGAAATCCCGCAACAGCGGATGCTGCCATATCCCCTTTGAAATTCAGCACAAATACCCGCTTTGCCTTTTTTTCCCTGTCTTTTTCCCTCTCTTTTTTCAGTTTTTCATAACTGTCCGCATCCAGCAGATGTTTCTTCAGGGAAAGGCTCATGGCCTCATATCTGTCATTGAGTTTCTCCACATGAATGACATCCCGCGTCTGCATTTCCCCTTTCCGGATCAGGGAGATGGCAATCAGGGACACAAGCAGCGCCAGAAGGCCAACCGTGAGGGTTTTTGCCAGAAACAATGCGAAACTGTTCAAAAAATCTTTCATATTTTTTCTCCTTTTCTGTATGCGGCAAGCAAGTCAGCATAAACTTTCAGATGCCGTTTCCTTAAGACTCCCCTCCCCTGAGGGAGGGGCGGGGGGAGGGTGAAAACATGTTTGCTGTATGATGTCATATCCCCCTCCCCTGACCCCTCCCCCCTGGGAGGGGGATTTTCAGCGGATTTGACACGCTGTTCTTTTCAGGTGCAGTTTTTTTTGAAAAACCGGATTTTTTTGAAAAATCCGGTTGTTTGAATACCGAAAATTTCGCCTGCATACTTAATTGAGTGTTTTTATCCGCATGCTCAGATCCACGCTCCGGGCGGAATGCGTAAGCGCACCGCAGGAAATAAGATCAACTCCGGTATCCGCAAGAGAAACCAGAGTTTCTTTGCTTACATTGCCGGAGACCTCCACCAGCGCACGTCCCGCGATGAATGCCACAGCCGCCCGGATGCGGGGAATATCCATGTTATCCAGCATAATCACATCCGCGCCCGCAGCAACTGCCTCTGCGACCTCTTCCATATTTGTGACCTCCACCTCAATTTTCATCAGATGGGAAATGTTTTTCCGCACCTTTTCCACAGCCTGGGCAATGCCGCGCGCAGCAGCAATATGGTTGTCTTTGATGAGAACGCCGTCATAGAGTCCCATGCGATGGTTTGCACCGCCGCCCACACGGACAGCGTATTTTTCCAGCACCCGCCAGCCCGGTGCGGTTTTCCGGGTATCCACCAGCCGCACCGGACGATCTCCGAGCAGACTGACAAAGGATCGGACGTGGGTGGCAATGCCGGAAAGCCTTTGCAGAAAATTCAGAGCTGTGCGTTCCCCTTTGAGCAGCGCTTGCAGTTTTCCCTCCAGCCGCACCGCAATACTGCCTTTTTCCACCGTATCGCCGTCTGCATATGCTGTTTCACAGCGTATATCCGGGTCCAGACTGGCAAACACTCTGCGGCCAATGTCAAGTCCGGCTATGACCAGAGTCTCTTTTGCCACAATCTGACCTGTGCCGGAACATTCAGGGGCCACAATGGGATCTGTGGTGATATCTCCGGATCCAATATCCTCTTCCAGTGCCATCTGTATCAGTTTTTCCGTATAATCTGCCATCATTTCTGACTGTCCTTTTCAGGTGGGGGTGAACAAGTTCAGACAATATTATAGGATACCAAACTGTTTTTCAACTCTTAATCCTTTGCAGGCAGCGCGAATGATTATTTTTATTCTCTTTTATCCTTATTCTTTTACAAATCCGCAGGCGGTATGATATAGTGATTCAATTTCGGTTTTTTTATGGCACAGAAATTGCCTGATTTCAGAAAATCCT
>JAWKPW010000069.1:0-31138 GCA_041390465.1 Desulfobacterales bacterium | reverse complement strand
TTGTACAGCCCGTTTGCCAGTTTGATTTTTCCGGCTCTGACACCCAGCCAGTTGCGGAAACGGTAATCCCCGTAAGCCCAGTCAATTTCCACATCATTGTTGCCGAATTCGCCCAGATCCTTTGACAATAACTGGATTCCGATTCTCAGATCATCGGTCAGTTCGGATGCGAAACTGAGCCCCATTTCATTGAACTGAAAAGTGCCGTCTTCGGTATCGGCAAAATAATAATTGTTATTGTCCGATTTCAGCCATCCCTGGGAAACAAAGCCGTGAATCTGTATCTGCTTCATATCCCATGCAAAGGCACTGCCCGCGGCAAAAAAAACAGCCAGTATTGAAACAATTGTCATCTTTTTCATTGTGTTATCTCCTATCTCACATCAATGATTTTGACTGAATCTTTTTCACTTTTTTCCGGAAGTCCGTCAGAAGAAACATATCCCACTGCCCCTTTTGTCTCAGCCACAAAAGCGATCACCTCCGCTTCGGTGGCAATGGTCGCCGGCGGCAGCCCCCGGCCGGTGAAGACCATGCGTTTCCAGTAAATCTTCCAGTCCGCCTCAGACAGTTTCACATATTCTTTCAGAAACAGGCCGTGAATCCCGCTGTCGCCGACCGTGACAAAGCGGATGCGGGAATTGTCACGCCACTGCACCCGCTTGCCCAGAAAGATTTCCTGAACCTCCTGCACATTCAGGGCAGTTTCCGGCACATCTTTGTTCGCGACAATCAGAATTTCAGCAAAAGACAGGGCAGAACACATCACGGTCATCGCCAATGCCAGTCCGGCAAAGACTTTTTTCATAATTTCCTCCTTTTTCAATTTTTTATGCAGGCAAACAAAAGTTTTCGTGCATTCAGAAAAACCGGATTTTTCGGAAAAATCCGGTTTTTCTGAAAATTTCATATCCGAAGATTTATGCTGATTTGTTTGTTGATGTTGCGCTGAACTTTTAAAGTTCAGGAGGTTGCAGTATCCATCGTCATTCCGGCAAAAGCCGAAATCCGGACTGTGGGCAGAAGTGAAAAGAGACAGAAAACAATGGATTCCGGGTTTCGCCGGAATGACGGAAGCAAATTTTGTGCCATAAAAGCCAAGGTTGGATCAGTATTTTTTCAAAATATCTTAAAAAGATTATAACAGTCATCATTTCTTTTTGCAATACTCATTTTCTGCTCAGAGCCTGATGCCCTGTCAGGTTTGATTTTGTGGTTTCAACTGCACAGAACCATCCTGATTTTATCGTCAATCCTGTTTCCTTAAGGGGGAGGGGTCCCGAACTGAAAGTTTGGGACATTGAAATGACCGGCGGATATTATACCGGATCGCCATAGAAAAGATACTTATATGAAACCTGAAAAAGATTTCAGCATAAATCCTGAGGGTTTTGAAAACCCTCAGGGTTTGAGATGCCCTTTTTTTTCAGATTTCATATTGCAAGCAGGCAAAAAGAAGTTTTCGTGTATTAAAAAAACCGGATTTTTTGAAAAATCCGGTTTTTCCGAAAAAATTGTGTTTCAGATCAATGGGGAAATTGTATTACGCCGTCATACTGACGAAAGTCAGTATCCGGGAATACTGAAAAAAACTGAATTCCTGCTTTCGCAGGAATGACGGAGAGCACAGCACTCTGCCGGATTTCAGAAGGATGGGGCAACATCAGTGACTGATGAAAAACTGCCAGATTTTCCGTTTGGCACTCCTCACATTTTTTAAGAAAACAGCATTGATTTTACAGTTCCTTCATCAACTGGTTCGCGGCTGTGAGCATGGGGTCCCAGACCGGGCCAAAGGGCGGAGCGTAAGCCATGTCTGTTTCAAAAAACTGTTCCACACGCATTCCCGCGCAAAGGGCCACTGCCGGAGCATTGATGCGATGTGCCACACCGTCTTTGCCCACCATCTGCACGCCCAGCAGACGTCCGGTTTTTCTGTCCCCCACCATATGCACCCATATGGGCTGACTTCCGGGATGCGCGTGGGCTCTGGATCGGGATTTGATGGTGACAGACGCGGGCTCAAAACCGGCTTTCTGTGCCTCTTTCACCGTAAGACCGGTGCGCGCCACCTGCAGATCAAAGACCTTGAAAACAGCGGTTCCCGCAATTCCCGGCAGTTGGGTGGGGATTCCGCATACATTGTCTGCGGCTGCCCATCCTGCCCGGTTGGCTATCAAAGCCAGAGGTATCCAGACCTTGCTGCCTGTGAGGACATGAAACGCGTCCGCACAGTCTCCGGCTGCAAAAATATGCGGATCCGAGGTGCGCAGATGTTTGTCCACCGCAATGGCATTTCCCGCGCCCAAAGTGAGACCTGCCTCCGCGGCCAGCCCGCTGTTGGGAACAACCCCGATGCCGGAAATCACCATGTCCCCCTCAAGACGCATATCCTTGCACAGGACATGCAGCCTGCCGTCTTTTTCTTCAATTCCTGTCACAGCATGACCGTCATGGAGTCCCGCGTTTTCCGCTGTCAGAACATCCCGGACTGCGGCAGAAAGGGTTTCGTCCATCCAGGGAAGAAGACCCGCGCGGGGTTTGACCATATCCACCGCAATGCCCCGGACGCGCAGAGCCTCGCACATTTCCAGCGCGATATAGCCCATGCCGATGATCACAGCCTTCCGCACCTTATGGTTTTGGATGTATTCCTTTATCTTTCTGCCCTGTTCCAGGCTTTTCAAAGCCATCACGCCCGGAAGATCTGCACCGGGAACATCCGGAAGAATGGGAGAGGAACCGGTGGCAATCAGGAGGCTGTCATAGGGAAAAACAAAGGCGGCCCCATCCGCTGTTCTGCCGCTGACGGTTTTGTCCGCAGGGCTGATTTTCTCCGCGCGGTGCCCGGTCAGCAGGTTGATGCCCTGTTTTTTCCGAAAAACCTCGGCCCTGCGCACCACCAGATCATCCATTTCCCTGTCCGGATCTGCAATATTGTAAGGCATACCGCACGCGCTGTAAGACACATCCCCTGTCATTTCCAGGACTGTGACATTCAGGTCCGGCTGATTGCGTTTGGCCCGGCTGGCCGCGCTCATGCCTGCGGCATCTCCGCCGATGACAACAAAATCCATAATATTTCTCCTTTCCTGTTTTTGTTGCAGATTCTCTCATTTAATCATTCAGGGCCAAAAAGCGCAAGCAGATTTTTTTCTTTCCATTTCTGCTCTTTCAAGTTATACCAATCCTCCATTGAAAATATGCTTATCTGATTCCGGAGTGCCGGAATGAGGTGAAACGGAATTTTGGCCCCATTTCCGGATCATTTCAGTGTCCCTGACTTTCAGTCCGGGACTCCCCGCGCCTGACCTGGGGGCAGGCACTGCACAAATTCAATGGCGATTTGGTATCAAATCTGTCTGAAGAGTTCCCAAGTTTTCGAAACTTCGGAACTCTGGCAGTGCGTTGTCAAGTTTGTTCTGACAGTTTTAGGTGATTTCCGGGAAAGAATATCCCGCATCTCCGGACTCCGGTCTTAATTTTCCCGCTCTTTTTTCCCGGCTGCCGGATTTAACCGAAAAGAAACCCTGGAATCAGCCCCCGATATTTTTAAAACAGCTTGTTATAAAATTGCCCGGCAGCATTAAGGCTGTTGCACCCAGGTGATGCCCGGCTTTCCTGCGATATGGTTGCACCATGCTTACACAAAAAGATAATCAGACAGGCGGCTGACATAGTCAGACAGGTCAGTAGATATTCCCGCATTTTCTCCGGTTCTGTCTCGCCTTGCGGATAGGCTCAGGCTGATGATCCGCCTTTCCGCTCTCCGGCACACGGTCCGGCAATATGCGCCCAGGCAGACGACATCCCGCCTCCGGGCAGGATAAAGGGATTTCAGGGGGCGGCAGTGCCGCGCCCATGCGGTCAATGGCATTTTCCAGCCATGTGCTCTGTCTCGATCAAAGGTTTCAGGAACGGAAGGAAGGCGCATCCGGGGAAGTGGACAGCAAAGTCTTGCAGCAGGTCAGACTGGATCTGACAGATTTCCTCCGACAAGGTTTTCCTGATCCTCCGGCAGAGATGCGGCCAGAGCGCCCAGAACAGAACTCAGTTCGTCAATCTCTCCGTGGGAGTGCCTCCACCCGCCCATGATTTTTTGTGACACGTTCTCGCTGAAAAGACTGGTTTTTCCCTTGATCTCCCCTGCGTGTAAATCTTCAATGCCTTCTCCTTTCTATGCTGATCCGCAGGTGATGATTTTCTCCGGACAGAGAAAATCAGATTGAGCAAAACAGATGAATCTGCAAAAAGCCGGAACTTCAATTTCTCCGTCATTCCGGCGAAAGCCGGAATCCTTTTTTCAAATGCTTACAGACTCAGACTTTCGCCGGAGTGACAGAATTTCTGACTTTTTGCGGGATCATCCAAATCAGAATAACAAATTTTCTGCTATTCCCGGAAAAATAGCAAGGGAAAATTTGACAGGAAAATGCGGACACCGTTCTGACCCTGAAGGAAATAGATTTTTTCACTTTTTCAACCTGTTGAAACTGCTGATATAATTCAAAATTCAGAAAGAAATATGCAGACAAAGGCGGAAAAATTATGTTCATCAATTTTTTTTACACACTGAAAAATGAGGGAATCCCGGTCAGTCCCACCTCTTTTCTGACATTGCAGAAAGCTCTGTCCAAAGGACTGATCAATTCCCTGAATGAATTTCTATTACCCATCCCGTGCCATTCTGGTCAAAAGCGAGCGGTATTTTGACACCTGATCAGGTCTGCCCACCATTTTGAAGGTGCGGAACTGCCGGATGCTCCAAGGCTTTGAAATTGACGAAATGGCAAAAATGCTGCTGATGAATGGTTGAAAAACTTCGGCTTCTGGCAAAGGCTCTGGGTACGGATGTGAGGAAAAACTCGAGCCGCATGACACCGGATCGTGCTGGATTGAATATTTCAAAGAGCCGTCTGAAAGAGCAGAAAAGGCGAACATCACGGGGCAGCAAATGGATCGGCACGGGCGGCACTCTTAGTGGGGCATTCCGGCATCATCCGGGCGGAATGCGGAAGCGGCATTTCGAACAAATTCGCTGTCAAGGTGGCCATGGATCGGCGCTACAGGGATTACTCCCTGGAAGGCCCCCTTACGCAGGCCATGATGGGTGAGGCGCTCAAACGTCTGCGGAATATGATTCCTGCCGGTCCCAAAGATCAGGTCAATGTGGAGGAAAGCATTTACCAGACCATGAAAAACGCAGGGGAAATTGAGATTGTGTTTGAAAGAAGCCTCAAAGACCGGCTCAAGGTGATTCTGGCCATTGACAACGGGGGCTGGTCCATGGATCCCTATATTCCTGTGGTACAGACCCTGTTCAACTATGCCCGCTCGCAGTTCAAGGAGCTTAAGACCTGTTTTTTTCACAACACCGTGTATGACTGCCTGTGGGAAGATCCGGCCCGGTACCGGAAGCCTGTGAAACTCTCGGATTTTGCCCGCTTTGATCCGGAAACCCGGCTGATCCTGCTGGGCGATGCCAGCATGGCACCCTATGAACTCATGATCTCAGACGGTTCCATCCATCTGGAGGAACGCAGCGGAAAACCCAGCCTTGAGCAGTTGCGCTTTCTGGCTGAAACCTTTCCCCGCAGTGTATGGCTCAATCCCGTGCCAAAAGAAACCTGGGGCTATACCCGCACCATTGGCATGATTGCACAGATATTTCCCATGTTCGAACTTTCCATAGACGGGCTGGAAGCCGCAGTGGCCTGCCTGATGGGAAACAGGACACCGGCAAACTGACCCGGTTCTGCTGATATTTTTATAACAAACTGAATTTAATGAAGCAAATTTCTCCGGAATGCCCCCGGCTGGCCGATTCCGGCAGGATTTGACAACTTTTCAGAACTTGTCAAATCTTCATTCCCGCGACCGGATCCGAAATGTCCGCAGAACCTGAGATAAGATTGTCGACCAGCAAAAAATAACCGCCCTGTCCCCGGTTTCATCTGACAGACATTGCACAGGAGCATCATACGGATGAACATTTTTTTGTAATAATGTCAGTCCATGCGGATTTTTTCCGCCCCTTTGTCAGCTCCGGGTCAAGGGGCGTGACCCGCTGCCCCAAAAACCCTGCACCTGATAATTTATTCTGTCTTACCTAACTCCGGTATGCCACTGCTCTGTCAAGTTTGCTTTTGTGCGTTGAAGCGTGCAAAAAAAAACGGATTTTTCGGAACAATCCGGTTTTTGCAGGTCACAGATTCAGGCGGCCGGCGTACTGCTGCACCGCGCAAATTGGCTCCTGTAATACTGATTCTCCATTGATCTGAAACATAAGCTGTTCCGGCATAAAGTTTTTCAGAAAAACCGGATTTTTCGGAAAAATCCGGTTTTTTGAACACATGAAAACTTCTTTTTGCCTGCGTATCAGTATCTTTTCAATGGGGAATCGGTATAATGTCAACTGCCTGAAAATCAATGCGGAATATCTGCGTTCCCGCCTCAGCGCCTTTTCCTGCCAAAAATTCCTTGACAATATATTCCGTATGCGTAATATATGCATGGCTTCAAATTAGGCACAGGAGAGCTTATGACAGATATAGTTCCATTGGATCATCCCTATTATCTTTTGTCAAGAACCACCCTGATTATGACATCCGCATTTCGGAAAGGACTGACCTCTGCCAATATCACCCATGTCAAACCTGCTTATCTGGGTGTTCTGATTGCCTTATGGCAGGAAGACGGTCTCAAGGTAATCGAACTGGGACGCCGGGCAGGGCTGGAGCCTTCTTCCATGACCGGACTGCTGGATCGCATGGAACGCGATGGTCTGGCCTTCCGTTCTGCGGATCCCAATGACCGGCGCTCCCAACTGATTTATCTGACCGATGAGGGCCGGAATGTAAAAAAACCGGTTCTGGATGTGGTGGATGAGGTGATGGGGGAAATTTTCAGAGATGTATCACCTGATGATCTTTGCCGGGCCCTGAAAGTGCTGCGGCAGATCATTGATAACGCAAATGGCAGAACAAATTGAAAACAATGATATTTATAAGGAGATAAAAAATGACCGCACTCAATCATCTTTTTTCACCGGTTCAGATTGGAAACATGACCTCGCCCAACCGGCTGCTGATGTCGGCCATGAGCATCAATTTCGGTGTGGATGAGGATGGCTGTGTCAATGAGCAGCTTACTGAATATTTTGTGGCACGGGCAAAAGGGGGCGCGGGCATGATGCTCGTAGGCGGAGGAGCAGTGCATCCCACAGGGCTGGAGCTTCCGTATCTGCCAAAACTTTGGCATGACAGATGCATTCCCTCTCTGAAAAAAATGGTCGCGGCAGTCAGACCCTATGATACCAGATTCGGGGTGCAGCTCATGCACGGGGGCAGGCAGTCCTATCACGACAGCAAGGTTGCGCCTTCGCCCATTCCCGCGCCCGCAGTGGTCAAGGGCGTTCCCAAAGAACTGACCGTTGCGGAAATTCAGGAACTGGTGCAGGCATTTGGGGACTCGGCACGGAGATGCCGGGAAGCCGGATTTGATTTTATTGAAATTCACGGTGCGCACGGCTATCTCATCAATCAGTTTCTTTCCCTCAACTCCAACAAGCGCACAGATGAATACGGTTGCGCTTCCTTTGAAAACCGCAGCCGTTTTCTCATGGAACTGTTCCGGGACATCCGGAAAAAATGCGGTGCGGATTTTCCCGTTGGCATCCGCATGAACGGACAGGATTATATCAAAGACGGCCTGACGCTGGATGATGCGCTGCGCCTGGCTCCGATTCTGGAAAAAGAGGGTGCGGCTTATCTGCATGTTTCCGCAGGGGTTTACGGTTCCACTCAACTGACCATTCCCTCCATGTATGTGGAACACGGCTGCTTTGTGCATCTCGCGGAGGCAGTGAAAAAAGTGGTGTCGGTTCCGGTTGTCACAGTGGGAAGAATCAAAGATCCGCGCATGGCAGATCAGATCATCGCGGACGGAAAGGCCGATGTGGTGGCATTGGGACGTTCCGTGATTGCAGACCCGGATTATCCCAACAAGGCAAAATCCGGTGCATTTGCAGATATCCGCCCCTGCATGGGCTGCTGTCTGGGCTGCATTCATGCTGTGCTTGCTCTGGAGCCGGGTTCCTGCGTGGTGAATCCGGAAGTGGGCCGGGAATATCTGCTGAAAAATGAGAAAAAGCCGGAAAAAATCAGAAACGTGCTGGTGGTGGGAGCCGGGCCGTCCGGAATGGCTGCGGCAAGGATTCTGGCCATGCGGGGGCATCAGGTTACGATTTGTGAAAAACAGGACAGATTCGGCGGGGTGCTGCGCCTTGCTGCCAAAGCTCCGGGACGCGGGGAAGTGGGGGATGTGCTGAAATTTCTGGAAAGGGAACTGGAAAAATACAAGGTTCCGGTGCGTTTCAATGCCGAACTGAAAGCCGAACTTCTTGACGAAATCAAACCGGAGATTGTGATTCTCGCGACCGGAAGTCTGCCGGAACTGCCCATTATCAAAGGACTGTTCCAGACCAAAATGGATTTGATGACTGTCACCGATGTCATGGGGGGAGAGGCGGAACCGGGTCAGAAAGTCATTGTGCTCGGCGGCGGACAGGCCGGACTGGTGCTGGCTGATTTTCTTGCGGAAAAAGGAAAGGAAGTGGCACTGCTCAACCGAAAATCCCATTTTGGAGAGGAAATGTCTGCCAATGACCGTTTTTATCTGCGCGAGCGTTTAAAACGCGACACTGTGAAACTTTACAAAAAAGTCTCTGTGCAGGCATTTTCCGCAGACGGCGTGAGTTTCCGTTCTGACAATACGCCTGTGACTTTGCAGGGCTTTGACACGGTGATTCTTTCGGAAAAAATGGATCCTGTGCGCGATGCCATGCAGTTCCTCAAAGGAAGAGATGCGGAAGTTCATCTTGTCGGAGATGCGAAAACCCCGCGCAGTCTCATGTTCTGCATGAGCGAGGCAGAGGAGATTGCCCGGTCCCTGTGATGTCATCTGCCGGATTCACTGACGTTGTGCAACTCTTCCAAAAAATGGGGGAGGATTGGGTTTCAATGCGAAGTAAGCGTTAAAAATTTCAGCATGAACAAAAACAGATTGTCATATATTCATGCAGGATTTGACTCTTAATTCGCATTTTCAGATTTCACACAAGGAGCTGCAAAAAAACTGCAGTGTCCGGAAAACCCTGAGGGTTTTGGAAACCCTCAGGGTTTGTAACAGGTTGTTTTGATAAAATTTCTAAAATAATGGCGGACCCCGCGTTTGTCCACCTTGCAGGATTGTGCGGATGATTTTACGGGGAAACAGGAGGCATTCCCGATTGCCTGATGAAAATCAGTTCGTTCGAAGCGCAGACACTTCCTGCAAAATCCAGATGGCATCCGACACTCCGATAAGACTGTCCGCATTCCTGTCAAGGTTTTCCGGCAGATCTCCGGTATCCATACCGGCAAGCACTTTCAGTATGACAATTGCATCCTGAAGACCGGTTCCGGTTCCGCCCTCACCATATTCATGTGCGCCCATATCAGGATGGCCGTCGCTGCTGCGGGAGACCAACTGATTTTTATACAGGTATTCAGATAAAGGGAGCAGGTTGATCCCGTTTGTTGTTCCCGGATCCTTGCTAATGTCGGCTTACCGGCTGAGCCTGTCAGCAGATGCCAGTCTTTTCCGTTCTGTTCACGAACAATGCACCGAAGTAACGTTGTCGGTGGTGAAATTGTTCAGTTCGGTACAGAAACCTGCGGAGGTGTTTTCAGAACGGAAAATTCCCCCGAAATTGTCAAGGATATTGTTGACAATTTTGATCTTTGTACCCTGAGCAGTGGGCTTGTCACACAGACGTATCCCTCTTGCTCCGGAATAATCCCCCACAAACGTGTTATGGGAAACATACAGCTCCTTTTTTTCATTGGAACCGCTTTCACATCCATACGAAATGGAGGAATAGTTGTCAGAATGAGGCCCTTTGTACAGTTCATTGCCGATCACATATGTCAGTCCCGCGTTGGGAATGTCAATATTGCAGCTTCCGGTATCGAACGGCACGGGACTTCCTGTGGCAATCCGGTTGAACAGAATATGGTTTTCTTTGGCACGGGTTTTGACTTCATGTCCATAATAAGCTCCATGTGAATAACTGTTTTTCATGGTGAATTTCCTGATGTTTCCAATATAGACATTATGACTGTAAACGTCGCCAGGCTGCTCGCCGATAATGATATTCCAGTTGGAATCCAGATCACCGCTGAAGGCAAACTCACAGCCTTCGACTGTCAGATCAATGTCTGCATCAGAAAAAGACTGCAGCCCCACTTCATTATGATGGAAATAACAGTTTTTGATGGTAACCCGGTTGGTGCAGGTGTCCACTGTCGCGTCCGGACATCTCACACCGATTCCCGCACCTACGCCTCCGGTATCACTGCCCGGTGAGCCCTGATTGGCTCCGGTGAATTCAATGTTCTCCACCAGAACATTGTTTCCCCGGATTTCCCATATCTCATCCAAGTCTGATCCCACTTCCGGCAGCCAGGTATAGTATCCTGTTACATCCATGATCGGCCTTTTTCCGTTTATCAGAACCCCCCGGATTGTCAGATTGTTCTGTTTCCAGAGCACAACGGCCTCAGCATCATGATAGGTATGCTTGCCGTCAATCAGTACCATATCTCCGTCTTTCACAACCTTTGCCTGAGAAAGTGCTGCCGGGGTTGCATATGTTTTTCCGGGTCCAACCTCCCAGGTGGCAGCAAAGGCGGGCTGTGCAAAGGCAGACCATGCAAAAAATGAGAAAAAGACAAGAACAGACAGAATAAGAAGTTCACGTTTGTCAGCCATTGTATTTCTGTTAAAAAAATATCCAAATCCAGTCATAATAACCTCCATTATTGGGGTTTATAAAATCGGTCGCGGGTCAAATCCCCTGACTGACCCTGACCGCTTTCAAAAAAACAGACTTCCTGCAAAACTGGAATTTTCCATAACTGATTATCTGATATTATTGATTTTGATAATGAGAAAAATGAGTTTTGCAGGAGGTCTGATATTTGTAATCTGCCGCGAAGGTACAAAGACTCAAAATCTTGCCAGGATGAGAAAACCGCTTTTTTATCCCGAAGAGTATTCGGGATATTTTATAAAGTTATAGCAGTTGAAGCAATATTTCAACAGTTTTCAGAAAAACATGGGAACACCGCAGATGAAAAATTTCTCCTTGTGCACAGAATAAGGCAAAATATGCCTTGTTTTTCCGGCAAAGAAAAATTATATTAAAAAATTCATCTTTTGGATTTTTTGGTTCCTCAATATTTTTTTGGAAATACCGGATTCCGGTCTGTGCCGGAATAACGTCATGCCTGTGAAAGCAGGCATCCGCAAAAATTTTCCACAAAAGTCCCTGAAGAACCGATTTTTTTACAGGATGAAAAAATGAAACACAAAACAGGAGTACGGAAATGCCAATTTATGAATATCACTGTGATCAGTGCAACAAGAATTTTGAATGTCTCATTTTCCGCTCGGATGACATACCGGAATGTCCGGTCTGCAAAGGAAGCAATGTGAAAAGAATGATGTCCGCCTGCGGTTTTCTTTCCAAAGGAAGCGGCGGGGAAACCGTAAGCCGTTCAGCAGGCTCCTCTTCCTGCACCGGATGTTCGGCCACCAGTTGCGCAGGCTGCGGGCATTGACGGGGCAGGGTATGAAACAGCATATAAACATCGGAACGCGGGGAAGTCTGCTGGCCTTATGGCAGGCCAATTGGGTGAAAGACGCTCTGACAGACAGATTTCCGGGGCTGACAGCGGATTTGGAAATCATCAAAACCCAGGGGGACAAAATTCTGGATGTGCCGCTGGCCAAAGTGGGCGGCAAGGGTCTGTTTGTAAAAGAAATCGAGGAAGCTCTGCTGGATCGGCGGGTGGATATTGCGGTTCACAGCATGAAGGACATGCCCTCGGAAATACCGGACGGTCTTTGCATCGGAGCGATTCCGGAGCGGGAAAATCCCAAAGACGCCTTTATTTCCCGAAACGGTCAGAAACTCGAAGAACTGCCCCATAGCGCGCGTGTGGGAACCAGCAGTCTGCGCCGCTCTGCCCAGTTGAAGATTCTCCGGCCTGATCTGGAAATTGTTTCTTTGCGGGGCAATCTGGATACACGGCTGAAAAAACTGGAAACCGGCAATCCGGACGCGGTGGTTCTGGCAGCAGCCGGGCTTCCGGCGCATGGGGTTTGCAGACCGGATAACACAGTATCTGGATGAAGAAACCATGCTTCCCCGCAGTGGGACAGGGGCGTTGTGCATTGAATGCCGGTGGCCGATCCGGACATTACCCCCCTTGTCAATGCGCTGGGTCATGCGGAAAGCCGCACAGTGGTGCTGGGGGAAAGGGCTTTTCTGCACCGTCTGGAAGGCGGATGTCAGGTTCCCATTGCCGCGCACGGAAAACTCAAAGGAGACACTTTCATTCTTTGCGGACTGGTGGCCTCTTTGGACGGAAAAACCGTAATCAGAGACAGCCTTTCCGGCCCCAAAGAAGAGTCCGGCAGGATCGGCATACAACTGGCTGAAATCCTGCTTGGCAAAGGAGCCAAACAGATACTCCGGTCACTTCAATCCTGATTTCCAATGCGGGGAGGAGTCCAAACGGAAAGTTTGGAGCTTTGAACTCATGCAGAAAACACTGCCAAACTTTCAGTTTGGCACTCCGGTCAAGTTATTTTGGCATAAAATCAAATATGGGTTAACCTGAAACCCGAAACCTGACACCTTAATTCTATGAAAACAGACAGCAAAGTATATCTGGTAGGCGCAGGTCCCGGAGATCCGGGGCTGATAACGGTCAAGGGCCGTGCCTGCATTGAAAACGCGGATGTGATTATCTATGATTATCTGGCTGCTCCGGCCCTGCTGAAATACGCAAACGAAAAAGCGGAAATGATTTATGTGGGCAAAAAAGGGGGCGATCATACCCTTCCGCAGGAAGGCATCAATGCCCTGCTTGTGGAAAAGGCAAAAGAGGGGCGCATTGTCACCCGTCTCAAAGGAGGAGATCCCTTTGTGTTCGGACGGGGCGGGGAAGAGGCCGAAGTGCTGATTGAAGCCGGAATTCCCTTTGAAATTGTGCCGGGCGTGACCTCGGCCATTGCCGCGCCCGCGTATGCAGGCATTCCCCTCACGCACCGGGAATATACAGCAACCGTTGCCTTTGTCACGGGACATGAAGATCCGACCAAATCTGAATCCAATATTGACTGGGCAGCTTTGGCAAAGATTGGAACCCTGGTTTTTTTCATGGGCGTCAGGAATCTGCCCCATATTGTCACACAGTTGACAGCCAATGAAATGCCCGGCGAAACCCCGGTGGCTCTGGTGCGATGGGGAACCACGCCAAAGCAGGTTTCTCTGGCCGGAACCCTGAACAATATTGCGGAAAAAGCCTCTGCTGCGGGAATGAAAGCTCCTGCAATTATCATCGTGGGACATGTGGTAAGTCTGCGGGACAAAATGCACTGGTTTGAAGACCGTCCCCTTTTGGGAAAACGGATTGCAGTCACCCGTGCGCGTCAGCAGGCCAGTGATCTGATTTCCCGTCTGACGGAAATGGGGGCGGACTGTCTGGAATGCCCCACCATTGAGGTTGTTCCTCCGGCAGACTGGAATCCTCTGGACAGGGCCATTGAAAATCTTTCCGCGTATGACTGGATTGTGTTCACCAGTGTAAACGGTGTGAAATTCTTTTTTGAACGCATGTTTGCACTGGGAAAGGATGTGCGCGCACTGCATCACATGCACACAGCCGCGATTGGCCCGGTGACTGCGGAAAAACTGCTGAATTTCGGACTGCGGAGCGATATTGTTCCGGAAAGTTACCGTGCCGAATCAGTGGTGGATGCATTCCGGAATGAAAATGTCAGCGGCAAAAAAATTCTTCTGCCCAGAGCAGCCGAAGCCCGGCCAATCCTGCCTGTGGAACTGCGGAAAATGGGCGCTGCAGTGGATGAAATTGCGACCTACCGCACAGAGCAGGCCAGTGACAAAGCAGATGTGCTGGTCAAAGAACTGCGGTCAGGCAATATTGACATGGTGACATTCACCAGTTCCTCGACCGTGAAAAACTTCAAATCTCTGCTCCCTGCAGATGCTGATCTGAAAGCCCTGATGAAAAATGTCATTGTCGCGAGCATCGGGCCGATTACCTCGGATACCGCACGGGAACTGGGGTTTGATGTGCAGATTACAGCAGAATCCTTCACCATCCCCGGTCTTTGTGAAGCCATCCGGAAATATTATGGGAAGTAAAATTCAGTCCTTCTTTCCTGATGGGAAGGGGCAGATTCGCAATGTGGGCAGTGAGACGTTTCATACCGGCAACTGCGCAGATTTTGTGTTCTCTGTGCAGTTTCTTTTGTGCCCCATGTGGTTGGGTGATGTCCAGAAAAGAATATCCCGACAAAGCAGCATAAACTTCCGGCTTGTGCTGCTTTGAAAGAGTTCCGGATCTGCGGTATGTTCTTTTCCTGAAATCGCCTTAAAAAACGCAAAATCACTTCCGGCAGACATCAGAGGGCTTTCAGTACGGGAAAGCCCTGCTGCCCTGATGTGAATTAATACCGATTCACCTTTGATTTTATACAGTTTGCACCGATCCGGAGGAGTGCGGAAATTAAGCGGAGCGGTTTTCTGCACAGACAGAACTGCGGAAAAACTGACAGTTGCTGCATCATGTCAATGTTGATTTTCAAGCGCTTCTCCGTGTTTCTCTTCTTCTGCTTTTCAATGACGGAGATGTGGAATTTGTTGCCAAAGGCACTGTGCTTTTTCAGAATTACTCATAAGAGTTAAGGTGATTTCCGGAAAAGAACATCCCCCGGATTTGACAACTTTTCAAAAGTTGCCAAATCTTTCAGATGACTGAACAGGGACATTCATTTTCAGAAATCACCTGACGGCACAGCCGCGAATTGCACGAATTGCGGTCTGTGCAGTTCGTGTCATTCGCGGCTGATTTAAATTATATCAAATTGATTTCGGAGTCCGGAAGTTCCACCGAAATGTTTTAAGAAACGGTATAAATTGACAATATTATGAAACGTATCAAATTTGCATTATTGTGTCATTTTTGACAAACAAACAGTTTGCTTTTGCCTGATTTTGTGTGCAATAACAAAATATAAGAGAAAATTTCCTTAAAGGGCGATATGTCCTGTTTCAGAAATTCACGCGCATCTTTTGATCCCATCATTGACATCCTGATATGAAAAAGTAATTTTACAAACAAATTGTGCGGGACTTCATGCTCCATGATTAACTGATGTTCATGCCAAAGGAGCCCAGGACCGGCCATCGTGCTTTTGTGATATTCTGAGGGATCAAATCCTGTCAGATAAATCACCCGCACGCTGTCTTTGCCGGATGAGCGCGATTGGGAATTTCTTTTGGCGGTCTCCAGATGCTTTTCAGCCAGAGCCTTCATCCTTCCAGTTCCCGAAGTCCATATTCCCTTTGTGGGACAGGTTTTCACGCACGCGGGCAGCAGCCCGTTGATGACCCGGTCATTGCACATGTCGCACTTGGCCAGAATTCCCGCGTCATTTTTGCGCGGAATATTGTAGGGACAGGATCCGATAATGTCATCCGCGCTCAGATCCGCTGTATTGGCCGTAAACAGAACCGCACCTGTGTTTTCATCCTTGAAAATTGCAGATGGCTCGCCCGCACTTTCCAGACAGGGCGGCTCAATGCAGTGGCGGCACTGTTCCGGGAAAAAGAGCCAGTGCAGTCTGCCGTCAATCACATCCTCTGTCATGCGCACCAGTTTGTAGGTGTCAAAGGACAGATCCGGCGGATTCTGGAAACTGCCTGTGTTCACTGTGTGCTCGGCAGGCAGATCATGCCACTGCTTGCAGGCCACCTGGCAGCCGCGGCAGGCTGTGCACAGGGTTGTGTCAATGAAAAATCCTTTACTCATCTCTCACCTCCTTTACTTTTTGGCCACATTGACCATGAACGCCTTGGTTTCCGGAATCCGGGTGTTGGGATCACCGGTCGGAGGCGTGAGCAGATTCGCACTGTCTTCCGCGCCTGTATCAGGCCATCTCCAGCCAAAATGCCAGGGCAGCCCCACCTGATGCACCACAGTTTCCCCAATCCTGAAGGGTTTGAACCGCTTGGTGACAATGGCCGTGCATTCCAGTTTGTCCCGTGCACTGCTCACAATCACCCGCTCCCCGTTTTTGATGCCCCGCAGATCCGCGAGTTCCTCACTCATTTCCACAAAAACCTGAGGATGGAGTTCCATAAGCCAGGGCTGGGGCCGGGTCATGAGACCGGTCTGCCAATGCTCGGACACGCGGTACGTGGTGGCCACATAGGGATAGCGCGGATCACAGGTGGCATAACTGTCTGCATCGGTTCCATACACGGGCGCAACCGGATTCATGCGCTGAGAGTTCATGAAATTCTTTTCCACCGGACATTCCAGAGGTTCATAATGTTCCGGGAAAGGCCCGTCCGCAAGTCCGGGGCCGTAAATCTGCGCGTGACCGTGTTTGGTCATGATAAAGGGATACCGGGATTTGTCATTGGGAGTGCCGTCTGCATTCTGCAGAGGAGGCCATCCGCCGTCCGGCACATCCCCTTCCCATTTTTCGCCGTTCCAGCGCACCACCCATTTTTCTTTGTTCCAAGGTTCTCCCCTGAGATCAACAGAGGCGCGGTTATAGATAATGCGGCGGTTGACCGGCCAGGCCCAGGCAAATTCCGGATACAGACCGATATTGTTGGGCGCATCCTGCTGGCCTCTTCTCGCAGACATATTGCCTTTTTCCGTGTAACTGTTGCAGTAGATCCAGTTGCCCGAAGATGTGGTTCCGTCATCCTTCAGAAACGCGAAACTGGGAACCAGAGTGCCTTTTTTGTAGGTCTGATCCTTGTCAGTCACATCTGCAAGGTAATAACCGTTGATTTCTTTGGCGACTTTGTGCGGGTCATACACGTGGTCTGTCATATAATCCCATTTGAGATTGAGAATGGGTTCCGGGAATTTGCCGCCCTTTTTGTAAAGTTCCTTCAGCATGAAACCCAGTTCCATGATGATGTCCCCGTCCGGACGGCTGTTGCCCAGGGGTTTGGGTCCCTGATAGCGCCACTGCATCCAGCGGCCGCTGTTGCTGATACTGCCCTCTTTTTCCACAAACATGCAGGCCGGAAGCATGAAAACCTCGGTTTTGATCTCTTTGGGATTCATGCCGGGGCCCCGCCAGAAAGAACCGGTTTCATTGTCAAAAAGATTGACATTCACCAGCCAGTCGAGCTGGGTCATGGCTTTGCGGATTTTGCCCACATTGGAACCGGAGCAGGCCGGATTCATGCCCCAGGCAAACAGACCTTTGATTTCTTTGTTGTACATCGCGTCAAAGATGTCAAACCAGGAATAGACCTTGTCATCATCTGCTTTGGGCAGCCAGGAATAGCCGAAATCATTGTCTTTTTTCGCAGCATCCCCGAAATATGCCTTGAGCAGACTCACCGCATATTTGGGATAATTCTGCCACCAGTTCGCACTCATGGGATCCGTGCTGACAGGCGTTGCAGCCTTGATGTAATCTGCCAAATTGGCTTTGGATGCTGTGGGAATCTTCAGATATCCGGGAAGAATATGCCAAAGCAGGCACTGATCTGTGGAACCCTGCACATTGGATTCCCCGCGCAGAGCATTGACCCCGCCTCCGGCCACGCCCATATTGCCCAGCAGCAACTGGATGATGGCCATGGTGCGGATATTCTGAACGCCTACGGTGTGCTGGGTCCAGCCCATGGCATACATGATGGTTCCCGCCTTGCCGGTCTGACCGGTTTCACAGTATGTTTTGTATACCTCTGCCAGTTCAGCTTCAGAGGTGCCGGTGATTTCGGAAACCAGTTTGGTATTGTAACGATCGTAATGCTTTTTCAGGAGATTGAACACACAGCGTTCATGCTGCAGCGTGCGATCCATTTTGGGAACGCCCTTGTCATCGAGTTCAAAATCCCACTGACTTTTGTCATATTTCCGGGCTTTTTTGTCATAACCCGCGAACAGGCCGTCTTTGAAATCAAAACTTTCTTTGACAATAAAAGGTGCATTTGTGTAATTTGCCACATAGGTTTCATTGTGCAGTTTGCTGTCCAGAAGGTATTTGATCATGCCTCCGAGAAACGCTATGTCGGTTCCGGATCGCAGGGGAACGTAAATGTCAGCCTTGGCCGATGTGCGGGTGAAGCGGGGATCCACATTGATCAGTTTGGCGCCCTTCTGCATGGCCTCAGTGACATATTTGAAGGAAATGGGATGGTTTTCCGCAGCATTGCTGCCCATGATGAGAATGCAGTCACTGTTATTGAGATAAATCCAGTGATTGGACATTGCACCGCGTCCGAACGACTCTGCCAGAGCCGCAACAGTCGCGCTGTGTCAGATGCGTGCCTGGTGTTCAATGTACACCAGACCCAAAGCCCGCATCAGTGCCTGATAAATCCAGCATTCCTCATTGTCCATGGCAGCACTGCCCAGCGATGCCATATTGGTGACCCGGTTGACCACCTGTCCTTTGGCATTCTTTGCCGTAAAACCCGCATCACGGGTTTTTTTGATCCGCTCTGCAATCTGCTCCAGAGCCCAGTCCCAGGATACGGTTTCAAACTTGTCCGTGTTGGGAGCCCGGTACATGGGCTGGGTGAGCCGGTTTTCATTTTCCACCAACTGGCTCAGAGATGAGCCTTTGGCGCAGAGAGCGCCACGGTTGATGACATGATCCGGGTCACCTTCAATATTCATGACCCGTCCGTCCCCTTTTCTGCTGGTATGCACAATCAAACCGCACCCCACTGCGCAGTAGCAGCAGATGCTGGTGGTTTCTTTGGCATACTTTGTTTTGAGCATCTGGGCATGAGCTTCAACCGGTTTCAGATCAAAACCCAGACGGCTCGCGGCAAGCCCTGCCGCAGCAGCGCCTGTCACCTGCATACACCGCCTTCGTGTCACTTTCATCTTTCCTCCTTTGTCTGAAGGGTTCTCTGTCTTGCGGAAAATTTTTTTTGGAAATTTTCTTTTCAAGTTGTATTTCGCCGTCCACGGAACAGACGGATAATCACCAAACAATATTCACTGGTTAATTGCTATTTCATATTTTCATATCCTCAATTGACGGCATATGTCAAGAAGCAAGATAAATGAATGAATTGCAACAAACATTTGAACATGTTGAAATTATTGAAATAAAGACACAAACAGGTACTTTGCTTTTTACCGTTTGAATTTGTTGACAAACATTTTCGACAGCACAGGTGCTGTTTTGATAAAACAAATAAAATCAAACAGATAAAACTGCTCGATTTTTCTGTTCTTCACAAGGGGGAAAAAAATGTATGTTATGGTAATGATAAGTTTGTTTTGGTCAGACAAATACATTTTCAGATGAAATTGAAATTTGACAGATTCAAACTTACTGAAAATTTCTTTTTCACGGAAAGGATAGATTCAGAAAGGGTACAGATTCCGGAGCCTTGCTTCACCGGCATTCCGGGTTTCTGCATGGGATTGGGGTCACTGCCATTGACGCGATATGAAATCTGAAAGCAGCATGGTGGGCGAAATCGCTGTCAAACAGCCCGGATCACCCCAGCCGCAAGTCGATTTTGCCCACCTGCTTCGGAGGAGTCATTTTCAGGTCTGTTTTGCAATCCGTTTTTTTCTGTTTGCCTCATAACGCATCTGCAGCGTATCCACCAGCAGGGCAAAACCCATGGGCAGATAAATGTATGCCTTGGGCACATGCTTATGCATTCCTTCCATGAAAATCGTGACACCGATGGTAATCAGAAAGGACAGAGCCAGGATTTTCAGGGTTGGATGTTTCAGAATAAAATCCCCCACCGGTCCGGCATAGACCAGAATGCCCATAAAAGACAGAATCACGGCCGTCACAATCACCCATATCTGTGAGGTCAGTCCCACAGCGGTAATCACGGAATCAACGGAAAAAACAATGTCGAGCAGAACAATCTGGGTGATGATTGCGGAAAATTTCCCGCCGGCTTTCTTTTCCTCCAAATGCTCCCCTTCCTCTCTGAGTTCCACTGTATGATGGATTTCCCTTACCGCTTTGTAGAGAAGGAAAAGTCCGCCTGCCAGCAGAATCAGATCCCGGACGGAAAAATGCAAAATTACCGGATTGGTGAGATTGGCCAGGGCCAGAACAAGCACCAGCATGACAATCCGGGCCACCATTGCCAGACTCAGCCCGATAAATCTGGCTTTATTCCGCAGATGTTCGGGCAGACGCCCCACAAAAATGGCGATGACAAGCACATTGTCCACGCCCAGAACCAGTTCCAGACCGATGAGCAGAGCAAGGGTTGCAAGTGCATCTGTCATAATGCAATACCTCCTGATTTTTTGTTTTTGATGAAGAACAGAAATGCGATCCTGTTTCAGGTGATTTCTGAAAATGAATGTCCCTGTTCCGTCACCTGAAAGATTTGACAGCTTTTGGAAACCTGTCAAATCCGGGGGATGTTCTTTTCCGGAAACCGCCTTATAAAAAAACTGATTTCAGACATTGAAAAATGCCGGACAGTCAAGTGCATAAAAATGTACACGAAAGAAAAGGCATTTGAAAGAAAAATTCCTATAATTTTTCGTCTCTGCCCATCATGATGCAGGAGCATTGAAAAATCAGCCCTCCTGAAAGGGCGATAAGCGCACTGATGGAAAAAAGCATAAAAGATCCTGTTTTTTCATACAGACAGGCGCTGAGGAAGAATCCTGCGGTCATGCCCAGTCCGTAAGTGACGGCATTGTTGACGCTCTGTCCAAGGGTTTTGGAGTCATCAGGCGACATGCGATCCATGTTCAGAATGCTGGCAATGTGGAAGGATCCGTAAGTAATGGAGCAGCCCTGGGAGACAAGAATCAGCCAGTGGACTGGGCTTTGGAAAGGACAAACCATCGCAGCACGCCGCGCCAAAGGAAAAAAGCAGAACCTTTTCAATGGCAAATCTTTTGAATATCCGCGCGGAAGACATCATGACCCCAATCTCCGCAACAGAGGCCAGAGCCCAGGCAAGACCGATGAAGGTTTTGCTGTATCCCAAAGTTTCCAGATGGATGGAAAAAAATCCGTAAT
Organism: Desulfobacterales bacterium; assembly: GCA_041390465.1. Classification (GTDB taxonomy): domain Bacteria; phylum Desulfobacterota; class Desulfobacteria; order Desulfobacterales; family Desulfococcaceae; genus JAABRU01. The sequence goes on along the minus strand of JAWKPW010000069.1, from coordinate 9,994 downwards.
AGGTTCCGTGGCTGACCAGCATGAGAAATGCACAGAAAAGAAAAACAAGGGGCCTGGCCCTGAACAGGAAATCCGGTTTTCCGTACTTCCGGCCCTGACCGGAAATGCGGGGGACTTTAGGGGAAAGAAGAGCCTGTACCAGAGAGCCTGCCAGAATCATAATGAGAATCAGACGCACTGAATACAGATCAATGAGCTTTCCCATTCCCCCGGAAATAAAAATAAAGGCAATGGTGCCCCAGGCTCTCACCCTTCCGTAACTGCTTTTGTCTTTTTCCAGAATATCCATGGTAAAGGCTTCCATAAAGGAAATCATGGGCGAATAAAAAACACCGTAAACAATGCTGATAATCAGAATCATATGAAATTCGGCAGTGAAAAGAAAAGCCGTCCAGATGATGGCAGAAGAAAAACTGCACAAAACAAAAATGCCCCGGCGGATTCGGAAACGGTCTGCCGCCATGCTCCAGAGAACAGGAAACAGCACCATGGAAACGGAGCGCATCGCGGACAGGACACCGATCTGAAACCCGTCAAAGCCCAGATGAAAGCAGTAAAGATTGAAGTAGGGCAGGAAAATGCCCATGACCCCGAAATAGAGAAAATAATGTGCGGCCATCATGCATCTCAAAAAGCCGCTGCGTTTGCTGTCCATGCGAATTTTTCCTGTGTGTGAAAAAATTCCTGCTGCTGAATTTCCTGTATTGCCGGAAAAAACATCTGCCAAATCAGCGCCATCCGCTTGCATCAGCGGTTCAGACAATCTCTGCCTGAACCCGGATTTTCAGGATTGAGGGATTGACCGGGACAAGGCGGTGTTGGAAATCCGGGCAAATCCGCAAATCCTGTGAATCCCGGTTCAGACAATCCCTGCCTGAACTGTGATTCGGATGATTGAAATGACTGCCATGACTGCTGTCATCACGGCAATCACGAAACCTGTCTGAATCACAGTTACTTGTTACTTGTTCCCACGTTCCGCGTGGGAACACACTGACTGACGCTCTGCGTCATAACGGGGACGCGGGAGCGTAATCACACGAATCACAGTTCAGCGGGATAGCGGGTTTGTTACTTGTTCCCACGTTCCGCGCGGGAACGAGATGTAAACATGAAAGCCCACAAAATAATACATCACGGGCAGTTGTGAAACAGCGTCACTCCTCTGTTCAGCAACTGCGGGACATAAACACCGCATGAGGTTGTGCTTAACGGATTGGTATAAAGAACAACGGTATCCCTGTTCCCAATGCCGCTGTTGTCAATCAGGGGCTTAATATCACTGATTTTATTATTATAAAAATTAAGCTTTGTCAGGTTCGTCAGCCTCTTGCCACTGCACTGATATTGCTTATCTGATTGTCATCAAATAAAGCCATGCTCGCCTTCACAGTCCGCCACCGCACTGATATTGCTTATCTGATTGTCATTAAGTCTAAGCTCTCCCAAGTTCGTCAGCCCTACACCAAACTGATATCGCTTATTTGATTGCCATTAAGCCTTTCGCCGGGTCAGGTTCGTCAGTCCGGCCACTGCACTGATATCGCTTATCTTGATTGCTATCAAGAAAGCTATGTCAGTTCGCCAGCCCTCTCCCAGTGCACTGATATTGCCTATCTGATTGAATCAAGATAAAGATATTTCAGGTTCGTCAGTCCAGCCAGCACACCGATATTGCTTATCTGATTGTCGTCAAGAGAAAGGTATGTCAGAAGTTTGGTAATAATACTGCAAAAGCCTTCAATATCAGCAATGCCTTCTGGAACTGGCAGAAAAAGAGGTCAATCCTGCAAGATCCGAGGCAAAAATATATCGACGGACGGTTTGCTGATGGCTCTTCTGACCGCCGATTCAAGATTTGCATCCGGGAAAACAACAGTGAAGTCGCGAATCTCTGCCACCACCTGAAGCCCGTAAACCGCCTCCGGCAGACCGATTCTGCCGTCACCGTTCATATCGGCTGCCGAAACTAATTCGTTCAGGATTTCCGCACTGACCTGAAGTGACAGGATCACATCTTTGAGATCAATGTCTTCGGTCATCCACATTTCCGGCAGTTGCACCGAAAACATTCGCTCCCAACAAAACGGAAGACCTGAAAACTAGAATCGCCAGCCCATGCCTGAATCTTTTTTCTTTCCTGTGCATGTGTTTTCCCCTTTCTGTTATAATGCCATACCGTTCCTTAAAATATTTTGGTGGAACTTCGACTGAAATCAATTTATTAATCCGGCAATTTTTAATACCAAAAAGCAAACATGAAATATTTTAATAATTTAAATAGTTATAATAACTGATTGTTGTGGTGTTTAATTGCCGGTTTAATAATATAGATTTATTAAAGATTTCTGCAGTGACTGTGTTAAATGTCAAGAGGTTTTTGGATTCCAGACCTTCATTTTTTGCGTAACCAGCGTTAAGCTGGACAATAACGATGAGTTTCCTACGCAGGCCGTGACGCTTACTTTTGTTTTTACGTCGGCAGAAAGAAGGTCGTCGCTGATAAAACTTGCGGATCACTGGAAAGTCAGACGGATTGCGGCCAGTGTGGGCATGTACATCAGACTTCTGATTTCACACCGCCCCCTCGGTCATGTGTTTTCCCCGGAACTGTCTTCCGTTGTTCCTGTTTACAGGGGTTGTGCTCACCAGTTACATATTCTCTTCTTGCTGTTCACGGTGCCGATCCGGCAGCCGTCAGCAGTGCGCGGCAGTGCCTGATGCCGGGAACAGACCGAATCAGTTCACTTCCTGTGAGTTTTCCAGTTCCGGGAGCCAGGCCGAGATCGCTTATTCTTTCCCTGAATCAGACGGATCTGCGTCCTGATGGTCTCAGTCACGGTCGATGAGACGGTAAACAGCGCCACTTTCGAACCCAAATCCCGGATGCCTGCGGCGGGTGGTCGCTCCGCAGATGCGCGACTTTGTGTTCAGAGCTGACGCGCTTTCGCGATGCAAGCAACCAGACCGATTTTTAACACGATGTCTGATTTCTGTGCTGTTTCTTGACAGGAGGTTCCATGACGTCCGCGAACCGGGCGATGATGCGGACATCGATCCGTCAGTTTTGGTTGTCTGACCGATGGCCTTTGCAAAGTCCCGGATGCGCTTCGGGCTGACAAATGGCAACCGGAAGCCAGCTGCATAAAGTTCCCGGCCGGGAGTTCATAACCTCCGGTGGCCTGATTGATGAGTTCCGGGTTTTCCTGCCCGGAAACATGTCCACAGTTTTCTCTGTGTTTTCAGGAGTGTAATCGAATATGATGATCGGAGCCGTCAGACATGCAGTGAAAATCAAAGGTTTTTTTGGAAATGTCGATGCCGATGCAGTTTTTCATGTTAAAATCCCTTTCCTTGTATGCGGGGTCATTTTATGCCCTAGCGTGACCGTCCGGGGTGAAAGTGACGGTAACGGATCCGTTCGCGGACCCAACCAAGCAGCCAGACGACTAACACAGCCGCCTGTCCGGTGGCTCCGCACACCGGGCGGGGCACAACATTTTGTTCTGAACAGAATTATATACTCAATACCGTGGACAAATCAAACCATGCAGTTACATAATGTATATAAGGTTGGGGGCAGAGGAACGAACATCTTGAATTTGCCGGGGTTCGTTCCTCACCCAACCTACACAGCTACTACACAGCTACACAGCTCTCAAATTATTATCTAAACACCTGAGAGAAGAAGAGTTACGAATGACACGAATCTGCACGAATCATAATTCGTGTCATTCGTGCAATTCGTGGCTGGTACCGTTACAAACTTTATGAGTAATGGCATATCCCGCTGGAATTGTGTTCAAACCGTACAGATCTGGTACACGGATTTCCTGATTTTACGGATGCGAAAACTGATTTCCGGACGGTTGGTGCATTGAACTCTGAACCATGAAACAAACATGACTTTGATATGGCATATTTTGCAGTAGAGTTAAGTCCGGTCAAAACTCTGAAGGGGCGCGGCATTATTACAGAAAAACCGGTTATCCCTGCGAGGTAAACCCCGCAGGGGGTGAAATTATAAATAAGTCATCCCTTCCCGGGATTCTGATTTGTTTTTGCTATTTTTTTTCGAGTAATAATGTCAATCCGTTCTGGATTTTTATTTTTTCCCATGCCCTCTGCTGTGCGCCCGCTTCAAATCTTTTTCTCCGGCAGGTTCAAAAATTCCGGGCAGTTCGCTTACGCCTTCCACCACCAGATCATTGATATTGACAAAGGTGATGCCGCTTTTTTCGCTCAGGTGATCCTCAATGGCCGGAAGAGGCCATTTGGCCATGCGGACATATATGGCTATATCCTTTTTTTTCCGTGTAAGCATCAGCGCGCCTGCCAGATTGCCGATGTCATCATCCGTGCACAGAAAAAAAGCCTTGTCATCTGAATCTGCCAGATTCATATCCTGCACATCTGACTGAAAAAAACTGATATGTTCTGCCAAACCGTGTTCCCCGGCCAGGGCCATGACCTCTTTTTTCCGATCCTGAATATCCACCACCCGCAGACAGAAATCTTCATCCTTTCCCCTGTCCCGCATCAGCACCTCCATAAGATCCCGTCCAAATTTTCCAAATCCCAGAATCATGATTTTCCGGATGTTCTTCCGCATATCCCGGGTGAAATATTTGGCCACCATTTTTGCTGCCGCAATATGGTAGGTGTCAAAAAAGCGGATTCCCACCCGTCCCTCGGTGCGCAGAGCCATGCGCGCGGTATCGGCCAGCCGCTCGTTTGCAATATGTGCCCACAGCAGCCGCACCGGCCCGTTATTGCTGCGCATCCATCCATAGGCTCTGACCACGCCTTCCAGATTCAGCAGATCATCTCCGGAGGCATACACCACGGCCCGCGCTTTCCATGCTCCGCTTCTCTCAAGCACAGGCCGGGAAAGAAAATCTCCGAAAATAAGGGGAATCTTATGCTCGGCACACCATTCGTCAAACGCATCGGCCGGACCCATATCCACACCCACCACCGGAATTCCTCTGGCTTTGAAGGTTTCCGCCAGCAGTCTGCCGGTTCTTCCCACACCGCATACCACCACATGATCCTTCTGCCATTTGCTTTTGAGAACCGGCGAAAACCGGAACAGGTAGGCAAGCGCGGACCACAGTGCGGAAATCGCGACCAAGGGGGCAAAAAAATAGATGAAAACAAGGGGTTTGCATTTGGGGAAACTGGGCAGATCATGTTCCAGAATAAAGAGCCGGAGTGTATAGTAAAAGGTTTCCAGCAGATTCAGTTCCGGATATTCGCGGGGAAAGTAATACATGCCGATGACAAAAACTGTCATGACCGATCCGGACCAGAGAAAGGTTTTCAGAACTGTTTTTTTTCTGCTGTTCACCATTGTTTCACCTTTCAGAAAATTGATGCTTCTGCAAGAAGTCAGGAAGATTTGACAACTTTTGAAAAGTTGTCAAATCTTGGCGAACTCTGACTTTTAATTCGCATTATTTGTGTTCGTCAGACAAATCGGCCGGAATGCCGCCTTCCTGGGTTCCCTCAAACATATCTCCCTGAAACCTTCCCGTGTATGAGGTATTGTTCGGGAACCACAGACGGCCAATCACAGTTTTGCCGTTTCTGAACTGCCCCTCAAAGCGTTTGCCGTCCGGATAGTTCATGACACCCTGTCCCTCGGGTTTGCCGTTGACAAAATTGCCGGTATAGGTATGACCGTCCGGGTAACGGAGAAAGCCCTGGCCGTGATAAAGATTGTTCTGAAAATGGCCTTCATAGTGTTTTCCTGTGGGATACCGGCACACACCGAATCCGCTGGGAAGACCAAAGGCAAACTGACCTTTATATATTCTGCCGTCCGGGCAGACCAGTTCCCCCTGTCCGTGAAACTGATTGTCATGAAATTCGCCCGCATACTGTCGGCCATTGGCAAAAATCATGATTCCCTGCCCCTCAAACCGGCCGTTCCGGAATTCCCCTTCATACCGTGATCCGTCAATATAGTGCATAACCCCCTGGCCGTGAAACTTGCTGTCAACAAAATCCCCCACGTATTTCCTGCCATCCGCGAAGATAAAGGTTCCTTTTCCAAAGAATTTGTCATCCTTCATCATGCCGATGTACTGATCCCCGTTGGGAAAGTTGAAAAGCCCCTGCCCGTTTACCCAGCGTCCCCTGAAATATTCCGCATCTGCTGCGGAAACCATGAAAACAGTGATCCCTGCAATCATCAGCATTTTTTTCAGTGTGTTCATTCTGTCCTCCTCATGTTCCGCAGGGGCAGGTTCCAAAACCGCCCCTGCGCTGTGTTTAATGATTTCGGAAACAGTTCTGTGTTTCTTTATTATAGCACCGAACCCTGTCTGTATCCAGAAAAATTGTAAAACAGTCTTGGTTTCTTTTATGCTTTTCTGCCTGCATTTTTGATGTCCCTGCAGGAAAGGTTGATTTTTCCCTGTATCACTGCTATGGATGCGGCACAGTTTATCACATTGCAAAATCCGCAGCAGAAAGGAAACAAAAAAATGGAAGACAATATACTGGAAGCCATGAAAAAAGCCGTGGAAACCGCTCAGAGCCGGGGGACATTGCCAAAATGGTCGGAGCAGACAGCGAAAAAGAAGTGTCCGCTGTGATTGCCAAACTGAAAAAAAGGAAAGGTGATTTCTCCCAAACGCTGCTACTATGCACCTGCCGGGGAATGACGGAAATCCCGGTTGACACAGACAGAGAGACAATGGCCTGGAAATTGTAGCCCCTGTCCTGTTCATTCCGCAATTAGATAATTTCTGAAAATAAATATCGCTAGTCCATCTGAACGATTTGACACGCTTTTACGGAACGTTGTCAAATCTGAGATATTCTTTTCCGGAAATCGCCTTGCACGTTCACAAACCCGCAAGGAAGAAGATCAGGTAACGCTTTGACACAATTTCATACACGTGAGCTGACAAATCCGAAAGGGCGTTGCATAGCCGCTCCACCTGTTCTTTCATCAGTTGCGAGCGGCGGATTCGTATTTTTTTCCAGTGATTGAAAACTCCGGCCATTCTTGCGGCAATCTGGGGATTGATCGCGTTGAGTTCCAGTATCCTGTCAGCAAAAAACATACATATCCCTCTCCAGAAATAATTGAAAGCTCTGGGATTGTTGCACAAACGCCGTAAGCGCTCAGACCTTGTTGGGATTTCTGATGGAAAAGCGGGATGCTGTGTCAAAGCCTTCACATTTTCCAAAGCCCCGGAGGCAACGGAGCCTGCCTGAAGCGAAAACCATTTGTCCAGCTTCAAAGGGTGTCGGATTTCCATTTTTCATAAAAACGCTCTGTTGCCTCTTTTGCGCTCTCCTGATCGTATCCGAAAGCACGGTAAAAAGCAGTTCATCCGTCATGTTTCCGGCCTGCTGAAACTGCCGGCATATGAGATCAATGATTTCCTCTGTTTCCAACCTTCCCAGATAGGTCAAAACCAGATTCTTCAGGCTTCTGCGCCCCTGGAATGCCGGGTCAACCGCGTGTATGGCCGATCTGATTCTTCTGATAAATTTTTTCAAAATCTGCTCTCAGTCTCTGTGCAATCTGCCGGATGACAAAGCGCCGCACCTGAAAATAGCTTCGGATCAATGGGATCGGTTTCACTCATCAGGATCACGCGAGTTTCTGAATCCGTTGGCAGCGTCGGGGCGCGGGAGAGTAAAAAATGTTGTCCAGTGTTGCATCCAGCAGGGTTTTGCAGAAGCCTGCACCGGCATGTCATCAAGTTTCAGTTTTTTTCCTTTCTGAAACTCCCGCACCATGCGCAGCATGGTTTTGGAAAACAGACACTGCCCCGCGTCCCAGCGGTTGAATTCATCTTTGTCATGCGCGAAAAGAAAAGCCTGTTCCTCATCACTGTATCCTGCCCGCAGTTTGACCGGAGCGGAAAAGCCCCGCAGCAGAGAGGGAACCGGTTCCTCCGGCACATGGACAAAGGTGAATTTCTGTTCTGCCTGATGCAGATGCAGCACCCTTGTATATCCTGCTGCCTGTTTTTCCCCTTTCTGTTGCAGAGGAAGTTCCATTCCCTTTCTTTTTTCCAGCAGTCCCACAGCCACAGGAACATGCATGGGCTGTTTTTCCTCTTTGCTGTCCGGCGTGGCCGGGCAGGTCTGACGGAAGAAAAGCGTATAGGTTTCTGCAGCCGGATCATAGTTTCGCTCCACAAAAACATGGGGGGTTCCGGCCTGGGAATACCAGAGCATGAACTGGCGCAAATCCGCACCGGAAGCGTCTTCCATTGCGCGGACAAAATCCTCTATGGTCACGGCCTGCCCGTCATGCCGCTGAAAATACAGATCCATGCCCTTGCGGAAATTTTCCGACCCGATAATCTGCCGGATCATGCGGATGACCTCTGCACCTTTTTCATACACAGTGACCGTGTAGAAATTGTTCATTTCCATATAGGACGCGGGACGCACCGGATGCGCCATTGGTCCTGCATCTTCGGGAAACTGGAAAGAGCGGATGGCACGCACATCAGAAATGCGCTTCACCGGCCCGGAAATCATATCTGAAGCAAATTCCTGATCCCGGAAAACCGTGAGTCCCTCTTTGAGACTGAGCTGGAACCAGTTTTTCAGCGTCACCCGGTTTCCGGTCCAGTTGTGGAAATATTCATGTGCAATCACCCGTTCAATGCCCCAGAAATCCATATCCGTGGCTGTGAGCGGATCAGCCAGCACATATTTGGAATTGAAGATGTTGAGTCCCTTGTTTTCCATCGCGCCCATGTTGAAATCATTGACGGCCACAATCATGTAAATATCCAGATCATATTCCAGACCAAAAACATCCTCATCCCATTTCATGGATTTTTTCAGAGCCTGCATGGCATGACCGCATTTGTCTCTGTTTTCATGCTCGGTGTAAATGCGCAGAGAAATATCCCGGCCTGAACAGGTGCGGAAATGATCTTCCAGACAAAACAAATCACCGGCCACGAGAGCAAAAAGATAGCAGGGCTTTTTGAAAGGGTCTTCCCATTTGGCCCAGTGCCTTCCGTTTTCCAAATCCCCGGATGCAATGGGATTGCCGTTGGACAGCAGCACGGGATATTTTTCTTTATCCGCCGCAAGGGTGCAGGCATAGCGGGACATGACATCCGGCCGATCCGGAAACCATGTGATTTTCCGGAATCCCTCGGCCTCACACTGGGTGCAGAAAATATTGCCTGCATAATACAGACCTTCCAGCGCGGTGTTGTCTTTGGGATGAATCTTTGTCCGGGTTTTGAGAACAAATTTCTCCGGCACCCGGGCAATGGTCAGGTTTTCTTTGGCAATGACGTATGCCTCCGGCGGCAGGGTTTTTCCGTCCAGTTCCACAGAAAGCGTTTCCAGGTCCCGGCCATCCAGAATCAGCGGGGTGTTTTCATCCGCGATTTCCCGGTTTCGGCGCATATGCAGTTCGGATCGGACAAGGGTGTCCGCTTCGTTGAGGTCAAAATGCAAATCAATGCTGTCCACCCAGTATGCAGGCGGCTTATAGTCTTTGAGGTGTTTTACATCGGGTGTTTCCATGATTTCTCCGATAGGGATTTGAGGTCAGGGTCAACTCATTTGTTTTTCCAATCAGGAACACTATACAGATTTATTGCCTTATCCGCAACAGGGGAAAAATCAATCTGCAAAAAAACGGAAACCTTTTCCGGGGTTCATGTGATTTGCAGGAGTTCCATGCTTTTCTCCCCATGACCGTAACAGAAATCCCTGCTTATCCAAAATCCCCGCAGTTGGAGAAATCAGTGAATCGTCAGACAGATTCACGGAATCCCAAACGGAAAGTTTGATGAACCCGCAAAAAGTCCGGATTTCTGATTCTGCGTCATTCCTACGAAAGCTGGAATCCAGTATTTTCAATATATTCTGGACGCCGGCTTTCACCGGGGTGACATTTTTTTGACTTTTTACGGGATCGTCAAAGTTTGGGATATTGAAATAATTCCGCTTGCTTTTCAGAGTGGTTCTGATTATGAATAAGACATGAAAA
>JAWKPW010000068.1:0-31386 GCA_041390465.1 Desulfobacterales bacterium | reverse complement strand
TAGGGGCAGAGTGAAATTCGGATACGCCTTGTCTGAAGATTCACAAAATACGTCAGCCGGGCTGATCCCCTAATCCCTGAATCCTAATCCCTTTTTTCCTAACACCCGATATACCGGGAAATCACAAGCCTCTGCACTTCGGATGTGCCTTCGCCTATATCCAGCAGTTTCTGATCCCGGTAGAACCGCTCCACATTGTATTCCTTCATCAGTCCGTAACCGCCGTGAATCTGCACCGCATGGTTTGCAACTCTGCCCATAAGTTCCGAGCAGTAAAGTTTTCCCATTGCCGCCAGGGTTTCAAAGGGCCGGTTCTGATTTTTCAGCCAGCAGGCTTTGTACAGCAGATTGCGCGCACATTCAATTTCCATTGCGCAGTCTGCCAGTTTGAAGGCAACAGCCTGAAATTTGCTGATGGGCTGACCAAACTGTTCGCGTTTTTTCGCATATTTCAGAGCCATCTCATACGCGCCCTGCGCGCCGCCCAGACCCATAGCGCCGATGGAAAGCCGCCCGCCGTCCAGAGTTTTGAGCATCTGGTGAAAACCGTCACCGGGTTTGCCCAGAATGTTTTTCTCCGGAATGCGCACATCATCAAAATACAGTTCAGCGGTATTGGATGCACGCCACATCATTTTTTTGTGCATGGGCACGGCCTTGAACCCCTTCATGCCATGTTCCACGATAAAGCAGGTGTATTCAGGTTTGCCATTGGCACGTTTTCCGGTGATGGCCTGCACCGTGACACCCAGAGACATTTCATTGGCCGCATTGGTGATGAAGATTTTGGAACCGTTGAGCACCCATTCGTTTCCGTCTTTGACCGCTGTTGTCTTGCTCCCGCCCGCGTCCGAACCCGCAGTGGGCTCTGTCAGGCCAAATCCCCACAGAGCTTCGCCGCTGCACAGTTTGGGCAGATATTTCTTTTTCTGCTCCTCGGTGCCAAAGTAATACAGAGGGCCGATGCCCAGGGAATTTCCGGCTGCAACCGTTGCTGCCTGGGAGCCGTCCACCCGTGCCACTTCCTCGACCGCAATAATATAGGAAATATAATCCATTCCCTGTCCCCCGTATTCTTCCGGGACAAACATGCCGAACAGACCGATTTCCCCCATTTTTTTTGTCAGTTCAACGGAAAATTCCTCTTTTTCGTCCAGTTCCAGGGCCAGCGGCGCAATTTCGCTTTCCGCAAATTTCCGGACTTCCCTGCGGATCATTTCCTGTTCCTTATTCAAATCAAAGTCCACAGTACCTCCTTTGGGAATGGCAGATAAAATGAAAGAGTTATGATATATCCGGCCAGTCAGGACATCCTGTGTTTACCGACCGGTCGTTAGGTAAAAGTTTTTCCTCTATGGCATGGAAAAAAGCATTTGTCAAGATAAAATTTTTCCTGTGCGGACAAAAGGGAAATTTTGTGATTGACCTTTGCAGGGATTGAGTTCTGTTGACATTTTATTTTTGGCTTATATTTTTCAGCCTGTGGAACCATTGTGAATTTCAGACAAAAAGAAACTATGGGTGACTCCGGGAATACGCTGTGTTACTCTGCGGTCAAAAAAACAGTGTGTTGAGAAAAAGATTTCTGCAATCTTTTTGATTTGAAAGGAAAATTCAATGCCGGAAGATACAGGCGGGAAAACGCAGAATCCGGAAGACAGAACAGGCATCGCAAAAACGGGTTTCCACAGGAAGCTGAACCCATGGATTGTCATCATGGGTTCCGTCTTTTTCCTCTTTTTCAGTCTCTTCCTTTTTTATCTCGGCAACCTGCATCAGTCGCTGATTTTCTTCCTGCTGTTTGTCAATGCCATTGTTTCCCTTTATCTTAGAAAACGTATAAAAACAATGGACAAACTGGTAAGTCTGAAACGCCTGTCAGGCGGATTCTCTTTCGGACTGCTCGCGACAGGTCTCTGGACAGGTCTGCTGAGTGAGGATATGCATATGTTTCTGCCCTGGCTCTTTTTTTACCCTCTGGGAGTCATGCTTTATTTTGGCAAACGGATCGGCATCTGTTCCGCTCTTGCTTTTACCCTTGTTACGATTTTCCTGATCATTTGCGCGGACTTGCCCTGCTGGGATGCCGGTATCATCAGAATTTTCAAACTGAACATGATTCTCACCCTTGTGATTATAACAGCTCTTTCTCTGATGAATGAAAAAATTCGGACAGGAGTGCAGGATGATCTGATCCGTTCCCAGAATGAATATAAAATGGCTGAAAAATGGCAGCGGGAAGCCAATGCCCAACTGCAGTATGAAGTGGAACGGCGCATCCAGTCGGAAAAACTGCTGAGTCAGAGTGAGGGACGCTATCGTGCCCTTTTTGAGGAATCAGCCGTGTCTCTTTGGGAAGAGGACTGGTCTGAACTGAAAATGTATCTTGATAAACTTTCCCGGGACAGGAGTGACGATCCGAATGTCTGTCCGATAAGAAATTTCCAGGAGATTGCAGTCTGTCAGGAGATGATGCGGGTGACAGCCGTCAATCAGGCAACCCTGAGACTTTTCGGGGCAGACGAAATGACAAGTCTGATGAACAATCTGTCGCATGTCATGAATCCTCAGACCACGCAGGATTACTTGCGAAACCGCATCATCTCCCTCTGGGAAACAGGCAGATATCAGGCTGAAATTGATGTCCATACCTTAAAAGGTGAAAAACTTCATATCCTGATCATCTGCACGGTTCCGGCCGGTTTCCATGAATCCTGGAGCAGGATATTCAGCTCGGTTTATGATGTGACACAACGGGCTGTCATGGAAGAAAAGAAAAAACGTCTTGACACTCAGATGCAGCAGGCCCGTCAGATGCAGGCTGTGGCCACGCTGGCCGGAGGCATTGCCCATCAGTTCAACAATGCCCTGGCCTCGATTTACGGAAATTTGGATCTGATCAGAATGAAAAGCCAACTGCCTCCGCAGGCGCAGAAATTTATGGATTCGATAGACAAATCCGCCAATCACATGCGCAGACTCACCGAGCAGCTTCTGGCCTATGCCCGAGGCGGCAAGTACCGGCCCCAGAAAATTTCTGTCAGGGATTTGATTCACAGCGTTTCTCAGTCAGGCCGGATCAGATTCGGTCCCGCGATCAAAGTCAGCACAGAGATCAGGGCGGATATTCATATGATCCGGGGGGATATAACCCAGATTGAAACCGTGATTGCCGCAATTCTGGCCAATGCGGTTGAATCAATGGATGGCAGAGGGGAAGTGCATATTTATTCTGAAAACAGATGGTTTGAGCCTGGAGGCATGACCGGGCATTCAAATCTTGCACCGGGAAATTATGCTGTCATTCAAATCCGGGACACGGGTGCAGGCATGGATGAGCAGACCCGTGAACGGATTTTTGAGCCCTTTTTCACCACCAAATTCTGCGGCCGCGGTCTGGGCATGGCAGCAGCGTATGGCATTGTGCAGAACCACGGCGGCATGATACGCGTTGATTCCGCACCCGGTGCGGGAACCTGTGTGGAAATCTGGCTGCCCGGTATGGAAAACAGGCAGACAGTTCCGGAGTCATAGGCCGCAATGCGAACAGTTAAAACAATCGACTGCCTGACATTTCTTTCTTGACAGGCATTGAATAATATGATTTTAATGACTTACTGAAGCTTGTCCAAAGAAATGGCTTCCGGTTCATATTGTTAAATATCATTTCTGCATGTCTCCCCTTTCCGGTTTCGCTTTGACCGGATGAAACTGATTTTGGTCTGGCAGAATCGGGGCAACCTTTTTAATCAATGGCTTTTGTCCGTGTTCTGTGGAAAAACCGGATTTGGAGCCATAAGGAGGCAAGACCATGAACCTGTGCCGCATATCCCGAAACACTGCTCCTGCTTTCTGCCTGTTCTTGCCTGTTTTCTTCTGCCTGTCATCCGATTTCTTTTTCTGCCCATACTCTGCTGATCTTTGTTTGAGGGACAGCGGTATGCCCTGTCACAGCGTTTTTCGCTCGCGCATAAATACAGGCTGCAAAAATCTGAACAGGCTGACATTATTATACCAGTTCTTCATTGAAAAGACACTTGTAAGCAGACAAAAAAAATTCAGTGTATGGAAAAAACCGGATTTTTCCGAAAAATCCGGTTTTTATCAAAAATGTTATACAAAATTTTATGTTTCAGATCAATGGAGAATCGGTATTATATAAAAAATTCAAAAACAAATCGGAATTCCGAAAGGGATGGCATTAAGTACCCAACTGAAAGTTTTCAGAAAATTTATGGCAGCTTACTTATCAGGTAATTTGATTCAATATCAAAAAAATCCGGGAAGGAATTCACAATGAGCACAATTGCCAAGACAAGTCTTTTTGTTTTTCTGCTGCTTTTCGCGACCGTCTGTCATGCGGGAAACGGCATCATACCGCCGGCCTCCGGTCATCCCGGTGAAACCCGGCCCGAACTTCCGGATTTTCTCCCGGCAGAACCCGGAAAGGGTCTCACCCTGCCGCCCCCTCCGGTGCAGGCCGAGCCTCCTTCCGGAGAAATCTCCTTTGAACTCAAAGGAACAGCTTTTGAGGGCAACACGGTTTTTTCAGATGAGGAACTGGGAAAAATCGCGCAGCCTTTCCTAGGAAAAGCAGTCACTCTGGCGGATCTGGAGGAACTGCGCTTCCGCGTCACACGATTTTACATTGATCAGGGCTATGTCAACTCCGGTGCCCTGATAAAAACGGATCAGACTGTGGATGAGGGTATTGTCACCTATCTGATCCGGGAAGGCCGTCTGGATGAGGTGAAAGTTTCAGGAAACGGGTGGCTGCGGCCCGGATACATCCGCAGGCGGCTCAATCCTGACCCGGATGAGCCCTTCAATATCAACAAACTGCGGGAACGGTTCCAGCTTCTGCTGGAAAGATCTGATTGATCAGATGGATGGCACCATCCGCCCCGGCATTGCACCCGGAGAAGCCCTTCTGGATCTGGATAAGCGACTTCTGCTCCCGGCCTTATCAGTTGGGCCTGACTGCGGACAACCACGGTTCTCCAGCACCGGTGCAGAACCACACTCTACTTGACAAGAACCGTGTGGAATCTGACCGGGTTCGGGGACAGACTGGATAATGCCTCCTTTGGTCACACCAAGGGGGCAGACGAAATCAGCGCTGGCTTCTCTCTTCCCCTGAATGCCCGGAATACGCTGCTTTCATTGTGCTATAACCGGAATGAAAACGCGATCATTGAGGAACCTCTGGATGCCATTGACATTGAAAGCAAATCAGAAACTGCTGAACTGACCCTGATGCACCCCTTTCTCCACAATCTGAGACGCAAACTGGAACTGGGCATCAGCCTGGCCGCGCGGGAAAGCAGAACCTGGCTTCTGAATGAGCCCTTTTCCTTCACAAAAGGAGATAAGGACGGAAAAAGCCAGGTGACAGCCCTGCGTCTGATTCAGTCTTATACGGATCGGACGCCATACACCGCGCTGGCTCTGCGTTCCACTCTGAGCATAGGAGTGGATCTTTTCGGCCCAACTGTCCATGCAGAAGACATACCGGACAGTCATTTTCTGGCCTGGCTGGGGCAGATTCAGTATGCCCGGCGTCTGGGAGAGCATTTTGGCCAGATGATTCTGAGAGGTGACATGCAGATCGCCAATGACAATCTCCTTTCTCTGGAGCAGTTCGCGGTGGGAGGCATCAGAACCGTGCGGGGCTACCGGGAAAATGAACGGGTGCGGGACAACGGATACGTTCTTTCTGCGGAATGGCGGTATCCGCTCTGGAAACAGACCGGAAAAAATCCGGAAGACATCCTTCAATTGGCGATTTTCACAGATTTTGCCTCCTCATGGAACGAGGGGGAAAGCAGTGAGGATGAAAACCTTCATTCTGCGGGTCTGGGTCTGCTGTGGACGCCCAATCGGCATATCCGTGCGGAGTTGTATGTGGCGCATGATATTGAAGAAGCTGAGGACAGAACTGACTGGGACCTGCAGGATGACGGCATTCATTTCTCTGTCAGTTATCATGTGTTTTAAGGAGGGGATCATGGACAAAAAATTACGGAAGCATTGCATAACGCATCTTGCGCAGTTTTTCCAAAAATCAGAGGGCTGCTGTATCCTCCTGTCATTCCGGCGAAAGCCGGAATCCGGCAGTTTCAAACTGTTCCGGATGCAGGATTTCATCGTTATGACGATAACATGGATATTGATTTCTCTGATTTTTCCCGAACTTTGGCAGTCTCCCGGACATGCGTATGAAAAACATCCTGTCATCCCAGTGGGAGAAGAACAGGCAAAGATTGCAGAACTGGATCAGCAACTGGCCCATGCAGGGGAAGCGGATCAAAGCCTTCTGCTCATCAGACGCGGGGAAGCCTATCAGTCACTGGGATATTTGGAAGAGGCCATGAAGGATTTCCGTGCTGCCCTTGACAGGGCAAAAGCCGCAGATCAGCCCCTGGCCTCTGCGGCTGCGGCCCAGTCCTTGGGATACCTGCATTTTCTGCGCGGAGCGCCGGATCTGGCTGATTCACTTCTGCGCACCGCCCTGGAGGAAGCCAAATCCCTGGATCAGCCGCTTCTGGCCGTATTCTGCGCGAATCGGCTGGGAACCGTGCTGTTCAGTCAGAACCGGAGCGAAGAGGCCTGGCTTCTTTATGAGGAAGCCCTGCAGTATGCAGATCGGGCAGATGATCCGGGTCTGGAAGCCGGAATCCGCCGGAACATGGCCCGCATTATTTCTGATGACACCCGTGCCCTGTCCCATCTTTCGGAGGCCCGGAAAGCTGCCGAACAGGTTGCATTGCCAAGAGAAAGGACAGACCTGCTTCTGGGAATTGCCGCGGAAGCCCAGCGAAGGGAAACAGGAGAGTCCGGCATCCGTCTTGCCTTTGACTGCCTGACAGAGGCTCTGTCCCTTGCCGGCGCGCATGGAACCGGGCGTCAGTTGTCCCACTGTGCCGGCAGACTGGGCTGTCTGTATGAAAAAACCGGTCAATTCCGGGAAGCCATGAACCTGACCGCGCAGGCACTGGAGACCGCTCGATCTTCTGATGCCCATGATCTGCTGCTTCTCTGGGAATGGCAACAGGCACGGCTGCTGCGTGCACAGGGAGATTCGGAAAGGGCAGTGGCCGCCTGCCGCCGGGCTGTATATCATATTGAGGCCATCCGTCAGGATATTCCCATCACGTATCAGGACGGGCGATCTTCCTTCACGGAAACCCTGTCTCCCATTTATCTGGGTCTGGCTGACATGCTTCTCCTTTCTGCTGCAAAAGAAACCGGAGAGGAAAGGCGGCAGGCTCTGCTCCGTGAGGCACGGCAGGCGGTGGAGCGCATCAAACGATCAGAACTGACCGATTATTTTCGTGACCCCTGCGTTGTCGCGCTGACACGGGGGATTGAAAACCTGTCGCCTTCCACTGCGGTAATTTATCCCATCATTCTTCCTGACCGGCTGGAACTGCTGCTGGATATGGATGGCCGTTTATGGCAGAAAAGCACAGCAGTGGAACAGAAAACCCTGGAGCAGACGGTCCGGCTGCTCACCGCCCAACTGCGGAACCGTCAGGCTTTTGAAAAAACAGCGGCAGAGGTTTACGACTGGCTTTTCAGGCCAGTGGCTTCTCTTTTGGAAGAACATCAGGTGGATACCCTGGTGTTTGTGCCGGACGGGGTTTTCCGCATGTTTCCTGTCGCTTCCCTGTGGGACGGGAAAAGATTTCTGGCAGAAAGATTTGCCATTGTCACAGCTCCGGGCATGAGTCTGCTGGATCCTGCGCCTCTGGCCAGAGGAGAAATGCTTTCCCTCATGGCCGGGATGAGTGATCCGGGGCCCGTGATTTTTGATCTTCCGGAAAATTTCTGGCAGTCCATGACCCGCAGTCCGGAGAGTGCACGGGATTTGGGAGTGCGGGGAATATCTGTGGAAGTGGAGCCTTTTGAAGGCCGTGCCCCCCTGCCCCGGTCTGCCAAAGAAAATCCGGAACTCATCCGGAAAATCCGGCAGAGACTGGCCCTGCCCGGAGTGGATGCGGAAATCCGTCAGATTTCGGGTCAGTTGCATGGAACTGTGCTTCTGAATGAAAATTTCCAACTGGAGCGTTTTGCACGGGAAATTGGAGTCCAGTCCTTCCAGGTGGTGCATATCGCGTCTCACGGATATTTCGGCGGCAAACCGGAGCAGAATTTCATTATGACCTATGACAGACGGCTGGACATGAACCAACTGGAGGCCATGATCAAACCCAAACAGCTCGCTGCCACCCCTGTGGAACTGATTATCATGAGTGCATGTCAGACCGCGGAAGGGGATGAGCGTTCGCCTTTGGGACTGGCCGGGGTGGTGCTGAAATCCGGCGCACGGAGCGCACTCGGCTCCCTCTGGCCGGTTTCGGATCTGGCGGCTCAGGAAATGCTGCCCGCGTTTTATACCCATATAAAAGAGCCGGGTGTCAGCAAAGCCGAAGCCCTGCGCCGCACACAGATTTCTCTGATGCAGAAAAAAGAGTTCCGGCATCCTTTTTATTGGTCTCCCTTTATTCTGATAGGGAACTGGCTGTGAAACAAAAAGTGACTGATGTCGCTCAGAACTGTCATACCGGCGAAAGCCGGTATCCATGATATGCGCAGATCGTGTGTCGGGTTACGGCCTTCGGCCTGATCCGACCTACATACTGAATTCCGGCTTGTTTCGAGATCATCAGCTTTCGGCAGGTTGGGTTGAGGAACGAAATCCAACAAACGCAAAGAGTTGGGTTTCACTTCGTTCAACCCAACCTACTATGAAAACTATGAAAACAAAATTCTTCCTGATTCTTCTTCTTTGTCAGTTGCTGTCAGCAGTGGTATTGGCCGATGTGGTTACAGATACAGGATAATATTTTTTGCAGATTTTCAAAAAAATTATAAATTGCATACTCCCTCTGCTGTGGGAAGCGGGAGAAATCAAGGACAAAAGGACAAAATGATCTCCACTCTGCTATCATTTCTGGCACTGTTTTCAGCCGTCTTTATGCTGCTGATGGGAAACGGCCTGCTGGGAACTCTGCTGAGCCTGCGGATGACAATGCAGGGATTTTCAACCCAACTGACCGGTTTGATTATGGCAGCCTATTTTGCCGGTCTGGTTGCCGGTTCCCTTTACTGTAACCGTCTGATTCAGCGGGTAGGACATATTCGCTCCTTTGCAGCTTTTGCGGCAGTGGCCACGGCCGCAGTTATGCTGCATGGCATATTTATTTCTGCCCTTGTCTGGCCCCTGCTGCGATTTTTCACCGGAATTGCCACCATCGGCCTGTATATGGTGATCGAAAGCTGGTTAAACGAATGTTCAACTCCGGATTCGCGGGGGCGGGTATTTTCGATTTATATGATTTGCACTTACCTGGGAATGAGTACCGGACAGATACTGCTGAATATCGGCAATCCCCAAAGCCAGCAGCCCTTCTTTATTGCAGGAATGCTGATGGCCCTGTGCCTGGTTCCGGTAGCCGTAACCGGTTCCGTGCATCCGGAACTGCCGGAAGCCGGGAATATCCGTATTTATAAAGTATTGCAGAAAGCTCCCCTGGGAATTCTCGGATGTCTTCTGTCCGGTTTTATTACAGCCTCTTTTTATTCCATGGGTCCGGTTTTCTGTACTCAGATCGGTATGGATGTCTCCGGTGTGTCTGCTTTCATGATGGTTACAATTCTGGGAGGTCTGCTCTTTCAGTGGCCGGTGGGGATTCTTTCTGACCGGATGGATCGATCGCTGATGCTGCCGGTAATCGGCCTGATGGTTTCTGTCTTCAGCATCGGCATTATTGTCATCGGCGGGAAATCCTATGCTGTTTTACTGACTGCGATGGGGATTTTCGGCGGTTTTGTTTTTACCATTTACCCGGTTGCGGTTGCCCGGACCCATGATTTGTTTGAAAGCAGAGAAATCATGGCCGTCAGTTCTGTCCTTCTTTTTATATACGGAATCGGAGCCTGTCTCGGCCCGGTTGCCGCATCCGGATGTATGGAAATTTTCCACCATCCATCCGGACTTTTTGTTTTTTGTGCGCTGGTCAGCGCTCTGTATGCTGCTACCGGTCTGTTATTACGGAAAAAGGAACTCATTTCCATTGTTCCGGTGGAAGAACAGGTGGAATTTGTGCCCATGCGGCAGACCTCACCGGTTGCTGCGGCAATGGATCCCCGTATTGATCCCGAAGTATTTGGAAATGAATCCGGAAATGTTCAACCTTAAATCCGTTCCGGTTTTTCACCGGACATGGTGAATCGGGAGAGACAGAATGCCGGGCATGATCCTGCGGGACGGTCTGATCACAACCTCTGTGGAACGGGAAGCCGGGAACGGGGGATGAAAAGAAGGTGAGGTGACAGACAAAAAAGTGTCTGATTTCAGTCAGCAGACAAAGAAAGGAACGCCAGGAAGAACCGGCAGGAGTTCCGGGAGATTTTCTTAAAGACCCTGCATTGGCAAACATTCACAATTTCAGACAGGGAAAGGAGATTGACAGCATGAAAACAAATCAGACCGCAGGAAGACAACTGACCATTGTGCTGGGATGGATTCTGGCGATTCTCATGATTTTTGCCCATCAGGGATTTGCCGGAGACAATGGTGCCCGAATCAAAGAACTGCGTTCAAAGCGGAAAGCAGATTCCGGAAAAAACGCTTTCAGGAGAACAGCAAAGAACTCTGGGGAAAAAAGCAGGAGAAGTTACACCGATTATTCCCAAAATTCCGATGATCTGAATCCGGTTAAGGGTACGACATGGACATTTTCCTATAATTTTGAGGATGAAACCTTTACGGATTCTCTCACAGTTGCACCTTATGCACAACCAGACAGTGATGAGGATGTGTATGCCGTGTGCGTAAATGACATGGAGGCATCGGGGCGGGTTTATGTATTGCTGAACACCGATGCGGGAGGCAGCAGTTTGTTCCTGACAACTGTTTACGGAGAGGATTATTATCAGTATTATGATTTCGAAATCAGCGGAACAGAAGCCACCGGCTATGTCACTTATGTTTTTGGGGGGGACGAGTATGAGTTTCCCGCGACAGGTTATAAACTGTCTTCGGATTGCATATCTGTGGACAGCGGTCTCAGTCTGCCGGTTTGTGCGGAATATGAGGGCATCAGATACGGCTTCACCCTGGATTATTATCCCAACCCGGCAGATACATCAGGATTTTACTGGAAAATGGATGTGGGCACATTTAAAGAGAAATAGAAAAACGTCTGAACGTGACGATGTCTGATTCCCATTCCGGCAAAAGCCCGGCAGGTGCTGGCTGGCGGTTTTCCTGTGAAACAAAATGGTTATAGAAAAATCTGTATCAGGAGGCATGAACATGAATATGAAAATGATGCGAATGTCCGTCAGTTTCCAAAAAAATTTTGCAGTTCCGATTCTTCCGGCAGTGTTTTTTCTTGTGTGGATTTTCTTTCTTCCCCTGTCATCTGCTGATGTGGTGACAGACGGCACAGTGGGCCCGGCGCAGTCTTTAAACGGCCCGGATTATCGGATTCCGGACAGTCTCGGCACCGCGGTCGGGCTGAATCTTTTCCACAGCTTTCAGAAATTCTCTGTCTTCACAGGAGAAAGCGCCACTTTCACCGGCCCGGATTCCATTGAAAATGTCATCTCCCGTGTCACAGGCGGAGAAATTTCCAGCATTGACGGACTCCTGCGATCACAGGTGGGAACTGCGGATTTCTTCTTCATCAATCCCTCCGGTGTGGTGTTCGGCCCCAATGCGCAGGTGGATGTTCCCGCCGCCTTCCACGTCAGCACGGCTGACGAAATCCGCTTTGCAGACGGAAATGTGTTCAGCGCGTCAAATCCCAATGCCAGCACCCTGACTGCGGCTCTGCCGGAATCCTTCGGTTATCTCACTCCGCAGCCGGCCAGCATTGTCCTGAACGGAACCCGCCTTGAATTTGCGCCGGAAAGCAAAGTGTCTCTGACCGGCGGTGATGTGAACATAAGCGGCACAGCGGATCAGGATGCGGAACTGGTTTCCGAAGCAGGGGAAATCCGGATCACGGCAATGGGGGGGCAGACCGGGGAAGTGCCGGTTTCCGGAAAAGCGAATGCGGCGATGAAAGGGAAACTCACCCTCGAAGCAGCAGCACTGGATGCAAGCGGCAACGGCGGCGGTCATATCCTGATTCAGACGGGCGAGGCTGAAACAACGAATACAGGCATAGGTGCAAACAATACCGGCAGCAAAGATGCTGATGGCGGTATCGATCTGGTGACAAACGGCAATCTGACCCTCACGCAGGAGACGTTTATACAAAGCGGTGCATTGGGAGAAGGGGATTCCGGCGGGGTAAGAATTGCAGCAGACGGTTTTCTGCATTTGAAACAAGGCTCGGAAATTGCGGTCTATACGCAGGCTGAAGGAAAGGCCGGGAATCTGGATATCCGCGCAGGCAATATTCAGGCAGAAGATTCCACTTTTCTGAGTGCTGCCCTGTCCGGTGCCACAGGAAACGCGGGCAATATCAGCATTCAGACCAATGACCTCATCCTCAGAGGAAGCAATGATCAGCTTACAGGTGTCTTAAACCAGACAAGGTACGGTTCTTTCGGTGACGCGGGCACCGTGGAAATCAGAGCAGACGGGCTTGTGGAAATAAGCAACGGGGCTGAAATCTCAAGCAGCACCTTTTCACAGGGCAATGCAGGCAGCGTGAAAATCCGGGCCGGAGAAATCCGCATTGACACCCAGGGTACGGATCTGTTTACCGGAATTTCCTGCTCAGCCGAACCGGAATCCGGAGGCAATGCAGGCGCTGTGGAAGTCACGGCAGACAGACTTCTGACAATACTCAATGGAGCCCAGATTCTGAGCTGCACCTTTTCGCAGGGCAATGCCGGCAGTGTCAAAATTCAGGCCGGAGAAATCCGAATCGACGATCATGGCTCAGATCAGTTTACCGGCATTGCCAGTTCTGCTGAAGCAGAATCCGCAGGAAACGCAGGCACTGTGGAAGTCACGGCAGACGGGCTTCTGGAAATGTGCAACGGCGCAGAGATTTCGAGCAACACCTTTTCCCAGGGCAGTGCGGGCAGTGTCAGCATCCGGGCAGGGGAAATCCGTATGGACGGTCAGGATTCCGATCAGTTTACCGGCATTGCCAGTTCTGCCAATTCCGGATCACAGGGGAATGCCGGTACGGTGGAAGTGACAGCATCCGGGCTTCTGGAAATGTGCAACGGCGCAGAGATTTCAAGCAACACCTTTTCCCGGGGCAGTGCGGGCAGTGTCAGCATCCGGGCCGGAAATATCCGAATGGACGGTCAGGGAGCAGATGCATTTACCGGCATTGCCAGTACTGCTGAAGCAGAATCCGCAGGCAATGCAGGCACTGTGGAAGTCACAGCGGAAGGATTTTTGGAAATGATCAATGGGGCAAAAATTTCAAGCAGCACCTATTCCGCAGGCAAAGCCGGAAATGTGACTGTCCAAGCCGGAGGTATCCGGATAGACAGCAGTGATTCAGCATATTCCGCGGGTATTTCCAGTTCTGCCAAATCCGGATCATCCGGGGATGCAGGTTCCGTGAAGGTGAGCACAGCCGGACTTCTGGAAATGATCAACGGGGCTGATATTTCGAGCGACACCTTTTCACAGGGCAATGCAGGCAGTGTGACCGTTCAGGCCGGGGAAATCCGAATCAGTGGTCAGGATTCAGACCTGTTTACCGGCATTTCCAGTCTGGCCACTTCCGAATCAGCAGGCAATGCCGGAACTGTGGATGTCACGGTTGACAGGCTTCTGGAAATGATTGACGGGGCAACAATTTCGAGCAGCACCTCTTCCGCAGGCAATGCCGGAAATGTGAACATTCAGGCCGGAGAAATCCGATTGGACGGTCAGGGTTCATATCAGTTTACCGGCATTGCCAGTTCTGCCAATGCAGGAACCGGCAATGCCGGCTCTGTGGAAGTGACCGCAGAGGGACTTATGGAGATAGGCAACGGTGCTGTTGTCAGAAGCAATACCTTTTCCGAAGGCAGCGCGGGCAGTGTGAACATTCAGGCCGGAGCGATGAAAATGGATGCCGGGGAATCGGGTGAGTATACCGGCATTTCCAGTTCTGCCAATTCCGGATCCGCAGGCAATGCCGGAACTGTGGATGTCACGGTTGACGGGCTTCTGGAAATGATCAGCGGAGCGGATATTTCCAGCGACACCTTTTCATCCGGCAGCGCAGGCAATGTGACCGTCCGGGCAGGGGCAATCCGAATGGATGATAAGGGATCGGATCAGTTTACCGGCATTTCCAGCCTGGCTGCTTCCGGATCAGCAGGGGATGCCGGAACCGTGGAACTCTGTGTTGAAGGTCTTCTGGAAATGAGCAATGGCTCTTCTGTTTCAAGCAGCACCTCTTCCGCAGGCAATGCCGGAAATGTGAACATTCAGGCCGGAGCGATCCGAATGTGCAACCAGATTGCAGGACAGGTTACCGGCATTGCCAGTTCTGCCAATTCCGGGTCCGCAGGCGATGCAGGCACGGTGAAAGTGACTGCGGAGGGACTTCTGGAAATGTGTGGCGGAGCCCAGATTTTAAGCAGCACCTTTTCACAGGGCAATGCAGGCAGTGTGAACATTCAGGCCGGAACTGTCCGAATGGATGATCAGAATTCAGAACGCTTTACCGGCATTGCCAGTTCCGCCAATTCCGGGTCCGCAGGGGATGCGGGCACGGTGGAGATGACAGTGGACGGGAATCTGGAGATGAGCAGAGGAGCCCAGATTTTAAGCAGCACATTTTCTGAAGGCAGGGCAGGCAGTGTGCGTGTCCATGCCGGAAAAATCAAAATAGAGGGGCAGGACTCTGAACAGTTTACCGGCATTGCCAGTTCTGCCAATTATGGTTCCGCAGGGGATGCGGGCACGGTGGAGGTGACAGCGGACGGCACGCTTGAGGTGTTCAGCGGCGCGCAGATTCTGAGCAGCACCTTTTCCAAAGGCAATGCAGGCAGTGTGACCGTCCATGCCGGGGAGATCCGAATGGACGGACAGGACGCATACCAGGTTACCGGCATTGCCAGTTCTGCTGAATCAGGATCAGCAGGAGATGCGGGCATGGTGGAAGTGAGCGCAGACGGACTTCTGGAAATGTGCAGCGGCGCGCAGATTCAGAGCAGCACCTTTTCTCAGGGCAGAGCAGGCAGTGTGACCGTACATGCCGGAGATATCCGAATGGATGGTCAAAATTCCTGGCTGCTTACCGGCATTTCCAGTTCTGCCAATTTCGGCTCCGCAGGGGACGCGGGCTTTGTGCAGGTGACAGCGGACGGGCTTCTGGAAATGCGCAGAGAAGCCCAGATTCTGAGCGCCACATTTTCTGAAGGCAATGCAGGCAGTGTGACTGTCCATGCCGGAGAGATCCGAATGGATGGTCAGGATTCATACCTGCTTACCGGCATTGGAAGTTCAGCCGAAACAGGATCGGCAGGCAATGCAGGCACTGTGGAGATAAGAGTGGACGGGCTTCTGGAGATGCTTACAGGTGCAGGTATCACAAGCAGCACCTGGTCTCTGGGAAATGCAGGCAGTGTGATGATTCAGGCAAAGCAGATCCGGATGGAAGACCTGTCTGTTGTTTCAAGCTGCGCTTTTTCCCTGTCTTTGGGCAATGCCAGCACAGTGGAGATAACAGCAGAGGAACTTATGGAAATACGCAATGGCTCCCAGATCACCAGCAGCGCGTATTCCGGTTCTTTGGGCAGCGCGGGAAATGTCAGCATAAAGGCAGGAGAACTTTTGATTGACGGCAGTGATTCAGAATTCCTTACAGGCATTTCCAGTCTTGTTCAGGAATCCGCCTTTGGTTATGTGGGCAGTGTGGAGATTTCAGCAGACAAAGTTGCGGTAAAAAACAATGGGGAAATCAGCATTGCCGCGGGTCAGACGCTTTGGGAAGAAGCGCTGATCGATATTCCGGAGGCTTTGATTCAGATTGATGCAAACAGTCTGCACCTTGACCGGAGTGCGCGCATCACGGCAGAAAGCACCGGCAATGTTCCCGCGGCTGCAATCTGTATTCAGGCCAATGAGATCGTTGCTGAAAACAGCAGCCGCATTACCACCTCATCCAATGAAGCTGACGGAGGCCCGATTTCCGTTCAGGGAAAAACCCTGATCCTGCGCGACAGCCTTGTCACCACCTCGGTTGAAGGTTCAACGGGCAACGGAGGAAATATCACAATTTCCGGACCTGCGGATGTGCTGGTTTTTGACGGCGGATTCATTCAGGCCAACACGGCAGCGGAAAATGCGCGCGGCGGCGATATTTTCATTGATGCAAAGACTGTGATTGCCAGCGGAGATTCTCTGGAAGTGGGCGGTGCAGATCGGCAGATATTTGCATCCGGCTCCGGTCTCAATATCATCCAGGCCGCAGCACCGGGCGGGGAGCAGGGAAGCATCCGCATCACAGCCCCGGATTTGGACATCAGCGGCGCTCTGATCAGTATTTCCTCCGGTTTTACCATTCCCATCACTCTGGCAGATGATCCCTGCCGTGCCGCAGCCGGAGAGGGGGCCAGTTCCCTGGTTCAGGCCGGACGCGGTGGCCTTCCCCCAGGACCGGACGAACCGGCCGCCATCCTTTTTACTGAGGAAAGGCTTAAACGGATCTTGCATATTGAAGATGAAAACGATACACTGATGGAGCAAAATGGGAAAGAAGAGCCCTGAATTCCCTCAAAAGGAGCCTGAAATGAAAAAAGTGAAAATAGCGTGTCTGTTTGGATTGACAATGCTCATCACTGCTGTTTTCCAGACCGGATGCAGTTCCGCCCCTGTTGCAGCGGAAAGCGGAAAAGCGGCGGAAAGTCCGAAAGCAGGGGAAAGCAGGGAGAAAGAAGAAGTGTATCAGGACTGGGCCCTGCGCTTTTCTTCGGAAAATTCGGCTTGGATTCTGGAACAGCGGGTTTTTCTGGAAGGCAATGAGAAAAGTCCTCTGGTGCATATGGCCTTTCGAAAAGTGGAAACCAAAGAAAAGACCAAAGATAATAAGAAGTTGCTGCTGGCCGTGCTGAACGTTCCGCTGGGCATCCTTCTTGACAGCGGACTGCAACTGCGGACAGACAAAGAACAGCCGGTGAAGATTTCCCTTCACCACTGCACGGCAGCAGGGTGCATGGCCCTTTGGCCCCTGCAGCCTGACCTTCGGAAAAAACTGGAAACCGGAAAATCCGCACGGGTGATATTTCAGTTGACAAACGGACAGCAGGTGGGAGTCCCGGTATCGCTGTCAGGACTCAGAGACGGTCTGGCCGCTTTGGATAAAAAAGACAGCAAAACACCTGTGAAAAAAACTGCCAGACAGAAATAAGGAGGCAAGCATGAAAAAACAGAATTTTTCCCTTTTGTCCATCGCAGTTTCGGTTATGATGCTCCTCATCTGCCTTTGCCCGGCCATAGCCCAGGAAGAGCAGAGGGTAGGGGCAAAGATCGGCATTCAAATCTTTTCGGACCGGGCACAGAACCGGGCCGGATCACGGGAAATGGTAAAAACCGGTGATCGCATCCGCATTTATGTGCATCCTCTGGAAAGTGCCTATGTGTATGTCGTGTATTCCGATGACAGGACTGCAAAACTGCTCAACAAAACCCGGCAGCATCTTCCGGAATCCCTGATGATTCTGCCATCGGAACAGGCATATTACAAAGTGGACGGAAACAGCGCAATGGAAAACTTCACCATTGTGTGCAGTCCTGAAAAACTGCCGCAGATTTCCGGCTTGGCGGATGCGGATATGAAGAGGGACAAATGGCTGCTGCTTCAGGAGGAACTCACGAAAAAAAGCGGATTTGAACTGACCCGTCAGCGGACAGAGGCTGATGTGGAACTTGCCGGAAATGTCCGGGGGGCCGAAGAACTGAAAAACACGGAGGCATTTGTGAAAAATCTTCCCATCTTTTCCGGCAAGGGGCTTGTGCTCAGGAAATATGAATTTAAGCTTCAAAAGTGAAAAGCAGCGGCGGCTCGTTCTGCGTCTGCTTTTCTGCTTTCTGACAGGCGCGGCCCTGTTTTCCGTGTGTTTTGACATTCTCTGGAACCGCTGGGATTTCATGGCACTGGACGGTTTTTACCGCAGGGCTCTGGCACGGGGATATGGGCCGAAACCGGCTTTTACACCGCAAATCCTTTATCTGAGCTTTACAGATGAAAGCTATGCGTATTTTGGGAAAAATATACTGGATCGCGGAGACTTGGCAGAAATTGGCAATGCCCTGGCTGAATTGAATCCCCTGGCTGTGGCCTATGACCTGATCTTTGCCCGCCCCGGCAATCCGGAGTCTGACAGAGCCCTTCGTCAGTCCTTTTTGCAATTGGGCTGTGCCTGGCTGCCGGTTGGATGCGCCCTCTCTGAAACCCCGGCTCCCTTCAAATGGGAAAAGGGGACAGCATATGAAAAATTCCGATCTGAATTTCTGGTGCAGCCGAAAGAAACCGGCAAAGGCCGTCCCTATTATGCGGTGCGGGCACTCCTGCAGCATTCTTCTTTTATGGAAACAGCAAAGGGTTCCGGAGACATCAGTGTGCGTGCGGACATGGACAGGGTGTATCGGCATCTTCCCCTGCTGATCAAAGTCGATGACAAATACCTTCCCACCCTCAGCCTGGCCATTTTTCTGGACTGGGCAGGGGTTGATCCCGATGATCTGAGAATTGCATGGGGCAAGAGTATCACCATTCCGGCCGGTTCTTCCACGGCAATGAAATCTGACCTCATCATTCCCATAGATGAACAGGGGCGGGCCTTTGTGCCTTTTGTCGGCAAAATGAGCCGGGACTTCAGGGAAATGGAAGCGCACCGTTTTTTGCAGTTCTTTGAAGATGAGGAACTCAGGGGCAACCTGAGAGAATACATAGAGGGAAATATTGTGCTGGTTGCGGATGTGGCCTCCGGTGTTTCAGACATGGGAGCCACGCCCCTTGAAAGAAACAGACCCCTGGCTGTCCTCCATGCCAATATGCTCAATGCTCTGCTGACCGGAACCTTTTACAGCCGATGGCCGGGATGGACCGCAGGGGCTGTCCTGCTTTTTGTCAGTTTTGCAATGGGATTCGCTGCGATGTTCCGTTCTTCCCGGTTCCTGTACAGTGCCGGTTTTCTGATTTTGACAGGACTTTTGCTGCTGACATGGGCAGAGTGCACACATTTTCGCTTTTTTCCCATTGGCACGGTCCTGTTATTCAGCCTTGTGATGTTTTTTGCACTGGTGATCACCCTGGAACTGAGCGGTGCACGGGAGCGATCCCTGATCCGAAACACCTTTGCCCGGTATCTTCCGGAAGCAGTTGTCAGCAAACTTCTTGCCAATCCGGAAGCCTTTACACTGGGCGGAGAGGAACGGGTGGTCACTGTTCTTTTTTCAGATATTGCTGACTTCACCTCGATTTGCGAAAAAATGGCTCCAACCGATCTGGTGGCCCTGCTCAATGCCTACCTTACGGAAATGACAGCGATTATCATGGAACTTGGAGGGATCATTGACAAATTTCAGGGAGATGCCATCATGGCCGAGTTCGGGGTTCCCCTGCATATGCCCAATCATGCGGAGCAGGCAGTAATGGCAGGTTTGAACATGCAGAAAAGACTGGTTCAGCTTCGGGAGGAATGGACAAAAAAAGGGCTGCCGGCTCTTTACTGCCGGGTGGGCATCAACACCGGTAAAATGATTGTGGGCAACATGGGATCGGACAAAGTCTGTGATTACACAGTGATCGGGGATGCTGTAAACCTGGCCTCCCGTCTGGAAGGGGCCAACAAAAACTATGGAACCTCCGTGATGATCTCGGAATTCACCCTTGCGGCACTGCCTCCGGGCCGTTTCCGGACACGGATTCTGGATATTCTCCGTGTCAAAGGAAAATCCCAGGCCGTGAAAGTCTATGAGGTTTGCGGATGCCGGGAGGACGCGGAGGAGCCGCAGGAAGAGGAATATCACAGAACCTATGCCGAGGCGTTCCATGCCTATCTTTCCCGTGATTTCCGCACTGCTGCCTGTCTCTTTCAGAAAGCTTTATCCCTGAAACCCGATGATCCCGCAGCCAGACTGATGGCAGATCGGATAAACGCCATCAATCCCGAAACCCTGCCCCATGACTGGGACGGGTCTGTGAGACTGATGACAAAATAGGATGCTGTTTTGACAAACATCCGCAGAGGGGCAAATCCGTTGGAAAAATCTGTGAAACTGCCTGCCCGGATGCAGGAATCCTTTTTTCCGTGCACTGATTTTTTCTTGCAATTTCAGATGGGGGTGGTATATACAAAATGCAGACTCCTGCCGGGACAAACCGGCCTGACAGGAATTCCCATGAACTGAATCAGACTATCCAACCCATACAGAAAGGAATCAGAACAGATTTGCGTTCAGACATCACTGCCATGACATCGGAAAAAACAGAAAAATCAGACAGCAAAGACAAACCTGCCAAAAAGAGCGCGCTGCGGGAGAACATAGAGGCAATCCTCATCGCCATTGTTCTTGCGCTGTTCATCCGCACCTTTGTGGTGCAGGCATTCAAAATTCCTTCCGGCTCCATGAAGGAAACCCTGCAGATTGGGGATCATATTCTTGTGAACAAATTTGTTTACGGCATAAAAATGCCCTTCACCCAGAAAACCCTTATTCCCCTTGATGATCCGCAGCGCGGGGATATCGTGGTTTTCAAATTCCCCGAAGATCCGGACAAGGATTTTATCAAACGGGTCATTGGTGTGGGAGGTGATACCATTGAAATTCAGGACAAAAAGGTTTTTGTCAACGGAAAGCCCGCGGAATATGAGCAGGCTGTGTTCAAAGATGATCGGATGATTCCCGGCAATATTCAGTCGAGGGACAATATGAAACTGATCACGGTGCCGGAAAATTCCCTGTTTGTGATGGGAGACAACCGGGATCACAGTTACGACAGCCGGTTCTGGGGTTTTGTGAAACTCAGTGCGGTAAAGGGAAAGGCATTCATCATTTACTGGTCCTGGGACAAAGATCAGAATTTGCTTCACAGTGTCCGTTGGAGCAGGATCGGTGATTTACTCAAATAAACAGGTGATTCATGCAGTTCAGCCGAAAAGACATTCTGGATATGGCTTCACTGTCTGCCGAAGAAATCACCCTGATTCTGGATACGGCAGAGCGGATGAAGGAAATTTCCCAAAGACCTGTAAAAAAAGTGCCCACCCTGAGAGGACAGACCGTTGTCCTCTTTTTTTATGAACCCAGCACCCGCACACGGACCTCATTTGACATTGCTGCCAAGCGGCTGAGCGCTGACAGTATCTCTGTGTCCGCGAGCACCAGCAGCATGGTCAAAGGGGAAACCCTGATTGACACAGCCCGGAATCTGGAGGCCATGAACGCGGATATTCTTGTCATGCGCCATTCCTCATCAGGCGCTTCCCATCTGCTGGCTCCGCTTCTGCGGGCTTCTGTGATCAATGCGGGAGACGGAACCCATGCGCATCCCACCCAGGCCCTGCTGGATATGATGACTGTGAGAGAGAGAAAAGGCAGTTTGGAAGGATTGCGGATTGCCATTGTCGGTGACATTTCCCACAGCAGAGTTGCCCGATCCAATATCGCGGGATTCACAAAAATGGGAGCCAGTGTCACGGTCGCGGGGCCTCCGACCATGATTCCAAAGGGAATAGAATCTCTGGGAACCTCTGTTACCCATGATATGGACGAGGCCATGGAAGGAGCGGATGTGATCATGATGCTGCGGATTCAGAAGGAGCGGCAGAAAGGTTTTCTTTTTCCCACGGAACGGGAATATGCCCGTCTGTACGGTCTGAACCGGAACCGTTTGAAACACGCGAAGAAGGATGCGCTGATTATGCACCCCGGGCCTGTGAACCGGGGCGTGGAAATCTCGCCGGATGTGGCTGACGGCCCCTGGTCTGTGATACTGGATCAGGTCAGCAACGGTGTGGCTGTGCGGATGGCTCTCTTATATCTGGTCTCAGGAGGTGCGCGCCATGCGGATACAGATTAAAAACGGCAGGATTCTTGATCCGGGCTGCAGAGATGAAATTGCGGATGTTCTGGTGGAGAATGGAAAAATTGCGGAAATCGGCAAAGATCTTTCCTCTGCATCTGCGGATCAGATCATTGATGCGTCCGGCAAAATTGTCTGTCCCGGTCTGACAGACATGCACGTGCATTTCCGGGAACCGGGTGAGGAATACAAGGAAACCATAGAATCCGGCTGCCGTGCGGCCGCACATGGCGGTTTTACTGCGGTCTGCACCATGCCCAATACCAAACCCGTGAATGACAACGGCCAGATCACAGAATATATACGGAAAAAGGCGGCAGAGGCAAACGGTGTGCGGGTCTTTCCGGCAGCGGCCATTTCCAGCGGGCTTAACGGCGAAGCCCTGTGCGAATACGGAGAACTCAAAGCGGCCGGGGCTGTCGCGATTACAGATGATGGCAGACCCGTGAAAAACAGCCAGCTCATGCGAAGGGCCCTGGAATACGCCGGATCGCTTGGCCTGCTCGTGATTTCCCATTCCGAGGATACGGATTTGGTCGGAAACGGAGCCATGAACGAAGGCGAAACAGCCACCCGGCTGGGACTTGCGGGCATTCCCAACGCGGCGGAAAGCATTGCAGTGATGCGGGAGATTGCCCTGTGCGAACTGACCGGGGTTCCGGTGCATATTGCACATGTCAGCACAGCCCAGTCGGTTCACGCGATCCGGGATGCCAAACTGCGGGGCGTTCGCGTCACAGCGGAAACAGCGCCCCATTATTTCACGCTCACAGAAGCGGCTGTGGAGGGCTACAACACCCATGCCAAAATGAATCCGCCCCTGCGCACGGAAAAAGACAGACAGGCTGTGCGCCAGGCACTGGCAGATGGAACCATTGATGCCATAGCCACCGACCATGCGCCCCATTCCGTGCTGGAAAAGGAAGTGGAGTTTGATCGGGCAGCCAATGGCATCATCGGGCTGGAAACCTCCCTGTCCCTGAGTCTGGCTCTGGTAAGAGACGGGATTCTGACACTGACACAGTTGATTGAAAAAATGGCGAAGAATCCGGCACGGATACTGGGTATCGAATGCGGTCTGCAGGTTGGAATGCGAGCGGATATCACCCTCATTGACCCGGAAAAAATCTGGACAGTGAAACCCGAAGCGTTTCAGTCCCGCAGCCGCAACACCCCCTTTGCAGGATGGGAAATGAAGGGAAAAGCCGTTCTGACCATGTCAGGAGGGGAAATTATATACCGGGCTGCCTGACGCTTCCCTGGGAATGGAAGACAGAATTCTGAAAAAAGAAATCAGGTTTCGGATGTCAGGTTTCAGGGAAAAGATACTGAAACTGATCTGATATTTTTTGCGTTCTTTGTGTTTCCCTTGTGTCCTTTGCGGTTGAACGGGGAAGGGACATATTTTTATATCTGAAAATTTATGTCCGCCCTTTTATCATGCAAAATTATGAAACATTGGATGGTGCACACAGACTGGGCCACTCAATGTGATTCCACCAGCAGTCATAATCCTTCCAGTACCGCACTGTCCTGCTGGCGCCTTTAATCACAGCATAAACAGGATCCTGTCCAATTTTTACATGCAGGCCGGTTTCAGCCGCTATGCGGCTGTTCAGTCCTTTTATGCAGGAACCTCCTCCGGTGAGGCAGATTCCGGACTCTGTGATTTCTGCTCCTATGTGTTCCGGAAGTCTGCACAGATTTCCCCTGATCATTTTCAGGATAGCGGAAATTACAGGTTCCATTGCTCCCAGCACATCTGTCTGGCTGACTTCAACACTTTCCTCCCGTCTTTTGGCAATGTGCATCCCTTTTGCCCGAATCCGTTTTTGTGAAACATTGCACAGGGGAATGCCTGCATCAGTTTCCCGGAGCAGTCTTTCAATTTCCGCGGGATACAGATAGATTTTGTGCCGTGAAACAACTGTCCTGCGTATTGCCTTGTGGATTTCGGCACAGGCTGTGCGCATGGCGCAGGTGTAAATCAGCCGGCCTTCCCGTATGACAGCCATATCGGTAACGCCTTCCCCAATATCTACGAGCACCTGTGCATAGGGCTGGGCAACATCCAGATCTGCCCCGATGGCAGCAGCCCAGGGTTCGGGTATGATTGCCACATGGGAAGCACCGGAACGGAGGATGACTTCCGCAAGAACCTTCCGCTCCTTTTCTGAGGTGTCAGTCGGTGCACAGGCCAGCAATACAGGATGCCGCAGCCCCCTGCTGACCTTTTTGAACAGGGGAGTGAGCAGCCTGACAGCCGAATTGATATCCGTGATCACGCCCCCGCGCAGAGGAAAGGAGCAGAGTTTGCTGTTGAGATAAGCAATGTAGGCATCGGAATTCTCCCCTGACTGGCGGATATTGCGCACCAGGGAAGGTTCCTCTGTCATCCTCTCCTCCTCACAGGCATGGATACGGGTGTTGGCTGTTCCCAAATCAATGGCCATATTCGGTTTTTCTATGATTCGTCTGAAAATTTTGAACATGACTGCCTCCCTGAAACCCTGGGATGAAAATCTCAGTTTTCTGGACAAACATTTTCCCAAAAACAATTTTGTCCTAAAAATCCCTGGGTTTGCAGACAATTTCCCGAATTTTCATGTCAAACAGATCGGACTGGTTCACCGGTTTCAGAATCAGGGCAGCATCCGCGCCTCTTCCGGTTCCGCCAATCGCGACAATATCGTTCCCGCTCAGCATACCCGCATCCGCTGCCATGATGGAAATTTCCACAGCCACCTTGACGCCCTGTCCGAACAGTCTCAGGGTGTCGGCAATCAGCAGGGCAGGATAAATCCCGGAATGCTTTTGGGCAACCGCGCGTTCCACTCCGGACAGGGCATGGGTGGCGGCCACAACCCTGACCCCTTTTTTGATCAGATCGTTTTTGGTTTCATCCGGCAGAATATTTTTGAAAGGCTCCTTGAATCCGCAGTGGTATGTGACCATTACAATTTTGAACCCTTCAAATATTTCAAAAGCCTTGTATGCAGTATCCCCTTTTGAGGAGGCCAGCACCACCTCGCTGAGCCCCAGTTCCCCTGCCCGTGCATATGCCAGACGCAGGGTTTGTTCTGTATTTTCTTTTCCCTGTTTTTCAAAATACATATCTCTCTCCTTCCCTTGCCTTGCCGGGAGATTTCTGTCAACTCCCTCTTTTTTTGGATAATATATCATATATAAGACAGTTATGCAACATTCAACTCTGCCGGTTGCAGGATCCGGATTTTTGAAAAAAGTCTTTACTTGACAACAGCCTTTCCGTTCAGCAGTCGAAAACAGTCCGCAGCAAGTTCTTTTTTCCAGCCTCCGGCCCGCAGTTTTTCCGGACTGAGGATATCCGGCAGAGTTTCAAACAGTCCGGCCAGATGGGCCTCACGCAAGGTGAGTGAGCACATCTGTTCCATATCTTTGGCAGTTATTCCTCCGCCTGCAATTATCTCAACAGGGCCTGCCGGAATCAGGCACTGATCTGCCACTTTTGCCATTATTCCCAGCATTCCGGAAAGATAGAAATGTGTCGGAACTTTTGAAACCGGCTCGGCAGCATCAGCATAACCTGCTGCCCGCAGGGCAGTTGCCAGTCCCTTCTGAATGGCCGGAAGATATTCCCCCTGAAAATATCCGCCGATGCAGGCAAGGCCCCTGGCAAAGGAAAGGGCAAGAAAACAGGTAAAAAGGGAAGGCAGAAGTCTTTTGTTTTCCAGATATTCCAGAAAATCTTCCGGTGTGAACGGCAGTTCGAAACGATTGCGGTGATCATCAATTCCCCCCAGGATTTCCCTGTTATTTTTGTCTGTTTCAATGGAAAGCGGTATTCTTCTGCCGAGCTTGTCAATTCCCCAGAAAAAAACAGTTCCGCAGCTTTCCGGCAGACGCTGCCGCGCATTGTCAGGTCTGTCTGAGAGCAGACGCTGTGCAAGGCTTTTTTGGACCCAGCATCCGTTCACGCCGTCCAGGAGTTCCAGTATCTCTTTCCTGAGCGCGGCATCAAACAGGACACGGTGTGCAAGACTTTCCGAATTTGCCAGATCAGACGGCAGCAGCATGGACGCAATTTTTTCCATTTCAAGATAAAGCAGTTTCGGTGCTGCATCCGGTTCCGCAAAAAGCTGCTTCCAGATTCGCGTGTTCAGAAGAGCCGCCTGCTGTGAATAATCCGGCACAGACAGAACCGAATCAGCGCCATAGTCTTTTTCCAGTATGCGCTTAAGCACCCTGCCTGCATCGGGGTGAATCTGCCTGCCTTCAAGCATTTTGTTCAGGCGCAAACCGGCTCTGGTAAGCATGTTCCGGTCAAAACACGGAGCAGTGCCGGCCAGCCGCCTTTTGAAGGAATCCGGAAAAATCGGCAATCTGAAAGGCATCTGATCCAGTTTTTCAGGATGCACATGATAAAGCAGCGCTCCTCTCGGATATGTCAGATTGTTCAGGGGGACATTGCCGAAGGAAAAAACCGGAATGCCTGCACGCGGGAAACTCTGTTTGACAGCATTCATTGAAAAAATCAGACTGCTTTGCAGGGATTGGGAAAAATACTCAACTCCGAGATGGTTTGCAGTGAGAATAACAGGACAGTTTTTCAGATCCCGGACAGCTTTTTCAGCAATGATTTCTCCCAAAAGCGGCGCGGCATACCGGTATACGGCATCAAAAAAATCATCGCGGGACTGATATGAGGGCACAGGGGGGAGAATAAAATTCTGCAGATACGCGGAAAGCGGTTTGTCTCCGTATTCCTGCATGGCCCGGTTTGCAACCGGGAGTTTCTGACAGGCAATCTCAAGGCAATGTTCTGCTGACATATGGCAAATCTCATCTTTCATTTCATGCAATCAGATTTTTTCGCGGCTGCCTCCGCATTGGAGCCTCATTGTTTTTTAAACATTACCAGCACAGCGTCTTTTGGTTTTACACCCAGGGCCTTTGCAAGTCTGTCCTCTCTTCCGTTTTTCTCCCAGGGATTGACCTCCTCATTTTCTTCCTGAAGGTCTTTTCTTACCATCAGAACTGTCAGGTTTCTGACAGCCTCATGGACTTTTTTCCAATTTCCGTCAACAATTCCGAGATAGGTTTGTATGAAAGCGTTTATGGCAAAATCCAAATCTTTATAGGGAACAGTGACCAGAATTTCCCCTTCCTCTTTTTTCACCAGTCTCGGATACACATCATAACCGTTTACCAGTTCTTTTTCAACAAGTCTGACACGGGAATGAAGGGCAGATGACTGGGTGCTGGTGGTGAAAAACACATCCGGCCGCAGTTCTGTCAGCAGCTTCACACCGATATGTTTTCCAATGCCATGACTCTGGTATTCAGGCAAAACCGCAGTGGAGATCAGATAAACTCCATTTACAGTATTCCCCTCATACGCAAATTTCCCGCAGTTGCATATATTGGCTGCTATCAGCCTTCCTCTCTCATTTTTTAAAAGAATAACCTGTCTGCGGAAATTGCCGCAACCGGGGGTGACATAATCATCAATACAGATTTTTCTTTTATCTTCAGGAAGATGGGGAAAAGCAAGAAGGTACAGTTCCGCAATGGCAGACCGCAGGCATTGTTTCTCCTTCTCACTTTGAAGAATCCGATCCGTCAGAAACGTTTCTGTTGCGATTTTTGAACCTTTTATTTCTATTATGTTGGAATCATTCATTACTGATGTTCTCCCTTGCGATATTTATGATGTTTTTACAGATTCCGGAACACAGAGTTTTTTGTCCGTCTGGGTCAGCAAAAACAGAAGAAGCGTGAGGAGCAGATAAGTGATCCGAAGGAAATTGTGCCTGTTCTGACATCCCGGAAGACTTGGGCTGTTTGTTAAAATGAATATACCAGAACTGTATGAATTTAACGACAGTGGGTCAAATCGGTTGACAATGTCATCCCTTACGGGATTCTGATTTGTTTTTTCAGAATTTTTCTGTAACAATATCAATCCCTGCGGATTTTTTCAACCCCGTTTTCATATCCGAATCAGCGGATTTAACCCACTGCCGTTTTCTGAAAGTCTGCATTATGAAAAAAAAATCATTCCTTTATCTGGCAATTGCATTTCTGCTCCTGTTTCCTGTTTCCTGCACGCAAAGCAGGGACACCGAACCGGGTGCGGATCAGGTTCCCGGGGTGACGGATACAGAAATCCGCATCGGCAGTTCTCTGGCTTTGGGCGGTCATGCAGGCTATCTGGGAACCCAGACCCTGAACGGCGCCATGTCCTATATCCGGCATGTCAATGAACAGGGCGGAATACACGGAAGAAAAATTGACATCATCGCGTATGATGACCAGTATGATCCCCCCCGGTGCGTGTACAATACCCAGAAACTCATTGTGACGGATCAGGTTTTTGCACTGTTCTGCTATGTGGGAACGCCGACCACAGTAAAGATCATTCCCCTTGTGGAAGAGGCCCGGATTCCGCTTGTGGGCATGTTCACCGGCGCGAATGAGCTTCGAAAACCCGGCCAGCGCTATCTGATCAATGTGCGGGCTTCCTATTATCAGGAAACTGCCGCTTCTGTGAAATATCTGGTGGAAAAACTCGGTCTGAAAAAAATCGCTGTTTTTTACCAGTATGATGCATTCGGTTTTGAGGGACTCAAAGGCACGGAGCTGGCTTTGAAGAAATACAGTCTGGTGCCGGTTGCCAATGGCACTTACACGCGGGGAACCATAGCGATTGAGGAGGGCTTTGAAAAGATCAAAGGGGCACAGGCCGAGGCTGTGGTCATGATTGGAACCTATGATCCCTGTGCGGAATTCATCAGAATGTGCCGATCAGAGAATTTCAACCCGGTTTTCTGTTCGGTTTCCTTTGTGGGAGCCGAGGAACTGGTGCAGAAACTGGGAAAGGACGGAGACGGCGTTATCATCACCCAGGTGGTTCCATCTCCCCAACTGCCTGAGATTCGGGAAAAACTGTGGGGTGTGCGGGAATACTGCAAGTTGCAGGCCCGCTATGATCCGGACAATCCGCCCTCTTTTGTGGGGCTCGAAGGCTATCTCAATGCCAGGGTCCTGGTGGAGGGGCTGAAACGGGCCGGAAGGGATCTGAACCGGGAAAAATTCATTGACGCGATTGAATCCATACAGAATTATGATTTGGGAATTGAAAATACGCTCTATTTCAGTCCTGAAGATCATCAGGGTCTCGAACGGGTGTATTACACCCGGATACAGGACGGCAAAATCCAATTGATGACAGAATGAGGACAAAAATGGAAAAACTCAGAAATCTCAGTCTGAAAAACAAGATATTTTTTTCCACACTGGCCGTGATTCTGCTCATCAGTCTGGTGATTGCCCTGTTTACACGGTGGATACTGATTTCCAGTCTGACTTCCGAACTGGAGCGCCGGGGCCTGGGCATTGCCTACAACATTGCGGAAAACTGCCGGGAATCCATCATCACCCGGAATCTTCCGGAACTGACCAGCATGCTCTTTGATGCACGTCTGGGAGAGCGCAAGGCTTTGGTTCTTTACATTTTTGTGCAGGACAAACAGAATGAGGTTCTGTCCCATACCTTTACGGAACCCTTTCCCGAAGGTTATGATCTGGCAAATCCCATTGCTCCGGAAGCTCCGCACAGCATTCGGCTGCTGCGGACAAAAAAATACAGGGCCTATGATGTGGCTGTTCCGGTCAATGAGGGTATCTATCAGGTGGGAACCGTGCATGTGGGCATAGACAAAAATCATATTGACCAGCTCATCGGCAAACTGCGCACCACTTTTTTGGGCTTTGTTTCCATTGTAACTGTCATTTTTTTCATGATCAGCCATTATCTGGCCAAATACATCACCCGGCCCATTACTGCGCTGACCAAAATTTCTGATGAAATCAGCCGGGGCAATTTTGACATCCGGCCTGATCTGGGCATCGATATCCGGTGCTGGGAAATGAAAAACTGCAAAATGGAAACCTGTCCGGCATATGGCAATACAGACACTCCCTGCTGGTATGTGGACGGAACGCCCTGCAGCCTGAGCGATCGCTGCACATTCGGGGAAAAAATCAATGAATGCTATCAGTGTGCCGTGTACAGGAAGGGGATACGGGATGAAGTGAGGCAGCTTGCCAATTCCTTTATCAACATGACCAACCGCATCAAACAGTCTCAGGTGAAACTCAGGGAATCGGAAGGAAAATACCGCTCTCTGTTCCACAGCGGCCCAAACCCGGTTTTTGTGGTGGATCGCAGGACACTGGAAATTCTGGATGCCAATCCCAGCGCGGAACGTACCTACGGATATGCCAAAAAAGAAATAATCGGCAGACCGTTCACGGATTTGGGGCCTTTTGACTGCGGAAAAGCGGATCTGTCTGAAGCCGAGGAGGAAAACTGGAGGGCGGTCAATCCAAAGGTGCAGCACTTCAAAAAGGGAAATGAAGCCTTTTATGTCAATATCCATGCGGCTCCGGCCCGGTATCAGGAGCGGGATGCGTTTATTGTTGGCACGACTGACATCACAGAGATGATAGAAAAAGACACCCAGCTCATTCAGGCCAGCAAAATGACCACGCTTGGGGAAATGTCAGCAGGCATAGCGCATGAACTCAATCAGCCCCTGAATGCCATCAAAATGGGCAGTGAATTTCTGAAAATGATGATCGAGGGGGGCCGCAGCATTGCTGACCAGGATTTGTACGAAGTGTCAAACGAAATCAGCGGACAGGTGGATCGGGCTGCGGACATCATCAATCATCTCAGGGATTTTGGACGCAAGGCTGACTTTTCCAAAGAAAAGATATTCATCAACACGCCCATCCGGGGGGTTCTGGATATTGTGGGCAGACAGCTTAAATTGCAGAACATTGACGTGCAACTGGAGCTGGATGAATCCATCCCCCCGATTCTGGCCCATAACAACCGCATTGAGCAGGTGATTTTCAATCTGGTCACCAATGCGCGTGATGCCATCAACCAGAAATCCGATGACAGCACAGATATTGAAAACCGGCTTATCCGCATTCGCTCCTATACAGAAAATGACCGGGTGAAGGTAAGTGTCCGCGACACCGGCATCGGCATTCCGGAAGTCCTGCGGCAGCGGATCTTTGAATCATTCTTCACCACCAAGAAAATGGGAGAGGGCATGGGGCTGGGGCTTTCCATTGCCTCCGGCATTGTGGGCGATTACGGCGGAAGCATTGACATCCAAAGCACAGAGGGAGAGGGCACAGATATCTGCCTGTCCTTTCCCAGAGCGGCTGTGTGATATTGATTTGCAATTCAGGAAGTTTCAGGGGAGGTCATTATGATGAACTGGCAGGAGGTGTGCGAACATCCGGATTTGCGGAATCTGCCTTTCAAAATTGAACTGGATGAAAGGGGAAAGACTGTCATGCGTCCTGTCAGTGTCTG
>JAWKPW010000067.1:0-31748 GCA_041390465.1 Desulfobacterales bacterium | reverse complement strand
GCGTGAGACTGTCCTGAATGATATTGCCATAGGTCACATCCAAGCCAGCGACGCCGTAAAAATTTCCGTCTTTGTCATACAGGGAAGTCGCACAGGGAAGAACCATGCCCAGTCCGTTGATGTCAATATAGGGATTGCCCCAGTACACCGCATTTTTGCGCGCGCCCAGGCTGTACCAGGGGCGCTGTCTCGGATCATAATCATCCTTGTAGGTGGCTTTGCCGGGATAGGAATACATGACGCCGGCCTCCAGTCCGATATATGCCCAGCTCACAGGCAGGCCGTGAATGGTCAGCAGGCGTCTTGCCTCCTCATCGGTAATCGGGCTGTAACTGTTGCGGCTGTCCAGCAGCAGTTTTTTGAAATGGTGCCGCAGCGGAGCCAGACGGTTCATCAGAGGGGTAATCTCTTCGGGATTGACGCCGGTCACGGCTTTCACCACCGGATAATCAATGCTGACCTCCAGACGGTACAGCGGCGCCCTGGCCAAATCCCGCGGAGCCCTGGCCGGATTTTTGAAATCCGAAATCCAGTAAAAGCGTTCATTGCCTGCCTGGGGATGCTGAATCATATACATGGCATTGTTGGCCAGATTGAGCAGCAGATCTTCCAGACGGATAAAACGGCTGTCAATGTAATGCGCCTGTGAGGCCACCTTTGTCAGCAGATGGGTCAGTTTTTTTTCCCTTTCCTGCGCCTTTTTCATGGCAGAGCGTTCCCGAATCAGAGTGGCAGTGGTGACAGCCGAGGAAATCAGCAGAAAGGAAAGCACCAGAATGGCTGTGGCATGACGGTGCTTGTTGATGAAACGCCACATGCGCCGGGGAATGTTGTCCGGCATGACACTGACTTCATCTCCGCGAAGAAACCTGCGCACATCCTCGGCCAGAATGTTCACACTCAGATAACGGCGGTTTGGATCCGGGTCTGTGGCTTTTCGGATAATGGCCTTGAGTTCCTCGGGAATTTTTTTCTCCGGAATCAGATGCACCATCTGGTTGATGGTTCCTGCATTGGCCCATTCCAGTTTTTTGGCCATATCTCCGGGACGCGCGGGTTTGAGTGTGACGAGTTCATAGAGAATCACCCCCAGGGAAAACTGATCACTGGCCGATCCCACATCCGGCAGTCCCTTTACCTGTTCCGGAGAAATATATCCCGGAGTTCCCACCACGCTGCCCACTTCTGTGCCGCCCAGATACATTTCCGATTTCCGCGCGGCCACCTTCTGAATGCCGTAAAGAGTTTCGGGAATTTCCTTGAGCATTTTGGCAATGCCCCAGTCCATGACATAGACTTCACCAAAATCACCGATCATGATATTGGAGGGTTTGAGATCCCGGTGAATGACCTCTTTGCGATGGGCATAAATCATGCCCTCACATGCCTTGAGAAAATACCCCAGCCGGGAATGGAGATTGAGTTCTTCGGGCAGTTGGGTTTTGGGATTTTCCTTGCAAACATTCCGGGCTTTGGTGATAATGTCAGTCAGCGTCTGGCCTTTGATGTATTTCATGACAAAGGATACGGCCGGTTCATTGGGGGCTGCTTCCTTGACTGTGTAAAGCGGCACGATATTGGGATGATCCAACTGCGCGGTAATCTGCGCCTCACGGAAGAAATAACTCAGGGTCGCGGCAGAGGCCGCCTCTTTTTTCAGGCTTTTGAGCGCGACCTTGCGCAGCAGTTGGGTATCCTTGGCCAGTTTGACCTCCCCCATTCCTCCCTCACCGATACTGCCCACCTCAATGTAACGGGGTATTTTTTCATCCCGTTTCTCAAAAACATCTTCGGAAAAATCCACCATGGTCATGGTGTCATCAATCGAAACACGTTTCATTTCAGGCTGGGGCCTTTCCTCAGTGACAGATTCCGGAATGGCCGTCTGTTTTCGGGGTGCAGATTTTTCTTCGGGGAACGGTTCCGGGGGAATATGCTGTGCATGGGGTCGTGATTTCTCTTTTGCAACTGCTTCCGGAGCCATGCGCGGCTTTTCTGTCCGGAGTTTCTCTTCCGTTGCAGAATCCGGAATGAGCGGCGTAGGTTCCGGTTCAGCCGATGCGGGCGGATATACCTTAAACACATGACTGCAGCCCGAACACCTGAATTTTGTGCCGCTTTCCTTTATCAGGCTGTCCTGGATATTGAAGGCCGTCTGGCATTTCTCACATTTGACTATCATGGAAAATCCCCTTTTTTGCGTATCGACTTCCCCTCTCAGAAGGGGAATTGTGTGGAACCTCTGTCT
This sequence comes from Desulfobacterales bacterium, assembly GCA_041390465.1. Lineage (GTDB taxonomy): Bacteria > Desulfobacterota > Desulfobacteria > Desulfobacterales > Desulfococcaceae > JAABRU01. The sequence continues at coordinate 29,500 of JAWKPW010000067.1, read as the reverse complement.
CCCTGACAAAGCAGAACAAAAAAAACAGATAAGCAATATTATGCAGGTATCAGTGTAAAGATTTCAGAAAATAATTTCAACATAAAAACAGGGGGGAAAGAAAATTCTGCCAAAATTTGTTTTTTCAGGACAGGGCATATCCTGTTCTGTCAAAAAAAATGAGAATTGCAAAACCTTTTTCTGCCACCAGGACACCAAGACGCAAGGGTTTCACAAAGAGCAATCGGAGTGTCAAAAAAGTTTTTTGACATTTTGAGGAGTCCAAACTGAAAGTTCGGCATTCCTCTGCAGAATTATTTTTCCTTATTTTTCCGGTCAGAACAGGTAAAGAAAAACGGGATCAGCATTCCGGTTTTCTGCTGATAGGCTCGGTATTCATCCCCGAAAACCCGAACCAGATCGCGTTCTTCCCATACTGCTCCCGCAGCAATCCACAGGCTCCAGAGGATATTGAACAGGATCCGATCAGCACTCAGTTTCGGACAGGTCCAGATCATCACCAGGGTGAAAAAATAAAAAGGATGACGGATTTTTCTGTAAATGCCTCTGACAGTAAAGACAGGGGACGGACAGGCGCGGGAATCCAAATAGGCAGACAGGCTTCTGATGCCAAAGGGATCAAAATATTTCAGCTCCGCCGATGCCCAAAAAAATCCCAGAACCGACAGGAGAAACAGCATCCGGAGCATTCCGTAACATATGCCGGATGCCTGCCCATACACCATATCGGATGTCTGCCAAAGAATTACAACTGTCAGCAGCACAATGCCGGATACAAGCGCATAAAATGCGGGATACGCGTATGCCGGAATGATTTTTTCCATTCTCCTGCGGAAAAACTGCCGAACCATGAGGCTGTGCTGCACAAAAAAAAGCAGGGAAAGTCCTGCGTCAAAGCAGAGTCTTTCTCTCTCGGCCATTGCCAGATCCACAATCCGGAATGGGCCCAGGAAAAGAAATATGCCGAAAACAGCCAGTGATCCTCCACCGAAAATCATGGCGGCACAGGAAAGAATGCGGATTCGGAAAACAGAAATCATATAAGATAAAAATATTTTATTTCAATAAATCAATTTTCGTCAACCTTTGCGTCCCCGTGTCCTCGCGGCATTTCTCTTTCTGCCGCAAAGAGGCAACGGCACGAAGAAAAAAGCTTCGGACTGATATTTTCACACAGTTCTGCAGGTTCTGTCAAAGCAAATCATGAATGGTTATGCGAAGTAAGAGTTAAAAATTTCAGAATCAATAAAAAAGGATCACCGGCTTCGGGGCTTGACTTTTGCACTCCGATAAAACTGCAACTGTTGGATTTTTAAAACAGCTTCTGACTTTCTCACACATCTTTTCAATGTTACGCATTTCAGATTGAAAAAGTCCGCACCGATACCGTGCCGCTTTTTAGGAATATGCATGTGCCTTGCTTCTGAACAGACTCTCATATCTGAGAATGAAAGTTCCCAATTTCCCGCACAACTCCTTTATCTTTTTGCCATTTTCTCTGTTCTCCGATTTTCAGAGTTTTTTTATGCATAATTTAAAAGCATTGAAGCAATATGACAAAGTAAAATCAATATGGAGCTGTTATGAAATTGAAGATAGTGCTTGAACTGAGGGAGAAAGACGGTTATACAGTATATGCTTCAAGCCTGCCCGGCTGTATCAGTGAGGCAGATGCAAAGAAAAAGCAATCTGAGCAGTCAAACAACCGGACAGTTCTGTCAGACTGGAGGTTGTTTCGGTGTCAGGCGATTTCCGGAGAAAAACATCCCCTGAATTTGACAACTTTCCAAAAGTTGTCAAATCTTTCAGGTGACAGAACAGGTACATTTATTTTCAGAAATCACCTTATGCCATAAAGAGGAAAAAATTTGAATGCATCTGAACAGATAATTGCAAAACAGGCAGAATGGGCAAAGAACAGAGGGTTGCAGCTCATTGGGAGTGCCGGAAATCGGGGGCGCAGGGTTTACACAGCAAGTATTGCAGACAATCTTTTCCAACTGCTCAGCAGGAAATCCGAAGAAGAACTTGCGGCAGGCGATGGGATCGAGTTAAAGAATAAAGAAGGACAGCCTGCAAAAATCCAGGCTCTTCATTCCTCATCGGCTCTTGTCATTAACCTGTTCGATTACTGGAGAGATAAATCAGATTTGTCCCTGCTGTTTGCTGCCTGCAGACTTTCACGTGCGGAAGGCAATTTATCTGGTGAAATACAATTTGAACAAAAATTTCCAACAGATGATCGTTTTCAATATTCCCCGAATATGGATGTGGTGTTTTTTCCTTCTTACCCGAATAAATACAAAATGTTTGCAATAGAATGCAAGTTTACGGAACCCTATTCTTCCCGTAAACACGGCGGACTTGATCCGAAATATTTCGGGAATGGGAACATTTGGGAAAAATTGTCGGCAACAAAGCGGCTTGCAGAGGAAATATCGCCTGACGACAACCGCTTTGCCTGTCTCCATGCAGCGCAGCTCATCAGGCACATACTTGGATTGAACAGAAAATTTGGCCATTCGCATTACCGTCTTCTCTATCTGTGGTATGACGCGTTGGGAGAACCCGGTTTCAGACACCGACACGAGGTAAAAAGTTTTTTTGATACTGTTCGCTCTGACGGTGTTCTTTTTCATGCAGCAACGTATCAGGAAGTGATTGTCCGGCTTGCTGGATATCGTCATCAACATTCTGAATATGTTACATATATTACAAATCGCTATCTTTAGGAAATCTGAACAACGACATTATATTGAATATACAGGAAAAAATATGAAGCTGTCCCAGAGAATCTCTCAGGTGGAAACATCCCGGACCGTGCGTTTTTCCTCTCTCATTGACAAAATGAAAAGAGAGGGAAGGGAAATCATCAACTTTGCGGTGGGAGAGCCGGAATATGAAACTCCGGAGCATATCCGGCAGGCTGTGAAAGCCGCGCTTGACCGGGGCGAAACCCGTTACGGGCCGGTGGCCGGTCTGCATGAACTGCGCTCGGCGCTGTCAAGACCGTTTGCAGGATACGGACCGGAAAACATCCTTGTTGCCAATGGCTCAAAGCAGATTTTGTACAATATCTTTCAGGTCATCTGTGATCCCGGAGATGAGGTCATCATTCCCTCTCCGTACTGGGTCAGTTTTTCCCAGCAGGTCATTCTGGCCGGAGGAAAACCGGTGCTGGTGAACACCCGGAACCATCAACTGGATTATGATGCAGTGGAAAAGGCGGTGACAGCAAAAACCGCGGCGATTCTTGTCAACAGTCCCAACAATCCCACAGGTGCGGTGTATCCCAAAAATGATCTGAAACGCATTGCCGATCTTGCCCGGAAACATGCTCTTTGGCTGATTTCTGATGAGGCATATGAGTTTTTCCTCTATGACGGTCTGCGGTTTGAAAGTCTTTTCGCGTTTGAGAATATCCGGAATCGCGTGATTGTGGTGAAAAGTTTTTCCAAAAGCTGCAGCATGACCGGTTTTCGCATCGGTTATGCCGCGGGGCCAAAGGAGATTGTTGCAGCCATGTCCAAACTGCAAAGCCACGCGACCGGAAATGTCTGCACCTTTGCCCAGCACGGCGCGCTGGCAGCTTTGTCCCTGGATCAGACAATCATTTCCGCGCGGAGGGCGGAACTGGAAAAAAAAAGGGATATTGCCTATGGGTATCTATCTGAAATATTTTACTGTATCCGACCTCAGGGGGCATTTTATCTTTTTCCGGACATATCCGGGTATCTGCGGACAGGGGAAACAGACGAGGATTTTTCCGCGTATCTGCTGGAACACGCGGGTGTGGCGGTGGTGCCGGGGCAGGCATTTGGTCAGGAAAAACACATCCGCATCTCCTATGCGGTTCCGGAAAAGGACTTAATCAGAGGATTGGAAAGCATCAGACAGGCATTGGATCGGAAAGGACAATCATGATCGGCATCATTGGTTTCGGACGGTTCGGAAAACTTATGGCCCGGTATCTGGCGCAGGATTTTGAGGTCTTCATATACAACAGAAGCGACAGGGCAGCGGAAATTCGGGAAATCGGGGCCAGACCCGCTGATCTTGCCGAAGTGTGTTCCCAAAAAATGGTGATCCTGAGCGTGCCAATTTCGGCCATGCAGGATTTTCTCACAGAGATTTCACCGCTGCTCCGGAAAGATGCAGTTGTGGCAGATGTCTGCTCGGTCAAGGTGTATCCGGTGCAGTGGATGCGGGAACTGCTGCCGGAAACGGTTTCCATTCTGGCCACCCATCCCATGTTCGGACCGGACAGTGCGGCTGAATCCCTGCATGATCGGAAAATCGTGCTGTGTCCGGTGCGGATTGATGACAGCCCTTATGGAAAAATCAAATCCTGGATTTCAGCCAAAGGCATGATTGTCATTGAAACCACGCCCGAAGAGCATGACCGGCAGATCGCAGTGAGTCTGTGTCTCACCCATTTTATCGGCAGAAGCCTGGAAGAATTCGGGGCAAAGGAACTGATTATCGACACCGAAGGCTACAAGCGGCTGCTTCACATTCTGGGCGTTGTCACCCATGACACCTGGCAGTTGTTCAGGGATATGAACCATTGCAATCCCTATGCAGGGGAAAGCCGGGCTGCTTTTATGGAAGCCATGAAACGGACAGAGGAAAAGCTGGGGATGTGAAAAGTTTTTTGAAACCTTCCGGATGTGTGTTTTTCATTTCCGTTTCCGCAAAGCGGAAACGGATTTTTTTATCCGCATCCACTGCTTTTTTGCCAATCCTGCCTTTGCACAGCACATTCCAGGGCAATCCTTCCGTAACCTGAGAGAAAAAAAAGAATTAAAATTTTCCGGGATCTGCTGACAACAGGGGTTTTATGAATCTTTCTGCAAGAAAAGAAAAAAGGAAGACCGCACCGCCTGCCAGGATGATGCAGGCTCCGGCTGTGAGGTTCCAGGCATAGGAAATCCACAGGCCGCTTACCGTAAAAAGGCAACTGAGCAGGCTGGAAAGCAGCATCATTTTCAGAAGGGAGCCTGCATATTTTTCCGCAATATAGGGCGGAATGGTCAGCATGGCAATGACCAGAATAAGCCCCACCACCCGGATCACCATGACCACGGAAACAGAAATCAGTCCCATGAGCAGAAAATGGAAAATCCCAACCGGTATGCCCCGGAGCCGGGCATATTCCGCATCATAGGAAATGGCAAGAAAATCATTGTAAAAACAGCCGACCAGCCCAATGATGACCGCACACAGAATCGCCATAATCCGGATGTCTGATCCCGGAACCGTGAGGATGCTGCCAAAAAGATAGCTCATGAGATCCGTATTGTAGCCCGGAGTCAGATCCAGCAGAATGATCCCCAAAGCCATGCCCAGAGCCCAGATGACACCGATGATCGTGTCTGAACGCTCTTTGTTTTTCAGCGTGACTCCGGCCATAATCATGGCTGAGGCAAGAGAAAAACTCAGGGTTCCGGCCAGATAGGGCCAGCGGAAATAAAAAGCCAGGCCAATGCCTCCATAGGCCGCATGCGCGACTCCTCCGGCCAGAAACACAATCCGGTTGACCACCACCAGCGTGCCGATAATGCCGCAGGTGATGCTGGCCAGAAAGCCTGCTGCCAGCGCATTTTGCATAAACTCGTACTGAAGTGCTTCCCACATGGTTTGATACGGAATGCTGAATGGTTAAGGTTCAGGTTCTGTTGACATTTCAGATTATGCTGCCGATTCCGGTCTCAGCCTGCGGCTTATGTCCCTCTCCTGTTTTTTTCTGTTGCACCAAAGGGCTCCCGCAGACTGGCTGTCGACTGAATATAGTGTTTAAGAAAATAAATTTGGGGTTCAGCGTAGGTTGGGGTGAGGAACGAACCCCAACAGATTCAGGATGTTGGGGTTCGTTCCTCACCCCAACCTACGTCCAAATAATTATCTGAAAGCCTATAGCATTATCTGCCCTTATTGTAAACTCAGATTTTCTGCTTTTTCCCGAAGCGGAAGGAAATATTTTTCTGACTTTTTTGTCCATACAGGAAAAATTCGCATATCAGAGATGGACATCTTCAGAAAGTCAGCCCAAATCACGCGTAAGCAGAGCAATGAGCACATAAATATTTTGTTGACTGTCTGTCTGTTTTCAAATTAAACTGATTTGAAAAAATCATGGAAGGAGAAAAAACAATGGATCCGAAACTGATTTCCGCATTTGGAAAAATGACTTACGGAATTTATGTGCTTACTGCCGCGCATGAAAATGAAATCAACGGCATGATTGCCTCCTGGGTTTCGCAGGTTTCCCATAATCCGCCCCTGCTTATGGTCGCTGTTCATCCGAACCGATACACGCACCATGTGATGAGCCAAAGCAAATCCTTTGCCCTGCATGTGCTGGCAAAGGAACAGAAAGAATTCCTGAAACGTTTCAAGGGCCCTGATCCCAAGGAAAAGTTTGCTTCCCTCCAATGGCATCCGGGAAAAACCGGTGCGCCCCTGCTTGAAGACTGCATCGCGCGGATGGAATGCGAGATTGTTTTTTCCTGCGCGCCCGGAAACCATACCCTTTTTTTCGGCAAAGTCATTGACGGAGAAGTGCTGTCAGACAAAATTCCTCTGAACACGGATGATTATGAGGGAAGGTATCTGGGGAAATCCTGAAATGGACATCATAAAAATTCCTTACGAGAAACTCAGTCCTGAGGCCCTGAAAGGGCTTATGGAAGAATTTGCCACACGGGACGGCACAGATTACGGCGAAACCGAGGTTCCTCTGGAACGCAAGACAGCGCAGATTCTCCGCGGGCTCCAATCCGGCAGGGCAGTGATTGTGTTTGATCCGGATTCGGAAACCTGCAATATCCTGGCCGCAGACGATCCCCGCCTCAGAGAGAAAAAGGCTGACAATCCCTCAGACTGAACTGAAAATTTTCTGTGAAATCATATGAAAACAGAGAGTTGCAGATTTCGGAGGGGCAGAAACTCCCAGCACCGCACCGAAGCGGACAGCAAGGGGTGTTATGCGGATTTCGTTCTGAACGCATTCATGCTGTTTTTTCCTGAACGCTCTTTGCCATTTGCCCATGCACCATTTGTTTCCGGCAAAGGAGCGGCAGCCAGCGCGGCCAGACAGGCAAAAAGCATGGCATTGGCCGGAACGTGCAGATTGAAATCTCCCATGCTGTGGACAAGCAGGGCAGTAATGCCGGACATGCTTCCCAGTGTCATTCCCCGGACCAGGCGGCTGGGATGTTTCATTTTTTGAAATCCGGCCCGGTAAAACACACAGATCATCCATATGACAATCCCCGCGAGCGGCAGCCCGGTTTCCGCGAGAAAATGCAGATAATCATTGTGCGCCATATTGTAATAGGCAATCAGTCCCGGAGGCTGGTGCTGTGTGTATACATAGGCAAAGGTTCCGGGGCCTGAACCGAGAAGGGGATAAGCCCGTATCATGTTCACTGCCCCTTTCCACGCAGTTATCCGGGCATCAAAACTTGGCATTTCCGTTCCCTGCTCAAAGGTGCGGATTCTTGTGGCAACATCTGCGGCTGACAGGATGACCAGCACCACAGGCAGAAAAAGCGTCAGAGCCGTCACAAGCAGTTTTTTATATTTCAGATGCCGCTGACACAGCAGCATCATCCCCATGAAATAGAGCGCGCAGAGTATGCCGATCCATCCGCCTCTGGACAGGGAGAAAATCAGAGCCGTGAACATCAGCAGGACGGCCAGGCAGGTCAGCACGCGCTTTCCCTCTTTCACTCCGGTCAGAAGAAATCCCAGTGCAGGCGGAATGGCCATTTCCATATATCCGGCCAGATGATCCGGATTGCCGAAAGATGCGCTCAGGCGGTCAGAACCCAATTCCGGATATGTCCACCAGGGAAAGGGATTCATTCCGCCCATCTTGAACAGACCGAACACGGCCAGAAAAGTTCCCATGCCCAATACTGTATAAATCACCTGACGGAACTGCGATCTGCTGCGGATGACATGAATCAGCAGATAAAACCAGACAATATAATCCAGCACAAGCATCACAGCCTGAAAACTGCTGAACCGATGCCGGGAAAAAACAGCGGAAACAAGGCAGAGACACAGCAAAGCGGCTATGGGTTTGTCCAGACGCGTGCTGATCCATTCCCATTTCCCGCGCAGGCTTTTATCCGCAAGAAAAACCGTCAATGCAATGACAGTCAGAATATGAATCACACATACAGCCCAGCCCTGCACAGCGGCTCTGGCAAGGGGTGTGAAAATCAGCAGAATATAAAGTATGTATCGGATAACTGTCCCGGCCATTGTCTCTGAACTTTTTTCCTGTATATCTGCATATATTGATGCAGTCTTTTCTTTTGCAGACTCTGCTGCCTTCTGCATACTGTTCCATTTCAGGGTGATGGGGTCAAATCCGTTGACTGTCTTTGATTATAACACAGAGTCTGCACAGAGTGACACAGAGTTTTCCTGCGGAATGCGATGCTGATCAACAGATTTGACCCACTGTCCATTTCAGATAATTGCTCTGCACCGGAGGTATTTGGCAGGACAGGTTTTTTCATCAAAAAAATAATGGAGTCAGCCCTGCGAAACCTGTATTTAATGACAACAAAAAGTCAAAACTTTCAGAATGAACAAAAACAGACTCTCACATATTCATACAGGATTTGACAACTTTTTGAAAGTTGCCAAATCTTATCGGAACTGATCCTTAATTTGTGCTTTCGTTGCGGATTGAATTCAGTACTGTCCGTAAATCCATGATTTTGTGGCAGGAAAAAGCGTGTCCGTGAAAAGTCCGCTTATATCCGCTGCGGTTGAAACCTCGGGACGAAGATACTGTGACTGCGGAAATATGTCGGGTCTGGTGTATTGCAGTTCTCTCCATGTCCTGTGTCCCAGACACAAAGCCGGGAACAAATCCGGATTGATGCAGAAAGTGTTCGCGCATTCCTCGGTTCCCGCGATGGCAACAGATTCCAGACAGCCTTGGCTCCATTGCAGATCAATTCCCTCATCAAAAAAATCCAGTCTGAGGATTCCGGAAAAATTGAAAAAACAACTGGTTTTGATTCGTTTTTCCAGAATGGGAGCCATTTTTTTCAGCAAACGGATTCGGTCCGGAATGCTGATTTGCCAGGCATAGGGATTTCCCTTTTCCGCGCCCATTGCAATGGCAAATCTTCCAGTCGCGGATTCATTGTGAAGATCAAGCCGGATATAGGGCTTGGCGCGTTCATGCGCCTTTTTCCTGCAGAATGCAAAGAAAGAAAACAGGGCTTCATGCGTTATGCTTTCGCTGATCTCACTGACAATCAGTCCTTTGCCAAATCCCTGAAAGGGAATCCGGAAAACGTATTTCTCTTTGCTCTCAGAATGTTCCATAATCCAGAATTCTGATCCGCATTCTGTTTTCAGACTGTCTGTCAGCATGTATTTCCATACTTTTTCATCCCTGACAGCGGAGATGGAAAAAGATTTTCTGTATTTCTCATCTTCAGCCATGAGAAAGGGAATATCCGCCAAACCTGCCATGCGGAACCCATAAGGACTTTTTTGCTTTTCATCCGGCATCAGATGCAGGGGAACATGGATATGTCCGGTCAGAGGAACAGAATAATGAAACCCCAGTTTATGGTAAAATCCGGGAATTCCCTGAATGATCGCGAGATCAAATTCTTCCTTTTCCACCGTGTGCGCAAATTCTTTGTGCAGTATTCTCATCAGCCCCTGATGCCGATAAGACTGACGGGTTCCCACAATGCCCATTTCCGCAATCTTCAGATGAATGCCTTCCATTTCCCAACTCCAGGGAAGCAAAGCAAATGCGGAAACAATTTGGGAACTTTTCCTGTCTTCGGCAATAAACCAGTATTCCCTTTTCATGCCGGGAAAGCAGTTGAATATGGTTTCTGCAAAAATTCCCACCTCATGGGGCGGCGGAAAAACCTCTGCAAACAGTTCCCCCAGTTTTGCGCCGTCTTCAGATGATTCTGCTCTTCTGACAAGATAATTCTGATTCATAATGAAACAGCCTTTTTTCAATGTCACATACAATCGTCATGCCTGCGGGACCCGTTACCCGGAGCATATTCAATATGCCGACTTCCGGCTCAATCCGGAATGACTGCGGATACAGCAGCTTCTTCTTTTTTTGAAAAAACTGACAAAGTGCCGGTTTACGTTTCAGAAACCTTCTCCGGGACTTGTTCCTGAGGTTCTGTATTGTCTTCTTTGTGAAGAAAATCAATCATCAGTTTGGTCATATCCCCGGTGTGATTGAAATAGCCTTTGACAGTGCTGTGAATTCCCTCTTCAATCTTGTTGCTTTTGTCCAAATCTGCAATGGTTTCCGCTTCTGCTTTCTGCTCTTTGATTTTTGCAATGAACATCCGATCCTGCCTTACCTTCATCTCAAAAAATTCATTGAAGGTGTTCAGCAGTTCAGATTTGTGCCTGCCCAGTTTTCCCATTTCCTGCCTTATGCTTTCATACCGCAGGCCCTTCACAGCAGTCTGTTCTCTGATTTCTTTCATTTTTTCAATGGCTTTTCGTTCAACCCCCTCATAATCCGCAGCAGACATGCGGCAGGTTTCCAGTTTCAGTTCATATGCATCTTTGCGGGGGATCACTTTCCAGAGAATGGGCAGAATATCCAGCAGGATAAAAATGGCGGTCAGCAGCCAGTTCCATTTTTTCACATTGAAATTGTTCTGACTTAATTCATCCAGGGCATTGCTGCGGGCCAGAAAATCCATTGCCGCCTTGCTTTCAAGGGCCTGCACTTTTTCATCTCTGAGATTTCTGAGCCGGGCAATCTCATTTTTTCTGTCTTCCATCAGGATGCTGTTTCTTGCGGTGAGTGCGGCAAGTTCATTTTTTCCAAACTCCAGGGACTCTTTTTTCATGCCGAAATCCGCTTTTTCCCTTTCCACAGCATGGGCAAGCTGTTCTTCCAGTCTGCGGTACTGCTCTTCACTTTTCTGTATCTGGGCGTTGAGACTTTCCATCTTGAGTTCAATGGAGCGGGCAACCGGGCCATGTCCCTTTTTGCCGGTGCGGGTGCTGCTGCCTGCAATTTCATCCGAGAGCTCCTCATGGGATTTGTTCAGTTCCCTTCTCAGTTCTGAAATTTCCCTGCCTGTGTTCGCGACTTCCTTTCTCAGCGCCGAGATTTCCCTGCTTTCACCCTCCGCACTTGCATAGACCAAAGCATTTCCCTTTTGGCTGATCTCTGCATTCAGCTTTGTGATTTCCGCTTCAATGGCATCAATTTTGGCATTGTAATCTTTGCGGATTTCCTCTTTTCTGCCTTCATTGCGGGAAAAAATGTGCTCCTCAATATTGTCGCTGAACAGCCGCAGCACAATGGGATGGGCTATGGCATAGGCAATGAAAACCGCAATAATCAGGCGGCTGAAGACCGAAAAGGAAAAGATGTCTTTCAGCAGGGAATTTCCCTTGTCAAAAGTGATGATCAGATAGCGATCTATGTTCAGAATGATCAGTCCCCACAGAAAGCCGAAGCATATGGACAGAAAGAGATGATCCCTGAATATGGTGGAAAAAAAATAAGTTCCTGACCACAAAGCCAGCACGGCCGGGGTCAGCACCAGCCATCCCAAGGCGATGTATTTTGTCTTTGTGCTTTGGGAACAGTCTTTCAGAAGTTCCGGGTCCGTACCGCTGCAGAAAAGAAAAAAGCGTTCCATGTCAGCAAGTCTGGGAAAACGGATGCGGCCTGCCATATGGAAAAAGGCACGCAGCCTGCCACCAGCAAAAGAAAAGAAAGAAGTCATCATCCTCCGCAGATCGGAAGGATGCTTTGAGCCTGACGATTCATTTGATTTCCGATACTTTTCGTTCCAGGTTTTCAATGAAGCCCTCTAAGATTTTCTGTATGGTTCTGAAATAAATCTCCACCTCGGTTTTCATGGATGCTCTTGCATGCTCGTATAGTACCGGAATATCGCGGTACTGTTCCAGTTCCAGGAACTGGGATTTCATATTCTGCAGAAATCTCCTTCTGCCGGTTGCAATGGTTTGAGAGATTTCCTCAATTTTTTCATTTGCAAACCCGGCCAGACGGGTCTGCAAATCCATGCCGATGGGAGTTGCAAGTGCATCAGCCAGACGTCTGGCGATTTCCAGTTTCACATTTGTGTAAAATTCAAAAAATATTTCCCTTTTATGAAAAATCATTTTCATTTTTTCCACACTCAGCCGGTTTTCCTCTTTCTGCGCGGCAGAAGGGAAAATCCGGGCCAGCAGCCCGGGCTGTTTGTTGAGTTCCTCTGCGATTTCCTGAAGAAAGCGGTCATTCTCACAGCCCAGATACTGTTCCAGTTTTTCAGCGACAAGATTCAAATCTGCTGAAAAATCAAAATATTTTGATACCAGATATGTCATTGGCCTTCCTTGATTTTGCAGACAGGGCAGTAAACAGCCACATGTATTTCTGCAATTTTACCTGAGCGCGTGCCGTGAAGCAACAGATTTTTTTCCTTTCTGCATTTCCGGAAAGGAAGCAATTCAGATTTATCTCATAAATAAATAAAAAAGTGCTTTCCTGCCGTATCCCTTTGTTGACTTTCTGCACGGCAATAACGTATAAGTATTTTATGCGTATTTTTGATCTGCTTTCCGGTTCTCTGTCCGCAGATGCCGTTTTGCTTAAACATCAGAGAGTTGGCGAATTCAAAAGGAGAAAAGCATGACAGCCCTGACAAGTTTTTCCGTTATGGTTATCGCTATTTACATTCTTTCCCTTATCACCGAGGATTTTTTCATCAAAAGTTTGGATCAGATTTCAGTCCGGTGGAAACTGCCCTCAAACGTGGCTGGTGCCTCCCTTATGGCTGCGGGTTCTTCTGCTCCGGAACTTTCCATTGCCCTTCTTTCCCTGTTCAAGGAAGGGGGAGCGCACAGCGATGTGGGCGTGGGAACCATTGTGGGTTCCGCTGTTTTCAATATTCTCATTATCACCGGTTTCTCGGCCATTGTCCGGGAAGCCAAAGTCACACTTCCTGCCATTGTCCGGGACACCGTTTTTTACCTCATCAGCATTGTTCTGCTCATGGCCGTATTCTGGGACGGCAGAATCGAAGTGCAGGAATGTCTGGCATTTATCTTTGCCTACTGCGTATATATTGCGTTCCTGCTGTTTTTCTCCTCGGAAGAGGAGCCGGAAATGGACACACATCCGGAAATGCCCCGTGAAGGTTTTTTCGGAAAAATCAATGCCATGTTCAGCAGCATTATAGCCCTGGCAGCCGGAGATGCCCAAAAATCCTATATCCGGGCTTTTTTTGCATCCATCCTTTTCATCATCGGTCTGAGCTGGATTCTGGTGGATCAGGCTGTCATTTTTGCCAATGCTGTCGGACTGCCGCCTGTCATCGTGGCACTGACCATCCTGGCTGCCGGCACTTCCGCTCCGGATCTGATTTCTTCCATAGTGGTTTCAAGGCAGGGACGGGGAAGCATGGCTGTGGCAAACGCCATTGGCTCCAATATCTTTGACATCCTGATCTGTCTGGGACTTCCCTGGCTTATTGCACTGCTGTTTCTGGGAAAACAGGTCATTGAAGTGGGAACCGGGGATTTGATTGGATCTGTCCTGATCCTGATCAGCACGGTTGTCATCCTGTTCATTTTTCTTTATACGGATCGGCTTCTGACCAGAAAGGAAGGATGGGGGCTGGTGGGACTTTATGTTCTGTATGTGGTATGGACGGTCATGGCTGGCTAGATGCAAAGGCAGCACTGCATTCCTAACTGATATCAGGCATGCAACTGCAAATTTTCATGGAAAAAAATGGAGTTGCTGATCTGCTGAACTGCCGGAGGACGGACAGGTGCGTCAGCATAAATTTTCAGGTGCAGCGTTTTCCGAAAACCGGATTTTTTGGAAAAATCCGGTTTTTTGACACACGAAAACCTTTGGCTGAATTTCCGGAAACCGAATTTTCATAACAACCTTATTTTTACAAAAAATAAGGTTGTTATGAAAATTGTTTCCCCATACAGGACAAATTCAGGACAGACAGACACTATGCCATCCACAATATCTTTTGTCAAATACACCTCAAGCGGCAACAAATTTGTCATTACCGATGAAATATGCGGACAGGTTCTTACAGAATCTGAAAAAATGATTTTCGCATTTCAGGCAACCGACATGTATTTCGGCATCGGTTCAGACAATTTTCTTGTCATCCAGCCGTGCACAGCAGATGTTTTAAAAGAAATCAATGAGGTGCACAACTATTGGGACAGAATTCCGGACGCTGCCTATTCTGATTATATTTTCAGAATGTTTGAACCGGATGGAAAAGAGGCTTTCAGTTGCGGCAACGGTTTATTGTGCATTTCAGATTATCTTTGCAATACCTATGGAATTCAGGATTGCAGAATTATGACAGAAATTCCCACTCCCTCCCCCAAAATTGTCACCATCGGGAGAGATGCGGAGAAGGGAATGTGCTGGACAAACATGGGGCCTCCCACGAAAATCCCCCCGGAAATGATGGATTCCTCCATTGCCACGCCCCATGATGACTGTCTGATGTCAGTGAAAAATCTGAAAATTGTTCTTCCAAAATCTGAATTCATCGGTTTTACGGAAGATATTGTTATTGATCTGTCAGGATTCGCAGTTTTTACAGGCGAGCCTCATTTGGTGATTTTCACAGAATCCGGTTTTTCCGTAAAGGAACTGGCAGAACAGATTTTGCTGTCATCGGGACAGAAGTACAGAAGAAAAACAGATTACAGCTCATGGATTGTTCATGAAATCGGCATGACCCTGAACCATGAGTATTCGCATATCTTTCCCAAAGGCTTAAATATCAATTTTGTCCGTATTGCTGACAGCACGGACACTCTCGGACAAAAGACTGTGGAACAGAGAACTTTTGAACGGGGCGTTTACCGGGAAACCTGGGCATGCGGAACAGGAGCGGTTGCCGCATCCTTTGTCGCCAGACACCTGAATATGATAAGCTCAGATGAAATTATTGTCGTGCCGTATCTGAGCCATCTGCGCGACGCAAATTCACAGCTTCAGGTAAGACAGATCGGAGAGGATTATCTTCTTTGCGGAACACCGGTTTTTCTTTTCAGCGGAACTGCTGAATTCAAAGAAAGCAGAAAAGAATTGGAAGGTTCGGCAGTTCAGGAACCCGATTCAAGTATGGAAAAACATGAGAATAAAAATGAAAACATGCAGTCATTGTACGGAGATTCCTTTTCCGTGAATACGGATGGCGTTCCCAGAGTGTTTCATTTTCCCGTTCCTTTGGGAATACCGGGTTCCTGGGAAAATGATGTACAGGATGAAAAAGCGGGCGGCAAAAAATTCTTTTCTGAAATACTGTATGATTTTCTCTCAGGCATTTCAGCCAGACTGGAACTTGCCGGAGCCATATTTGTGCTTCTCCTGCTTGTTCTTGGATTTAATGCACTGCTCAGTTTGGGTTCCCTGAAAAAAGTATATATGGAAAGCACTGTTTCACAGTACCGGGCTGCTGCGGTGAATCTTCAGAGACAGTTGCAGAAATCTCTGAATGCGGGAAAAGATGCAGATACAATCTCCGGTCTGAATGATATTCTTGAACAGACAAAAAAACGCATTTTGCGAAACATTCCTGATGAAAACCCTGTTTCCATATCAGTGTCGTCAGACACGGGTTTCATTTACCACAGTACAGAACAGAAACTGATCGGCACTGTGCTGCCTCCTTTCAAAGGAAAATGGATTTGGCATGAAAACAGATATGTTACCACAGTGGATGCTGTCAGCAGAGAAAACACTCGCAAATTAATTATAGTGATTGCCTTTGGCGAAAAACAGATCAGAGAATTTGAGGATTCCGTATTCAGGGAAAATATGAAAACCGTTTTCCTTATTACCGGTTCCGGAATGCTGTTTTTAATCATTGCACTGAATTTCCTGCTGTTCAGCAAATCCATTCCGCAGCAGATTTCCAAAAAAATCATGTTTTCAGTCATTGTTATCCTTGTTGTTGCTTCCCAGATAATCTTCTCGGCTTTGAATATAGCTGCATTCAAGGCGCATTGGATGCAAATCAGGGGACTGTATGGGATGGAACTGATTTCAGATCAGCTCAGCGGAATGGCTTTGGATGCCGCAACGGTCATCGTGATTTCCATTTTCTTTTTTGTTGAAATGCTGATTGTGTTTTCCCGTTTTATTGAAAAAAGGGTTTTCAAAATCCAGCAACAGGCTGATGAGGTCCACTACAGCACCATACGGCCTGTTTTTTTTCTGTTAATGTTCGGACTCAATATCTCCATATCCTTTGTGCCTCTGCATATGGAAAAACTTTACACCCCCATCTTCGGTCTTTCAAAAGATCTTGTGTTAAGTCTTCCGGTATCTGTGTCCGTGTTCTTTACAGGAATCGCTTTTTTCATTGCAGGCGTGTGGAATGATCGCCGCGGATGGCATGAACCCTTTATTGCCGGAGTATTTCTTGCGGGCATAGGGCTTTTTTATGCAGGGATCGCGCCCGATTCCCTTCATTTTATTCTATCCCGTGCTGTCAGCGGGATGGGATACGGTCTTTTTTTTATGGCAGCGCAGGGATTTATTATCACCTATACAGACAAAGACACAAAAGCCCGCGGCTTTGCCTCGCTTTTTGCAGCCCTGTATGCAGGACTGATCTGTGGCAGCAGCACCGGAGCCATGATAGCGGAAAGGACAGGTTATCAGCCTGTGTTTCTTATGGGAGCGCTCATTATTCTCTCCGCTGTCGCCTGCACTTTCCTTTTCATGCGGAAAACCATCAAAGAACCGGAAGCAAAAAATATCCAGCCGTTCAGCATCAGACGGATTGGCCGTTTTCTTGCGGATCGGAATGTGCTGACCGTCATTCTCTTCAGCAGCATTCCGGCCAACATGGCAATGATTGGTTTTCTTGAATATTTCAACCCGGTTTACCTGAACAGAATTGGCGTGTCACAGTCCAATATCGGCAGAACCTTCATGCTCTACAGCGCGTTTATCATTTATGCAGGGCCCCTGATCAGCAAATACATTGATGTTTCCGAAAGAAAAAAGATGTTCATGGTGGCAGGCGGCATTCTGGGAAGTCTGTCGTTTGTATCCTTTTATTTCTTTGAGGGGATTGCAGCGGTTCTCACCGCAATATTTTTTCTGGGTTTGTCCCAAAGCTTTGTGTTTGTTGCCCAGGTGGCATATCTTCTGAAGATGAAAATCACCCGTGAGGCAGGAGAGGGAAAAGCCATTGCCACTTTCCGCCTTGTGAACCGCTTCGGTCAGGCAGCAGGGCCCATGATGTTCGGCGGACTGGTTGCAGCAGCGGATATCAGAGCAGGCGTGGTTTATGTCGGATTCACCTATCTGATCCTCACACTTCTTCTGCTGTTTATGACCCGGACGGATGAAAAAATCGGTGATGCAAGTTCTGTAAAAACACCAAAAATATCGCAGGATGAGTGAATCCGAGCAAATTTGCATTAATATTTTTCAGCTATATCCTGTCCCGTATCAGCGGACAGGTGCTGCACCGAAACGCTCCTCCCAGTTTTGAAACTTCACTGTAATCCACAGTTATTACATCAAAACCTTCTTTTTTAAAAAACGCATTGATTCGAACCGCCCTTTTTTCCGAAATGATCGTTTCCGGTGTCAGAGAAACAATGTTAATCCCCAGTGCAAACTGCTCTTCCGGGCTTACATCAAATAACCGGTATCTTTTCTTCAGGATGTCCAGAGAGGATTTTTCAAAGGCAGGGGAATAAATCAGGGCAATGTTTTTACCTGCCAGATTGAACACAACATCCAGATGCAAAGTTTCACTGGTAAGATGAACAGGCTGAATCTCAAGTTTGTGCCCCAGTTTTCTTTTCAGCCACTCAAATCCCGCTGCATCCGTCCGTTCTCCCATTCCCAGATAGAGAATGTTTTTATCCAGAATGATATCCCCCCCTTCCAGAATTCCGGCCTCAGCCTGTATCACAGGGCTTTCGATTTTTGCCAGCAGATCTTTGATATTCGGGGGCTGCCTGTTTTTCATGGAACAAATGAAAAGGGTATCATCAATCACGGCTATCGCATCACGGACAAAGGGCCTGTCCATATTTTCCGGCCTCCGATCATAGCGGCAAACCCGGACTCCTTGATTTTCAAATGTTTCTGCCAGTCTTTCATACTGTTCTGTCATTAAGGCGGAACGCGGGGGATCCTGCTTGTAATAGTATCGCTGAACACTGTTCACAGGATTGCCGATTTTGTAATCATCAATAAATCCCAACAGCACAGCACGCAGACAGCCTGTTTCAGAATTTGCAGATACTTTCATTTTTCAATTTCCTTTCAGGATGTTGTCTGGAGTATTGGACACAGAAAATCAGCGGCGAAGACAGACAAGGTTTGAGGCAGACTGAGTGATCTGTCCCGAAAATCAGGGTTCCCATTGTCATGCCGTCCCGCTGCCGTTGTCTGAACCACGATTCACAGGATGAAAGGATGAACAGGATTTGTCTGCGGGAATGAATCAGGAAAATCGCAACTACAAGGATTAATGTAAGAAAGGATTAACAGTCACAATAAAATCCTTTCTTATCAGAAATCCCTGCAGTTTCTGAATGAGTCAGGCAAATTCTGAAATCAGGTGAATCTGCGGTTCAGACAACCATGAACTGCGGCGGGCGCAAAAAAATCTTGCCTGCCCTGCCCGGCTATCTTTTTTTCAGGAATTCCTGTATTGTCAGGCCGATGTCTTTTGCAATCTGCCGAAGGAGTACCGGTGAAATGTCTCTTCCGGGATGGCAGGGAACGGTCGTGCATCTTCCGTCTTTAATCTCGGTACTGGAGATGCGATCCTTTCTGACGCACCTTTCCAAATCCGAATTTTTCCAGGATGCTGATGACTTCCTGCGGCTTCAGAACCGGTATGTTTCCCATGATTATCCGACCGTACCGACAAATTCGGATTCAAAATAAGCCCGGCCATCCTCAAGCAGCATTTCTATGACTTCCTTCAGATTCCGGTTCAGTTCTTCCAGTGTCTCTCCCTGGGAATGGGCTCCCGGAAAACCCGGCACATATCCGACATACAGACCGGTATCCGGACATTTTTCAATGACTGCTGTATATGCGTTCATTGTATGTTCCCTGTTTTATGTGATTGTAAAATGACTGTCTGAAAAATAAACAGAAAAAGAGAAAAGGTCAAGCGGGAAGAAAATAGTATCCGGATTCAAATCCTGTCTGAATCGGGATTCACAGGATGAAAGGATGTACCGGGATGTCACTGAAAAATCCCGGTTAATCCGTAAATCCTGAGAATCCGGGTTCAGAGCAGCGAATCAGGAGGGTCAGGATGCCGAAGGATATCCGGGATTATCCTGAATATCCTTTTTCATCCCGGATATCCTGATTCAGACAATCACACTTATCACAACTACAGGGATTAATGTAAGAAAGGATTGGTTAAAAACTACAAGGATTTATTTAAGAACGGATTAACAGCTACTACATAACCAAGTTGCTTTTTATATCTTGCCGTGATAATTTTCTTCTCAAAAAAATCTGAGGAGAAAATATCATGGGAGCGCATAAAAAATATGAAGTTGCACTGACTGACGATCAGAAAGAGCATCCTGAAAAATTCATCCGCACAGGCAGAAATTCTTCCCGAAAAATTATACGGGCGCGGATTATTCTGAGCTGCTCAGAAGGCAGAACATGCAGGCAGACAGCCGACTCGCTGAAAGTCTGTCAGATGACTGTCTTCAACACGGTGAAACGTTTTGTCGAAAACGGACCTGATTTTGCCCTTGACGGCAAACCGTTTCCCGGTCAGCCCCGCAAAGTTGACGGAAAAGTTCAGGCAGCAATGATCGCCATTGCCTGTTCGGCTCCGCCTGAGGGACACAGTTCATGGACAATGCAGATGATCGCCGACAGACTGATCATCCCTGAGGCGGTGGACTCCGTATCCGATGAAACTGTCCGTCAGTATTTAAAAAAAGCAAAGTCAGACCGTGGCAGAGGAAACAGCGGTGCATCGGCGGACTGAACGGCGAGTTTCTCTGCCGGATGGAGGATATTCTTGATTTTTATGCTGAACCGCACAATCCGGATGAGCCGAAAATATGCTTCGATGAAAAACCGTATCAGCTCACCGACCATATTGCCGGGCCTCTGCCGCCGGAACCGGGTGTGCCGCAGCGGGTGGATTATCATTATAAACGCTGCGGTGTATGCAACATCCTGTGCGCCGTTGAACCGGCAGCGGGAAAACGGATGGTCAGAATCACGGAACACCGCACCCGTCAGGATTATGCCCGGTTTATGAGGGAACTGTCCGAACTTTGGCCCGATGCCAAAAAAATCAGGCCGGTGCAGGACAGTCTCAGCACTCATTCCGGCGGTTCCTTCTGTGAAACTTATGATGCTGAAACCGCCCGCAGACTTGCAAACCGGTTTGAGTATCATTGCACTCCAAAAAAGGGGAGTTGGCTCAATATGGCTGAGATTGAGCTTTCGGCACTCTCAAAGAACTGCCTTGATCAAAGAATTCCATCGGTTGAAAAATTACAGCAAATCCTTTCGGTTCGGGTTCAGGAACGCAATAATGCCTGTGCAAAAATTGACTGGCAGTTTTCAACCGCCGATGCCCGAAACAAGTTTAAACGATTCTATAAAAACTAAATTGGTTGTGTACTACGGCGACACCGAAATTTGCGAAAACAGTATCATCCAGGTATGCCGATATTTCCGGATTGGGATTCCGTCATTCAGCAGATTCCTGTGCGGTAATGAAAAAAATGCTGTCCGGGCAAAGATGAATGATCTGTCAAAAAAACAGGCACGTATATACCGCATGCACTGAATGCGACAAAAAAATGCCGCAGAGAATTTTTGTTCTTGTTGATGATTGCCCTTCAGAAACGTCGCAGTCTGAAAAAGTGAAAATGTCCGGAAATTCAGGCACGGGGCATGGATTGTTATCGGGCATCAGTGGACAAATATTGCTCTGTTTTTAAACGTAAAAAACCGAAACCTGTCATTTTGTCCCGTTTTATACAGAAAATAATCGCAGGGAAAAACATCACATGCGAAACTCTGCATCAGAGACTTGCTGATTATATCAGCGATCTGAATTTAAACGAATATATTTATCCCCATGCCAGCAGTGATGTGATCGTGCTGGCAGACAGCGGATTTGACGGACAAAAAAACACAGAAGGCCGTGCTGAAAAAGTGGCATCATCTGCGCACTGAAAAGCAAACAGGAGTGAAATCCGTGTCAAAATATGCCAAAGATCCGAAATCGTCAGACTGGGACGGATTGCAGTTTTTCAAAATTCAGGAACGCCATGGTCAATCATCCGTGTTTTCACGGATTGTCCGAAAGGCGGGACGGAGTCCTGCATAAGACATGCCGAAGTTTTTCTCAAAAAACCGAAAACTACGGCGGCGGACGCCGCAGATTTTTTGCATGCAGTGACCTGAAAATGTCGCCCCGTCAGATTCTGATCGCGTACAGACTCCGGTGGAAAAATTGAAATGTTTCATAAGCATATAAAAATGCACTCCGGTTTTGAACACGCGGCTCCGAAACATTTTTCATCAGTTGTTTCCAATGTTCACCTTGTATGCATGGCGTACATCCCGTCGTGACAGCGACTTCGAACAGGTGATGACAGTGGTCGATTACCGAAAAACAGGCAAAAGTGCGGCAGATCCTGAAAAACAGGGAAAACGCCTGCATTATCCATGAGTTGACAGAGATCGGAGGTGCCGAAAGACTGAAAAATGAATTAAAATCGGCTCTTACAGCTTAGCGATTGGCTAACCGATTGAACATGCAGGATATTACATGGTTTTAATTAAATTTGGGGAAAACTTTAAGTAATGTCTGTGTACGATGCTTATGACACCGTTTCAACATTAGCAGATCCCTGTTCAAGTACATTTGATAAAGGAGCCTCTGTAGGAGGAATTGTTCTCGGAATGGTTTTGCCCGGTGCCGGGTACGGTAAAGCCTCAAAAAAGGTAATAGGCTTCGCGGAAGGGACGGTAGAGACCGCGTTGACTGGAATGCGTGGTGGTGGGCATGCTATCCGCCATATAGAGGGGAACCTGATTCCGAATACAGGTTCGCTTCAGTCTCGTGTAGACGCTTTCAAACAAATAGCTACGCCGATCTTAGAAAATCCGAGACATGCAGCTGATTGGAGAATCGGTGGTACTCAAGCCCGAGCCTTTCTCGGAGAAGTGAATGGGCAGAATCTTGCGATTGTAGTCGCAAAGGAAGGCCCTCACCAAGGGAAAGTGATTTCATCATTTATCCCTGATGCCAATCAACTTCAACTTCAACTTCTGCTTTCTCGGTGAAAGGGAGGGGCAGTAATGAAACTATTTGAAGCATTGCTCGTAGAAGGTACTTCAGAATATCTCGTTCTGTGCTATAGTGTTTTTCCAGTTTCGGAAATTGACTCCGTTTACAGACATATGCTGGATAGATACCCAGAGGGAGACTATTTCAAGTTGCATGAAAGCCAGTGGCCGTATGCAATCCTTCTTTCAGAAGTTCATTTAGATGAAATCATGAATATACCTCAGACCGCAGTAAAATTGATGCTGAGAAGTTTTGATATAGGCAAGTGCAAAGCTGCAATCTGCATGTTAGACGGTGCGTTCTATGATTACAATGATGTATTTTCACCAGATATTTCTGATCAGATTTATGCCTTTTCTATTAATCCGAATGAACCTATAACGGCGATAGATAACGTTGTAAGATTGAGCAATGAGTGGAAATCAATTATTGCGAAGCAGCGATCCCTCGTTCAATGTGGTAATACTTAAACTTTTCCCCAAATTTAATTAAAATCCTGTAAACCCTTGTCTGCCAAAGGTTTGCATAATCTCTAATCTGTAAGAGCCGATTTTAATTCATTTTTCAATCTGACAGCACCTCCGATCTTTGTCAACTCATGGATAATACATGCTGTTTCCCTGTTTTTCAGGATCTGCCGCACTTTTGCCTGCTTTTCAGTGACAGAGTCACTGTCATCACCTGTTCCGGGCAGCCCGCTGTGCAGCAGAATGTACGCCATGCATACAAGGTGAACATGTGATGAGACTGATGAAAAATGTTTCGCGGCCGCGTGCTGAAAACCGGAGTGCATTTTTATATGCTTGTGAAATATTTCGATTTTCCACCGGAGTCTGTACGCGATCAGAATCTGACGGGGCTGCATTTTCAGGTCACTGCATGCAAAAAATCTGCGGCATCCGCCGCGTTTTTTCCTGAATTCGGAGCATACCGCTCTTATTTTCCCGGTTTCTTTGAGAAAAACCTCGGCATGTCTTATGCGGAACTCCGTCCGCCTTTTTTTCGGACCGTCCGTGAAAATACGAACGGTTGACCATGACAGATTCCTGAATTTTTTAAAAAAAACTGCAACTCCGTCCCAGTCTGATGATTTGGGGGATTTGGCATGCTTTGCTTCGGATTTCACTCCGCGGCTGCTTTTCAGTGCACAGATGAAATGCCACTTTTTTTTCAGCACGGCCTTCTGTATTTTTTTGTCATCAAATCCGCTGTCTGTCAGCACGATCACATCACTGCTGATATGAATACCGATATATTCGTTTAAATTCAGATCGCTGATATATTCAGCAAGTCTCTGATGTGAAGTTTTGCATGTGATGTTTTTTTCCCTGCAGTATTTTTCTGTGCAAAACGGAATCGGGGGCAGAGGAACAATTTTTCCGTTTAATAACAGTATTATATTTGTCCACTGATGCCCGATGAAAAATCCGTGTCCGTGGTTGAATTTCTGCACATTTTCACTTTTCAGACTGCAGCGTCCCTGAATGACATCATCAATGACAACAAAAATTTTCTGCGGTGCATTTTTTGACGCATTCAACGCACGCGAGTATATACGTGCCTGTTTTTTTGACAGATCATTCATGCCTGATACAATATTTTTTTCATTGCCGCACAGGAATCTGCTGAATGACGGAATCCCAATCCCGGAAATTTCGGATGCAAAGGAAAGAGAATGTTTGCGGGTTTCAGTCATCATTGACAGAAGATACCAGAAAAACAGCATTTTAAGTCTTGATTTCACACAGATTCTGTTCAGAACAGCGTCTCTGAAAAAATGGAATCTCATCAATTTTTCTCCTTTGCATTTCTGAATTTTTTAAAGCGCATTTACCAAAATGCAATGCAAATGCAAAGAAAAATATTCTGATTACCGGCTCTTACGGTCAGCAAATCAGACAACGCCTTATTTGACAGGGATTTACAGCGATATGATCAATTTTGGGGAAAACTTTAAGTAATATAAGCTATATAGGGTGAGCAAAAGCGAATCGTCGCCTACCAATTCCTAAATAAAAAGGAGGTTAAAGATTTTTTTCTTTAACCTCCTTTTTTCATTCCCGGCCAACCTGTTTTTTGGCCTGTTATACCAATTCTCCATTGATTTGATTCAATCAGGTTTGACAACTTTTGAAAAGTTGTCAAATATTGCAACACAGGTGCAGATTGTATCATGGATTAAACCAATGGCGAATCGGTATTATATCCTGATATTTCTTTGTCAATTTTGTGTTAAATCAGTACAGCGTCAGAAATATCCCTTCCCAGATACACCCCGTAAACCCGTCCCCGGATGTTCCGGAACGCCCGGTGAAATCCCTTTGCGTCCCTGCGGACACTCCGGCCCGCAATGTTCAGGGCTTTGCGCTTTTCCTGTCCTGCTGCGGTCACGCCGACTGCCTCCCGGCGGTTCATCCTTACTGAAAAGACTGCACTTCCGGCCCCGCTTTCCGGGAAAAAATGTTGCCACTGCGGACGTTTTTCTGTACAGTGTCATTATCTTCGGCGGTTTCCCCCGGATTCCGCCCGGCTCTTTGAAACAGCATCCTGAAATCACGGATGCCGCCAATATCACGGTGACATACGTTTATGATGCCCTGAACCGGATGACAGACATACATTTTCCGGACAGTTCACAGGATATTTCCTGCGGCTATGACAGCGGGACTTACGGCATCGGAAGGCTCACCTCCGTGGGCGATCCGCCCGGAAGCACCGCCTTTGCTTACAATGCTCTGGGACAGATCACGCAGGAGACACGCACGGCGGCCGGTCTGACCTTTGAGACGGTGTACGGGTATGATGCGGTCACAGCCGACCTGAACACACTGACGTATCCCACCGGCACGGTTCTGACGTATCAGAGGGACGCAGACGGACGGATTTCCGGCATTTCCGCAGACGGACAGACGATTATCGGGAATGTCACATATCAGCCCTTCGGCCCGGTCAGCGCCATGACAATGGGAAATCTGCCTGTCACACGGACATTTGACCAGCGGTATCAGGTTTCCGGCATTGCGGCCGGCACGGTCATGAACCGGACATACACCCATGATGGGGCCGGGAATGTGAAAAGCATCAGCGGGATCACAAAACCGCCCGTCGCATCCGGAACCACGGATTACAGCATTCCCTCCGGAAGCAGCCGTCTTTCAGGAAGCACCGGAAAAACCGCAAAAACATACACTTATGACAATGCCGGGAAAATCACATCGGACGGTGTGCGGACTTTCACATACAACCAGAACGGCCAGTTGATCCGGGTCACTGCGGGGGCTTCAGTGATTGCGGAATACGCATATGACGGATTCTCCAGAAGGGTGAAAAAGACAGCCGAAGGCAGAACCGTCCTGTATCATTACGATTATGACGGAAATCTGATTTCCGAGACAGACGGGGAAGGCTCTCCGCTGCGGGATTATGTTTACCTGTACGGCCAGCCGGTTGCCATGAAACTTTACGGGGAGCAGGCCGGGTGGTATTACTTCCTCAATGATCATCTCGGTACACCGCAGAAAGTCGTGAATGCGTCCGGAGCGGTTGTCTGGGAAGCCGGATACATGCCCTTCGGAGAGGCACGGGTTCTTGTCGCCGATGTTGTGAACAATCTGAGATTCCCCAGTCAGTATTTTGATGCGGAAACCGGACTGCATTACAACTGGCACAGATACTATGACCCGGATACAGGACGCTACCTGACACCTGCTCCCATCGGCCTGGAAGGCGGGATGAATCTGTATGCCTATGTGGACGGGAATCCGGTGAATTGGGTTGATCCTTACGGTTTAATTGCCGGAGTTGACGATCTTGCAGTCATTGCTCTCATCGGTGCATCAGCCGCAACCATGGCTTATATAAGCTCTCCGGAAGGACAGAGAGCTTTAAATCAGATGGCTGACAACATATGGAGTATGATGTCGTCAGGTGGTGACAGCGGTGGCGGAACCTGCAATATAAGTGGAGAATCCACGCCGGGAATGCCGAATGATCCGGATGATGATCCTGAGATAAAGAATGTTTACAATTCAGTCAAAAATTCACCAAGGTATCCCAAGAATTTTACACCCGACAAAGGCAATACTTTGGTTAATAATATTAAAGATAAAGAGTTATTGGCAAAGCTTAGACAAATCGAACCAGGAAAGTGGCAGAAAGTGTACAACAACGGTTGGGCCAACGGTGAAAGAGTATCAATACATTTTTTTAGAAGTGAGTCGGGAAAAGTGTTTGATGTAAAAACAGTACAGGGATGGAGTTTGAGAATAAAATGATAAAAAATCAAATTGAAAGAATGCTATGTCATCTTTGTATCGGTCTGCTGACTTCTCTGTTGAAAAAAGAAATATCTCTCAGAGAAGCCGAGCAGCTTTTATTTTCTCCTTTTACCAATGAATATTTGAAGGAGAATAAAATCTCCGAAGATGTTACGGATATAATTCACCGGGGATGTGAACTGGAAGATATAGAGAGTTTGATCCCTGAGAAGTTTGATATAAAAGTTAAAAAGTTAATTGAAAGAGCTTCTGAAGTTTTAAAAAAACTTCCGGAGATTGATTTTCAGGAACCTACATGGTTTTCACTTTTGATATTGGAAAAAATGAAGCCGGATAGGGTTCCTGAATGACCATCTCGGCACACCGCAGAAAGTCGTGAATGCTTCCGGAATACTGGTATGGGAAGCCGGATACATGCCCTTCGGCGAAGCCCGTGTTCTTGTGTCTGATGTTGAGAACAATTTAAGATTTCCCGGGCAGTATTTTGACTCTGAGACGGGTTTTCACTATAATTGGCATCGGTATTATGACCCGGACACCGGCAGATACCTGACTCCCGACCCGATTGGATTAGAGGGCGGAATCAATCTCTATGCCTATGTGGATGGGAATCCGGTGAACTGGGCTGATCCGGAAGGATTACAACCATGTGAAGCAATTTTTGGAGATATGGAGGGGAACGGAATTATTGGAGGTAATCCTTGTGCTGGCGCCGGAGGTGGCGGTGGAGGTTTAATACCGATTCTCTATTGTAATGATCCAATTAATGTGTTATACAGGTGACAATTTGGTAGTGCTACACAAGTAATGCTGAATTGAATTTCCAGATAAAATAGCGGATTGAACGGATATGATTATCATCATTTTTGGAAAACGAAAGTGTTTTTCTGACCGGTCGCGAAACACGCTGCCGGAGTGTGCAGCAGAATCTTTCGATATGATTCGTCTGTCCGGTTTCCTTTCCGGAGGGTCTGTGCCTGTTTTCAGGTATAACCTTCTCATATGCCTCCAAAAAATCAGAATGACAGACTGCACACTGACGGTAAACACCCGGAAGGGATTTCCACAGTTTTTTTGCATCGTTGCGGGTTCTGTTTCCAATATGGAAACCTGCGATCTGACCGGAATTTCTGTCAAACGCGAGCCATATCCGTCTTTTCTTTTTCTTTTTTTTGACAAAACTCCGTATTTCATCAGGTTCAATGGAGAGTTTGCTTTTTTCAGGTTTTATGATACCGCTGT
Source organism: Desulfobacterales bacterium (assembly GCA_041390465.1). Taxonomy (GTDB): domain Bacteria; phylum Desulfobacterota; class Desulfobacteria; order Desulfobacterales; family Desulfococcaceae; genus JAABRU01. The sequence goes on along the minus strand of JAWKPW010000067.1, from coordinate 1,608 downwards.
CATTTGGAATATTATCTGCAACGCGACGGAAAAACTGAAGCAGCCATGTGAGAGAAACATTCATAACCCGGCAAATGCCTCTCAGGGATATTCGTTCGATCAGAAGTTTTTCAATGATATTCTTTTCGAAACCGGAAACTGTTTTCTTTTCACTGTGTTCCACAAACTGTCTGCCGCAGTCTCTGCAGAGGTGATTCTGTTTTCTGTTATGGACATGTCCGTTTTTTTTGATATTTACGGAATTGCATTTTGGGCAGTTCATAAAAAAATCCTTTCACTGAACATTGTGATTTCAAAAGTTCTCCGGAAAACAGTAATACAGATCCATCTGCTTGTAAAGTATGAATATTATAACAGCATTACTTGTGTAGCACTACCAAAAATCCTGTGACTGAAACTAAGAAATATCGGTATAAAAATGAGAACCGGACAAAAAAAGTTCTTGCTGAAAATGAAAAAAATCCTGTCAGGGTTGATCAATCAGGTCGGGGAATTCATAATGTTTTTTGGTATCGGCGAACGGTTTCGGAAGGAGCCAGAGGTCCTGTCGGGTACGAATTTACAAAAAGAGAGATATACCATTACTTAAAACATTTAACTTGATTTGTCTGACAGAATATATTATATACGATCACTGTACATATGAGTGCAAATATATCAGAAAAGGAGCATGGCATGGCTGCACCTTATTTTGCTGAACCTTTCGGAAATCTGAATCACTGCGCAGTGGAAACCGCATACCGGACTGCCACTGACGGACGCATGAAAGAACGTCTGCTCATGGTGCTGCTGTCGATGGAGGGACGGCATGCTCCTGAAATTGCAGCCGCTGTTCACAGAACCCCGGAGACCGTTCTGAGATGGCTTCACAGATGGAACAAATCCGGATTTGGGGGACTTGATGACCGTCCGTATTCCGGCCGTCCTCCGGTCCTGACACCGGAGGAACAGGCGGTGACAGTGAAATGGGTCAATGAACAGGCCGAATCCGGAAGACGGCTGACCTGCCGGCAGATTTCTGTTCATATATTTGAAAATTTTGGAAAAAAGCCTGATCATGACACTGTGTGCCGGATGCTGCACCGTCACGGAAGTTCATGGAAGAAACCCGGAAAACAGGATCACAGGGGAGATCCCGCACTTCAGTGCGAATTCAAAAAAAACTTGAAAAAAAGAGAAAAAAAGAACCGGCAGCCCGTTTTTTTTACGAAGATGAAGTGATTTTCCGCCTGACTGCCAGTGTTGCGCACACATGGTGTCCGAAAGGAAAACGCACAGTCATCAGGGCAAATCTGTCCCGCGAAAAGATCATTGATATCGGTGCGGTGGAACCGCTCACCGGAGAAAATTTTCACATTTTTGTTCCTGAAACGACAAAAAATGCATATGAGGCATTTCTCACTGAATTTGCAAAAAAATTTCCGGATGACCGGATTGTTCTGATTCATGACGGAGCCCCGTGGCACAATATTGCATCTCCGGATGACCGGATTGAATTTATGAAAATTCCTCCGTATTCACCGCAGCTGAATCCGATTGAACGCCTTTGGCACTGGATAAAGAATAATTTTATTCATAACCGTTTTTTTAATGATATTGATGAATTGG
>JAWKPW010000066.1:0-32420 GCA_041390465.1 Desulfobacterales bacterium | reverse complement strand
GTCTGTCATTGTGGAACACGGCGAGCATGGCTCCGGAACCGCAGCCCCTCTTTTCAGAGACTTTGTCCGTGCCTATTTTTCCCAACTTCCGGCTCCGGATCCGGAGACACAGGAATCCGGCTCCCGGAAGTTGGTTCCCCCGGAGGTTATGCAAAGATGAAATTCATGTTTGACCGAAGACTTGTCCTCTGCTTTGACTGGGGACTTCTCATTCTGCTCCTTGTCCTCTGCGCTCTGGGACTTACCATCCTGTTCAGCGCAGTTTCCACAGATCCGGGCCCTTTCCTCAAAACCCTGTATTTCCGCCAGTGGATCTGGTACTGTGCGGGCGCGGCCGTCATGACAGCCGTGTTCCTCACGGACTACCGCAAAGCCGATTCCTGGGCATGGTTCCTGTACACGGGCGCCATGCTGCTCCTCGCTGCCGTGCTGGTCATGGGAAAATACGCAGGCGGGTCCCGGCGCTGGCTGGTCTTCGGCCCCCTTACCCTCCAGCCCTCGGAACTTGCCAAAATCGCGGTCATCATTGTTCTGGCCCGCTGCTATTCCCGCCGCATACGCAGCGCAGGTCTCACCCTCTCGGATATGGCCCTGCCCGCCATCCTCACCCTCATCCCCTTCTGCCTCATTGTGAAGCAGCCGGATCTGGGCACGGCCATGATCGTGCTCCTCATTGCCGCATCCCTGACCATGTTCATGAAAATCGAAAAACGCACCTTTGCCATTCTCACCTTCCTGTCCGCCCTGGCCGCAGGCACTGGATGGTTTTTTCTCAAAGATTACCAGAAACAGCGCATCCTGACCTTTCTCAACCCGGAGCATGATCCCCTCGGAGCTGGATACCACATCATACAGTCCAAAATCGCCATCGGCTCCGGAATGCTCACCGGAAAAGGCTGGCGCAGGGGAACCCAGAACATTCTGTCCTTTCTCCCGGAACAGCATACAGACTTCATCTTCGCTGTTCTGGCCGAGGAGTGGGGCTTTGCCGGCGGAATTTTCCTTATCCTTCTTTTTCTGGTCCTTGTCATATGGGGACTCAATATCGCATACCAGTGCCGCAATCCCTTTGGCACCATCCTGGCTGTCGGGGCCACCTCCATCATTTTCTGGCAGGCTGTCATCAATCTGGCAATGGTCATGGGACTTCTCCCGGTTGTGGGTGTTCCCCTCCCCCTTGTCAGCTATGGAGGCTCCTCTGTCATGACCATCATGATCTGCACCGGCCTGCTTATGAGCATCAGTATGCGCAGATTTGTCACAGAATAAGGAATAAGAGAGGAGCATGAGAGCAAAGTCAGCCCCATAACATCCGCAATGTCTGTCCTGTCAACAAAGGCAAAAAAATACTAAGGAGCCGCACAATGAAAAAAAACACAAAAACCGCACGCATCACCACCTTCCTCGGCCCGGATGCCAGCATTGAGGGAACCCTTGCGGCCCGGGGCGTCATCCGCATAGACGGAACCCTCAGGGGAGAAATAAAAGGCACTCATGCCACTCTCATCGTGGGAGAGCATGCCCTGATTGAGGCTGAGATAAACACGGACACCGCCATTATCATGGGCAGGGTCAAAGGAACTGTGCAGGCCAGAGAAAAAATCGAGGTTCATCCCCCCGGCCATGTCACAGGCGACATCTGTGCGCCTGTCATCTCCATCGGATCCGGTGCCACCTTCAACGGCAACTGCGGAATGATACCCCCGGAACCCCTCAAACAGTCAGTCTCGCATGGGGAAGAAAAGACTTCCGGACAGAAAAAAGAGTGAAGGGAGTATAATTTTTCAAAAAACCTTTGACAAATTCCCAATCCTGATGTTACAAAAACCGCTAATTTTGATCTGTCATGGCGTAATCTGTTGAAGTGCTTGATTTGGTTTAATTTTAATTTTTTATGGGAGAATGGTATGATAAGTGTGGACAGTTCGTTATTTATTCAGATTGGAAATTTTCTGCTGCTGATCTGGGTCCTCAACATGATTCTGTACCGTCCGATCCGGAAAATTCTGCTGGAGAGGAAAGAAAGGGTTGCAGGACTGGAAAAAACTATTGACACTTTTTCCAGGGATGCCTCTGAAAAAGATGGCAGGTACCAGGAAGGTATCCGTTCGGCCAGAACGCAGGGGATGAAAGAGAAGGATGCAATGGTTCAGGCGGCTGAAGCCGAAGAGAAGGCCATTATCGCCAGAATCAATGAAAAAGCCCAGGCAGACCTTGCAAAAATGAAGGAAAAAGTTGCAAAAGAAGCGGAAGCCGTCCGAAAGGAACTTCTGCAGCAGGTGGATATGTTTGCAAATGAAATAGGCAAAAAAATCTTAGGGAGGGCTGTTTGATGAAAAATCCTGTGGTTGACAGGATGCGCCGTCTGATCCGGGACAGATCCGTCTGTGTCCTGCTTCTGACAGTGCTTCTGTGTTTCAGTGCGGGCGGAATCGCAGCAGGGTCGTCCGGAGGAGAGCATGGGGGGGAACCCAAAGGATGGGTTGCCACTGACACCTACCGGGTGATGAACTTTGCCGTGCTGGCGGTTGCGCTTTTCTTTATTCTTCGCAAACCGGTTTCCCAGGCGCTGAATGCCCGCATTGACGGGATTCGGGAGAATCTGGATGATTTGGAGGCCAGAAGGGAAAAGGCGGAAAAAGAGCTGGCAGGCTACAGAGCCCGTCTCGCATCTTTGGAAAAAGAGGCGGAGAAGATTGTCGCAGAATATGTGCGGCAGGGAAATGAAGCCCGGGATCGGATTCTCAAAGAAGCCGAATCTGCCGCTGCAAAGCTCGAAGAACAGGCGCAGCGCAATATTGAATATGAGTTTCGGCAGATCAGGCTGAGACTCCAGGAGGATATTCTGGAAAAGGCGCTGGGCAGGGCTGAAGAGATGCTCAGGTCCGGCATTACAGAGGAAGACCAGGACAGGCTGGTTGATGAATATCTGAGGAAGGTGGTGGCATAGTGAAAAATTTGGCTGTGGCAAGGCGGTATGCCAGGGCACTTCTGCTTATAGGCAAGGAGGACGGACAGGCTGAACTGTACCGGGAGGAACTGGAACGTTTTGCAGGTCTGGTTTCCGGAAACAGAGAGCTTGAACAGGCCATCTGCAATCCCCTTTATGACACCGCAGGCCGTAAAAAGGTTCTGGAGTCGGTGATCGGTCTGTCGGAACTGACCGGGGTGATGAAAGCCTTTCTGCTTCTGCTGTTTGACAAGGGACGGATCGGTTTTGTCCAGAATATCAACATTTTTTACCAGAAACTGGCGGATGAGCTTAAGGGTGTTGCCCGCGCCAGCATGGTTTCGGCCACCCGGCTTTCGGACGAAACCGTAGAAAAGATCCGTGAGTCCCTGTCCCGTATGACCGGTAAGGACGTTAAACTCGAAGTGCAGCAGGACCCCTCACTGATCGGAGGGATTGTCACGAAAATCGGGGATCTTGTTTTGGACGGCAGTATCAAAACACAATTGCTCAACATGCGAGAATCTTTAAAAAGGGGTGAGAGTGTCTAATGGAATTAAGAGCTGAAGAAATAAGTCAGATTATCAAAGAGCAGATTACGGATTATGACAAGAAGGTCGAACTGAGCGAAACCGGTGTCGTCCTGTCTGTGGGTGACGGTATTGCCAGGGTTTACGGCCTTGAGAAAGTCATGGCACTGGAACTCGTCGAGTTTCCGGGCGGTATTCTCGGTCTGGTGCTGAACCTGGAAGAGGATAATGTGGGTATCGCCGTTATGGGTGAGGATATCCACATTAAGGAAGGCGACATTGTCAAACGTACCGGCCGCATTGCCGAGGTTCCCGTGGGCGAGGCTGTTCTGGGCCGTGTTGTCACTGCCACAGGCGAACCCATTGACGGCAAAGGCCCCATTGATGCCAAAGAAACCCGGCGCGTGGAAATGGTGGCGCCCGGTGTTATTGCCAGAAAAAGCGTTCATGAACCCTGCTACACAGGTCTGAAGGCTGTTGATGCCATGACACCTGTGGGACGGGGACAGAGAGAGCTGATTATCGGCGACCGTCAGGTGGGAAAAACGGCTGTTGCCATTGACGCGATTCTTGCCCAGAAAAACACGGATGTTTATTGCATCTATGTGGCCTGCGGACAGAAAAAGTCAACCGTGGCCCAGGTGGTTGCTGTTCTGGAAAAATACGGAGCCATGGAATACACCACAGTGGTTTCTGCCTGTGCCTCCGACCCTGCCACCCAGCAGTTTATCGCACCTTATGCCGGATGTGCCATGGGCGAATACTTCCGTGACAACGGCAAACATGCCCTCATCATCTATGATGATCTTTCCAAGCAGGCTGCTGCCTACCGTCAGGTGTCCCTGCTTCTGAGACGGCCTCCGGGACGTGAAGCCTATCCGGGCGACATTTTCTACAACCATTCCCGTCTGCTGGAGCGCGCTTCAAAACTCAATGACGAACTCGGTGCAGGCTCTCTGACCGCTCTTCCCATCATTGAAACCCAGGCCGGTGACGTTTCCGCCTACATTCCGACCAACGTGATTTCCATCACTGACGGCCAGATCTATCTGGAGCCCAACCTGTTCTTTGCCGGTGTGCGTCCGGCCATCAACGTCGGTCTCTCCGTATCCCGCGTGGGCGGCGCTGCCCAGGTAAAGGCCATGAAACAGGTGGCAGGCACACTGCGTCTGGATATGGCCCAGTACCGTGAACTGGAGGCGTTTGCCGCTTTCGGAAGCGATCTGGATGCCGCCACACAGAGACAGCTTACCCGCGGTGCCCGGCTGGTGGAAATTCTCAAACAGCCGCAGTATCAGCCTCTGCCCATGGAAAAACAGGTTTCCATTCTGTATGCCGGCACCAAAGGTTTTCTGGACAAACTGCCTCTGAACATGGTCGGAAAATATGAGGCTGGCCTTTTTGCCTTCCTGGAAGGGAAATATCCCCAGATTTTGAGCGGACTGGCAGAGCAGAAAGTCATTACCGACGATTTGGACAAGCAGCTGACAAAAGCTTTGACCGAATATGGTGAGGAGTTCAAGGACACCGTCAAATAAAGAGGGACTGCGCTTATGGCTACATTAAAGGATGTAAAATTAAAGATCTCTGCGGTCAAAAAGACCAAACAGATCACCAAGGCCATGAACATGGTCGCGGCTTCCAAGCTGCGCGGTGCCCAGTCCGATATGGAGGCTTTCCGTCCCTATGCAGGAAAATTTGCCGAAGTTCTGGGAAGTCTTGCAGAAAAAGTCGGTGAAGAGACAAATCCTCTGCTGGTGCCGCGTACGGAAGTCAGGAAAGTCAATGTTGTTCTCTGCACCTCTGACAGGGGGCTGTGCGGCGGTTTCAACATGAACCTGATTACCGCTGCCAAAAATTTCATCACGGAAAAATCAGGTGCAAATGCCGAGATTTCTGTGACGGCTTTTGGCAAGAAAGGGCGGGACTGGGCCCGCAAAAACGGCATTGCCATTGATGATGCCTATGTCGGTGTTGTGGGCGGAAAATTTGATTTCAATGTGGCTTCAAAGGCCGGACGGAAACTGCTGGAGCAGTTCATGGATGAGGCATATGATGAGGTGTATCTTGTGTATGCCGAATTTCGAAGTGCGGCCCGCCAGATTCCTGTTATCAAGCAACTGCTGCCGATTCCTCCCATCGCGCCTGCCGGGGAGGAAGAAAAAGAAGCGGAAGACAGGCCCTGGCAGGCAGAACATATCTGCGAGCCTGCGCCCGCTGAACTGCTGGGCGAGATGCTTCCGAGAAACATCTATGTGCAGTTGTACAGCGCACTGCTGGAGACATCCACGAGTGAACATGCTGCACGCATGGCCGCCATGGACAACGCAACCAAAGCCTGCAATGACATGATCGGCAATCTCACTCTGACATACAACAAGGCGCGCCAGGCAGCCATTACCGCTGAACTCATGGACATTGTCGGCGGTGCGGAAGCTCTCAAGGGCTAAGGTCTGAACAGTATTGCAAAACAGTTTAGGGAGGTTTATAAATGGCAGAAAATATTGGCAAAATTACACAGGTCATGGGGCCTGTTGTTGACGTGGAGTTTGAGCAGGGCAAACTTCCTACCATTCTTACTGCGCTTCTGATTAGCAATCCCGCTATCAATGATGAGGAAGACAACCTGGTTGTGGAAGTCGCACAGCATCTGGGCGACAATATTGTCCGCACCATCGCCATGGACGTAACCGACGGTCTGGTTCGCGGTATGCCGGTCAAGGATACCGGCAAACCGATCATGATGCCTGTGGGCGCGGCCGGTCTGGGACGTGTTCTCAATGTTGTGGGCCGTCCCGTGGATGGTCTGGGACCGGTCAGCCAGGAAAAGATGATGCCGATTCATCGTCCTGCCCCGGCCTTTACCGAGCAGGATACAACGGTGCGCGTTCTGGAAACCGGTGTAAAAGTGATTGATCTGCTGGTTCCCTTCCCCCGCGGCGGAAAAATGGGCATGTTTGGCGGAGCCGGCGTTGGCAAGACCGTTATCATGATGGAAATGGTTCACAATATTGCCATGCAGCACGGCGGTATTTCCGTGTTCGCTGGTGTTGGCGAGCGTACCCGTGAGGGAAATGACCTGTATCATGAAATGAAGGATTCCGGCGTTCTTCCCAAAGCTGCCCTGATTTACGGACAGATGACAGAACCGCCCGGAGCCCGTGCCCGTGTTGCGCTTTCCGCTCTGACAGCTGCTGAGTATTACCGGGATGTGGAAGGTCAGGACGTGCTGATCTTCATTGACAATATCTTCCGCTTCACCCAGGCCGGTTCCGAGGTTTCCGCTCTGCTGGGCCGCATGCCGTCTGCTGTTGGTTATCAGCCCACACTGGCCGTTGACCTCGGCGGTCTGCAGGAACGGATCACCTCCACAGACAAAGGTTCCATCACCGCTGTGCAGTGTGTGTACGTGCCTGCTGACGACCTCACAGACCCCGCGCCTGCCACCACATTTGCCCATCTGGACGGAACCGTGGTTCTTTCCCGGCAGATTGCGGAACTTGGCATTTATCCTGCTGTGGATCCTCTGGATTCCACCTCCCGGATTCTTGACGCCAACTATATTGGAGAGGATCATTATCAGGTTGCCCGTCAGGTGCAGAAAACTCTCCAGAAATACAAAGAGCTGCAGGACATCATCGCGATTCTGGGTATGGAGGAACTTTCCGATGAGGACAAACTGACTGTTCAGCGTGCCCGCAAAATGCAGAGATTTCTTTCCCAGCCTTTCCATGTTGCTGAAACCTTTACCGGAACCCCCGGCAAGTATGTAAAGATCGAGGATACCATCAGAGGCTTCAAGGAAATCGTTGAAGGCAAGCATGATGATATTCCGGAACAGGCTTTCTACATGGTCGGCGGCATTGAGGAAGTCCTGGCAAAGGCCAAAAAGATGGCTGCGGCATAACAGCAGCATATAAGGGGTTAATTGTATGGCTGAAAATATCAGACTGGAAATTGTGACCCCGCGCAAGGCTGTCGTCAGCGAGGATGTCCGGATGGTTGTTGCACCGGGAACACTCGGTGAATTCGGTGTTCTTGTGGGTCATACTCCGTTTCTGACGACACTCAGAGTGGGCACTGTCCGCTATACTGACAGCAGGGGGGCAGAGCAGAGGGTCTTTGTCAGCGGCGGTTTTGCAGAAGCTCTGCCGGAAAAGGTGACAATTCTGGCAGAATCGGCGGAAAAAGGGGCTGACATCGATCTTGAGCGTGCAAAATCTGCATTGAGACGAGCGCAGCAGCGTATGGAAGAGGCAAGATCCAAAGACAATATTGATTATGCAAGAGCAAGGGCAGCCCTTGAGCGGGCTCTGCACCGCATCAAGCTTGCAGATGCCAGAGGGATATAGCCGGCTGACAACAGTATATCCCTGTCTTCCATGACAGATACTGAGAAACAGATGTGCAAAAGGGGTAAACCGCAAAAGGTTTGCCCCTTTTTTGATCTGCGGGGGGATCCTGCCTGTGTCTGAATAAAATTTTTACTTTTTATACCGATTCTCTTTTGAACTGATACAGTATTGTCAGTTTTCCCATCGCTTCGAGTGTCAGAAAAACCGGATTTTTCTGAAAAATCCAGTTTGGATACACGGAAATTTCGGTCCGCCTTATTTGCAGGTATGTTTTCAATGGCGATTTGGTATTATACCGATTCTCTTTTGAAATTTTAACCGCAAGGGACACAGAGAAGGCACAAAGGACACAAAAAACAGACAGCATGGTGCAACATCTGCGGAGAATCGGCTTTGCCTTCCGCAAAATATGATTTCAATGGAGAATTGGTATTACTGAAGATCTTCCCTGCTTTTGCAGGGAAGATCTATGCAAAAAAATGCAGAACAGCACAGAATCTTCCTTGGCGGAGTTTGCAGTCAGAAGTTCGGAAAGTGGCATCCGGATCCCTTTTTCTGAGGGATTTTTAAATTTTGCGCCATGTGTGCGCGGGGGAATGACTGAACATATCCATAAAACGGAAGCGGAATATATTTTGGGTTAATCATATTGATATTGATGGAAAAAAGTGGGAATTGCAGAACAATTCCGGATCAGGGGAAAAGGGAATGATGGCAGAATATGTAAAATATCTTGACTTTAATTCAGATGAAAGATTATATTAACCTCAAAGTGCATGAGGAGAACAACGGACAATAATTTGCGGGATCCGTTTTGTGAGAAAGCTGAAATGAAAGCGGAGATAAAAAGCGTCTGAACATGGCTTTTTTTGAGATAATTGGAAAAAACTGACGGACCGCCCGGACTTTTGATATGCAGCATGCCAGAGAATCGGTATGCAGATTGACCGGGAGGAGCATAGCTGATTACAGTTTGTGTGAAGGATATATTTGTGGTTGCCATCCGGAAGAAAAGAAAAATCTGTTCCGAATTTTTTATTTGATGAGAGGATTTTTCATATACTTTTATGATCTGTTTGTCCCAAACCTTATTTTCTTCCGCTGTCAGAAAAATGGGATGGCGGATGAGGGTGAGCCATATGCCGTATAAGTGATGATGCTGAGGAACAGATATTTCTTTTATCAGGGTGACAGAAAGATTGGTGAGAAAACATCATAAGGAACAGTTTTCGGAATTTGATGACAGAATTCCCCTGCCGTGTTCGTGATTGGAAGTTGTGCTTTGATCCAACAGTATAAAATAAAGGGACCTTCCCTGGTTTTGGTGTGCATGTTCTGTTTTGATAACAGAAAAGCCTGAAGAAACTATCAAGGTAACCGCCATGGAAACATGGTTCAAAGACCTGCCGACACGGCACAGGCGGGGGATTTAGTCCACAGTTGAACGCGCACAGACAGGCGTTGTGTCCGCTCAGCAGGCGGGAGCGGCGGGGTTTTTGGCAGTGCCGGAAGAGGAACACAGATGCCTGTCTGAAAGGAATGCGGAGTCTCAATAATAACGGAATGATCTGCATCAATTTTTCATAAAGAAATATGTCTGACAGAGAGTTCACCCTGTTTCCGTATGCAATTCAACTTGACTGTCATGAAAGATTCCGGTGAGCCGGAGTTATCTGCCAATTGTCTCAAATGTGTTCTGCCTGTCCGCAGCCGCTTTTGAAAAACGCAAGTACATTTTCCATTTTCAGCATATCTTTTTCGCTATGTCTTTTTTGGGTGGTGGGGTCAAATTTGTCTGTAATGCGGACAGAGAACTATCATGTGCAAATCAGGGTTTAAAATTGACAGCTTAAAAACAGATAATTGCAAAAACAACATTGCAAGGATCTGTCTTTTGCCTGTGCTGTTTTCTCTTTGCCCGGCATATTGATTGCTGTTCAATTCTGTAAGCGTTCCAGGACAATCCTTCAGCAGATTTGATTACCGCCTTTTCCCCTAAAACCTTTCGATACTCACCGCACAGAACATATTGGCATCTGTTTGCACCGGAAGAGCCTGCGTTTTATGCAACTGTCAGGGCGATTTCTGGAAAAGAATATACCGCCAAAGCAGCATAGGCTTCCAGCTTGTGCCTGTGAACTGAAAAGGGATATTTGTTTTCAGGAATTGCCTAAGATCTGTTTTGAGAAACAGACAGGGGCAGAGAAGCCGGTGGAATACAGTATCTGCCAGTAAAAACAAGGCTTGTCAGTATCTACCGGTCTTTCTTTTCAGATCATCAGACAGTGGCGGAAATGCCGGCTGCCGCATTTCACTGACTTTCCGTCACTGCTGATTGCTCTTTAAAATTGTCTGAAGTTTCGGGACTCAGGTGGAAACAAATACTGCGGTCTGATATCTGATGAGATGGGATAATTATGAATCAGGGAGATAGTAAATGAATGAATACAGTTTGCTGATGGGCATCATCGGAATCGGCGTCGGATTTGCATTTGCCTGCTGGTTTAAAGGAAAGATTGCCTCTCAGAAGTTGGAGTCTGCTGAGACTGAGGCAAGGCGGATTGTGGAAAATGCTGCCAGACAGTCGGAAACATTGTTGAAGGAAGCTCAACTCGAGGCAAAAGACAAGCTTTTCAAGATGAAAAGCGATTTTGATGCTGAGACCATGGAAACCAGGGCGGAACTCAAGAAACTGGAAAAGCGGCTGATCAACAAAGAGGAGAACCTTGATCGCAAGCATGAGAATCTGGAGCAGAGGGAGCAGGAAATTGCCGGACTGGAAAAGCAGGTTCAGAAGAGGGAGGAGGATATTCAGCAAAATGAGCAAAAATACAAAAATCTTATAGAGGAGCAGAGGAAGCAGCTCGAAAGAATCTCCGGGCTGACCATGGAACAGGCAAAGGAACTTCTGATCAGAGCCATGGAAAATGAGGCCAGATATGAGGCGGCAAAACTGATCAAGAAGATTGAAAATGAGGCGAAAGAGGAGGCTGACAAAAAAGCCAAGAAGATCATTGCCACTGCCATTCAGCGATATGCAGGTGATTTTGTCGCTGAAAGAACCGTTTCTGTGGTGCAGCTTCCCAATGATGAGATGAAGGGACGCATTATCGGAAGGGAAGGACGGAATATTCGCGCCCTGGAAGCTGCCACTGGAATAGATCTCATTATTGATGATACGCCTGAGGCTGTCATTCTGTCCGGATTCAATCCGGTCCGCCGGGAGGTTGCCCGGATTTCCCTGATGCGTCTGATTTCGGACGGCAGGATTCATCCTGCGCGCATAGAGGATATTGTAAAAAAAGTGGGGCGTGAAGTGGATGCGGCCATAAAGGAAGCCGGGGAACAGGCCGCCTTTGATCTGGGGGTTCACGGCATTCATCCCGAACTGATCAAATATGTCGGACAGCTCAAATTTCGTACCAGTTATGCGCAGAATGTTCTCCAGCATTCCGTGGAGGTCGGGTTTCTGTGCGGAATTATGGCCACAGAGCTTGGTCTGAATCAGAAAATGGCAAGACGGATGGGGCTGCTCCATGATATTGGAAAAGCCATTGATCATGAGGTGGAAGGACCTCATGCACTGATCGGTTCCCGGCTGGCAAAAAAATTCAGCGAAGCCTCGGCTGTTGTTCATGCCATAGCGGCCCATCATGAGGATGTGCCCCCTGCCTCTGTTTATGCCCTTTTGGTGCAGGCGGCTGACAGCCTGTCCGGAGCCCGGCCCGGAGCCCGGAAAGAGCTGCTGGAAAACTATGTCAAACGTCTTGAAGATTTGGAAAAAATAGCCAATTCCTTTAAAGGGGTTGTCAATTCCTATGCCATTCAGGCCGGCAGGGAAATCCGGGTGATGGTGGAAAGCAGTATGGTTTCGGATGAGGAAACCATACTCATCAGCAAGGATATTGTGAAGAAAATTGAGGAAACGCTGACCTTTCCCGGCCAGATCAAGGTCATGGTGATTCGGGAAACAAGAGCGGTTGAATATGCAAACAAATGAGGAAAGTCAGATGATGAATGTTTTGGACACGCTGCGGGAGCGGGGATTTATCGAGCAGACCACCCATGATCAGGAACTCAGGGAATATCTCTCGGATGGAAACCGCACCTGTTATATCGGATTTGATCCCACAGCCTCCAGCCTGCATGTGGGGAGTCTTGTGCCCATCATGGCCCTGGCTCACATGCAGAGGCATGGACATCGTCCCATTGCCCTTGTGGGAGGAGGAACCGGGCTGGTGGGTGACCCCAGCGGCAAGACAGAAATGCGCCAGCTTCTTACAGAGGAGATTGTGGCAGAAAATGTCATGGGAATCAGAAAACAGCTTTCCCGCTTCATTGATTTCAGCGGGGAAAGGGCTCTGATGCTCAACAATGCGGACTGGCTGGCAGAACTGAGATACATTCCCATGCTGCGGGATATAGGCCGCCATTTCAGTGTCAACCGGATGATCAAGGCGGAAAGCTACCGGATGCGCATCGAATCCGAAGAAGGACTGAATTTTATTGAATTCAATTATATGATTTTGCAGGCATATGATTTTCTCGAACTGAGTGACAGGTATAGCTGCCTGCTCCAGATGGGGGGCAGCGATCAGTGGGGAAACATTGTGGCAGGCATAGATCTGATACGCAAAAGCCGTCAGAAAAGCGCGTTCGGAATCACCTTTCCCCTTATCACCACAAGCAGCGGCATCAAAATGGGAAAGACCCATCAGGGAGCAGTCTGGCTGGATCCGGAAAGAACCCTGCCCTATGATTACTATCAGTTCTGGATCAATACCGATGACAGGGATGTCTGCCGTTTTCTGAAACTTTTCACCTTTCTGCCCATGGAGGAAATTCGTGCCGCAGAAACTTTGGAAGGATCGGATCTCAATTCAGCAAAGTCCGTCCTTGCCTTTGAGGCAACCGCGCTGGCACACGGAAGAGAGGAAGCGGCAAAGGCTTGGGAAGCAGCATCAGGCATGTTCGGTTCCCGTATTATACCGGATACAGTCCTGCCCTCCAGCACTGTTCCAAGAGGCGGCATGGAAGAAGCAGACAGTTCGGTTCCCGCATCCGTCATAGATGGATCCGGCTTCCGGGAGGGAATTCCCGCCTTCAAACTGTTTCTTATGGCAGGGCTTGTCAGTTCCGGAGGGGAGGCAAGAAGACTGATTGCCCAGGGAGGCGCCTATATCAACGGAGAGCGTGTTACATCTCCTGATTATATGGTGAAATCTGAAGATGTTCCGGAATCAGAACTCCTGCTTCGGGCCGGAAAAAAACGGTATCATAAATTAAAATTTGCGGCATAGCAGATAAAAGTCTTGACATTTTGACGGGTCTTCTGTATTCACTCACCCCGTTTTGCCTGAATTCCGTGTTCGGGCAAAACGGGTTTGTTTTTTTGAAAAAGATGTATTTTGGGTCAGTTAAGACCATAAGCGGCGTGATCGGGCATGGTTTGTGATTATGCGGAAAGCAGCCGTTCCATTTTTTTCCCAAAAAATTCGCATGTTTTTAACAGGAACAAATTTTTTTTGATGTTTCAAAAAAAATTTGTTGACATAAACAAAAAGAACCTGTATATATGCGCTCATCTTTCACGGAGCATTGTTTTTTGTTCCGGCAGTTTTTCCGGTTGTTTTTTGATCGGGGCAAGGCAAAAAAAATTGCGGGAAGATGAAGAAAAGAGTTGACAGTTTTTTTTTGTTGGTGTATAAGTGCGGGGTTCCCTGAATGAGGGGGCTGTGATTGGAGTGGCTGCGGAGAGCGGCGACTGATCTTTGAAAACCAGACAGTGACAGAATGAGAAGTCGGGTCCTTTTTTTTGAGGATTTTTTGTTTTTTTTGCAGGATTTTTTTTGGAGTTCAACTGGAGAGTTTGATCCTGGCTCAGAATGAACGCTGGCGGCGTGCCTAACACATGCAAGTCGAACGGGAACACCGGGCTTCGGCCCGGTAAGTACAGTGGCGCACGGGTGAGTAACATGTGGGCAATCTGCCCCCGGATTCGGGATAACACTGCGAAAGCGGTGCTAATACCGGATGAAGTCAGTTTTGCTTCGGCGGATTTGATGAAAGGCGGTCTCTGCGAGCAAGCCGCTGTCCGGGGATGAGCCTGCATCCCATTAGTTTGTTGGCGGGGTAACGGCCCACCAAGACGATGATGGGTAGCTGGTCTGAGAGGATGATCAGTCACACCGGAACTGGAACACGGTCCGGACTCCTACGGGAGGCAGCAGTGAGGAATTTTGCGCAATGGGGGGAACCCTGACGCAGCAACGCCGCGTGAGTGAAGAAGGCCTTCGGGTCGTAAAGCTCTGTCGGGCGGGAAGAAACTGTGCGGCATCAACATGGCCGTGCACTGACGGTACCGCCGAAGGAAGCACCGGCCAACTCCGTGCCAGCAGCCGCGGTAATACGGAGGGTGCGAGCGTTATTCGGAATTATTGGGCGTAAAGGGCGCGCAGGCGGTCTGTCAAGTCGGCTGTGAAATCCCGGGGCTCAACCCCGGAAGAGCGGTCGAAACTGACGGACTTGAGTATGGGAGAGGAAAGCGGAATTCCTGGTGTAGCGGTGAAATGCGTAGATATCAGGAGGAACACCGGTGGCGAAGGCGGCTTTCTGGACCAATACTGACGCTGAGGTGCGAAGGCGCGGGGAGCAAACAGGATTAGATACCCTGGTAGTCCGCGCAGTAAACGGTGATCACTGGGTGCAGCGGGTATTTACCCCTGCTGTGCCGAAGCCAACGTGTTAAGTGATCCGCCTGGGAAGTACGATCGCAAGATTAAAACTCAAAGGAATTGACGGGGGCCCGCACAAGCGGTGGAGCATGTGGTTTAATTCGACGCAACGCGAAGAACCTTACCCGGGTTTGACATCTGCGGAACGCCCCGGAAACGGGGGGGTGCCCTTCGGGGAGCCGCAAGACAGGTGCTGCATGGCTGTCGTCAGCTCGTGTCGTGAGATGTTGGGTTAAGTCCCGCAACGAGCGCAACCCCTGTCCTCAGTTGCCATCATTGAGTTGGGGACTCTGAGGATACTGCCCCGGTCAACGGGGAGGAAGGTGGGGATGACGTCAAGTCCTCATGGCCTTTATGCCCGGGGCCACACACGTGCTACAATGGACGGTACAAAGGGCAGCGACCCTGCGAGGGCAAGCGAATCCCAAAAAGCCGTCCCCAGTTCGGATCGGAGTCTGCAACCCGACTCCGTGAAGCCGGAATCGCTAGTAATTGCGGATCAGCATGCCGCGGTGAATACGTTCCCGGGCCTTGTACACACCGCCCGTCACACCATGAGAGTTGGCTGTACCAGAAGTCGCCGGGCAAACCTTCGGGATGCAGGCGCCTAAGGTATGACTGATAATTGGGGTGAAGTCGTAACAAGGTAGCCGTTGGGGAACCAGCGGCTGGATCACCTCCTTTCTAAGGAAGAGAGAAAGAGGTCGGATTTTTTGCTGTCACTGTCTGGTTTTGAGGGATCAGGAGAGATTCCTCCGCAGACAGATTCGGAGAGGCGGGGCCTGTAGCTCAGTTTGGTCAGAGCGCACGCCTGATAAGCGTGAGGCCGATGGTTCAAATCCATCCAGGCCCACCAGACAGGGGGTGTGGCTCAGCTGGGAGAGCGCCTGCCTTGCACGCAGGAGGTCATCGGTTCGAACCCGTTCACCTCCACCATGTACCGGACTGCTGTTCTTTGAAAAGCAGAGAGAGAGATACACAGACACAGAAAAGCGTCTGGTGAAAGTGTGCCATGTCATTTGTGGCCAAGCAAGCAAGGGCGGACGGCGGATGCCTTGGTGCCGGGAGGCGAGGAAGGACGCGGCAGGCTGCGAAAAGCTCCGGGGAGTTGCCGAACAGACATTGATCCGGAGATGTCCGAATGGGGGAACCCGTCACAGTCAATGCTGTGACATCCGCAGCTGAACACATAGGCTGCGGAGGCGAACGGGGTGAACTGAAACATCTCAGTAACCCCAGGAGAAGAAAACAAGAGTGATTTTCCCAGTAGCGGCGAGCGAAGGGGAAGTAGCCCAAACCGTGTATATGTAAGCCCGGAAGCGTTGTATATGCGGGGTAGCGGGATCTGCTGGATTCCGGTTCCGGCCGGGATGCGGAGTTACAAAGATGATGCATAATCGAAGCGTCTGGAAAGTCGCACCGTAGAGGGTGACAGTCCTGTAGGTGAAATGCATCGTTCTCCGCAAGCGGACACCCAAGTACTGCGGGACACGTGGAATCCTGCGGGAATCAGTGAGGACCGTCTCACAAGGCTGAATACTACCCGGCAACCGACAGTGAACGAGTACCGTGAGGGAAAGGTGAAAAGCACCCCGGTGAGGGGAGTGAAAAGTACCTGAAACCGTCCGCCTGCAAGCAGTGGGAGCACCATGCGTGATTTCGGTCATGCGGTGTGACTGCGTGCCTTTTGCATAATGAGTCAGCGAGTTGTTCTGCGCAGCGAGGTTAAGCCGCGAGGTGGAGCCGGAGCGAAAGCGAGTCTGAAACGGGCGTCAAGTTGTGCGGAGCAGACCCGAAACCGGGTGATCTATCCATGGACAGGGTGAAGCTCCGGTAAAACGGAGTGGAGGCCCGAACCGCTGTATGTTGAAAAATGCTCGGATGATCTGTGGATAGGGGTGAAAGGCCAAACAAACCCGGAAATAGCTGGTTCTCCCCGAAATATATTTAGGTATAGCCTCGCGGATTCAGTGACGGGGGTAGAGCACCGGATGGGCTAGGGGTCCCACCGGATTACCAAACCTAACCGAACTCCGAATACCGTCAACTGTTATCGCGGGAGTCAGACTGCGGGAGCTAAGTTCCGCGGTCGAGAGGGAAAGAGCCCGGATCGCCGGCCAAGGTCCCGGAATGTGCACTAAGTGGGAAAGGATGTGGAAATGCCCGGACAGCCAGGAGGTTGGCTTAGAAGCAGCCATCCTTTAAAGAAAGCGTAACAGCTCACTGGTCGAGTGGGTCTGCGCCGAAAATGTAACGGGGCTAAAGTGCACTGCCGAAGCCGCGGGATGTGCGTGAGCACATCGGTAGGGGAGCATTGCGTGCGGGCTGAAGCACGACCGGAAGGACGTGTGGACTGCACGGAAGAGACCATGCTGACATGAGTAACGACAAAGCGGGTGAAAAACCCGCTCGCCGAAAACCTGAGGTTTCCTGGGTAAAGTTAATCTTCCCAGGGTCAGTCGATCCCTAAGCCGAGGCCGAAGGGCGTAGGTGATGGAAAACAGGTCAACATTCCTGTACCACCGTGACATCGTCTGAGTGATGGGGGGACGCAGAAGGGCAGGTCATCCGTCTGATGGAAGAGGCGGTTCAAGCCGGTAGGCGGGGGATGCAGGCAAATCCGCATTCCCGCAAACGCCGAGAGGTGATGACGAGGGGGCAACCCCGCAAAGTGACTGATCCCATGCTGCCTGGAAAAGCCCCTGGCGAGATGTGATGGTGATCGTACCGCAAACCGACACAGGTGGGAGGGGAGAGAATCCCAAGGCGCTTGAGAGAACTCTGGTTAAGGAACTCGGCAAAATGACACCGTAACTTCGGGAGAAGGTGTGCCCCTGGCACGTGAGGGACATTTCGTCCGGAGCGGAGAGGGGCCGCAGAGAAACGGCGGTAGCGACTGTTTACTAAAAACACAGGACTCTGCGAAGTCGCAAGACGATGTATAGGGTCTGACGCCTGCCCGGTGCCGGAAGGTTAAGGGGAGATGTCATCCTTTCGGGGAGAAGCGTTGAACCGAAGCCCCGGTAAACGGCGGCCGTAACTATAACGGTCCTAAGGTAGCGAAATTCCTTGTCGGGTAAGTTCCGACCTGCACGAATGGCGTAACGACTTCCGCACTGTCTCAACCAGGGACTCAGTGAAATTGTATTGGCGGTGAAGATGCCGTCTACCCGCGAAAAGACGGAAAGACCCCGGCACCTTTACTGCAGCTTGACATTGGATTTTGGAGCAGCATGTGTAGGATAGGTGGGAGACTGAGAGCCCGGAACGCCAGTTTCGGAGGAGTCGCCGTTGAAATACCACCCTTGCTGTTTTAGGATTCTAATTTCGTCCCCTGATCGGGGCGGAAGACAGTGTCTGGCGGGCAGTTTGACTGGGGCGGTCGCCTCCCAAAGGGTAACGGAGGCGCGCGAAGGTTCCCTCAGACCGATTGGAAACCGGTCGGAGAGTGCAAAGGCATAAGGGGGCCTGACTGCGAGGGAGACATCCCGGGCAGACACGAAAGTGGGTCTTAGTGATCCGGCGGTTCCGAACGGAAGGGCCGTCGCTCAACGGATAAAAGGTACGCCGGGGATAACAGGCTGATCGCATCCAAGAGTTCACATCGACGATGCGGTTTGGCACCTCGATGTCGGCTCATCACATCCTGGGGCCGGAGCAGGTCCCAAGGGTTCGGCTGTTCGCCGATTAAAGTGGTACGTGAGCTGGGTTTAAAACGTCGTGAGACAGTTTGGTCCCTATCTTTCGCGGGCGGTGGATATTTGAGGGGAACTGTTCCCAGTACGAGAGGACCGGAACGGACGGACCCATGGTGATCCGGTTGTCGCGCCAGCGGCACAGCCGGGCAGCCAAGTCCGGAACGGATAACCGCTGAAAGCATCTAAGCGGGAAGCCGGCCCCGAGATAAGATATCCCATCTGCGGGGCGACCTGCGGACTGAAGGCCCCCCGGAGACTACGGGGTTGATAGGCCGGGTGTGCAAGCACGGTGACGTGCTGAGCTTGCCGGTACTAATAGGCCGTGAGGCTTGGCCACAAACCGGATGGCACAGTTTTGCCAGCCGTTTTTCTGTGTGTGTGTGTGATGTGTTCCCGGCGGTGATGGCGGAGAGGCCACACCCGTACCCATTCCGAACACGGAAGTTAAGCTCTTCAGCGCCGATGGTACTGCGGGGGAAGCCCCGCGGGAGAGCAGGACGCTGCCGGGAACTTTTTTTTGGGGGCTCTGTCTGTCTGACGGAGCCCCCTTTTTTTGCTTCCCGCACCGAAACCGGTGATCCGCGCATCCCGCTGACCCGGAGGAGAGCGCCTCCCTGTGAACTGCCGCCCCGTTATTGAATGTCCCGTCCGCTCACTCATGCCGATGGGAAGAATGGGATGCCTCAACTTCATGCACATCCGGGAACTCTGCATGTCACTTGAATTGCCAGCGACAATAATGCCGACATGCTCTTTTTCTCCGACCGGCATCCAAAATATTGCCAACTGTTTTGGATGCATGAAAGAGCCCTGTATGATGTTCAAGAAATGAGAGCGAACAGAGTCAGAATCTCCCCCTTGCTGTCACTTGTTTTTCACCTGATAAAAATACCCTCTTTCCTGCTGAATCGCCTCAATCTTGTTTTCTGCTTCCAGCACATCCAGATATTTGTTTATTTCATTTGTATGCCTCCCCAATATCTTTGACAAATCATCAGGCGTGCAGGGCCTTCGCATTATGGTTTCCAGTATTGCTGTTTCTGCATCCTTTCTGTATGACAGGATATTTTTTCTTTGGGGAGAGGCGGCAATAATCTCAGCATGTTTCATATTCAGATAACCAACTGTTCTTTGCAGTTCATCTCTTGTGGCTCCTCTTAAATTTTTTAAGGTTCCCGGTCTGTCCAGTGTGTTCAGATGAAGCAAATCCGGTTCAATTTTCATTACTGCCTTTCTGATCTCATCCAATGCCTTCTTGTTATCATTGTATTCCGGCAGGATGAACACCTCCAGCCATATTTTTCCTTTATATTTTTTTCTGAAAGAAATCAATCCTTCCATATAGTTATCGATGTTTATCGTATGGTGGGGGCGGTTGATTTTATGGAATGTCTCCTCATCTGCCGCATCAAGGGAAGGCAGGACAACATCTGCACCGCTTATTGCCTCTCTTACATTTTTATCATAAAGAAGGGTCCCGTTTGTCAGGACAGCGGTTGGGACATTTGGTTTTCTGTTTTTGATGAATCTGACAATATCCCCTATTCTGCTATTGAGTGTCGGCTCACCTGATCCGGAAAAGGTGACAAAATCAGGATCAGGGTTATCGCCATCAAAATAATGCGACAGTTCCGCTGTGATTTTGTCAAAGGGAATATATTCTTTTCTGTCAACTGTCAGTTTTGTTGTCTTTCCAACCTCACAGTAAACACAATCCAGTGAACACACTTTTTTGGGAACCAAATCAATGCCCAAAGACATTCCCAAACGTCTTGACGGTACAGGGCCGAACAGATATTTGTACAAGCTGATTCCTCCGTTTGTTCTGTGCAGATTTTGAATCCGGCATTGGGGAAGAAGCAAAAAAATGCCGGATTGTGCCATAAACTTCAACCTGTCCTGAAATCTGAAAAAAATTCAGCCAAATGCACACTGAAAGCTGTTTATATGAGCCCCTTTGCCGCAGCAGTCTTTTTCATCTCTTCAAAAGCTGCCTCCAGTTCTCCGATCAGCCGGACTGCCTCTTCTGAATTCCTGTTTTTTCCCGCGTTTTCTATCCCAAAGGCAATTTCCTGCATGGAAATCGCTCCGGCAGTTGCCGAAGAACCCTTGATGGTATGCCCCATCCTTGTGATTTCCTCCATATTTTTGTCTTTCACTTTTTCTTTGAGTTCCTGCAACTGCTTGGGAATATTCGTGACAAAGACTTTCATCATCATTCCAATCAGGTTCCGATTATTGCCCATGCGTTCGGCCACTCCCTTTTCATCAAATATGATTTCTTCCTTAGCCGCCGGGAGGTGCAGAAATTTTTCCCTGAGTGAGAATCGCTCATTCCAGTTTCGCAGCAGGGTGCTGACCAGAGAATGCAGAGATTTGGATGCAGCGGATTTCCGGAAAAAATATATATGGGGCAGGAGGCTTTTCTGCTGAGACGGACTCAGCTCTGTCATATCGGAAATAAGGATGACCATGGTTTCCGGATCTGTTTTCAGCAGGGCCTGTGCAGTGCGGCATCCATCCGTGAAATCTGTGCCAATGTCCAAAAGAGAAAGCGGAATCCGTTTTCCCTGCCGGTACTGGGCATAAAAGAAACCGCTCAGGGAAAGGGTATCCGGAAAGATGTCTGTTTCAAAAGACGGATCTCCTTTTTTTTTGCTGCTGAAAAGGGATTCGTAATGCTCTCTGCCTTCAGGAACTTTGTCGCTGATCAGTATGTGCCGGTTCTGCTGAAACATCAGACAAGAATCTCCCCTGTTTTTTCTGTACTGTATCCGCCCAGTTCTCTCACCCGTTTCTGAAATTGAGCGGATCGGATTGTATCCAGAAGCACCTGCATGTTTTCTGTTTCAAAATGCTCTTTCGGAATAATCAGATCATACTGTTCGGTGACAACCGGAAGGAAATCCAGATGCAGGGCTTTGGCTGCGGCATAAATGCCCAGTCCTGTGTCGGCAGCACCGCTGAGCACAGCCACTGCCACGGACATATGGGTGAATTCCTCATTTTCATACCCCTGAATCTCTGCCGGGTCAATTCCCGTTTGCCGCAGACGGTAATCCAGCAGAATGCGGGTTCCGGCTCCGGTCTGGCGGTTGATGAAACAGATGTCTTTTCTTGCCAAGTCCTCAATTCCTCTGATATTTTTTGGATTTCCCCGTGCAAGAATCAGGCCCTGATCCCGGAAAACCAGATTCACGATGCGCACCGGGATTTCCGGCAGAAAGCGTTTCACATAGGAAAGATTGTAGGAACCGTCCTGGGTATCCAGCAGATGGGAACCGGCCAGATGGCAGACCCCCCGGCGGATGGCCATAAGGCCGCCCATGCTGCCCACATGACTGGAAGAAAGGCTGATCCGGGTGTCATTGATTCGGAGATGATCGGCCAGCAGATCCAGGGTGTTGTCATGGCTGCCCACAACCACCAGGGTGTTGCGGATATGGGAAATGGGTTTGAGAAGCTCGGCTGTCACGGTTTCATTTTCCCGGATGCCTTCGCTGTTTGCGGGAATGCGGACAATGCCGTCAGCCTGTGTGATGGAGGTGATGCTTCCCGCTCCTCTGGGCAGCACATTTGCCACCACACGCTTTCCCACCTGTCCGAGTTTCACGCGCAGGAATTCCTCAACTCCCAGTTTGGAGGGGAGCTTGCGCGTGGTTTCCACCGGAATTATTTCCCGCTCCGGTTCCGGGATGCCAAGAAATCGGCAGATCAGAGGCCGGACAAACTGCTCAAAGGCCATAATCATGGAAACCGGATAACCCGGAATTCCGATGACCGGTTTGTCTGCGATTTTTCCCAGAAGCACAGGCTTTCCGGGCATGATGGTCACTCCGTGAACCAGCACATCTCCCAGAGCGGAAATTATGCTTTTGCTGTAATCCTCTGATCCGGCTGAGGAGCCGCCTACCGTGAGAACCAGGTCAAACGCCCCTTCCACTGCTGCCCGGATTGCGTTCAGGATGGCTTCGGGTTCATCCGGCATGACCCCATGTTTCTCAGATTCTCCGCCGCAGGCTTCGATCATTTTTGCCAGCACCCAGGAATTGGATTCAATGACCTGTCCGGCCTTTATGGATTCCAGAGGAACCTGCCGCCAGTCAACCACTTCCGAACCTGTGGGAATGATCATCACTTTGGGTTTTCTGCGCACCGGAACGGAAAACACTCCGCCCCCCAGCAGTGCACCCAGACAGTAAGGGGTAACAGGATGATTGCGGGGAAAGAGCAGTTCCGTGGCCACAATGTCTTCCCCTGTTTTGCGCACATACTGCCAGGGAAAGGCCGGAGCCTCAATCTGCGCCCGTTTTTCATCCATCATGTTCAGGTTTTCGATCATGATGACCGCATCCGTGCCTTCCGGCATCACATGACCGGTATTGACAAAAAAGGCATCTTTGCCGATGATCAGTTCCTTTGGCCGGGTTTCCGAGGCTCCAAAAGTGATTTCCGCCTTTACAGCCGCGCCGTCCATTGCGGCAGCATGGAAATTGGGGGAGGATACTTTGGCATATACCGGTTCTGCCAGCACACGGCCCACCGCTTCAGGTGCTGTCACTGTTTCGCCCGGCATTGTGGCAAAATGGGGAAAGGCTTCCAAAAGAATCTGCCGCGCCTCGGCCAGAGGTTTCATTTTCAGATAGACATTGCGCTCGGATTTCATTTTTTCTCCTTGTTTCTCCTGTATTCCCTGTGCTTATCGTATATTCCCTGTTCGGATTTTTCTCTTTCCCGCAGACACACAGCGTTTGTTTCCACAGATTTGACAACTTTCCAAAAAGTTGTCAAATCTGTTTTGTTTCCCGCAAAGTCCCCAGCTCCGTTGCCGTCAGGTCAAGTCCGGCCGGAACTGCCAAACTGAAAATCTGGCACGGTTTTTCTGAATAATTTCCGTTTCCCAAACTTGCAGTCTGGACTTCTTCGCACCCAGTCTGACAGTGATGCCCCGGTTCCTCTTTACTGATAAAGTATCTCGTCGAGTTTCTGCCGGGTCTGGGGATCGGGATCAAGGAATTCAACTCCGGTAATATATCTTTCCTGTTCTTTTTTGTAATTTTTGTTGACAACTCTGACGCGCAGTTCCGGAAAATGGAATCTGTGATGGTGAATGCACATATGCCATATTCTGTTTTCCTCAATTGGGACGGTTGTGGTAATCAGGGAGCCGCCTGTGCCGATGTCCTTTGTCACAAAATGGATGAAATCATCGGATTCCTCACAGGTGAGAATTCCCTCCAGTCGCAGGGGCATGCGGATATGTTTCCGGTTTTCCGAAAGCCCGGTCAGCACTTTGACAAAACTGTTCATTTTTTCTGCCAGCACATTCATCTTCCGGGCTGCCACAGAGGTTTCCTCCGCGCCGGACATATTCTGCTGAACAATTTTTTCAATATCTGCTATGCCTGCGGTGATTTCCTGAATTCCCCTTGCCTGCTCGTCCGAGGCGGTGACAATATCAGCGAGGATATTCCGGAATTTTTCGCTGTGCTCGCTCACTTCTCCAAAGGATTTCAAAGTTTTTTCCGAAAGCTGCACACCGTTTCCGATTTTCTCCGACATGATCCGGATGAGTTCCGCTGTATTTTTTGTGGCAGTCGCGCACTGAACCGCAAGACTTCTGACTGCCCCGGCCACAACGGAAAAACCTGCCCCGGCTTTTCCGGCTCTTGCAGATTCTATGGCCGCGTTCAGGGCCAGCAGGTTGGTCTGAAATGCAATTTCATCAATGTTTTTGACAATTTCAGAAGTTTTTCTGCTCACCTCGCGTATTTCCTGCATGGCCGAGCCCAGTTCCCGGATATTTTTTCCGGCTTTCTGAACAATCGCATTTCCGGCTTCTGTCAGATTTTTTGCATTTTCCGCATGCAGCGCATTTGTCTGCGCAGTTCCTGCCATGATTTCCAGACTGGCAAAGGATTCCTCTATGGAAGATGCCTGACGGGAAGAACCCTCGGCCAAGATCTGACTGGTAATCAGAACCGTATTGGCCGCACTTTTCACCTGTGTGGCAATTTCGGAAAGTCCTTCATTGATCCGGAAGATTGGACGCATGGTTCTGCCAATACTGATCAGGCTGATGCAGAATGTCAGCACAATCAGACCTCCCCCGGCAAAGGCCGCATTGCGGATCAGATCGCGGTTTTCTTTTATATCAGCAGCTCTGCCGGATTCCCGGATTTGTTCTGCCGGGTTTTCAGAGGAAGTGTATATTTTCGTGCCCAAGTCCTCCACTGCCCGCAATCCTGTCATGTACACAAAACTGATCGCGAGGATGGATATGATGGTCAGGATGACCGCAGGCATGAAAAATTTCATGCGGATGTTCATAGATTGCCTCCGGGGTTTGTATTGACATGTGTTCGGCATAAAAAGTTTTCCTCATTTTGTAAAGAGGATTTTCAGTCTGTCAGGGAGAAATTCCCCTGTTTGCAAAGGGAGAGGGAACATCCTGTCAAATTTTTTATATCGAACGCACACTGTCTTATCGCAGTTCCGCTGCCCATTGCAGCAGCCAGACTGCTTCCGCAAGCCCTTTTCTTCCGTCATTTCCGATGTCCGGAATGCAGGCCGGAATTTCAGCATTCTGTCCTGCTGCAATGCGCAGCAGGGCAATGGCATCTGCAAGTCCGTTTCCGGTGAGTGTTCCGAACTGAATCTGATGCTCCTGCCAGGAAACCATGCTGTCTTTGAGACTGACAAATTTCAGATCAGTGCTGCACGGGCTGAGAATGTCAAAAGTCAGGGTTGCAAGTGTTCCGTCCGTGTTTTCCGGGATCGGGGTTCCTGTGGTATAACCGCCCGCGCGGATGCGTCCGGGGCTGATTTCCTGGACAGAGAATTTGTCAAAGTTCTGCAGCAGAAGACCGGGCAGGGAGGTTTTGAATTTCAGTGCATAAGGTGCGTACAGCAGATCAAATCCGAAAGATCCCAAAGCGTTTTCTGTTTTGGAGAGTGAAACGGTAAGGGTGAGTTCCGTATCTGATGCACTTATTTGGCCGATCAGCCCCTGATCTTGCGGCCAGCATTCGACAGCACATCCGCGCAGGCCATCTTGGGAATTTCCACAGGCGCAGCCGTTCACTGTGTTGACAAGTTGCAGGTTATGGTCAATCGTCCACACATCATCCCCAGACCCTTTGCCGCTGATTCCCGGTTCTTTGGATGCGGCGGTTGCCAGAAATCCCATGCCGTTATTCGATATGTCTGTTTTATACGAATAAAGCGGGTTTTGGCTTTTAATCGCAACTCCCAGCTTTGCAAGCAGTTCCGCGTCATCCGCGCAGGCGGCATAGGTGTCATTTTCAGCAAACTACGCTTCCTGATTTTTGGAAATGGTTCCAAGTGACTGTCTGGCTTCAATTTGTTTTGTTTCACACTCTTCCGGAAGAAGATTGCAGCGCAGTATTTCGCTGTTCACAGCTCCCGAAGTCATGCCGGGACAAAGCGGGCAGAAGTTGGCAATGTGCTTCAGTTCTCCCGATTGATTGATTGTCCATTTATCCTCGCCGCCGGTTTCCGGAAATTTGAAATCTGCACTTGCAGTAAAGGTATTTCCGGAAACTTCGATGATGGAACAGTTGTAGCGGGAATAGGGCGGGGAGACAAATCCGAGAGAATTCAGGTCGGATGCATATGTATCATGTTCCGCAAGAATAATTTTCCTGCAAAGCGAATATCTTTTTCAGGGATTTTACAGGTTCCTGCTGCATTTCCAGACACCAGTCACAATCATATCCGGACAGAGGCGGAGGGATGAATTCGAGACAGGGATGCATTCAGAACATGCATTCGTCCAGTTGACAAGGGTATAATTTTCATCAATATTCCATATATCATCTCCTTCTCCGTATCCCCGGATTCCGGGTGCTTTTGATTCGGCTCTCGCAGCAAAGGTATCCTGTGCTGCGCTAACCGTGTATGAATATTTGTCATAAACTGATGGTGTCCATTCAATCTGTGCAAAATCATCGGCATATTTCCCAAATTTGGCATAATATGCCATTTGCAGATCTGCAATTTCTGTAAGATTTTTCTGTGTCTGTTTCTGATCCCACAGGCATGGAACACACCAGGTCTGCGGGCAGTTGGGCGGAAGATTCGGATAAACGCAGGCCACCGATGAATGGGTCAGGCGCATGTTCTGATCCATTGTCCAACTGTCCGTCTCCGGTTCCCCATAAGCGTTGACAATGGGTTCTTTCAGGGTAGCTGTTACCCTGAATTCCTTTGCTGTCTGGTTAAGAGCATGAATGCGGTATTGGTAACAGGATTCTTTTTTGACTTTAAAACCCAATACTTCAGGAGAGTCGGACAGCACACCGAATCTGGCAAGATGATTTCTCATGATTTCAACAAGATCAATTAATGAACGATGAGCTTTGTTCTGCTTTGCGAAAAAATCATTTTGCGCAACAAGGTCTTTCATCTGGGAACTGCCATTGATTTCACTGCATAACCCATTGCTTCCCATATATTTTTGAAAAATTTCCTCAGCATGTTCTGCAGAACAGTTCAGGTTATCTTCCGGGCCGCAGCAAATGTCTTCACATGCAATACGAAGAGAGGTTGGACATTTCCCGTTCTGTCTCTCCCGTATCAGCAAAGCATCCAAAGGTGTGATTTCCCCGTCACGATTGACATCACACGTGCAGTCCGCACCCAAAAGCGGCCCCGCGCATCCGGCCATCACCAGCAGAAACAGCACAAAACTTTTCCATGTTCCCATGATCCGTCTCCCATTCTTTTTGTTCTTTGACATAAACGGTTGGAGTCAGTATACTAAATAAATGATGATATGTCTCTGCAAAATTGTCTGAAATCCGTTTTCCTCAATTTATCAACTTCCTGCAACCGTTACGGAGGCCCATTATGAGCAAATACATCGGCGCACTGGATCTGGGAACCACCAGCAACCGGTTCATCCTGTTCAACCGGAAAGGGGAAATCATGGGGTTTGAGCAGAAAGAGCACGAACAGATTTTCCCCAGGCCCGGATGGGTGGAGCATGATCCCACGGAAATCTGGAAAAACACCCAGGACGTGATTCGGGGATGCCTGGAGAAAACCGGTGTTTCCGGCCAGGATATTGCAGCTCTGGGCATCACCAACCAGCGGGAAACCGCTGTGGTATGGGACCAAAAGACCGGAATCCCCCTTTACAACGCCATTGTCTGGCAGTGCACCCGCACAGATGCCATCTGCAAAGAACTGATTTCCGTGCACGGTCAGGACGGTTTCCGGAGCAAAACCGGGCTGCCGGTGGCCACCTATTTCAGCGGCCCCAAAATCCGCTGGATTCTGGACAATGTGCCCGGTGTGAAACGTGCAGCGGAAAAAGGGGAAGCTCTGTTTGGAACCATTGAGACCTGGATTATCTGGTGGCTGACCGGAGGGCCCCGCGGGGGAGTGCATGTCACGGATGTCAGCAATGCCAGCCGTACCCTGCTGATGGATTTGAAGACACTGGACTGGGATGAGGATATTCTGAAAATTCTGGGCATTCCCCGGCAGATGCTTGCGGAGATCGTGCCTTCTGCGGACAAATTTATCTGGGGGCATACCTTGGAAGACGGCCCTTTTGGCGCAAAAATTCCGGTCTGCGGCGCGCTGGGGGATCAGCAGGCTGCTCTGGTGGGGCAGACCTGTTTTTCGCTGGGTGAAGCCAAAAACACATACGGAACCGGCTGTTTTCTTCTCCTGAACACCGGAACCGAAGCCGTGCCTTCCCGGCACGGTCTGCTGACCACCGTGGGATACCAGATACGGGGCGAAAAAGCCGTGTACTGTCTGGAAGGCGCCATCGCAATTGCAGGCGCTCTGGTGCAGTGGCTCCGGGACAATCTGGGGCTCATTTCCTCCGCGCCGGAGATTGAAACATTGGCAAAAACTGTGGAGGACAATGGCGGAACCTATATTGTTCCAGCGTTTTCCGGCCTGTTTGCGCCTTACTGGAAATCAGATGCACGGGGAATCATCGCGGGGCTTACGCGGTTTGTGAACAAAGGCCATCTCGCGCGGGCAGTTCTGGAAGCAACAGCATTTCAGACACGGGATATTGTGGATGCCATGAACCGGGATTCCGGTGTGGAACTCAGCCGTCTCAAGGTGGACGGCGGCATGGTGCGCAATGAACTGCTCATGCAGTTTCAGTCCGATATTCTCAATGTTCCGGTCATCCGGCCTTCGGTGACGGAAACCACGGCTTTGGGCGCGGCTTATGCTGCCGGACTGGCCGCAGGATACTGGCCGGACAGGGAAAATCTGCGCCAAAACTGGTCTGTGGACAAAACCTGGCATCCCCGCATGAGTGAACAGGACAGGGCACAGGCATGCAAAGAATGGAAAAAAGCTGTGAAAAGGACTTTTGACTGGAAGGAGTAAGATAATGGCAAAACTCTCGCTTTTCCCTGCCGTACTTTCGGATGCGGGGGAATTTTTTTGCAGGTGAAACGGAAAATTGCAGAGGAAATACGGAGCCATCCCGTCAGCCCGGATTCAAATCTTCAGCTCCTTATTGGCCTCCATGTCAAACCACATGGCAAAAAGGGTGAACTGGCTGGCACTCATAAAAGAGAACATCGCGGCCAGAGCATTGATTCTGGGAATATGGTCGGCCAACATCCAGTACAGGAAAACTCTGCCGAACAGAAATATTGTCAGCAGACTGAACAGACCGCCCAGAGCATAAAAGAAAACAAGGGGATGAAAATCCCGTATAATGTATTTTTCCTTCATGCGCCAGAAAAACATCTTTGCCAGAAGCCAGCTTATGGTGAAAATCACCTTTCTGATCTGAATGCCGGATTTCTCCCCCACATTGTAAACAGGTTCCACAGGAACATCCGCAACCCTGAAATTGCATACATTCAGCCGGATCAGCAGATCATTGGGCTGACCGTAGCGTCTGTACATTCTGTCCCAGTCAATGCTCTGAAGGGCTTTTTTGCTGATGGCCGTGTATCCGGACTGGAAATCCGAAACATGCCAGTAACCGGACGCGATTTTGGTCAGCAGAGACAGAAACGCGTTGCCGAAATACCGCACTTTGGGAATTTTTTTGTATGCCTCTCCGGTAATCAGGCGGTTTCCCTTGGCATATTCCGCGTTTCCCTCCACCACGGGATCAAGAAGAGCCTGCAAATCACGGGGATTCATCTGCCCATCGCCGTCCATGCGCACAGCCACATCAAAATCTTTTTGCGCAGCCCATTTGCAGCCGGTGGCAAGGGAACCTCCGCAGCCCTGATTGATTTCATGCCGGATGAGCAGGATTTTTTCATTTTCCCTTTGATATGTCTGCACAATTTCGGCAGTATTGTCCGTGCTTCTGTCATCCACAATCACAATTTTGTCCACATAATCAGGCATGGTTTCTATGACGTTTCCAATCTGCCCGGCCTCATTGTGCGCGGGGACGACCACGCATATGGATTTGTTTTTGTACATAGACAGCCATCTCCCAATTCCCTGAAACTTGTCATCCTGAAACATGGTGAATTCCGGAAATTCTCATATCCTTTTCGAACAGCAGTTTTCCTGAAAAATATTCAACTGCTTATTACCATAAAAAATATTTCTTGTAAAGCCGTTGAATCTGTTACAGGAAAACAGATTATGTCTTAAAATGCACCGCAGGTTCCATTGTTTCCGGCTGATTTTTTTTCAAATCTGATTTTCACACAGAAAAAACTGTGTGAAACTCCGGGAAAACTCTGCGTGCTTTGCAGTTGAAAAGCAGATCGCTCATTGATTTGTTCTGTCAGGCAATATCTGAAAAACCGCTGTTATTCCCTCTTTGCTCTCCGTATAATCCTGTTCCGGATTTTTGCCATGAATTCTGAAATTTCCCTTATGCCAAAAGCATATCCGGCAATGGGAAGCAGCATCAGAAAAATCAGTCCGGTAATCAGTGAAATGAGCAGACTTCCGCGAAAAGTGAAAGCATCAATTCCCGCGAGTGCCGTGCGCCGGAAGAATTCCAGAAAAAGGCCGAGAACTGTGCTCAGTGCAAACATCCGCAGGTAAAAGAGATACACGGATTTGCCGGATTTCCGGATGCGGCGGTTCCACAGAAAATAGAGCAGCCAGACCTGAAAAATGGCTGAAAGGGAAATGGCAATGGCCAGTCCGGATATGCCCATGAGTTTCATTCCGTACCCGTAAAGGGGAAGACTGACAATCACCGCTGCTGTGCCAAAAAGAGCCGGAAACAGGGTGTCCTGCATGGCATAATATCCCCGCACCACCACAGTCTGTGCAGCATAGGCAAAGGTTCCGGCAAGCAGAAAAATCAGGACATGCGCGGTAAGTTCTGTGGCAGCCGCGTCAAACCTGCCCCGCTGAAAGAGAATCAGCACGGTTTCATGGCGCAGAACCATGAGCAGAACCGAAAAGGGGATGACCGGAGAAAGCCAGCGCAGGGTGGTATCGAGCAGATTGTTCATTTCTTCCATTTTGTTTTCCGCGGCAAGGCGTGCCAGAAAGGGAAAGGAGGCCATGCCGGAAGCCTGACCGAAAAAACCCACCAGAATGAACATGATTCGCATTCCGTAATTGAGACTGGCAATGCTGCCTTCGGGCAGATAACTGCCAAAGTATTTCAGAAAAATTTCTGTGGAAAAACTCATGGTCAGCCCCAGCATGAGTGGCAGGGAAAGCAAAATGTATTTTATCAGATCCGGATGGCGGAAAGCAAAAAGAAAACACAATTTCATGCCTGCTTTTTTTGCGCCGTATATCTGCACAGCAAAATTTCCCGCAAATGCTCCGGCCAGCACGCCCCAGGAAAAACCTTCCATTCCCACTGCCCTGTGCAGCAGAATCCCGCCGCAGATAATGCCGATATTGTACAAAAGCGGAGCGAGCGCGGGAATGGCAAACTGTTCTTTGGCAAACTGCACAGCCATCAGCAGCCCCCCTGCAAAGAAAAAGAACTGGGCAGGCAGAATAATCCGGGTCATGCGCACGGCTTTGGCAATCAGCACCGGATCAGCAAAGCCCGGAGCCAGCAGGCGAATCAGCGCAGGAGCAAAAAAGGATGCCGCAAGGATAAAGAACAGCAGCATGGTTCCGAAACAGGTCAGGACAAGGGAAAACACCTCCCATCCCCGTTCCTCTTCATTTCGTGCCAAGTATCCGGAAAAAATGGGAATGAATGTGACGGAGAGAAAACCGCTGGCAGCAATGTGATTGAGGATTTCCGGAATCACAAAGGCCACTTGGTATGCATCCACATCGCCGCCCGCGCCGCCCGCATACGCGATAACCATTTCCCGCAGCAGACCAATCACCCGGCTTAAAAGAACCGAGGCCATCATTATCAGGGAAGCTGTGCCGACTTTTTTGTATAAACTCATTTCAGTTATCAGTTATCAGTTACCAGTTATCAGGAAAAGTCTTCTGGTTTTTTAATCTGCAATTGTCTGTAATATCTGTTCATTTGTCACAGATCAAAATTTTGACTCGTCTTTTCTGCGATATTCTTTCATTTTCGCAGCTCTGATCTTTTCATCTTCCTGCTGTTTTATGTTATCAAGTCTTGCATCAGAATACTGAATTGTGACAGAATTGATTCCGGATCTCATGACGACAGAAAATTTGCCATTAACATCCCATGTCAGCACTTCATACATAATTTGATTTTTGCTGTTTGCGGGAGAACCGTATTTCCTGGTCAGGATGTCCTGAACTTCATATCTGAAGTCCGATTTTCTGCTGATGTCATTACCGAAAAGGCGAACTTCCACTTTACAGAGAATTCTGGAAACGGGTGTGAAAAACAAAAAAACATTGGCATTTTTCCCCAGCAGTTTGTCAGAATACTCAAACACTGTGTCAGAATACATATATTTCCTGCTCAGTTTTGGATCAAAATTTTTATTGGCAGAAATCAGACCTTGACGGCGGACAGGAATATTGTTTCTTTCTGCAATTTCCATTGCATCTTCAATTCGCATTCCTCCATGCCACAGATCATACTGAAAAGAATCTGTATCAATTTTTTCTTTTTTTTCAATAAAAATATGAAGCACTGAAGATTTGGGATAAGCAACGGTTTCCCCATAAACAGCGGCTTTTATCATCCCGTTTTCTTCCCATATCCTGTCAGAATGGATTTCTTTTCCATTTTTTAAAATAATTCTATCTGCATA
>JAWKPW010000065.1:0-33134 GCA_041390465.1 Desulfobacterales bacterium | reverse complement strand
TCATTCCCTGTTTTATCTTAAAAACCAAGTTGGTCATGCACTGCTGCTGCATAACCACATTAGTTTTTATAGAATCGTCTGAATTTGTTCCGTGCATCGGCTGTTGAAAACTGCCAGTCAATTTTTGCACAGGCATCATTGCGTTCCTGAACCCGGATTTCCATGACTTCGGCAATGTCCCACCCTCCTGCCACAATTCCACCAGTCCCCATTCCTTATCCGTGTATCTGCCGAAATCCATCAGCCCTTTTTCAAACAGTTCCGGGGATACCGGAATAATTTCCGTGTCCGGGGAATTCCGTAAGATGTGAATATACTGAAAAGCCTTTTCTCGGACATGCTTTTGTGAAAGCATGTTTCCGTATTCCATCACAACCGCTTCGGTGGTAATCAGACGGACGGGTTTTTCAAGAATGCGGCTGACTCTGGCGGCATTTTGATGGTACTGATCTCTTTTGTGGGTAATGGCAATCAGGCAGGAAGTATCAAGGAAACAAAGCATTTTTTATTTTCTCTTCGGCAGACCGTACAGATAATGATCTGTATTTGCAGACATGTCTTCCGGCCCCAGATCATCTGCCTGTGAAATCAGTGTATCCGGAACAGATGGCTGTTCAGCGGGCCGTACAGTAAAAAAATTTTTGTCAAATTCGATTCTGAGTTTATCCGCATCAATGCCTGCGATATATTGCTTTCAGCAAATCCTGAATTCTGTCTTTGGTGACAACAAGATTTTTCATATAATTCATCTCCCCGGTTTGTTTCATGAACAGTCTGAAAACAATCATACACTTATATTTTCAGATAAGCAACTCATAAAAGACAAAAACGGATTCCCGAAAGAGGAAATCCGTTGAGGTCTGAACCGTGATTCACAGGATGAAAGGATGAGCAGGATTTGTCTGCGGGAATGAATCAGGATAATCCTGAAATCAGGTGAATCAGGGTTCAGACAGCAATGCAATGCTGTGGGCACAAAAAACCGTGTCCAATCTACCCGGCTATTCGGCTCTTGATTTTCCGGAAAATCTGATATAACATCCTGTAAGTAAATTTATTATTCCATATCCTGCTTTCCGGATAATAATGTCAGAAAAACAGGTGAGGCATGAGGTATCATATGAATCCGAATTTTTTACCGATAATGGAAAATATCAGGCAGCTTCCTGTACAGGATCAGTTGGAACTGATCAGCGAAATCTCCCGGACTCTTTCCCGCTCTTATTCAGGCAGTAGGTTCATGACTGAAAAAACAGCATCAGAAGAATACCGGGAATGGCTTGATAAAGTAATCCGTATGAATCCGGCAGAAACCCCGGCCTATGTTCTTGATAAGCGGATTAAACAGGAAAGAGATGCGTGGGACTGAATATGGCATTCATTTATTTGGACAGTTGTATCATCATATATCTGACAGAAGGGGATTCGGGCAGAAGAATGAGGATTAAAAAATATCTGCTGGATTCCCAATCAGGTCAGAAGCGCATCGGTTTTTCAGATCTGTCCCGCCTTGAATGCCTTGTTCACCCTGTCCGTGAAGGCAATGAGCAGTTACGTTTCGCATATGAAACTTTTTTCAGAGGTCCCCGCTCCGGTAGTGGGACTTTTTATACTGATTTTTTTATTTTACAAATCAGCATATTAGGTTCTGTTGACATTTCTGTTTTATCATATATTTCAGAATCCATGAAAACATTTTTGAGAGACGGTCAATGGCTGAAGATATCGGCTTTTCTGAAGAATGGGCCGTGTGTCCGTTCGGGAAATGAACACGCAGTCCGCCTGTTTGTTGAAGCTGTCCTTTGGATAATGGGAAGCGGTGCACAGTGGAGGCTTCTTCCGGAGGAATACGGCCTGCGGAATGCCGTTTGCAGGCGCTTTGCACGGCGGAGCGGCAAAGACGCATGGGGAAGGCTTTTCGCCTTCTGTGCCCGTGATCCGGATTTGGAACTCCTGATCCCCGGCAGCACGGCAATCCGGGCACATCCGTGCGCCGCCGGTGCACTGAAAAAGCACGGCGGGCAGGAAAAACAGGCGCTGGGGCGCAGCCGGGGCGGCTTCAGCACCAAAACACATATCGCCGCCGATGCCCCCGGAAATCCTCTGAAATTCATTCTGACTCCGGGGCAGAATCATGATATTGCGCAGGCTGAGGCGCTGACGGATGATTTCCCGTCCACCGCAGTTCCTGCGGACAAAGGATATGACAGTGATCAGTTCCGGAAGCATCTTCAGCAGCGCGGGACAGCGCCGGTTATTCCTTCCCGTTCCAGCCGGAAAAACCCGCAGGATTATGACCGGCATCTGTACAAGGAGCGTCATCTGGTGGAATGTTTTATAAATAAAATCAAACATTTCATACATATTTTCTCCCGTTTTGACAAACTGGCCGGACGGTATCTGCCGTTTCTTCACTTTGCCGGTGCACTCATATGGTTGAGATGAAATGTCAACAGAACCTAACCACATTCTCAGTTCTCTTGAAAATATTTTCAGAACAGTTTCTCCGGATGTGTGATATTTTGCAGACTCCATTGAGATAATGGCAGCGTCAAATTCCTCTGTTTTTTTAAGCTGTTTTACAACTTCCAGCATAAGCCATGATTTGCCTGTCTGCCTCGGTGCCCACACAGTGATATAATGTCCGCCTTTTTCAGGAGCTTCCCCGGTTAATTAGACATTATAGGAATTAAATTTGTCAGGACTATAACTGATTAATATTATTAATTCAAAGTTAATTAATATCAGTCAGGGGAGCACCTGACAATGAATTGCAGCAATTTATCGGAGAATCCGAAAAAATTTCCTGCAATGACGGGATATGCCGTCAAAGAATTTGAAAATCTGTTTCCTCATTTTAAAAGGATGTCTGAAGAAGAACTCAGAACAAAAACACTGACCGGAAAACCCCGTATGCAACGTCAGCATGTGGCATACAAAAATTCTCCCCTTCCGAGTATTGAGGATAATCTTTTGTTTATTTTGGTGTATCTGAAGACAGGAACGACTCAGGAGACTTTTGCGACTCTGTTCGGAATGCATCAGCCCGATGCGAACAAACGGATTCATTTTCTTCACCCGATTTTAAACCGGGCCCTGAAAGAAATTGGTGAACTGCCAGTCAGAGATGCCGCATTGTTAAATTTTGATGATGAGAAAAAGAAGAACTTTTTGCAGGACGGAACGGAGCGTCCGATTGTCCGTCCAAAAAACAAAGAGGAACAGAAATTGTTTCACAGTGGCAAAAAGAAAGGGCATGCGGTGAAAAATATTCTGTTAATCAATGTGTTATGCAGAATTGTTTTTCTGAGCGGAACCTGTGAGGGGAAAAAACATGACAAAAAAGCTGCGGATGAAGCCGGATACGGCGAAAAATTTCCGAAAGGGAGCAGATTGGGACAGGACACCGGGTTTCAGGGTTTTGACGGAGGGGATGCGGAAATCATTCAACCGGTGAAAAAACCGAAGGGGAGGAACCTGACCGAAGAGGAAAAGGCAGGCAATAAAAAGGTGTCAGGGATAAGGATTCGGATTGAACATGCAATCAGCGGGGTGAAACGGTATCGGATTATCAAAGATAAAATCCGAAATTGGGGAAAAGGATTTCGGGATATGGTTATGGAGACATGTTGCGGTTTACATAACTTCAGACTGAGATTCAGACCGTGGACAGAGGTGGTTTTCGTATAGGATTAAATTTCTATAATGTCTATTGATGATATGTCCTGTCAATCAGTTCAGTGCGGGGCGCATAATAATGGAGTTCCGGATCAACTGGTCCGTAAGATGAAAATTTTCTCATGACATATTCCTGACAGCATGTGAATACTGTCTATTTTTTTATTAAGTTATGAAATATGATAATTGGTTTCAGTCAGCGGAATTATGATTCAATTTAGTGATGAAGTGTTTTTAGCCACGAATTTCAAAAATGTACACGAATGAAAAAATATCAGCCCTGTCCTTATTCGTGTTCATTCATGTGATTCGTGGCTTATATCCAGTTAAATCAGCCACGAATTTCATGAATGGGCGAATGTTAAAATTAAAGAACCAGGCGTTCATGTTCAACCCGTTCTCTGCCAAAGTTTATCAGAAGCCCCAGTTTGAATCCGCTTGCTTTGAGATAATTCAGCAACTGGGCTTTGTGTGTGCTGTTTAATCTTTCCACAGATTTCAATTCTAAAAGAATCTGGTTGCTTACAACAATATCAGCACAGTAAGTGCCAATTTCGTAACTTCTCAATAAGTCCGGGCAAAGGTGCCTGTTGTTGATCAGGATTGATCGACTTAAGACGCACGAATTCGTATCAGGTCCGGAAGATATGGAATGCTTTTTTCTAATCCTCCCAAGCGATCCTCCAAATAATCCCAAAAAGAAATTCCAAGTTTTCTGCAGGTTTTTTTCAAACTTATGAAAGTATCTCTGCATCGACGTCCCGTCGGACTTCTTGCAGATCCACTGATTTTCCGTCTCTTCACAAATTCCCTGATATCGTTTTCACTCAGATTATTATGCAAAGGAATATCCGGTCGTTCAAGAACGGGTAACAGTTCGTTCCTGTTTTTATAAAGACGTTCAAGAGCCGGGTTTAAAGTGGCAAAGCATGTTTTCTCTTTGAAAATTTCGTCAAACCGGGAGGTGAGAACCGTTTTGGCAGTTTGTGCCGGGTTTTCTTTATATTTTTTCAATTCCCTGCAATATTCCCATATCTCTGAACGCTTCTTATCCAAAACTTCCCGCTGTTCTTCATTGAATCCGGTAAGACGGTTGATCGTTCTTTCAGCATGCACCCAGCATAATCCATGACAAAAAAGGCTGAACTGCCCCGCATCATCACTGATAAGCACTATGTTCGGATTGAGTCCGTGTTCGATTACACTGCCTATGAGAGCACCTTCCGTGACGATTTGAACATGTCGGGAAGTCCTGATTCCAATGCCTTTCAACACATTTTCCCATTTTTCTTCATCTTCGATAACAGTGGACGGCATGGACAATAACTGACTGATATGTAACCGGGGAAGTTTTTGGGAGGCCATATAAGCAAGGGCATCCGCATTAATGACACAGTCTGAATATCCATTTCGAAGAACCTTTAGAAAATTGATGCGACTTTTGCTTTCGGTACTTTCAAAACTGGCAAAATATTCGTTGCCTATATGGGTACAATAACCATTGTTCCCTTTATGACGGGCACCTGTATCATCAACATTCAGATAATCAGATACTTCTATTCCCACCTGAAGAACATTTTCTTTTTCTGCATGAAATTCTTCTTTGTTTTCAATCAGAATCCGATTGATCTGCCCGGAGGAAATATCAATACCGATATCCGCCAGTTGTTCCTGTATAAGAGGTTGGGTCACATGGGCATGCCAGTGCTGATAAAGGATAAATCTCCTGAGACCGGCACCGAAATGACTTCCGATAACATCATCAGGAAGTTGACCGGTGAGATTCTCTCCATCCGGTGTTTCCCATCGTTCAAGGCGGTATTTCGTGTTACAGGGTTCAATAAGAATATCCTGAACGATATAATCCTGATAACCTTTAAAACGACTTCCTTCAGGAATTTCTGCAGGACGGATGGTTTCGGTTTTGTGAATTTTGATGAATTTGTTCTTCTTTTTTTTAACAGATCCGGGCCGTTTTGATCCTTCCTGTGAAGGGTTTTTCTTTTTTGACTTGCCGAGATCGGATGGTTTTATTTCAGGTTTGCCTTTTTCACCCTTTAAACGCGCAATCTCATCTTTCAACAACTGTATCTGTTCTGACTGCGTCTGAATGATTTCTATCAATTGGACTGCAGTTGCTGTTTTTTCTTCTTCCGGAATTAAATTTATTATTTGAGTTACACGCATGACTTGTCTCATAACAGATTTAAACAAAAATGTCTCCTGTTTTTTTGCTTCTGCCCGGACTTATTGAGAAGTTACCCTGTTTCATCCTGTAAAAACCGAATTGCTCAGGTACTGGAAGCTGTTTTAAAAATACGACCGTTCCGGTTTTCCCGGAGTGCAAAAGTCAAGCCCCGAAGCAGGCGGTCTTTTGCGGTTTTGCGAAAAACCGGCCTCCTGCCCTGATTTTCACACTCCATTTGTTCCCGAAGCTGTGAACTGAATCGAAAAAAATTCCGGAATCTGAAAACCGCCGATATTTTTAAAACAGCTTCTCATGTTCTCTGAGAATCCGGAAGGCCGGAGGAAGACAGGCCTGTTTCCAGTTTCTCTCCGTTTCTGTTCACCCGGATATTGTATTCCCGGAGTTTGTGCCGCAGGGTTCTCGGACTGATTTTCAGCATATTGGCAGCCAGTTCCCTGTCTCCCCGGGTGTGCGTGAGAGCCTCAAGAATGGCCCGGGTTTCCGCGGATTTCCGGACTTCTGCCAAATCCGTGATTTTTTCTTTGCCGGAGGAGTTAAGACAGTCGAGAAAGTCAGGTGGAAGATCCGTTCCTGTGATTTCATCCGTTTCGCTGAGAATGAAAATCCTTTCCACCAGATTCTTCAGTTCCCTTATATTTCCGGGCCATGCATACCGCAGAAAAATATCCATGACTTCCGCATGGACAGCAGGTTTGGTCTTTTTGTAGGTCAGTTCAAACTGATCGAGAAAATATTGTGTCATTTTGGGAATGACCTTTTTTCTTTCC
The DNA here is from genome assembly GCA_041390465.1 of Desulfobacterales bacterium. Lineage (GTDB taxonomy): Bacteria > Desulfobacterota > Desulfobacteria > Desulfobacterales > Desulfococcaceae > JAABRU01. Next base: position 26,480 of record JAWKPW010000065.1, on the reverse strand, counting down.
CGCAAAGGCGGCAGATAGACCGGAACCACCTGCAGACGGTAAAACAGATCCTCCCGGAAGCGCTCTGCACGGATTTCCTCTTTCAGATCCCTGTTTGTGGCAGAGATGATGCGGATATCCACCTCAAGGGTTTCATTGCCTCCAATGCGCGTAAAACGGAAATCTTCCAGAACCCGGAGAAAATCCACCTGATTCTGCAGGGGCAGTTCCGAAACCTCATCCAGAAACAGGGTTCCTTTGTCGGCTATTTCAAGACAGCCTTTTTTCCGGTCAATGGCTCCGGTAAAGGCTCCTTTCTCATGTCCAAAGAGCTTGTCCTCAAACATCAGGCCGGAAAGCACACCGCAGTTGATGGGCACAAAGGGATTTCCAGCCCTGGGACTGAGCATATGGATGATTTTGGCCAGCATTTCCTTGCCTGTGCCGCTTTCGCCCAGAAGCAGAATATTGACATCATAGCGTGCCACCTGCCGTATCGTGTCCATGACAGCGTGCATGGACTCGCAGCCCAGGATGAACTCCAGGGTGATGGATTTTTCAAAATACTGTTTTTTCGGATATTTCAGTTTCATTTTCTGTGTGATGATCAATTGTCCTGCGGATGAACAGGCTTTGGCCCTGTTCGTCCGGTTATCCCTCCAGTCACACCTGATGAAAACCGGTGCTGAATATTTTATTTTAGGATGATGGGATTCCGGCTTCCGGGACAGGGGATGCGCTTATTTCATTTTCTGTTTACACATAACCGAATTTTCTTTCCCTGTAAAGTGTCACATCCTGAAAAAAGGCAAACACAGGGTTCTTCCGGCATAAATTTGCCGCTTTTTTTTCCGGCCTGAATCTGTGCGCTTCATGCGGTGAAATATTTATTGACAAACAATTACAAAAGGATAAACCGATTTTCGGATACTTGTTCAGCCTGTGGCACACAAGTTGCTTACTGATTGCCTGTCAAAAGAACAAAAATAAGGAAAGAACTTATGCCTCTGGAAAAGGTTGTCAAGGATTTTATGCATCCTCTGAAGGATTACCGGTACATCGGGGAAAATGAACCGGTGAGAAATGTGCTTCGCTTTGTTGCCGGAAGGGAAAACAGACACAATGCCCCTTTTGTCATCGTTGTCAGTGACAGCGGCGAGGAACAGGGAACTGCCAGAGGATTTATTTCCCCTCCGGAAATTGTTTTTGGCATTGCCAGACATTTTTTCAAAGGCGCGGAACGGATAGGGCCGATTTTCTGGGAAGGGCAGTTGCGGGCCGAGTGCATACAGGCATTCCGCAGGAAGGTGGGGGAAATCATGACTCCCTTCAGAACCTGCATCAGTGAATCTGAAATGATTATGGAGGCGATTTTTCTGTTCAACCGGCATCAGGTGGATTCCCTTCCTGTTCTTCGGGAGAAAGAGGTGGTGGGCATTCTTCATCTGGAGGACATTCTTTTGGGAATTGCTGAAATGGTTTCAGAGTGATATAATGTAAAATTTGTGGTCAGGATACTTCGGATTCTTTGCCGAAAAGAGGTATTATGCTGATTTTGCAATTGAATATCAAATCTGAGACAGAGCGCCGCCTGAAAAAGATCTTGGAATACACCAAAGATGAGGAAGCCTTTGCCCGGAAAATCATTGCCGGGCAGATAGCGGAACTCAGAAACGGCATATTTCACATCCGTCTGCGGCTCAGGCAGTTTGAGGAAAAATACAAAATGCCGTCCAGGGAATTCCACAGACAGTACAAAAAATGCGTATTTGCGGACAAAGAGGATTTCAGGGGATGGGCCGAAACCTATGAAATGCTGCTGGAAAATGAAAAACGGCTTGCATCCCTGAAATAGATGAACAAGGAGTATAAGGATTCCGGACAGAAACGGAAATCCTGATGGAATGAGAGATGTTTGTCATTGTATCCGGTTTGCAGGTGTTCAACCCAATGCATGGAGGAGAATTTGAAGACAAAAATGGTAAAAGATCTGATGCTGCACCTTTCGGAATACGCGACCGTATCCAAAGATGCCGCGCTCAGCGAAGCAGTAATGGCCCTGAAAAAGGCCCAGGAGGGATTTGAGAAATCCAAATACCATCACAGGGCAGTCATGGTATTGGATGAAACAGGAAATGTCATCGGCAAGATCGGGCTGACAGACATTCTCAAGGCCCTTGAACCCAAATACGATCAGATGCTGTCTGACAAAGGCCCCTGGCATGTGGGTTTTACCCGTGCCTTTCAGAAGTCCATGCTGGAAAAACTTCGACTGTGGGACGCACCGATGGATCATATCTGCAGAAAGGCCGGGCAGATAAAAGTGTCCTCCATTATAAAACCGCTCTCAGAGGGCGAGTATATCGAAGCCAGTGCCAGCCTGGATGAGGCCATTCACCAACTGGTCATCGGACATCACCAGTCCCTGCTTGTGATCGGGGAGGACAAAAAGATTGCCGGCATCCTGAGACTGACCGATGTGTTTGAGGCCGTCAGCGAAGCCATTCTGGCCTGCGACATCGCATCAACTGAGATTAAAAAGGAGGAGTAAACATATGGCAAGCAATGCTGCAACTGCCCAGGATCAGAAAAAATTCAACTGGAAAAAATACATGTTCATGTCCATCGGGGTGTTTCTTTTCATTCTCGTGTACTATTCTCCCCCCTGGCCCGATGCTGTGGATCCTCTGGGAAAGCATTTTGCCCTGAGCAAGGAGGGGAAAGGCGCACTGGCTGTGTTTCTGCTGGCAGGCACCTGGTGGGTCTTTGAGGTGCTTCCCATCGGCGTCACCAGTCTGGCCATCGGTGTTTTGCAGGCTCTGTTTCTCATCCGCAAACCTGAAGTCGCGTTCAAGGATTTCATGGATCCCTCGGTTCTGTTCATTTTCGGTTCCATTGTCATCGGTCTGGTTTTTACCAAAACCGGTCTGACACGCCGGATAGCCTACAAAATGCTGGCCATAGTGGGAGAAAAAACCAGCATGATCTATCTGGGCTGTTTTGTGCTGACTGCTGCTCTGACCCATATCATGGCACATACGGCCGTTGCTGCCACCATCTATCCGCTGCTGGTGGCAATATACTCCCTGTACGGGGAAGGGGACAAACCCACCAAATTCGGCAAGGGCCTGTTTATCGGCATGGCATATGTGGCCGGTGCGGGAAGCATCATCACCCTGCTGGGTGCGGCACGGGGCGCTGTGGCCATCGGTTTTTTCAGCGGCATCATGAAAAAAAGCGTGGGTTTCTTTGAACTGAGCTGGTACATGTTTCCCATTGGCTGGCTGATGGTCTTTCTGCTCTGGGGATTTTTCATGATTTTTTTCAAACCGGAAAAAGACACCATTCCGGGTCTGCGGGAAAAAGCCAAAAGACTGAATTCAGAACTCGGGGGCATTACCCGCAATGAGATTATCGCGGCAGTTCTTGTGGCATCCGTGATTATTGTGCTGGGCGCATCCGCAATTATGAAATCCGCAATCCCCGGGTTCAAACCGCCGGACAAAACCGCTATCATTCTGATTTCCACCATTTTGTTTTTCGTGTTCGGCATTCTGGATCTCAATGATCTGGAGGAAATTCCCTGGAACATCATTCTGCTCTTTGCCGGAGCCATGAGCATCGGCTTCTGTCTGTGGGAAACCGGTGCGGCCGAATGGATGGCCATCAACTGGCTGACCATGTTCCAGAAATCCCACTGGTTTGTGTTCGTCATGGGCATAGCCTTTTTTGTCATGATAATGACCAACTTTATCATGAACGTGGCAGCCATTGCCATTTCCCTGCCTGTGGCACTGGTCATCGCACCCTATCTCCATGTCACCGGTGAGGTCATCCTTTTTGCATCTCTGGTCACAGCGGGTATGCCCTTCCTGCTGCTGGTGGGTGCGGCTCCCAATGCCATTGCTTATGATTCCAAACAGTTCACCACCGGAGAATTTTTTCTCTACGGACTTATTGCCAGTGTCATTCTGATGCTTGTCACCGGTCTGGCAGTGGCTGTGATCTGGCCCCTGATGGGAATGCCCATCACCCTGCCCACCGCAGGATAATGGACAAACGGAAGCGGGAAATCGCAGAAAGATTTCTCCCTTTAAGAAAATAAACCATAAAAAACGGCCCGTCCGCATCTTGCGGTCGGGCTGTTTTTTTGTCTGAAAAGCGCATGATGAGTAATACCGATTCGCCATTGATCTGAAACATAAATTTTTCAGAAAAACCGGATTTTTCGGAAAAATCCGGTTTTTTGAACACACGGAAACCTCTTTTTTCCTGCTTATAAGCATGTTTTCAATGGGGAATTGGCATAATACCAATTCCCCATTGAAAACATGCTTTCCGGCCAGTCTGTTTTAACCGCAAAGGACACAGAGAGGGCACAACGGTCACAAAAAGCTGACAGAACTTTGCAAAATCGCCGGAGAACTGGTGCTGTCTTCCGCAAAAACCGCTTTCCATAAAAGGTAGTGGGTCAAATCAGTTGATAATGTCATCCCTTCCGGGATTCCGGTTTGTTTTTTTGAATTTTTCTATAATAATGTCAATCCTTTCAGATTTTTTCAAACCGGGTGTCAGGCTCAGAGCAACGGATTTGACCCACTATACCATAAAGTATATTTTCAATGGCGAATCGGTATAAGATGCGTCAGGAAACAATCCCCTGCTTTTCCCAAATCCCAAAATCCTGACAGACTTTCACTTCCGCGCCCCAAATCACCGGAACATTTTTTTCTGTATCAGCCAGTTGGAATAAAAGGCAAATATTATTTCAGAACATCCCGTTGTATCCGAAACAGCCAAAAACTCCGTTCTTGACTATCGCAAGGAAATATATCATAAAGAGACTTGGAGCAATTCTGACCAAAACCATTATTATGAGGAGAAAACATGGAAGTCAAAGATCTGCTGGAGAAACTGGAGCAGAAAAACAAAGCCGCTCTGGAAGGCGGCGGCGCGGAAAGAATCAAAAAGCAGCATGAGGCCGGAAAGCTCACTGCGCGGGAACGCATTGACACGCTTCTGGATAAAGGCAGCTTTGTGGAAATTGACCGTTTCAAGGCACACCGCTGCACCGATTTCGGGATGATGGAGCAGAAAACCCCGGGCGATGGCGTGGTGACAGGCTATGGCATGGTCAATGGCCGACAGGTCTTTGTGTTTGCGCAGGATTTCACTGTATTTGGCGGTTCCCTGTCTCTGGCCCATGCAGAGAAAATCTGCAAGGTCATGGATATGGCCATGAAAAACGGCTCCCCGGTCATCGGCATGTGTGATTCCGGCGGTGCACGGATTCAGGAAGGGGTCAACAGTCTCGCGGGTTATGCGGATATTTTTCTCCGCAATGTCATGGCCTCAGGTGCTGTGCCCCAGATTACGGCCATTATGGGACCTTCCGCAGGCGGGGCTGTGTATTCTCCCGCACTCACGGACTGGATTTTCATGGTCGAGGGAAGCGGACATATGTTCATCACCGGCCCGGAAGTTATCAAAGCCGTGACCCGCGAAGTCGTGACCAAAGAGGATCTGGGCGGCGCGATGGCCCATAACTCGGTCAGCGGTGTCGCGCATTTTGCCGCGGCCGATGACAAAGCCTGTCTGGAAAAAATCCGGCATTTGCTGAGTTTTCTGCCATCCAACAATATGGAAGATCCGCCCCGAGCGGAAACCGGGGATGATCCCATGCGCCGGGATGAGAATCTCCGCAGCATTGTGCCGCCTGATCCCAACCTGCCCTATGATATCCGGGACATTATCCATTCCAATCTGGACAATAACGAGTTTTTTGAGGTTCATGAGCACTGGGCCAAAAACATTGTCGTGGGCTTCGGCAGAATGGATGGCCGTCCGGTGGGCATCATTGCCAACCAGCCTGCGGTCATGGCCGGATGTCTGGATATCAATGCATCTCTGAAGGGCGCGCGCTTTGTCCGCTTCTGCGATGCATTCAACATCCCCCTGATCATTTATGAGGATGTGCCCGGATTCCTGCCCGGAACCCATCAGGAACACGGCGGCATCATCAAGCACGGTGCAAAACTGATTTACGCTTTCTGCGAATCCACCGTTCCCCGCATCACCATCATCACCCGCAAGGCATACGGCGGAGCCTACTGTGTGATGAGTTCCAAGCATATCCGGGGCGACATCAACATGGCCTGGCCCACAGCCGAGATTGCGGTCATGGGAGCCGAAGGTGCAGTCAACATCATTTTCCGCAATGAGATCAAAAAAGCAGCGGATGCGCAGGCTGAACGCAAACGCCTGATTGATGACTACCGGGACAAATTCGCCAATCCCTACAAGGCTGCGGAACTCGGCTATATTGATGATGTGATTGATCCCGCGGACACCCGGCCCAAAATCATCCAGGCCCTTCGGATGCTGAAAAACAAAAGGGACAGCAACCCGCCTAAAAAACACGGAAATATCCCCTTATAGAAAGGAGAGACGGACAATGTCCTGGAGTCATGTACTGGAACTGATTCAGAATATCCTGATCACCCAGACCGGCATTCCCAATCTTGCGGTCAACCAGGTGATCATGATGTGCATCGGTCTGATTTTTCTTTATCTGGCCATTGCCAAGGAATATGAACCCCTGCTGCTGGTTCCCATCGGATTCGGCATTTTCATCGTCAATTTCCCTCTGACCCCGCTCATGGGGTTTACTGAGCACGGCAACCCGGAACTGATCCGCTTCTTCTACAAATACGGCGTGGAATGGGAAATCATCCCCTGCGTGATCTTTCTGGGACTGGGCGCGATGACGGATTTCGGTCCTCTGATCGCGAATCCCAAAACCCTGATCATCGGCGCAGGCGCGCAGTTGGGTGTGTTTATCACCTATATCGGCGTGCTCTTTTTCGGTTTCACCCTGAAAGAGGCCGCATCTGTGGGCATCATCGGCGGCGCGGACGGCCCCACCACCATTTATCTGACTGCCAAACTGGCCCCGCATCTGCTGGGAGCCAATGCGCTGGCTGCCTATTCCTACATGGCCATGGTTCCCCTGATTCAGCCCCCCATCATGCGGCTGATGACCACACCGGAACAGCGGAAGATCCGTATGCGCCAGCTTCGGCATGTGTCCCAGCGGGAAAAACTTCTCTTTCCTCTTATCGGATGTGCGCTGATTGTGCTGCTCATTCCTGCTGTGGCTCCCCTGATGGGTCTGTTCATGTTCGGCAATCTCATGCGGGAATGCGGTGTGGTGAAACGGCTTTCTGATACAGCCCAGAATGCTTTGATGAACATTGTCACGATTTTTCTGGGACTGTCTGTGGGTGCGACCATGCAGGCAGATGTCTTTCTGTCCTGGAAACCCCTGCTGATCTTTGTTTTCGGGCTGATGGACTTTGTGGTCTGCACCTTTGGAGGACTTCTGACCGTGCATATCATGAATATGTTCCTGAAAGAGAAGATGAATCCCCTCATCGGGTCAGCAGGCGTGTCTGCCGTGCCCATGTCCGCACGGGTGGCGCATTCTGAAGGACTGAAAGCTGATCCGGACAACTGGCTCATCATGCATGCCATGGGGCCCAACCTAGCCGGTGTCATCGGCTCGGCCGCAGCCGCAGGCATGTTCATTGCCATGTTTCAATAGGAGAAGAGCCATGACAAAAAAATACAGAGAAATTCTTTCCGCAGTATGGATGACACTGATTCTGTGCGCATTTGTGTTCTGCCCGAAAATGAACACAGCCGCATGGGCTGCATTCGGCGAGGATATTGAGAAACCCAAACCCGAATTCACCCGTGAGGGTGACCGGATCACTGCCAAATACATTCCCCGGGCCAAAAGCACCAGCGTTCTGGTGCATTTCACGGTTGAGGGAGGCAAACTCATTGAAGTCAAAGGCATGGATTTTGAAAAGGCTGATCGTCCGGAAGTGGACATCAAAAATTTCAAATCCGCGCTCTTTACCATCGAGATTGGGGAGGTCAAAACAGGGGCTGAGGCAACTGTCACCATTTCGTCTCAGTTCTTTACCAGTTCCACCCAGTATTATGTGTTTAATGAGCGGCTCCCCAAACCCTGGATGGTTTCAGACTGCCAGAACATATCACTTCCTGATCGGGTGCAGGATTTGCTCATCAAAGTCAAAGACGGCGGTCCCTATGATTCGGACGGTGAAGCCAATGGCCGCATCTTTTTTGTGGGCGGACCCAGAGATTCTTTTTGGGGCTACGCCCTTGGCACGCTGTTTATCCGATTTTTCGGTATCTTTCTTGTCCTCGGTATCCTGATGACAGGAATGCTTGTATCCGGAAGGATATTCCAGAGAATTGAGAAAACAAAGGCCGCACCTGTATCCCCTGTGCCGGAACCTGTGAAAACGGAAATGCCAAAAACGGAATTTCCGAAATCAGAACCGGAGCCGGAACCCGTACCGGATACGGCAGAAGAGGAAACAGCGGCAGCCATTGCCATGGCGTTGCATCTGCATCTTTGTGCATCCAAATCATCCTCCCCTCACTGTGAAATGGGAGCAGACGTTTCTGACAGCAGTGCATGGGCGCAGGAGGGAAGAGTGCGGATGATGGGAGAGCGTCTTCAGATGTATCAGCGCAAAGACAGGTAGATTGGGTTAGCGAGAGTGTAACCCAACAAACTGAATGGGTTGATGACAGTGTGAAATTTCATTCCAACTCTGTTTGAAGGAATGACAGAAAATCTGAGAGGATTTGAAATGAAATACAATTTTACCATCAATGACAAAAAATATGAAGTGGCAGTGGGGGATATTGAGGGCGGCATCGCGCAGGTCAGCGTCAATGACATTCCCTATGAGGTTGTCATGGACACGCAGACACAAGCCGTGAAATCTTCTCCGGCTCCGAAGGCGGCTCCTGCCGCGCCTGTGAAACCTGTTCCCAAACCAGCGGCCGCTCCTGCCGCGGCTGCTCCCAAACCCCCAGTTGCGGGCGGAGGGGTCATTACGGCTCCGATTCCGGGACTGATTCTGTCTGTGAAAGTCAGTGTGGGAGATACGGTCAAAGCGGGTCAGATTGTGGCGACCATGGAAGCCATGAAGATGGAAAACAATCTGATCAGCGCTGTGGCCGGAACCGTAAAGGAAATCCGGGTGCAAAAGGGTGCTGAGGTTTCCACCGGTGATGTGGTGATGATTATCGGATAGAAGCGGTTTTTGTTTCTTTGCAGGGGCGGGGAATCTTCAGAAATTCCCCGCCCCTCTTTATAAGAAGAGCAGAATATATCTTTCTTGGAAATTCAGATTGATTCCTCAATGATATAAATTTCAGCCATGTCTGACCAATTATTGCATCTTTGTTTATGAATTCTGAAAGCGGATTGACATGTCAAAACAGATTATCAACAATTATTACAGTGAACTGGACAGATACAGAAAACACGGGGGAACCGTCAATGAAAGTTCTGTCCGCCGTGCCTTTGCCAATCTTCTGACCGAATACTGCAGACCGAAAAATCTTGTCCCGGTGGATGAAGTCAGTCTGAAGACATCGCGGAAACGCCCGGACGGCACAGTAAAAGATGCGCTGCAACTGGATTGGGGATACTGGGAAAGCAAAGACCCCAAAGATGATCTTGACGAAGAGATCAGAAAGAAATTTGCACTCGGATACCCCAAAGACAACATCATCTTTGAAAATTCCGAAACCATTGTTCTGATACAGAAGGGAAAAGATGTCGCCCGGAAAAACATGAGGGATGCTGACATGCTGCATGATGTTCTTGTGCAGTTTGTCAGTTACCAGAGGCCGGAAATCAAGGAATTTCATCTTGCTGTTGAAAAATTCCGGGAGCATATTCCGTCTGTCATTGACACTCTCCGAATTATGACTGCGGAGCAGGAGAAAAGCAATCAGGAATTCAGACAGAGAAAGACGGCATTCTGGAATTTGTGCAGAAAAAGCATCAATCCCGAAATCAGCGCATTTGACATTCAGGAGATGATCATTCAGCACATTCTCACATCGGAAATCTTCAACACCGTGTTCGGGGAGAGCCATTTTCACCGGGAAAACAGCATTGCAAAGGAGCTTGAGGCCGTCACGGACACCTTTTTCACCGGAGCGCTCCGCAGAAACACACTTTCTGCAATCGACTGTTATTACAGAGCCATCCGGGCGGAGGCGGCACGGATTGAGAATCACCATGAAAAACAGAAATTTCTGAAAGTGATTTACGAAAATTTCTACAGGGCATACAATCCCAAAGGCGCAGACAGGCTGGGCATTGTCTACACGCCCAATGAGATTGTGAAATTCATCATTGAAAGCACGGACTGGCTGCTGGAAAGGCATTTCGGAAAATCTCTGGCGGACAGGGATGTGGAGATTCTTGATCCTGCCACAGGAACCGGAACTTTCATCACGGACATCATTGAACACATTCCGCTGCAGTATCTTGAACACAAGTACAAAAATGAGATACATGCCAATGAGATTGCCATTCTTCCCTATTACATTGCCAGCCTGAACATTGAATACACCTATCAGCAGAAAATGGGGAAATATGAACCGTTTGAGCATATTGTTTTTGTGGACACTTTGGACAATCTGGGATTTGAATTCAGGGGAAAGCAGGGAAATTTCAAGGGGTTTGGCCTGAGTGCGGAAAATCTTGCGCGCATAAGGGATCAGAATGAAAGAAAAATTTCCGTGATTTTCGGCAATCCGCCGTACAATGCAAAGCAGCAGCTTTACAGTGACTTCAATCCCAACAGAAAATATGAAAAAATCGATGAGAGAATCAGGGAAACCTATGTGAAACACGGAACTGCCCAGAATCAGATTGTGCTTTATGACATGTACACCCGGTTTTTCCGCTGGGCAAGCGACCGGATTGACAGAAACGGCATTATCGCGTTTGTCTCAAACAGCACCTTTATCGATTCAAGAACCTATGACGGATTCCGGAAAGTGCTGGCTGAGGAATTCAGTGAAATTCATATTGTCAATCTGAAGGGAAACGCCAGAACCAGCGGGAAACAGAGACAGAAAGAGGGAGGCAATGTTTTTGATGACAAAATCAGAGTGGGCATAGCTGTTTATTTTCTGGTGAGAAAGGAAAATGCGGAAGGGTTCAGAATTTATTACCATGAGGTTGATGATTATCTGTCTTCAGAGGAGAAAAGAGATTATCTTGCTGAAAACCGCATCCAGAACATGATTTTTGAACGCATTGCGCCTGACAGAAACAGCAACTGGATACATCTTGATGACAATGATTTTCATGAACTGATTCCTCTCATTGACAAGGATGTAAAAGCAGGAAAAGGTGAACAGGCTGTTTTTAAATTATTTTCTTCCGGTGTAAAGACACAGCGGGATGAATGGGTTTATGATTTCTCAAAAGAAAATCTGACAAAAAAAATGAATTATTTCATTGAAATTTACAATAAAACAGTGAAAAATGAAAAATTCAGGGGCAGAAACAAAATAAAATGGGATGCGGATCTGATGCGGTACATGCAAAGGAAGATTGACAAAGAATTTTCGGAAAAACAGATTGTCAGAGGAATTTACCGGCCTTTTGTGAAAAAATATTTTTACTTTGACAGGCATTTCAACGGAAGAACCTATCAGTGGCCCAGTATTTACCATACTGAAAAAGCAAACAAAATTATTCTCATCAGAAGTTTTGGAAGCAACCGGCCTTTCAACGTCATTGCCACTGATACAATTGCGGAGCTTCATGTCGCGGGGGCAAACCAGTGCATTCCCCTTTGGCATTATGATGAGAACGGCAGCCGTTATGACAACATGACAGACTGGGGTGTGAAGCAGTTTATCAATTATTACAAAGATGAAACCATCAGCAGAGAGGATATTTTCCACTATGTGTATGCCGTGCTGCATAATCCCGCATACCGCAGAAAATATGAAATCAGCCTGAAACGTGAGTTTCCCCGGATTCCCTTTTACAGGGATTTTTGGCAATGGGCAGAATGGGGAAAATCTCTCATGAATCTGCATATCCGTTATGAGCTGGCCGAACCTTTTGAACTGGCTGTCAGAGAATTTGAAAAAACAGTGAAAAATCCCAAACCCGGACTGCAGGCCATCCCGGAAAAAGGGGAAATCCTTCTGGATGAAAATACAGCAGTTTCCAATATACCGGCGCAGGCATGGGAATACAAATCCGGCAGTCTCTCCGCACTTGAATGGATACTGGATCAGTACAAAGAGAAAAAAATGAAAGATGAAACCCTTGCCGAAAAATTTGACACTTACAGATTTGCGGATTATAAAGAGCAGGTTATTGACTTGCTGAAACGGGTCTGCACGGTAAGCGTCAGGACAGTGGAAATCATCAGAAAAATGGAAACAGCAGGCGGATAAGCATTATTCAGATACGTACCCTTTTGCATATTTTCAGACATAAATTTTGCAAAAGAACCGGTTTTTACAAAAAACATTCAACAGAAAAGGAGAATTGCCATGAGAAAAAAACGGGTACTTGCAGGTCAGATATGCTTGTTTCTCTTTTGCTTCCAAAGTCTGTGTGCCGCCGGAGACCATCCCAGCAAAGAGGATTTGGAGAAATTTGTGCATGGCGGATCTGATTTTGTGAAAAAAAACTGAGTGATTAAAAAAGTTAAAACAGGTCGCCGATCAATAATAACTCCGGACAGGCGACTTCGTATTGTCAAAGGAGTTGTGAAAGAAATTCTTCCTTGAGCTGATACTTGTCGAAAAATAAGCAGACAAACGAAAGTTCACTGGTCTGATGGGGAACTGTTCTGTTGTTATCATCAATAATAACTTTGTAATCCAAAATTTACGGTGAAATTTTTTTGAGTCGGAGGATGATATGACTTCACAATGGATTTTCAATGCAACAACTGTATGGTTTCTCATAGGATTATTCTGTGTGATTGCGGAATTTGCTGTTCCCGGTTTAATCATTGTTTTCTTCGGTGCAGGCGCATGGCTGACTGCCATTGCCTGCCATTTTTTCAATATCAGTGTTCCTCTTCAGGTTACAATCTTCACCATCACATCCATTGCTGCGCTGGCGGCTCTGCGCAGGCGCTTCAATCCCCCCCCGGAGGAATGCGGCCCGGATCTTACGGAAGAATTCACCGGAAAAACCGCTCTTGTGGAGGAAACAGTTTCAAAAGAAAAACCGGGCAGGGTCATTTTCAAGGGAACACTTTGGAAAGCGGAAACTTTTTCAGATGATATTCTGGAAAAGGGAAAATATGTGCGCATTGCAAAAAAGGAAAGCATCATTCTTTTTGTGGAACCCATCAACCCGGAGGAGGTACACCATGTATGAGATTATTGCCGTGGGAATTGCTCTTTTTGTCATCATTGCTTTTTTCAAAACTGTCCGCATTGTTCCCCAGCGAACAGCCTTTGTGATTGAACGTCTTGGCAAATACAGCCGCACCCTGGATGCGGGATTTCATATTCTGATTCCCTTCATGGATGTGGTGGCATACAAACGCAGTCTCAAGGAGGAGGCTGTGGATGTCCCCAAGCAGGGCTGCATCACCAAGGACAATGTTTCCGTGGGCGTGGACGGAATTCTTTACATGCAGGTGGTGGATGCCCCGAAATCCTGCTATGGCATAGATGATTACAAATATGCGGCTGTGCAGTTGGCACAGACCACCATGCGCAGCATTTTCGGAACCATTGATCTGGACAATACCTTTGAGGCGCGGGAACTCATCAATTCCCGTGTGGTCAAATCTGTGGATGATGCCAGTGAACCCTGGGGCGTGAAAGTGACCCGTTATGAGGTCAAGGACATAGAACCGCCGAAGAATATCATTGATGCGATGGAAAAGCAGATGCGGGCAGAGCGGAACAAACGGGCTGAAATTGCAGAATCCGAAGGCAACCGCCAGTCTGAAATCAACCGGGCTGAAGGCCGGCGTCAGGCCATGATTGCGGAATCCGAAGGGGAAAAACAGAAACGGATCAATGAGGCTGAAGGACGCGCGCAGGAAATTGAAAGAGTCGCAGAAGCCACTGCCAGGGGAATTGAGAAAATTGCAAAAGCCATTACCCTGAGCGGGGGCACAGAGGCTGTCAATCTTCGGCTGGGAGAGCAGTATATCAAGGAATTCGGCAATCTTGCCCAGAAGAACAACAGCATGATCATTCCCACGGATCTCTCCAATATTGCAGGCTTTATCGCGTCAGCGCAGAAAGTGCTGGACAGCATGAAGATGCCATCATCCGGAGATGAGGCAGCCCCTGCACAGAAAAGCGGAACGGAAAAATCCAAAGAAACCAGACCCCGTTCCACTCCCCCGCCTGTGGCATGGGATCTTCCCAAAGTTTGACAAGGCGATTTCCTGAAAAAAACATCCCTCAGATTTGACAACTCTCCAAAAGTTGTCAAATCTGCATCAGCTTTATAACATTTTGTTTTTATTCAGTCTGATATTTTTGACTCTTAATTGGCATTGATAATCATTGATTGATTATTTTTTTCACATTGAGAAAAATTCGGCAGAGAGTGCGAAACGGAAAATTTTACACTCCTTCCGCGAGGCAGAATGCAGCCACGCATCCTGGAGGTTCCGCACAGTTTCAGCTCCGCTTTGTCAGTTCCCCCCGTATCTGTCTGCAATTTTTTTCAGTTCAGGAAAAAAACGGATAATGCGCCCTCATCCGGCAGGAGTCTGTGATGATCAAACATGAAACCCCGTATTCCATGTGTCCCCGGTTTCTGAACCTTGACATGACTCGGCACAGGATCTGAAACTGCTCATTAAGATGGAGAATGCCGAATATGCTTTGTAACCACCTGAGCTTGTGTTATACCAATTCTCCATTGAAAAGATACTTGCAAGCAGGAAAAAAGAGGTTTTCGTGTGTTCAAAAAACCGGATTTTTCGGAAAAATCCGGTTTTTCTGAAAAACTTATGTTTCAGATCAATGGAGAATCGGTATTATTGAATTCAACCATTGTTTCATATTGGCAACTGATGACCGAATCCCTGACAGTTCGAAAGGTTTTCCCATGACAATGCACAATGAGATGAACGAAAAGGAAGAGCGCTTTCTGATCCAACTGTATCAGCGCACAAAAGGCAATCTCTCCGCACAGGTTTCCCTGTATGAAATCGGTGCGGAACTGGAACTGAACCGGGAGCAGTCTTCCCGTGCTGCCGAGACTTTGATGGCCTTCGGATTTGCTGAAATCCGCACCCTTTCCGGCGGCATCAGCATCAGCGGAGACGGTGTCAAAGAGGCGGAAAAGCATGTGAATGCTTCAGACAGAGGGACAGCACCGAAGCTGGGAAACAAAGCCGTTATTGATGAAAATGGCAGGGAAGCGGTGAACACCGTGCTGACAAATCTCAAGACAATGGTTCCGGAAATGGGACTGGCCTTTGAACTTCTGGAGGAACTGATGGCTGATATGAAAACGGTTGCGGCACAGATGATATCCCCGCGTCCCAAAACAGCCATTGTGAGGGAATGCTTTGTGTCCCTTGCAAATATGCTGGAAAAAACAAAGAAAAGTCAGGGACACAAAATGGTGAAAGACTTTCTGGCCGATTAGTTTGCTTCCCCTGTTTCCCCCCAAGCAGATCATCCATATGTCTCTTTCTGGCTGTTTTTTCTTTCCTTTCAGATTGTAATAATTTAATATAAGTACCCAACCGGGAAAGTTTTCAGGTAAAACAACCGGATTTTTCCGCAAAAATCCGGTTGTTCTGAAAATGTTATACCGACTCCCCATTGGTTCTGCACAATACAGCCGGTCAGCAGACAGGGATGTTCATGTGCATCCGGAATACGGGAGGCAGAGCGTCAATGGCATCAAGCCAGGGATTTTTTGGAGTGCCAACCTTCCAGTTTGGAAGGTTTTTCCGAATTGTTTCAGTATGCCGGACTGCGGGTTTGGCACTCCGGAAATTCCCTGACATGACAGCATTGCGCTCTGCACGGGAACGGGATTGACGGATAAGCATATTTTCAATGGAGAATCGGTATTAATCTCCGGGAGATTGAAAACAAAGTTTTTTCAACTTCTCCATCTTTCACTGTTTTTGCTATGTGTGCGCTTGTGTCACAGGAGCAGAAAAACGCATCCTCATCCAAAAGGAAAAAACATGTCTCAAAAACGCCGCACCCTCAGCAGCACCTTTCTGATCAATATGACACTGCTGACATTTTTTGCTGTCTCTGTCTTTGTCTATATCTGGCTTTCCCATGTGTACCGCCGGTTTGAAAGAGATGTTGCCGAACTGAGAACCGAGTATATTGAATCCCGGAAAACCCGGCTGAAAAATGAGGTGGAAAGAACGCTGAATTATATCCGTTACATGAATTCCTCCACAGAAGAGAGGCTCAAAAATCTTATCCGGGAACGGGTGCATGAAGCACACAGCATTGCCATGAATATTTACAATGAAAACAAAGGCCGGAAAGAGGATGCGGAGATCATCAAAATGATAAAGGATGCACTTCGGCCTGTACGTTTCAATTCCGGCAGAGGATATTATTTTGCAGGCAATTTCAATGGAATTGAACAGCTTTTTGCGGATCGGCCGGAAATGGAGGGCAAAGATCTCTCTGCCATGCAGGACACCCTGGGACGCTATGTTATTCAGGATATGATCCGGATTGCCAAAGAAAAGGGAGAAGGTTTTTATTCCTACACATGGACAAAACCGGAGGAATTGGGAAAAGATTTTCCCAAAATTGCATTTGTGAAACATTTTGAGCCTTATCAATGGTTTATCGGAACCGGTGAATATCTCGACAGCATGAAAAAGGATATTCAGGAGGAGGCGATGCGACGCCTTGTGAATCTGCGGTTTGAAAAAGAGGGGTATATTTTCGGAAGCACATACAAAGGAGAACCGCTGTTCAGCAACGGGAAGATTACCGCAGGAGGACCGAGTATCTGGGAACTGACAGATCCCAATGGAATCAAAATCATCCAGGAACAGCGGAAAATCGCGGAGAATCCGGAAGGAGGTTTTCACACCTATTCCTGGCACAAACTGGATGAACCCCGGCCTTCCCCAAAGATTTCCTTTGTCAAAGGGATACCGGAATGGGAATGGATCATCGGCGCGGGTGTGTATGTGGATGAGGTGGAAGCCGTTATCCGGGAAAAAAGGGAAATGCTGGAGGCCAGAATCCGGAATTATATGCTCAGGGTTTTCTGCATTTTTCTCACCCTGCTTGTCCTCATCTCCCTTACAGCTTGGTATATGTCCCGCAGAATTATGGGAAACCTCAATGTCTTTTTCTCCTTTTTTGAAACTGCTGCCACCAGTCACTGCCCTGTCGAACTGCGTTCTCTGCATTACGCGGAGTTTGAAAATCTGGCACTGTCAGCCAACCGGATGATTGAAGAGCGGATGCGGATTGAATCAGCTTTGCGGAAAAGTGAGGAAAGATTTCGCAGCATTTTTGAATATGCGGCTGTGGGAATCGCCTATCTGGAAACAGACGGGCAGTTCATCATTGCCAATGAAAAGTTCTGCCGGATTACGGCTTATGAACCCGGTGAACTGCAATCTCTTTCTTTCCATGATATTATCCATGCGGATGAACGGGAGTCCGGCATCAGACTTCTGCGGGATCTTCTGAACGGCAAAATTGAAAAAATATCCAAAAACAACCGCTATATCCGCAAAGACAGGAGGGTGATCTGGGGCAATGTCACTGTTTCTCTGGTGCGGAGAAACACAGGTGAACCGGACTGCCTTATTGCTGTGCTCGAAGATATTTCCCAAAGAAAAGAAATGGAACAGTCCCTGCGGCACAGTGAATCCCGTTACCGGGAGCTTTTTGGCAATATGAGCAGCGGTGTGGCTGTGTACGAGGCGGTCGAAGAGGGAGAGGATTTTGTTTTCCGGGACTTCAACCGGGGAGGGGAACGGATTGAAAATATCAGAAAGGAAAATCTGATCGGAAAAAAGGTGACAGAAATGTTTCCGGGGGTCAGGGAATTCGGTCTTTTTGAGGTGTTTCAGCGGGTTTGGCGCACCGGCATTCCCGAACATCATCCGATACATCTGTACCAGGATGACAGAATCACAGGCTGGCGGGAAAACTATGTGTACAAACTTCCCACCGGTGAAATTGTGTCCATGTATGATGACATAACAGAACGCATGCAGGCTGAGGAAGCACTCCGGGAAAGTGAGGAAAGATACCGTGCACTGGTTCATGCCTCTCCTGCCGCAATTTCCATTTTTCAGGACGGATACATGGTTTTCACCAACCCGGCCGGCGCCAGAATTTTCGGTTTCTCTGATCCGAAGGAATGTTCGGGAAAACCGGCAATTGAATACATTGCACCGCAGTGCAGAGAAATAATTATGGAACGGATCAGAAATCTGGATAAATTCAGACCCAATCAGCGGACAGAAATCGAAATCATCCGGACGGACGGATCAACCCTGCCCATTGAATCTGTTTCCGTACCTGTGAAAGTTCAGAACCGGAAGGCGGCACTGATCATCTGCCAGGACATCAGTGAACGCAAAAAGGCTGAAGAAGAGCTGCGGAACACCAAAAATTATCTGGACAATATTCTTCGCTCCTCACCCTATGCCATTATCGGGCTGAATCAGGAAGAACGTATCACCGTGTTCAATCCGGCTGCGGAAAAACTCAGCGGTGTCCGGGCATCAGAGGCGCAGGGCGGAAAGTTTTCGGATGTGATGGCAGATTTCAGAGAATGCGCCGAAGATATCCGCACTGTCATGCACAGGCGGCAGCCTGTGATCCGGGAAAGGGTGAAAAAAGAGAAAAACGGGGAAATCCGCTATTATGACATCATCATCTATTCCCTTACCGCTGAGGGAACACAGGGAGCCGTGCTTCGCATAGATTCGGTTACGGAAAGAATCCGTTTTGAGGAAATGATGATCCAGACCGAAAAAATGATGAGTGTGGGCGGACTCGCGGCAGGCATGGCCCATGAGATCAACAATCCTTTGGGCGGCATTCTCCAAAGCACCCAGAATATTCTCAGAAGAATTTCTCCGGATCTGCCGGCCAATGTGCAGACAGCCGCAGAATGCGGAACCACACTGGACACAGTGCGGGCCTATCTGGAAAAACGGAATATCATTGGTTTTCTGGACGGAATCCGGTTTTCCGGACAGAAAGCCGCTGAAATTGTGCAGAACATGCTCAGTTTCAGCCGCCGCAGTGAATCCAGAATGGCTCCGGCAGATCTTGCCCTGCTGCTGGACAAAACCGTGGAACTTGCTGCCCATGATTATGATCTGAAGAAAAAATATGATTTCCGGCAGATTGAAATTATCCGCGATTTTCCTGAAAATTTTCCCAAAGTGAACTGTGTGGCAACGGAAATCGAGCAGGTGATTCTGAACCTGCTCCGAAATGCAGCCCATGCCATGTCATCCAAAAGAGATCCGCAGAGACCCTCGCTCATCAGCCTGCGTCTGCGAAAAGAGGGGGATAATGCCCGGATTGAGGTGGCGGACAACGGCCCGGGCATGGAGGAAAAAATTCGGCGCCGGATTTTTGAACCTTTTTTCACCACCAAGGAGGTGGGCCAGGGAACCGGGCTGGGGCTCTCTGTTTCCTATTTCATCATCACCAGCAACCACAAAGGCAGCATGCACGTGGAATCTGAACCGGGAAAAGGAAGCTGTTTTGTCATTCATCTGCCTTTTTAGAGGTGTCAGGTGTTCGGTTTCAGGTGTCAGGTAATGGAACCCTGAAATCTTGAACACGGAACACCGATCCCCCTGACACCTGACACTTGGCACCTGACACCTGACACTTGACACCTGACACTTAGCACCTGACACCTTTTTTTATAAAGTTTTTGACAAAAATCAGGATTTATTATAAAAGCATTCTTTGCTGTAACAGGAAGCGGCAATGTTGTGAAAAATGAATTTATCAATCAAAATCGGGCAGTTGTCTGAAATTTCAAAGACGTCTGCCGGCAAAGGAGGAAAGGTTCAGATGGACAGGAAAACCCTGGGTTTGTTGGTAACGGAAGCGCTTTTGATCGTTGTTCTTGTTGTGGTGATTGGCATGGACTTCAACAAGGCCCCGGTGGAGCATGCTGCGGCCCCTGAGGCCGCAGTGGAAGAAACAGCCGCGGGCGGTGAAGAGGCAGCGGCAGTGCAGGAAGAAGCTGCCAAAGAAACAGCCGAAGCCAAACAGGAGGAAGCCGCAGAGGAAAAAGCTGAGGTGAAAGAAGAGGAAAAGGCTCCGGCAAAGGAAGAAAAACCGGCTGAAAAAGCAGAGGCTCCTGCCAAAGCTGCCGGAGACGGAGCGGTTGCCGATGTCATTGCTCTGGAAAGCCCGGCCTATCCGCACACCAAAGGCATTGTCCAGTTCACCCATAAAAAACATATTGATGATTACAAGGTTGGATGCGGGGAATGCCATCATGATGAAAGCGGTCAGGCCCTCAAAGACCTGAAGATGGGGGATCCGGTCATGGGCTGCATTGAATGTCACAGCAAACCCGGCAAGGCCCCGAAACCCGCTGCAGGCGAAAAGATGACCCCGGAACAGAAACGGGAATACCATACAGAGGCCCTGCATGACAACTGCATTGAATGTCACAAGGAATTCAACAAGAAAAACAACACCAAGGCAGCGGCTGTCACCTGTGCACAGTGTCATCCCAAAAAGTAGCTGAGAGATTGCAAAAACCAAAGCCACCTGCCAGGCAGGTGGCTTTTTTTTGTTTATGCAGATGGAAAGAAAAAAATTTTATCTGAAACGCTGAGAGATTTCAAAACGCTCAGGACTTTTGAATCAGATATTTTTTAAGGAGCAAGGAATGGTTTTCGGATACAGCAGCAACGCGTTTGTAAAATTTTCTCTGACAGATGCCATCAGAAAAATTGCCCGGTGCGGGTTTGGCGGGCTGGAGATCATGTGTGATCGTCCCCATCTTTATCCCCCGGATTTCAATATACAGAAAGTGAAAGATGTTCGGGACACTTTGGAAAAAAATCATCTGAAGGTGACAAATCTCAACTGTTTCACTCTGTTTGCCGTGGGAAATACGTATCTGCCCTCCTGGATCGAGACGGACAGAATCCGAAGAGATATCCGCATCCGCCATACGCTGGAATGCCTGAAAGTGGCTGCAATGCTGGGATGCGGCAATATTTCCATACCGCCCGGCGGACCTTTGGAAAAAAACATGACGCGCAAAGAGGCACAGGCGCTTTTCTGTCAGGGACTGGAGCAGGTGATTCCCCTGGCTGAAACCCTGGGCGTGAAAATGCTGATTGAACCCGAGCCGGATCTGTTTATAGAAAATACGGCACAGTTCAAATCCTTTATGCGCGATATCCGTTCAGACGCGGTGGGGCTCAATTTCGACATCGGACATTTTTACTGTGTGGGCGAAGACCCGGCAGCCGCGTTTGAAGAGCTGTTTGAATGGGCGGGACATGTGCATCTGGAGGATATAGCTGAGTCCCGTGTGCATCAGCATCTGATTCCCGGGCAGGGAGCCATTGATTTTGCATCTGTCTTCAAGACCATGAAACGGCTGGACTATGCCGGGGACATCTGTCTGGAACTTTATCCCTATACAGACACACCGGACGAGGCGGGCCGGGAAAGTATGGCACATATCCGTCCCCTGTTTGAAGAAAGCGGTCTGGAGATGGGCAGATGAAAGACAAAGCGGTTTCCGGAACATGCTGTTTCCAGTCCTTTTCCGTTCCTTTTTCCTATCCGGTTCATTTCACAAGAAATCTCTTTGATTTGGACAATCCGCTTCTGTGCGCTGTGCTGAACCGGCTGGAGGAAAACCGGCGCCACCGCGCCATTGTGTATGCAGATGAAGGCGTATCTCTGGCGCATCCGGCCCTGGGTTCCCGGATCGCAGCCTATTTTGAAAACCATGCCCAAAGCATGGAACTCTGCTCTCAGCCCCAGGTGATTCCCGGAGGGGAGCGGATAAAGGAAAACTGGGATGCGGTGCACCGGATCATAGGGGAAATCGGAGAGCAGCGGCTGGATCGCCAGAGTTATGTCATGGCCATCGGCGGCGGTGCGGTTCTGGATGCGGTGGGATTTGCCGCAGCCATTGTTCACCGGGGCCTGCGTCTGATTCGCGTGCCCACCACCACACTGGCCCAGAATGATGCGGGCATTGGCGTCAAAAACAGCATCAATGAACTGGGACAGAAGAATTTCATCGGAACCTTTGCCCCCCCCTTTGCCGTGCTCAATGATGCGGATTTTCTGACCACACTGGATTTTGATCACTGGATCGCCGGGATTGCGGAAGCCTTCAAGGTTGCCATTATCAAGGATGCGGATTTTTTTGCTTTTCTTCTGCAAAATGCAGAGGGAGTTTCGGAACCGGAATCTGGAACGCATGGAAGAGGCGGTTTACCGCTGTGCGGTCTCTTCATCTGGATCATATCCGCAGCAATGGGGATCCTTTGAATTTGGATCAGCCTGGCCCTGGATTTTGGACACTGGCATTGCGCACAAACTGGAAAGCATGTCCGGATACAGCATTGGACATGGTCAGGCTGTGGCCATCGGCATCTGCATGGACGCATATGCGGCCAGGAAACAGGATCTGCTGGACAAAACAGAAATGGAGCAGATACTCGAAGGTTTTGTGCGCACCGGGCTGCCCATCTGGCATCCGCTGCTGGAGCGTCAGGGAAAAGACGGACACCCGGAAGTTCTGCAGGGCCTTGCCTCCTTTCAGGAGCATCTGGGCGGACAGCTTACCCTTACCCTGCCGAAGGGCATTGGAAACAAAATCGAAGTTCATGACATGGACAGGAAAACTGTGGCGGAAAGCATTGAATTTCTGCAAAAGCGGCACGCGCAGACAAAAGGGAATTCCGTGCAATGAAAATCCTGATTCTCACGGCCTGCACCGGAGACAAGGCACATGCGCCTGCCAACTGTCTCACACAGGCTGATTTTCAGCAGATGGGCACTGCAACCTTTGCGGAAAGGGAAAAGGAACTGGCTGCATTCCGGCTTCCGGCAGGGGAAATGTACACGGGCCGGCAGCATGTGCTGCTGAAAAAAGGGCTGGATCTGCTCAGAAGATTCTGCCCCGGCATTCAGTTTGACCTGAAAATCGTTTCAGCCGGATACGGTCTGCTGGAGGAACATGCGCCCATTGTTCCCTATGAAATGACATTTTCCGGCATGAAGGCAAAGGACTTGCGCAAATGGGCGGATTTTCTGGATCTGCCTGCCAAAACCCTTTCTGCCCTTGCCGGTTATGACACGGTTTTCTTTCTTCTGGGAAAGGAATATCTGCGCGCTGTGGATCTGCCGAAACAGCTTGATTTTCCGGGAAACTGTGTGTTTGTCTGCGGCAGGGGCGGACAGGCGCATCTTCCCGAAGGGCCGCGCGTGCATTGTCTTTTGCTGGATAACAAGGATGGCCGGCGGCTGGGGGCAGCACTGGTTTCGCTCAAGGGACGGGTGATGGAAATTCTCGGTGAGGAGGCCAGACAGCAGGGCGGGGCTTTTGCTGCTGACATGTTTCGGTTTCCGGAACGGCTGAAAGATTTCATCCGCAGCTTTGAAAAAAAACAGAGAAGGGTTCCGGGTCCGGAACCGAAAACATCCCTGCCTGCAAAGAAAAAGAGCGAAGCGGATGCCCTGCTTATCGCGGAGTATGACGCCCGTGTCATCCGGGTGCCGGAATCCTGGAAAAACAGTCCGCACCGGAAAAAAATGCGCTATTTCATTCCGGAATGGGATGATCTGGTCAATCCCGCGTATGATTTTCTCACCGACAGCCATCCGCACGGAACCGGAGATGCTTACGAATATGCCCATTACGCACATGAAATTTATGAAAGCCCTCCCTATGACGGCATTCTGATTTCCAAAATCATTGTGGAGGCAAAAAAAAGCAAAAAAGCCCTTCTGGAAAAAATCGGGGTTCACCGGTATCTGCGGGTTCCCCGTGAATTTCCCATCATGGGCGACTGCGGCGCATTCGGCTATCTCACGGAAGCAGAACCTCCCTATGAAACCGGAGAGATTCTTGATTACTACCAACGTCTGGATTTTGATTACGGCGTCAGCATTGATCACCTGATTGTCAATGCAGTAATGAAAAAAGAGGTATTTTTTCTGCTCACTCCGGATCGGGAAAAACAGGAAATCAGCCAAAAGGAATATGAGAAACTCCTTAAAAGCGGAAAGGCATCCGAAGTTTCCTCCCGCAAATTTCAGGAGAATCTCTTTGATGCCACGCCCCGCGTTTGGAGAACAGAAATTGCGGATGATGCGGAAAAATTCCGGCGCTATGAGATCACGGTGAACAATGCCCGCTCCTTCATGGAAATGCACCGAAAACGCGGATACAGTTTCACGCCCATTGGCGCGGCGCAGGGCTGGTCTCCGGAAAGTTATGCAGACGCGGTAAAGGAATACCAGAAAATGGGTTACACCTATATTGCTCTGGGCGGACTGGTGCGGAGCAAAACACCGGAAATTCTGGAAGTGCTGGAAGCTGTGAACCGCGTTCTCAAACCCGGCACGGATCTGCACCTTTTTGGTGTGGCCCGTCCCGAAGCCCTGAAAGAAATGCAGGACTTGGGCGTAAGGAGCCTGGACAGTGCGTCTTTTCTGCGCCGGGCCTGGCTGGGGGCAAATTCCAATTATTTTGCACCCGGGCACAAATACGCGGCCATTCGCATTCCCCAGCCGGAAAAAAGCCCCAAGGCCAAAAAAATTGTAAAAGCCGCAAAAGCCTCACTGGAGGAAATTCAGGCACTGGAAAAAAAGTGTCTGGAACTGCTGCGAGCCTATGACCGGGATGAGGCGGATATGGAAGATGTGTTTGATGCTGTCATGACCTATGACGGACTCATCGAAGGCAGACGGGTCGGTCATGATCGGATGATCCGCAAAACCCTGGAGGACCGGCCCTGGAAAAAATGCGAATGCCGGATTTGCCGGGAAATCGGCGCGGAAGTGATCATCTTTCGCGGAAACAACCGCAACCGGAGAAGAGGGTTTCACAATACACATTTTTTTTATCAGCACTTCTGCAAAATTTTTGGAGCGGAATAGCAGGCAGGAACTAAGCGGGAGTGCAAAAATTTTTAATTTTGTCACAGCCCTCCTGTCGGACAGATTTTATTCTGCATTTTTTTCCTTTTCAAATATCTCCCACAGCGCAATTTTCACATCAAAGGAGGCAAGGGGCAGTTCCTCGTCCCAGTTGAAGATTTCCGGAGCTCCGTAACCACCTTTTTTCAGAACATATCTTTCCACTGTGCAGTCATCCGGGAACACAAGAATATATTCCTTCACCCCGAACCTTTCATAAAGATTCTTCTTTTCCCTTCTGTCCTTCAGAGAAGTGGACGGAGAAATCACCTCGATAATCAGAACCGGCGCACCCTGTATGTTTTTTTCCGTGATGATGTTCCGATCACATACCGCAAACACATCCGGCTGCACAACATTGTATTCATCAAACACCACATCTGTAGGCGCAATGAAAACCGGGCATTTTTTCCCCAGAGATTTTTTTAATTCATAGGAAATATTGAGAACAATGTTCTGATGCCGAATCAGCGGCGCAGGACTCATATCATAAGCCTCCCCGTCAATGATTTCCCAGCGTTCACTGTCAGGCCAGTGCTGATAATCTTCATATGTGTAACCCTCATTTTTCAGTGCAGCCAGTGCCATGATAATCCTCCTTTGTTCAGGTTATCTGTTTACTCTTCAAGATAATCCGCAAGAACCAAAATTTCTGTCTCCTGAATTTTCGAATGATCCTTCTCAGACCTTTCTTTTTGAAAAATATGACGGAGTTTCATAAAACACTTTTCCATCTTTATCAAATCTTACGGTAGGATATTCCTGAAATTCAAGCAAATCGGAAAGTTCCCGGTATATGGATACCGGCAAAATAAACGCAGATGTTTCGTAATCTTCAATCTTATTTTGCAATGAAAACCGATGATAAGCATTCTTATCCCCTTCTCTTGCCCTGACGTTCAGACCGTTAATTTCTGTTACAAAGAGTTCAAAAGCGGTCATCGATCTGAAATCAACATGCACAACCGGTTCGCTGATTTCGGGACGCCACCGGCTGTAAATCTCATTCAGCCAGGGAATAACAGATCTTTTGAGATCACCCAGCAGCAGTTCGACTTCCTGATGCAGCATTTTGATTTTATCTTCGATTTCCTGAACAGCGGAAATTTTTATTTGCAATTCCTGCAATACAGCCTGATTATCCATAATACCGCCCTCCTTTTTGACAGCCGTTTTGTTTTCTGCCAATATACTGAAAAGGTTTGTATAATTCAATAAAATACTTTATAATCATTTTAATTTTTATCATCCGGCATGGCTGATGGAATTGAAATCAAACAGAATTACAGGATGGGGTTTCCAGTCCCAGTCTGTGTTCTGTGTTATCCAGAGTCCCTCAAACAAATCCTTTTTTCCCTGAAACAGGCACCGGAGCGTGGAAACGGTCAGGGATTTGCCGAATCTGCGGGGACGGGAAAGGAAATAATACTTGCCTTCATCCGCCATTTTATAGATGTGCCGGG
>JAWKPW010000064.1:0-33180 GCA_041390465.1 Desulfobacterales bacterium | reverse complement strand
GTCCTTGTCTGCGCCCCTGCGGGTGAAGACCTTGGCGTCTGTGACGGTTCCCTCGACTTTCGGGGGACCCGCAAGTGTCTTTCACGTCTCCGACCTTTTCCCCGGAGTAAACGCAAGGAGTTTTCGCCGGGCGGGAAGCTGGGTTTCTCCCTTGGGCGTGACCTTGCCTGAGGATGTCTCCGGGCCGGACTATGTCCGCGCCCAGGCGCACAATGCCAGGAGTCGTCCATGTCCACGAGGCCTCCTCGCCCACACGTGGGGATGCGGGTGATTTCCTCGCCGCGTCCCAGCACGGGTATGCGCGGGCCACGATTTCAAACTCCTCGATGTACGCAGGGTGTAAACGCCGTCACGCACCAGGTTTTCGCTGACCAGGATGGAGTCTTCAGGTATCCGCCCGAGGCATGAGCATGACCGTGACGTTTTGCCCCAGGGCGAGTTCCCCGTTTTCGGTTGCGGGGCCGTCACCGCGATGATCTGATAGGCCAACACCCGGTCTCCCCAGCGCACGGGGGCGCTGGTTGAAGCAGATGTTCTGGTTGGAGCGCACAAACTTGAGTTTATGAACAAATAGGCGCTGATCCGGGTCCTGGCTGAAGTCATGCGCCTCGAAATGCGGGATGCATCCGCATCCACGACCGCGCCGTCCCCCTGACCGCAGCCGTGACCTTTGGTCACCCAGGCCACCGCGCCCTCTATGCCGGTTCCCACAAGGGGCGCGGAGGCTGCGCCAGGGAGCTTTGACCTGGCGCTGCATGTTGGACCCCATGAGCGCGCGGTTACGTCTATCGTTTTCCGAAAGGGAATCGAGGCGCGGACACGCTGACATTGGTTGGGGGAGATGTCCGCAGGCTCGATGCGCTCGGGCTCGACCATTTCAAACTCGCCTGGATACGGGCCGTGACTTTGGGATTGATGTAACCGACCGGTTTCATCACGGGTGCTGACCTGGAGTATGGGATGAGTTTTTCCTCAAATGCGCTGAAGCGGATTCGGGGGGTCGGTGGAATTTTCCACGACCCGGTACGGGAGTTTCTATGAACCCGAAGTCATTGGCGCGGGCATAGGTGGACAGGGACACGATGAGGCCGATGTTGGGGCCTTCGGGGGTTTCTATGGGGCAGATGCGTCCGTAGTGGGAGGGTGCGTCCCGGACCTCAAACCCGGCCCGCTCCCTGGTGAGACCGCCGGGACCCCAGTGCGGACGGGCGGCGCTTGTGCGTGGTTTCGGACAGGGGGTTGGTCTGATCCATGCCAGACTGGGGAAAACTGGCTGGTGCCGAAGGAATTCGCCAATACGGCCGCCGACACGGGATTGACCAGGTCATGGGGCATGAGCGCGTCCGCCTCCTCGCAGGCTCAGCATAAGCTCCCGGATGGCCCGCTCCATGCGCGCACGAGTCCGATGCGGTACTGGTTTTCGAGGAGTTCTTGGCCCTTACCCGGCGCGGTTGCCCAGATGGTCGATGTCATCCACCGGTCCTGGGTGTCCAGCTCGACGAGGGTTTTGGCTGTGACCGGGATGTCCTCCAGCAGGGTGCGCACGGACCTGGGGGTGCCGAGATTGAGGCGGGAAGTTGATTTTCATGCGTCCCGCCGGACAGGTCATAGTAGGCCGCACAGGGAAGAACAAATTATCGAAGAACTCTCTGGCCACCTTCGGGTGTGGCCGGGTTCCCGGGGCGCATCGGCGGTAGATGTCGAGGAGGGTATCTTCCTGATCTGCGGTTTTGTCCAGGAGCAGGGTTTTGCGGATCGCGTCTCCATTTATGAGACCGTCCTATGAACAGGATAAGATCAGACACGCGGGCCTCGGTCATGCGCTCAATCAGGGGCATGTCGAGTGTCGTTGAAGCGGGC
Organism: Desulfobacterales bacterium; assembly: GCA_041390465.1. Lineage (GTDB taxonomy): Bacteria > Desulfobacterota > Desulfobacteria > Desulfobacterales > Desulfococcaceae > JAABRU01. Next base: position 31,320 of record JAWKPW010000064.1, on the reverse strand, counting down.
GAGGGGATCTGCCCGGACCGGGGGTCTGTGACAAGGTGCGGGCAGCTGGTTCAAATAGATCCATCAGGCGTGAGGGCAATGCGGTCTGTGCCGGCGATTGCCACATCTGGCGCAGGACAGCAGGTGAAGACCCGGCCTTTTTAAACAATGGATTCACCCGTGACAGGATCATCGACATCCGTGAAAGGGGGCGCGGCGGCCCCGGAGGCATTCCTCGTCAAACACCTTGTGCCACTGACCGTTTTCCAGGAGGATCTGCTCGGTGCGGTAGAAATAGTCCAAAAGATCCTCGGTGGTGTAGCCAAAGGCCCGGAACAGCAGGGTGATGGGGAACTTGCGCCTGCGGTCTATGCGGATGTGCACGATGTCCTTGGGATCCACTTCCATGTCGATCCACGAGCCCCGGACCGGGATGATGCGGGAGGAATAGATGACCTTGCCCGAGGAATGGGTTTTGCCCCGGTCATGATCGAAAAACACGCCCGAGGACCGGTGGAGCTGGCTGACCACAACCCGCTCGGTTCCGTTGATGATGAAGGTTCCCCGCCCGGTCATGAGGGGGATGGCGCCGAAATAGATTTCCTGCTCCTTGATGTCCCGGATGTTGGACACACCGCTGTCTCTGTCCTGATCATAGACCACCAGACGCACGGTGATGCGCAGGGGCAGTTCATAGGTCATGCCCCGGTGCAGGCATTCCTCCATGCTGTGCTTGATTTCGCCGAAACGGTAGGACACAAACCGATCTGTTTTGATGGGGTATTATGTGCAGGTAGGAATCTAAGTAAAAATGTTGAACCCAAATATGTGTTGAACACCCTAAAAGCAAATTCGAAGCGTTGCTTTTTTTGAAACGTAATAAACGTTACGTTTCAACTTCGTTTTTTCCAGTGCGTTGCAAAAATGCGCCCGCTTTGCGTTTGCCGCTTTGCTCCTTTGGATTTTTATACAGATAGACTATTTGCTTCTGGTATGTTCCCGTACCCACACTTTTTTTCCAGTGCTGGTAGTGCGATAATGGCCTCTTACGCGTACATCTCTTGTCATATCAAGAGGTTTTTCTGTTGTATATGATCGCATAGTGCTGCCATAGCCTTCTTGACCGGGATAGGTAATCCATCGGCCTTCAGCATCCTTTAACGGTCTGCCAAAACTGTCTTTTGGAATATTAACGACAGGAGTAGAAGTTATGGCGGTTATGGGTGTATCTGCCGAAGCAGGAACTGGGGCTGCTGTTTGGACAATTTCGGATGGTACAGGTGTGACAGCAGACTTTTTCAGATTTGCATACCATGATTGTATAAGCTGCTGGTATTGTTCTTTTGTAATTTCGTTGCTGTATTGGTCAAAATATCTGCGTTCACCTGCATATGCAAAAGAGCTGATCAAGATGATGACTGTTATAATAATTTTTCGGAACATATATTTCTCTCCTTTGATGATGTTTCATCTTTACCACAATCCCGCAGCTTTGCAGGCTTCCTTTACCACAGGGTTTTCATTCCCCTGAATTGCCTCGATTCGCCTGCATCTTTCACACTCCCACTGATCAACAGGGTCTTGGCGATCCCATGCGTCAAAAAGTTTTACAGAGGATCTACCGATTATTCCATGTCCGGGATATGCCTGATTCATATATTTATATGTCCGGGCAATATCCCCGCGCACACGTTCCGGGGGTTCGGCCACCCTTGCCTGTGAATCAATTTCCATATCACATGCCCCAAATTCCCGGCTTTCTCCGGAAATCATGTCAAAACGGAAATTTGAGCGCAGTCTATTTACCTCCCCAATGGCCGGAACAAGGTTGTACATATCCGATTCCATGTATCTGTATGGAATAGCCACTTTACTGGCGCAGTTTCTGCCTTTAAATGGTTTTCCTTTCCCATCTACACAATCTGGATGGCCGTCCCGCCATTCCTTGAAGCTCTGTCCGAAATGGGCGGCAGGAACAACATGCTCCCACTCCACTTTTCGGGATCGCTTACTGTCTGATTTCGGGGTGTATCTGTCGCATGACAGAACATTTTTACCTTGATCAAATGGACAGCCGCAGTAAAAGGTGATTCTGTGATCTGCGTAAACCTGTCGCTCTAAGCTCTTTTTTGCCTTATTGAAAGAATCATTTGAGATATTGCCTGAACCGGCTTTCTTTCCGGTTTTTGGTTTGGCAGATGACGCAGGTTGGCTTGTTGCCGGTGCTGGACTGTCGCTGACTGTGCCAGTTCCGCATTTGTCACATTTTGCCTTGCATTTTTCCGATAACCCTGTGCCGTCTTTACACATGGTGATGCCGTTGACACAGGTTACGCCTCCATGACCTGAACAACAGCCCCGGCAATCGGCAAATGAGAGAGAACTTATAAAGAGAAACAAAGTAAGATATATGAATACAAAACAATTTTTCATAAAAAGTTCCTATTCTTCTAAGGGTTCAATACGTTCTATTTTATCTTTTGGATAACCGATAACCGCTCCATATCGGTAGAACTTAACCTGATTATCTTCCTCCCATGCCATTGTTGTTTTTATTTTTTGACCGTTTTTAAAAACAACGAGATAACTCTCTTTGTTATTTTTATCAGTATCAACTGTGGGCGCAGGTGCAACAGAAGGTTTATCGTAAGTCTGTCTATATGGAGGACTGTATGCTCCTGATGATTTTGGTGCAACAGGCGGAATATAAGTAGATGACGATCCTCTACATTTGGCAGATAAGGGAGTTCCGTCACAACATCTGTCACCGCAAACTCCGCCATGATGGGAACAACAGCCACGTTTACATAAACCGGAAGTCGGCAAAAAGAATAAAAAAAGCAAAAATGTAAATGAAATTATCCAGTAATTTTTCATATTACTCACCTCATAAAGTTTTATGTGGAATATTTAAGGACAGGTACATGATGAGCCTGTCCATCCGTCATTACAAATAACCATACCGTTACTTCCTCAACGAACAACTAATCAATAACATGAACAGTCACAAGACGAAATCCAACCATCTGAACATACAGCTTTTCCGTTACTGTTACATGATGCTACCCCTCCGTGATTATTACAGCAACCGCTACCCGTATGTATAGTACAACCACTATCGGAAGAACCTGAAGAACTACTACTGCCCCCAGAAGTATTACCAGTGGATGACCCAGAGCCATTAATAGCAAACATTGCATTTATTACCACTTCCCATTGACAATTACCACCGTCAACAGATTCTACATCTGCATCTAAAAAATAATTATCTGCATCAAGATTCATATATGCCTTTGTGTCAACACCTGTCCCGGAGGCAATGGTGCTATGCGTCTTCTTATCTTCTGTAAGCAAGTCAAACTGATAATCGCAATTGCCAGACATGTTGATAGTGAATTCAGTATTGCTGTAGGCATAAAAAGGAGTTTCGATATTTTGGGACGTATATTTATAAAAAAATGCAGACTCAGCCGAATTAATTACTGTACCTGTATCCGTATTTTCATCATCATCGTCACTGCCACAACCATATAATATTGGTAACAAACAACATATAAGAATCATTAAAACAAATTTCTTCATAACATAGTCCTTTCTGCGTTGGTAAATTTATACAACTATTTCAATCCCTCAAAAATTGCCTGACATTTTTTCAGGCGATCCTTCAGGTCTCTGTTTTCCAAAATCAAATCGTTTACCGCCTTTGCTGCGCCCTGTGATATATCGATCTCATATTTCAGAAGTATCTCCATAATATCCTCCGGTATATCTTTGTCTGCCGGTGCTGAAACATATTTCTGCATGGTCTGAGCAAGGGAAATGCAGACTTTTTCCGCAAGTATTTCATCCTGCTGGTCAAAACGGATTTTGCCTTTGGCGTTCAGAAACTGCAAGGCTCCGAGGATATATTTACCGTCATATATGATGGGGGTGCATAATACCTGCCGGGTGCGAAATCCGGTTTTTTTATCCCATGATAAATCCATTTTCAGGCGTTCGTCAAATGCCTTTAACTCCCGGCTGTCATAGGCATCAGCGATATTCACGGTTTTCTGAGTGCTGACACAGAACCCTGCGGCAGAATTCATATCTGCGGGAACACGGATTTCAGGGACTTCATTCCCAACTTTCATATAGCTGAAAAGTTCTATATTTTCCTGATCACAGGCATATAGCGTCATCCTCTCCGCGTTCATCAGTTCAAGAAGGTCATCCTGAATCTGGATCAGTACGTCCGGACTCTGTGCCTGATCCAGTGCCGTCTGAATTTTCGACAGGATATAAGCCCTTTTGCCATCCGTTGTCTGCATCTGCCACCTCAATTTCCGGGTGGGAACCGTCCGCGCTCTTTACGGTTCCCATCGCTTTCTGTCCGGCTTCGGCTATATGCCATTTCCCCCCGCTCATCCAAAATGAGGGTTTGGCCACTCTGATGATCCCCTTTGCCTTGACTATCGGCCATTCCTGCTTTGACTCTATGAGTTTTGAGCGCAGAAAACGGCCATGCTTTTCCCGGATCAGTTTCTTTCCATCCCAACAAACCAGATTCTTTCCTGTTCCGCTGGAGTCTCCTCCGCTCTCCGATCCGACTATCAGCCAGCGCACATCCTCTGTAACTCCGTTCTGCCATCTGAATCTGCCTTCGATTTCACATCGGAACAACCCTGCTCTGGCATATTCCTGCTCTGTGATTCTGTGCGATCTGGCAAGAAGATTGATCAGTTTTCTGGCGCCGCCGATGGTTTCGGCATATCCCATAGCCAAAACCAAACCGCCGATTACAAGAAATACAAAAATTTCCGGTGTAGAACCTGTCCGGACCCGCCAATCATCTTTGAAACAGATTACAGTCCGCTGTGTAAAGGGAACCAAAGCCTTTACGCCGGACACATTATAGGAATCAATGACAATATGGCTGATGGCTCCCAGGGAAAGCCAAAGAACAAAATCAGAAAAGAAAAATCCGAGGATCACAAAAGGGGTATATAAAATAAAGGAATGGATAAATCCCCTGTGTCCGAATTTCTGATTAAGCGGAATGGAGAGGAAAAAAAACACCCTGCCTATGCTGCTTTGCGGATGGTCAATGTCCGGCACTAATGCCCCTAATGCTGCGGCTGTGGCATTCAGATACCCCTGACCGGCAAGAGCAGCCCAGAGAATACCAAAAGCGGCATGTGTGGGTGCGGTCAAGAAGAACCTACTCTTTTAAAGATTTTACCAAATTACTTGCATTCCTTTTCCTTTTCCGCAAGTTTAATAAACTGGCCGAAACTTGAATTAGCAGGAAATCTCAAATTTTTCTTAGCTCTTGTTACTGCGACATAATACAGGTTAAATTCTTCGGCAGGCAGAGAATCCGGATTAATGATCTTACCATTCTTAACAATTTCCGGGAAGTCATCCGCAGCCATATAGACATTATCCCACTGAGAGCCTTTTGCCTTATGAGCTGTAGTAAATAAAATTTCAGCATCTGTTTCTGGGACTGCTGCCGTTCTTATTTTTTCAACCAGAGACGGAATTGCGTTATCGTAGTTTTTAACAACACTGCATGTGCTTAATATTTGAAAATCTTTTACGCTGTCAGCATAGCCTTCAAGGTGTACAAAGGATTCAAAGTTGCGAATAAACGGGTTTATAATATTCTCACTTCTGCCTTGTTTTAAATTATAAACATCCAGAATATCCTGAAATCGGTATCCATGAATCCCGCCTAAAAAACCAATAGCCTTATGCTGATACAGACTCGCTGCCGTTTTGAATATTTCAGCATTTGTCCGGGAAATGTAAGTATATTTACTGCCATTAAAATCCTCTTTGTTACTGTTATCTCGCATTCCTTTAAGTTTCAGACTTTCATTTTTGAAAATCGCTAAAATCATATTCGCAAGTCTGGCTATATCGTTGTCAAACCGGAAAGAGCAGGTCAGATTATACTGCACACCTTCCAGTTTTTTCAGGAAATCAACAGCACCGCGCCATGTATATATCTGTTGATGCGAATCACCACAGACTATCTTTGTAACATTTTTATTTTTTTGATTAAAAATTATGCCTTTCATCACTGGGTTTGTATCCTGAGCCTCATCCAGCAAAACCACATCATAGTAACTGAGATCGGGTTCAGACAGTGCATAAAACTTTAAATAGCAGTCATGCAGACATCCGATGGCCGGATTACCGCCATAATACATATCATGTAAAAGCTGGTCTGCACTTTCAATAATCTTGTTTATCATCTTTGCCGCTTCAGATTCACTTTTTAGCTCTCTTTTGTAATAGAATTCAACTTCATGCGGGATATGGTCTTTTTGGATTTTAAGGTCTGCGCTAATTAAATAATTCTGAAAAGTCTGGATAGTATAATTGGCATACCAATAATCTTTCATATGATAGGCATCCATGACTGTTTTGGCCTTGAGGCTGGAAACCAGCCGCCCTTTCACTTGGGAACCGAATCCTCTAAAAGCAAGACCGTGATTCGTTTTACATGTTACATTTTTAGGAAACCGTTCTTCTGCCTCCTTTTGTACGGGTTTGTTAAATGCCAGATAGAGAAAGCGGATATGCTTATTTGCACGGGCAACCATCTCTAATGTACTGGTTTTACCTGTACCGGCAAATGCGTTGATTTTTACCAACTCACCCCGTTTAATACAGTGCCTTACAATTGCTTCCTGTTCTTCTGTCTGATTCATCTGCTTATCCCGTAAGCAATTCTTATTAGATTTATTTCAAAATTTAATAAGTTGCTGTTGATATAGTTCTTCTGTAAGATATGTTTCTTCTATTTCCTCATCGTTATTTCTGGCAATAGTTTTCTGATTAAAAGCTGTAAATTTCAAATATGGATAATCATTCAGCATATTCTTGATTTCATCAAAAACAGGAGAAGCAAGACCGGTTAAAACACACCACAGACGGCATCGGGTTATAGCTGTAAATGCTTCATTTCGTTTATGAATTTCTTCTTCTCCCTCCTTCCATGCCATAGGCCGATCCGCATAGTGAAATCGGCATACATAAACTTTCCATGCTTCATTGCCTTTGGCCCTGAATATGGGAGCAATTGTAACAAATCCTTTAATCCGAAATATATCCAGATCGGTATCTACACCGGCGATGCAGGTTTTTATTCCTTTTCTTTGTTCCATAACCTGTTTTAATAATTCAAAATATTTTTTTTCATAGTCACCAGAAGGCCCGGTAATCAGAATATCTTCAGGTGCCAAACCATGATTTAAATCCTGTGCTACAGACTCAGCAATCCATTCTCTTTCCAGTTCCTCGGTATCGAAAATCTTCATAGCCAATAAAGGCTCTGCTGCCGCATACAGTGTTGTATCGCTGTCAATCATATGCGGACTGGCCTCATCCGGGCGTTTGATCCTGACTATTTTCTGCGCTTTTACACTTTCAGATGAAAAATCTCCTTCTTCAACTTTGTATCCCAAAGATTCCCATTCTTCCTGTCTGGTAACACCCTGTAGCGGCCCATCTTTACGGTATAACCCCATATTAATAGCGTGTGCTGTCATCAATATTTGCCGTGATGCACGGTAACATTTATTTATATTATGGGCTTTGGCAATACCGCCTTCATAATATCTTGATGTAATTGTTCCGTCAGACAGTCTGTTACCACCCAAATCAACAACAGGAGTGCCATCAGGATTTTCACCAAAGATTTCTTTAGGCCGCGGGACGATCAACGTACCGATCCCCTGTGCTTCGTCATAAGCCCAATACAGACGTTTTGGAGATTTTAACGATTTATATGCAAGGCGGTAAAACGATGGTGGCAAATCCTGACCTTCATCAATCAGAACAGCATCATAGATTTCGGGAGGACTTGGACATGCTTTTTCAAGTTCATCACATATATATTCAAAAGCTGCGGAAGGAGCGATTGCGGTTTTTTTTAATTCACGTTTTACATTATCCAAAGTTTTTGGATTCTGACCACATTTCAAAGCCAAATCAGAATAAAAACCTTTTTGCTTTCTGCCCCCCCATGAATGCAGTATATGAATTTTTGAACGATTTGGGGCTTCCCCGGTCATTTCCCGGTGATACAAATCAATCAATTGGTTAATATGACCGTATAAAGCCTGTGTAAAGAATACAAAAGCAATTTCCCATTCTGGATGACGTGCGTGCATTTTTGCAATCCGCTTGGCAAACAAAACTGTTTTTCCTGTACCCGCCAAGCCACGGATACGTTGAGGGCCTGGCGGAATCTCAAAGGCTATCTTTTGCTGCCTCTGGTCTAAGATAGACATTTTTGATTCTATTTTGCTGAGTATTCTTACCGGGCTTTCCTGTGGTGTATTGGTAGGGACAGATCGGGGAGGCTCTTTATCAAGTTTCCCTCCACCTAAAATATTTTTTACCAGTTCCCATTGTTCATCTGAAAGTGTATTTTGACGATTTGTCTGCGCATTATCCTGAATCAGCCTGGTCATACTGTTTGGGTTAAAATCATCTCTGAAAAAAATACATTCGGAATAATTAAAATTCCGGTTTAACCATTCCGAACGGTCAACGAAAGGTAAAGCAACCCTGAAATTAAAAGAGAGAAGATTTCTGGTTTCTCTGCGCTCATCCAGTTTGTTCTTTATTGCGAACATCTGATCTTCAGCTTGGGCAACAGGAGATTCTGTTTCTTTGTGCCAGTCCCTCATTTTCCATTCATGCCCCTGAACACTGGCAATATTATTGATACCGCATCCCTTACATTCAATAACCCATAAACCTATTTTGCGGATAAGGAAAACAATATCCGGCTCCCGTTCAAGACGACCAATTTTTGTAAATATCGGATACCGGTAATAAGCAACTCCTTCGGTATTTCTGAACAAATTTTTCAGTTTTTCCCAAACATATTTTTGTCCCTGATTATCATCTATTGGCTCATAGGGAATAAAATCCATAATAGTTTCCTTTCCATCTATTTTTGTTTTCCTTTGCTTACAAACGGATAGATAAACAACCGCACTATCAGCATGATTGCGCCACCTAAGAGCGTTAAATCGGTAGCATCCATCTGCCTGCCCATGATCCTGAAAATTGCCATAAAGCCAAATAAACCGATCAGCCAGGGGCCAATATCGATTTCTTCACTTCGCAGGCGTGAATCATGCCTCTGGATTTGTCCTGAGTTCACCATCGCTACGATCCGCCCCGGTACTCCTCCGGAAACGCGGGCAACCTGCATCATATCCAATGTGCTGCCTTCTTTCAGAATCAGCTTCCGGGTCAATCTTTCCGTGTCCGCGTTCTTTAATCTGCCAACCGTGATCTGCCTTACACCCCAAAGGAATTGTTTCAGGTCGTCTTTTTTGGCAAGTCCGGATCGCATGGCTCCGCAGACCTTGTGCCGCTCTGCCAATGCACGAAACAGGATCAATTTTGCGGATGAGGCTTTATGGAGATCGTCTATGAAAAGCGCATGACCGCTGCTCTGCAAAATGGCAGACTGATATTCTGATGCTTTTGGTTTGCCTCCTTCACTCTCGACTTGGATTTCCCATGCTTCGGCAATCTGTTTGAGCATGGTCAGATTTTGAGTCATTGCATTAACCAAAACAGATTTCCGCCGGGAATTTTCCGCAGCACATTCCAAAATGGCAGTTTTCCCGATCCCGGCTTCTCCCACAAGAACAAATCGCTTGTTTGGGTGCAGGGTGATGGGGATGACCTCTTTTTCAAGAAGCCTGTCTCTGCCGATAAGCCCGATGTCTTTCCAGATCGTCATTTTGCCTTTTCCCAACCCAAAATCTTTACTTCTGAACAGAACGGCGCAATGAAGGACTGAAGCTGCCGGTGGGATTGTGTAATCAGGGCTTCCTGCTTCACAATATCCACCTGAACCTTTACCAGCTTATCCAGAATATCTGATCCTTCATCCTGTGCAAGCATTTCATAATTGCTGTATGCCTGCTGATAAATCAGGTAGGTTCTGAGTGCCTCTTCCAGTTGAGCGCAGAGCTTGGCTCCTTCGTCAAGAAAGTTCCGGGCTGCTTTGTTCCGGGCGAGTTTCTTTTCTTTGGAATACAGGGGAATGGTTGCACCGAGCAGAAAGCCCTCATCATCCCCTCCGGTTTTATACGAGGGACTGACGGCCAGTTCCATATCCATGCCGGAAAACTGTGTTGCTGCAATTTTCCTTATCTGCTGCCAGTACCAGTTGACCTGCGGCCTTTCGTGTTCAGTCTGCGGCCATGCAATAACCGCTCTCTGCTGTTTTATGACAAGATCAAGCGGCTTTTCTTCCGCAGGCGTGATCCCGCTCCATGTCATCAGCAGCAGCATTATTATACAACTGCCTCGGATAAGTGCCATATTTCTGCAAGCCTTTGTATATGGTTATTCTGTTCCCTCCCCTTTCTTTTGGGGACAGATCCGCGATTGCCCGGAAAAGCCACGCGGGAATGCTGGCAGTGTGAATTTTTCCTCCGGGTCGGCTGATCTCCAGTCGGTTCATCCGGCTGCCGGGAGTTTCGACTAACTTGAGACTTGGAAATTCTGAAGGTTTGAAACCATACAGACAAAGAGCCATCCAAACTCCGGTTCTGTCTCCTGCCCTGCAAAGATTTTCTGCCTGCAAAAGATAGAGTTCTGTCATCTCTTTGGACAGCGTTTTCTGGGGCTTTGGTGTCTGTCTGACCTTCCGAATATCCGGAGAGGTGGACAGAATCATGGTGATCCGATAATCCCCGAAAATCAGGCGGTATTTGCCATAGGTTTTGAGAGCGGCAAGCATCCGGTTTCTCCGGGCATTTGAACTGATTTTGTGGAGAATATTTTTGATTTTTTCCGGATTAAGATTGCCTTCAAGTTCCTGATGCAAGAAACGAATATCTAAAGAATAACAGGTCATTGTTTCTTTGCTGCATTTGCTGTTTTTCAGAAAATCAAGAAATCCCCCCAGATCGGATGCCAGCCCTTCCACAAGATAAGATTCCGGGAATTTGGCAGGGAGATAAAATACTGGTTCCGGAATCGGATCGGGATCGGCGGTGACTTCCGGATCAGCAGTTCCGTCTGTAAAATCAGGATTAAAAGGTTCATCAATGGCAACCGCAGGAATATCTTTCTGATATTTACCTTCAAGAAATCTGTCTATCCTGAAATGGTGAAATGGCCTGTTGGGTTTGATTTTTGCCGGGAAAAATGATGGTCTGTTTTTTTCAAATCCGGCAAAAACAAACGCTCCTAATGCTTTTGGTCTGTCGATCTGGGGGTCTTCATTGGACATGAAAAAAACATGACCGTCTATAACTCTGACATTCTCGACGCCGTCAACCTTTTTAAACCTGTCAAACAATCTGGAAAACAGTCTCATAAATTCTCCTGGGAAAGTATTTCATTTAACAGATGCGGTTCTGTACACTCGATATTTTATATAATTATTCGAAAGTTACGCTTGGCAGTCCTTCCACAATATTCACTGTCTGCATACTTACATTGATGATGCTCAAAAGTAAATCCAAAATATATCTTGGATTTCCCACTTCATCTGCCCAATCGTTTGGGTCGTTTTTGATGTCACTGTCCTTATGAATGGTTACACGGTATCGCTCCATTATCCATTCAATGGCACTTTTGCCGTTTACAACGTATTCATAGGCTTTTGCCGGTATGTTTTCAATGGTGATCCTGCTGTTGTAAATAATGGTGTCTTTCTGCCCTTTTTTCGGGAAACGCATTTTTTCCACTTTGTAAAAACCCTTGTCTGTTGAGCTTGCCGAAACATCTGCGCCGGTTACGCTTACGCCTTCATATGGCGGCACGGTTTCGTAATTGATGTGCAAATCCGCAAGTTTTCTGCCTGCCTTGCTGAATGCCCGGAAATCTGCGGTTTCTTCCACCAAAGGAATGCGGGGGAGCATTTTTTTCAGATCACTGGCAAAGGTTTTGCGGTATGCGGGGCTGTGCAGAAATCCGTAAACATAGTAAAAAAGGTCTTCTTTTGTTACCATGTTTCCATACTGTTTTCTGGCTCTTTGCAGGATAAAGTCTGTTATGCCGTCTCTGCGGACAAGGTCTTTTTTGCCTTCGTCAAACAGGGTGATATTTTGTTTCTGGCATTCTTCGTAATAATAAAGCGGGAAGCATTGCGTTCCAGCATCCAAGCAGTTTAAATCTGGGATGTAATTAGAAATAATAATTGAATTTTCTTTTGTTCCACCCAATCCCGATACACATATAACTATGTTTTTTGAATCTTTATTCGGAAAAAATTTAGGTTGTTGATATGGACGTTGGATAAAACTCCTTTCAAAATATAAATGATTTTTGCAAAAAGGTCTGTACAAACCGATTCTCTTTTCATCACTCTTTAATTTTAGTTCAATGTTTTTTGAACATAGATTTTTCAATGAATCATTCCAACTGATTTTTCGAGCATCATTTGAACAAAAAGAATCAAAATCTAATTTATTTTTCGCTAATACATCTTGATATTCCTTACGTTGTTGGTTGAAAAACTCAATCGTAATTTGCATATTATCTGTTAATTTTTCGGAGCAAAAGTTATAAACCCATGAATCACGGGCTGTTGCAATTCCAAGAGAATGGGCTAAAAAATATGAATGACTTTTAATTTCAAATTTTTTGAGTGATTCTATATTTATAAATGTTTCAAATAATTCATTCCTTTGACTTATCCAATCCCCATGTTCATTAGTGGTAAGTATTGTCAATAGCATTTCAGGATTGCCAATGGAACCGAATTTTTTTACAATTTCCAATTTTTCTTCACGGTTTAAATAATCCCCAATATCATGGTAATAAATGGTGGCTTTTTCTTTTTTGACACTTGGATTTTTTACCAATAAGCTAATGGCAATGGGGGTTCTTGAACCACTGCCAAATACGTTCCCAGCCTCTTTTCTTCTTAATTCCCCCTGCGTTCTTGCATTGCCCCTTAAATTGAAGACATAAATGGAAGAAAATTCTTTTTCCAAACAGTTACGTAAGCCATCCATTCCGCTTCCGTCTAACCAACCACTATTTGAAACAAATGCAATGATACCTCCGTTTTTATCCAACCGGTCAGAACTCCAACGGAACGCTTTGATATAAGAATCGTAAATAGCATTTTTATTAGCAGCATTAGTTTCCGCAGCATAAGTTTTTGCGATACGTGAATCTAATTTTGGATAACTTTGGTTTTGGGCGTTATCATTAGAAGATTTTTGTCCTTTTGAATACGGCGGATTTCCGATAATAATCCGCAGAGGTGCTTTTTTCTGTGCAATCACCCGATCCGAATTCTGTGCAAACAGAGAAGAAAACAGCTTTTCACTTTCATCCGTTTCCCCCAACTGAAACGTGTCTGTCAGACAAATGCCCTCAAATGCCCGGTATTCGCTCTCCTTCATCGCATCATGAAAGGCATTTTCAATATTTACGGCTGCGATGTAATAAGCCAGCAGCACAATTTCGTTGGCATGTATTTCATGCTGATATTTATAAATTAAATTCTTTTTCTCAATCAATCCGCTCTGCACCAGCCGGGTGATAAAGGTTCCGGTTCCGGTAAAGGGATCAAGAATATGAATGTTTTCATCCCCTATGCTCCGGTTAAATTCCTTTTTCAGAATATCATTTACCGAATGAATAATAAAGTCAACAACTTCAACAGGTGTATAAACAATACCCAGTTTTTCAACCATTTTGGGGAATGCTGTTTTAAAGAATTTATCATATAATTCCAGTATGACCTGTTGTTTGCCCTCAGCATTGTCAATATCGGATGCCCGTATTTTTACCGATTCATAAAACTTGTGCAGAGTTTCGGTATCTTTTTCAATAGTTTGCTGCTCCAATAAATCAAGCATGGTCTGCATGGACACTGAAATGGGATTGTTCTTTACAAAAGAATAACCCTCAAACAATGCTTCAAAAACCGGTTTCGTGATGATATGCTGTGAAAGCATTTCCACTGCTTCATATTGTGTAATACTTGGATTGATATTTTTCTGCAACCCGGCTAAAAAATTGGCAAATGCTTTTTGATGTGTTTTGTCTTCAGTGATTAAGAGGCTGATACGATCTACCTGCCGTTCAGCAATTTCTGCCACACTTTTTGCCCATTGTTCCCAATAACGGCGATCCCCGACTTTAAGCACCATACGGGCAAATATCACATTCTGCAGTTGTTCAAACTGTATGGACAATTGCTGGCTGAAGTCTTTAATGCCCTGATCCGCATCAGGATCATATCCTACAGGCTTTCCATTTTCAAAAGAGTATTCTGGTCTGCCTACCAAAATTTGGCTTGGTCGTTTGCGGTTAAGTTCAATTTTGTTGACTATGGCATTAAAGCGGTCATCATGCGCACGAAGGGCATTTAAGACAGTCCAGACCACTTTGTAGCGTTCGTTATCGTCCAGGGCTTTGTCTGCTTCCACATACGCGGGAACTACCACAGGAATAATAATGTAGCCGTTTTTTTTGCCGGGTGATTTACGCATGACACGGCCTACAGACTGCACCACATCCACCTGTGAGTTACGAGCGGAAAGAAACATAACAGCATCCAAAGAAGGCACATCCACGCCTTCACTCAGGCAGCGAACATTGGTAAGAATACGGCATTCGTTATTTTCGGTATCTGCTTTCAGCCATCCCATCAGTTCATCACGTTCAGGGGCAGACATGGTTCCATCAATATGCTTGGAAGCAACAGAAACCATCTGATCTTTCTTTTCCGCTGGCAGGGAACTGATATAGGCATCGGTAGCAGTATTGAAAATATTTGTAATTTTTTGAGACTCCTTAATCTTAGCGCAAAAAGCAACGGCTCGGCGCATAGGCTCCGGGTCAGTGCTTTTGATGATACCTTCATCACCTAAAACCTGCTTAGACAGTGCCGTTATACAGCCAATGAGTTTGGGGACATCATCAATATTGATCTCAGTTTTTTTGTCTGAAATCATTTTGATCACATCGATCATAGCCGGAGGAATATCTTTATTGTTCAGGGTTAAAATCAATACTTTGTATTCGGAAAGCAGTCCCTGATCCACAGCCTGACCAAATCCGATTCGGTAAATTTCTTCACCGAAAAGGGCTGGATCGTCCATAGAACACAAAACAGCATCGGCCTGTGCAGCTTTGCTTTTGGTATCATCGCTGTAAAGGCGGGGTGTAGCGGTCATGTAGAGTCGTTTTTTGGCTTTTAAAAACTCATTATTGTGTACCTTTGTAAAAGCAGATTCATCTTCTCCTGCCAAAGAAATCCCTGTTGTCCGGTGGGCTTCGTCACAGATAATTAAGTCAAACTCAGAAAAGCTCTTGTTTATTTTTGATAATTCTTTTTGTGCATGGGCAATGACTTCAATAGACTGATATGTGGAAAACACAACAGTCATACCTGAATTGCCATTTTTTTTCATATATTCAAACTGATGAAGAATGTCTTTTACATTGGTTGATGCAGGCAGTGCCAAATCCACTATGCTGAAATTGTCCATGTCTTCATTCTTTGTTCTCCTCCGGGAAATTTCCGGATCAGAGCAAATACAAACCGGATTGATGGGTTCATTGGCATCTGATGACCATTCCCGCAAAGCCTGACCCAGCAGAGCAATAGAAGGAACCAAAAACAAAATAAATCCTGTTCCTTTTGTTTCATTCTCGGCAATGCGAAGGGCATTAAAAGTTTTACCCGTTCCGCATGCCATAATCAGTTTGCCACGATCCGCTGTCTTAAAATGCTCATGAGTTTTGTCCAGTGCTTCTTTCTGATGTGGCCGCAGCGTCTTTTTCGGTGTCCGTGATGCTTCTCCATGAATACCTTTATCCAGTTTTTCCCAATCAACCGGCGATGCCTGTAAATCGAAAAGAGTTATTCTGTTTACGGGCGGATTTTGATTTTTTATAGCTTCACTGGCATTTTGTCCCCATTTGTTTGTTGAAATCCAAAGCCGGTTGGAGAAACTGACTGTTTTTAATTCATCATTTTTAAACCTTCTGCTTGAAGTGGAAAGAAAAGAATCGACAGCAGGTTTGTCTGTCGTTGAATTTTCCTGAAAGCATTTACACTGTATTGCCCAATAATCACCTTCAAAAGTCAATGCCACCAGATCAATGCCAGTGTCGGTTCCGCCCAGATCATGCCTGCTGGGAAACTCATTCCACAGCCAAACTTTTTTGAGTTTATGCGAATATATCGGATCAGTAAGCAGATATGCCTGCATTAACCGTTCAAAACGGTCACCTTTGTCCCGTTCTGAAAAGGATATTTTTCTGTATTTTTCAAGAATCTGATTAAAAGACATTATCTATTCCTTTAAAAGAGTTAATCCCTCTGCACGGGCGTTGCCTGTCGTTTCATATATCCCGCTGACCTGATAAAAATAATGCTCCTGATCCGCGTTAAACTCTTCGGGTGTGGGCTGTGCGGAATCGTCATATTTCTGACCGCACGCCGCGCATTCCAGATAGTCCGGGAATATCCGAAAAGAGTCATTACCACAGTTACAGAGATATTTCTGCATTTTTTTCATTTTTTCACCT
Source organism: Desulfobacterales bacterium (assembly GCA_041390465.1). Taxonomy (GTDB): domain Bacteria; phylum Desulfobacterota; class Desulfobacteria; order Desulfobacterales; family Desulfococcaceae; genus JAABRU01. The sequence goes on along the minus strand of JAWKPW010000064.1, from coordinate 14,808 downwards.
CATACCCCGCGCAGAATCCGGCAAAAGGAATCTTCACCCCTTTCAGTCCTTTGGTCTTATACCGATTCAGATTATAGGTGTTCAGGGATGCCTCAAAATCCGTCAATAAAGTTTTCTGCTCTTCCTCAGACAGAGAGTTAAAAAAATCCATAGCGTCAAAATCATTATCCTGACTTTCTGAAAACAGGGGGATCGGCATGGCTTTTGCTTCACCTGCCGGACTTGCACCCGGAACCGGGGCAGGAAGACCGGGAAAAGGCGATTCAGGAATCAAAGAAGCTGCTTTCTGATTTTTCCTGAAATGCAGAATAGCCACACCCCGCACCGGTTTCTTTACCTCCAAGAAATACACCTCACCGCCACAGGCTTTGTTAATTTGAGAAATCAGGGGCTTTATTTTGTTTATGCACAGTGAGGCATATTTCACCTGCAAAGGTATCATGGCGGCCAGTTTGAGAGCATCAATCTTCCATGATTCCCTCTGGTAAAAATTTTTTGACAGGATTTCATACAGGCGCAGGGACAAAGGAGAACTGATATTCGTGATTGCCCTGAAATCCAGCATTTCAAAAAAGGCATGAGAGCGAACCACATTCAGCCATGAGGGACTTATGCGGATATGTATCTTTGACCGGCCCGCGCTTTTCTCCTGATGGGAATCATACGCATCCAAGATATGGAACGCTCCGCTGACCTTATGTGTCTTCCCTTTTTCAGCACAAACAAAAGAATCCTGAAAATATACCCTGATTTGGAACCATCTTTCAAGGGTGTCTTGAAGGCGTTCATATGATTTTTTGCTGACAGGAATGCTACAGTTTTTCAGGATTTCATGCTTGGAAAAAACCAATTCCGGCTGCCATCCGAGTTCCTGAGAGCGGAGCATAAAGAAGTAAAGGACAACCTGATCGGTCTTTGTGGGCAATTTGTAATCGGTTTCCAAACGGAAACCTTTTACAGGAGACCAGCAATGTTTCTCCTCCTGATTGGCAGTAATTTCATCTATGGCAAACATAGGGTGATTCAGGAAATTCTTGTTTTGTCTGATAAATTGGGATTTATTGCATTTACTGGTCGTCATTTGCTCCTCCTCTGAAGAAAAGACCGCAAAAAAGACTCCGCATAGAGACTCTATATAGACTCTAAATAAAAGACTCAAGAAAAAAAATCGCTTTTTTGCATATAATAAATCAATACATTACAAAAAGCTTCTTTACCGAAAACACAAGTTTTAGGCCTTCTTCTTTACCGAAAACACAAGTTTTAGGCCTTCTTCTTTACCGAAAACACAAGTTTCTTTACCGAAAACACAAGTTTTTTCAAAAAATGGAAAAACTCTTTACCGAAAACACAAGTTTTTATATTTAACTTATTGAAAAAAAAACAATTTGTGTTTTCGACCGAATACACAATATTTTATATATAACTATCTGAAAATAATAAATATTGTTAAAAATACCCAGCCGAAAACACAAGATTTTTTTATAAGTATACAAAATTATAAAAAAATGAAATGAGAAAAAAATTGAAAACATAAATCAATACAGTGACGGGCTGTTTTCGTTCAGTACCGGCATTCCGAATCTGCTCCGGTATTCGTTTACAGTTTTCCGCTGATCCATGTTTAAACGATTCCATGCTGCATGAATATCGCTGTTGTAGGGTTCCGGTGCTTTGGAAATATCCTCTGTGGCACAGGCCACGGCGCACATTTCAGAACAGGAACCCAGATTTTTGCCGTTTTGGATCAGAGATACCAATTTTGTGTATTCCATAATAAACCTCCTTATGCTTCGATATGCTTTTCTTCTGCCAGCAAATTTTTAAATGCCCGCTGCATGGCAGCGTTGCTTTTATATTCGCTGTGTTTGCGCCAAGAACCTTCGTGAGAAAATTCCTTTATGATATTCCTGCCCCTTTCTGCCCGGAATATTCTGAATCCTGCCCGTTTCAGTTTCATTCTGCCTTCCGCAGAGGTGCTGATCGGATCATTGTCTTGGATTGGTTCTGGATCAAGATCAGGTTCACCAATCCACTGGCAATCTGTATATTCAATTCCTGCCCGATCTTTGGGATTTTTTCTGCGTTCTGTTTCCGGGGTGGCTGCCGAATCTCCGTGCAGAAATTTAATCCTGTGCAACCCTGCAAGAAATTTTAACATAAGGTCAAAATCTTTATACGGATATTCCTGTCGTATTTTCCATATGGGAGCGATGCCTACTGATCCGCCGTATTTTTTTATCAGGGATTTGATAAACCATTCTTTCATTTGCGGATGTCCCGGTTCTGGATCGGGCTTGCTGTCCTGTTCCGGATCAGGAATTCTGCTTATCGGAGCAATGATATTTTTTTTCGGAAGATCAGCCGGTGGTTTGCTAATACCTTCTTCCTGCATGGCAGCTATGAATGCCCGGCGCTCCAAATCTGACATTTTCTTTACATTATCAATCCATCTTTGAATCTTCCGCTTAATTCTTTCCCGTTCCCGGTAATTCTCCCCTTCTTTGGTGACTATATCCTGCCAAGTTTTGGTATCGTCAAAAATGATGGTATCTGTCATAATTCCACCTTAAGATATACCTCTCTGATTTCCTCTGCCTGAATGCAGAGATAATCAAGGGTTTGTTTCTGTGAGGAATGATTGAATACAGTCATCAGCCGGGGAATATCGATCCCTTTTTTCCATGCGTGGTATCCCCATGTTTTCCTGAGCGTGTGACTGCCGTAATTTCCCCGCAGTCCGATCTCCCTGCACCATGCCTTGACCAGCCGATGAACGCTGCCCACAGTCAGACTGGCACCCCTCTGAGATCGGAACAGGGGATCGTCATCATTCGGATCCGCGACATCCAGCCAGGCATTCACGGCCTGATGCAGTCCGTTGTTCAGGGTAATCCTGCGGAGCTTTCCGGTTTTCTGTTCCCGGATTTCAAAACTGTCTCCGGGTTTGAGTCCTGAAACCTGACCGACCGTGATCCGGACAAGATCGGATGCCCGGAGGTTGGTGTTGATTCCGAACATGAACAATGCCAGATTCCGGGGCTGATTTTTGAGAATATTTTTGATCCGGTCTATGTCCTTCTGGAGCCTGATCGGTTCAACTTTGCAGGAACTGCCTTTGTGTTTTACCATCGTTTTCCTGTGGGCTTGCCAACTTTTGCATAAAAGCTGGCAAGTTTTAAATAAAAAAAATTCAATGATTTGAAACGGTTTTGAAAAAAGACACACCTGACATATTCCCCGACACCCTATTTTTTGCCGTTTGCAATCTGTCAGATGATATGATAGATTCCATATCTAAGGGATAAAAAAAATTTTGTCAAGCAGAATTGTCAGTGCTGTCATATTTGATGATGTCAATCTGATTTCGGGAAATATGAGTTTAAATATGTATTAAAAATTGATTGACAGAAGAGACTTATCTATGACACTTATAAAGACACAGGTTCTGCCCTTTTCCTGCCTGAGATCGTGTGTCTGAGGCGATTTTACGAAGTCAATCCTGTGAACCCTTGAAAAATGGGAGTTGAAAAATGACTGAATATATGACCGTGCCGAAGTTAGCGCAGAAATTGGAACTGAGTGACAATACTGTGCGCCGGTACACGAAAAACTATCCCCAGTTCTTCTGTCCGGAAACACGGGAGGGGTGGGAGTTTTACCCGGTGGAGGAAAGCCTGAAAGTCATCCGGCGGATCAATGAAATCAGTGCGGCAGGGAAGCGCAGAAGTGAGGTGGTTGCGGAACTGGAGAAAGATTTTCCGGTTGTGCGTCCGGTTTCCACTGGTGAAGACACTGGCTCAGATCCGGACAACTGCCTTTCCGGACAGATTGAGTTTGGGCCGAAAAGCATGGCTCTTCTGATCCGGATAGCCGATGCTCTGGAGCGGATTGCAGAAACAAGATAGTCAATCAATCCATTTTGTTATTTTTTCATACAGCGGAAACTTCAAGATCCGCAGCAGCATGGAGTCAAACGGCTCTCCTTTGGTGAAATCTCCTTCCAGTATTCCGGCCTGTGCCTCATCATCCGGATAGTCTGCATGGGCATGGGCAAATCCGGCCAGAAATTCCTGCCATGCTTTGCTGTCATCAAGGGGAGGCACAAATCCGGGCGGGATATATTCACCCTTTCCCACAGCAAACCCGGCTCCGTACCAGCCAAATTCCGGCTCTTCTGTCCGCTTTCCATCCGGTGCATAACAGGACGGGCAGACAGACAGGGTTTTGCCGTTTCTTTTTATTGTAAGCAAAGATGCGGATTCAGCATAACCGCAGTTTTCGCATATCATGTTTATCTCCTGTGTTTTTTATCCGTGCAATCCGCGTTCATCTGCGTTCATCAGCGGTTCAGACGTTTTCTGTCAGTCCATACTTCCGCAGCACTGTCTTGATCTCCCCTGTCTGTCTCCCGCCTTTGGTTCTGAAAACTTTCAGGGCGATCTGGTTATAGGATACCTTACCCTGACTGACAAGCATATCCTGATATGCGCTGATGATCTCCCGTTCCTCCTGTGTCATGTCCGGGCTGGAGTGCAGTGTGTCGTAAGTTATATATCTAATGACATTGGCATGTTGACACACTTCTTCCTCTCCTGTGTCCGGTTCTGTTTCCTGTGTCGCTGTGTCCCATGACCGGCCTTCGGAGTGCTGAAAAGGGGGTTTATAATTGCTCTGACATGGTGACACAGACACAGTTTCAAAAGCGGGAGGCTGAGAACATATCTTTTTGGGTTCCCCTTCTTCCTCCAGAAGTACCCATCGCTCTCCGGTGCTTTTTTTGAAAAAACATCCCACAACAAAATCAAAAGATCCCAGAACATCATACATGCCGGACAGCCCCAGACTTTTGGCAGTTTTTGACTGACCGACAACCCATATGGACTGTCCCCGTTCCCTGCCTTCGATTAAAGGCTGCAGCCAGTGCTCTGCAAAGTCCGGAATTTTCATTTTCAGCAGCGTCATTTCGTCAATCAGCACGGTGATTTTGTACTTTCCCAAACGGCTTACCCATGCCAGTGCCTCCAGTATCTCCTCATAATTGTAGTTGGCTCCCGCGATGCGGTATCCGGGCCAGGTCTGCCGGGCGGTTTCTTTGGGGTCAATTATCAGCACATCCTGTTTTTGGGATCGTGCCTGCATGACAAAACGGGCAAGATTGGTTTTTCCCCGTTCTCTTCCACCCCACAGCAGAACACAGGGCGCATCCATGATGATGGGGAGAACCGGGGGGCGTGTTTCGTTTTCCGGAAGAGAATTTTCCGGGAGGTCACGGGTTCCGATCCGGGCGTCAGGGTTCCGTGTCCAGAAACTCAGTTCTCCCCGGTTCCATGCCAATACCCCAATTTTTGACACAACCACGGATCGGAATTCGGCATCTGTTTCCCGGTTTTTAATTTCGGCTTCACGCTCCCGGAGGTTCAAAACATTTTGCTGATGAATCAGCCACAGGCAATATCCGGCCATAGCCAGCAGGATCAGATAGGAAAATCCCAGGGCAAGACCGATGATACCGATCAGCAGTGTTCCGGACAGGATCAGAATGTGGTTGGTTGTCAGTTTCATGCTCTCTCCATAATAAAAAAGGCCGGGTGCAATGATGCCCACAGCCCGGATGACCGGCAGAATGTTCTGGAGCCCCCTTTCAGGGGGCTTTGCATGATTTAGCCCGGTGTTTGAACACCGGGCGGGTTTGTTATCTGATCCGCATTTTCCATCTTTTTCCTGCATTCCGGACAGTAGATTTTATCGTATGTCTCTCCTTTTCCCCAATCCCAGCGATTATCCCCGTATATTACCAGCCATCCCCATTTTCTGAGATAATCATTATTCAGATCAACACCATCCAGGGCTTTGAGTTCGTTGAGACAGCCTTCTGTATCGCAGATGGCATTAGAAAAATTGTTTGGCATATATCCTCCTGTTACGGTCTCCATTGACCTGTTCTGTAATAATCCTGATTTTCCGGTATTTCTCTGCGGCTGTGCCAGTCATTTATGCGTCCCGGATACCGATCCGGTTCCGGGCGGTATGCCGGGGATCTGCCGCTCAGCCGATCCGCAATGGAGAGGATTTTTTCAAAGGTGTCTGTTTCCTTCTGCATTTCGGCCGCCTGCCGTTCTGCGCTTCTGGCTTCATACTGCTTTTGCCGGTGGAGCATTTCGGCAAGTGCCAGTGTTCTGCCGGTGGCATCCGGATGGCGCTCCAGTTCGGAGACCATGCTCCGCGCTGTCTGGAGGCTGGCGCTGTCAAACTGTCCGGCCACTTCCGGCTGGCGCTGTTCCGTTAGGGGTTCCGGGCGTTTGGGAAGTTCGGGTTTTCTGCTTCCCATTTGGTAAATCAGAAATATCACAATCATAAAGATAAAACTACCATAGACTAAGGTTTCATGCTGGCTCATTCCGGTGTCCATATCCATCCTCCTCATAATCCGGCTTTGCTTTGGGCATCGTACAATCTCTCGACAGCATTGCCGATTTTATTGAGATTTCGGTCAAGGCTTCTGACCGATTTCTGGATACGCCTGACTGTCCGGACAATCCCGCCGGACAGGTGATCTGTTTTCTGATCAATTCGGTCAAGCAGTTTTCGCTTTTGCTTTTTCTTTGCCATTGCCTGTCACCTCCCCATATAATAGTCAGCCGGATAGTCCGGAATATAGCTGATACAGTTGCAGTTTTGTGTCTGTGTGCATTCAATCTGTGCTGGCTGCGCTTTTGGCTCCGGTTTTGGCTTTGGGACAGGAAGAGGCGGATATGCAGGCCGGAAAAATTCTGCGGGTGTTTTCCCTGCCAGAAAGCAGAGCAGGAGAAAAAAGAAGGCAAAGCAGGTTATCAGCACACCCATGAAACCCATGATGACCATTGCCACCAGTTCTGTTTCGTTTCCGTTCTGTGCCGCAGACAGGGCATCCCGCAGGGCATTGTTTTCGGTTCGCAAATCCCGGACTTCTGCCATTGGGGAAAAATACCAGGCAAAAGCCAGAAAGATCAGCACAATGCCGCACAGAGTGATTAAAGAAAACATTTTCATATCCTTATCACCTCCGCAATGTGCACCGGTTCCGGATTTGTCCCGATCCGGTGTCCGTTTTTGAGACACCAGACACCGAAAAAAACCATGAACACCATGACGGCCATGAAAAGAACATCCCGGTTCCGGACACCCATCCGGAAGCCGACAATGGCCGTTAGGATCAGCACAAGCATAAGCAGATTTCCGATCATGCTGACCTCCTTTCTGTGATTGTTACAATAATCATCTGTGATTTTAAAGACATGACACCTCCTTTTGTTTTGTGTCACACAAAAGGGGAGCTATCGGACTGGAAAAGACTATACAGATATGATATAGACTTATGCAGATGCCAGATCACAATAGCTCAACCTATTGCGTGACGGTTAAGCCGGTGGGGAAGTTACCGCTTCCCTGCCGGTTTTTTTGTTTTTAACTGTAGCGAATATTCGCTACATAACAAAGAAAAATTGACTTTGCAAGGATTTTGTGTCTAACTTTCGACACATGAAAAATAACCTTAAACAAATAATGCAGGAAAAAGGAATAAGTATCAGAGGATTATCTGATCTGACCGAAGAAAAGACAGGTCAGCGGGTATCAACTTCCACGATACAGAAAATCCGGAATGGCCTGAACTGCGAAAGCGGACCAATCCTCCGGATTGCTGAATCTCTGGGGGTGGAGGTGGAAATATTGTTTGGGAGGATAAAAAATGACAGGGAATAAAGATACACGCTATTTGATTATAATAAGCACTGTTATTCTATATTTCTGGAGTTGCATGCCCGCTTTGTCTGCCGATCTTAATCTCTATTCCGGATCATGGATAAATGTCAATGAACATACGAAAGGAATACCGGAGTTAAATGTACATATAACCACTTCATATATAACTGTTCAGGTCTGGGGCTCCTGCACACCCCGATACTGTGATTGGGGAAGGGTGGAAGCACATGCTTACTGTACAAGTCCCGCAAAATCTGCATCTGACGATACGCAGGCAGTTATTGCAAATTTCAATAGCGGTTTCTCATTGAGCACTGTTATTTTGCGGCTGTTGAACCATGACAGGTTACAGGCAGAAATATACACCCGATTTACAAAGCCTACCGACAGACGCTCACCATATACCGCTGTTTATACGTTTAAGAGAAAATAGCTTTGGGGTTTTAACAGACAGTTGGCAAAAATTACTAACTCTGCAGCCGCTTTTTCATCTTATAGACTTTGATCCTCTGTACCGCTTCATCCGAATCGAAATCCCTTCCCAAAGATAAACTGTGTAATTGTCCGGCAATCCGCTTATAGGCATAAAAATATGTCCGGTTTTTTACAGACTTTTTCTGTATTCCCCAAGTCTCGTTATTTATGTCGACAGTTTTCGGCACAAAAAGCATTTCTTTCTTTTTCGGTTTTTCCAGTTCTGCCAGTCTCTGCCTGAGCAGTTCATTTTCCCTGCGTTCCGCTTCCAATTCCCTTGTGCGCTCGTCCAGTGCTGAAAGGCAGATTTCCGCTCTTTTCAGAGCATTTTTCAATTTCTCCTGAAGGATTGCTGTTTCAGGGGTGTCAGGTTTCATCTTTTTCATCCCACCTTTTCAAAAAAAATAATTCGGTTATATGTTTAACACGCCTCTGTCAACACCTTTGTTGTTTCCTGAAAGGATGCAGCGGAGATGAAGCTGTCTGTGCTCAGGGAGGCTTTGGTGATTCCCAGAATCAGAGGCTCCGCGACCGCAGGTTTCATGCCTTTTGCCCGGAATTCGGCATTGACGGCCTCGAACCGGTTTTTGTCAACCTGTTCCTCGAGCACAAAGTCTGTGTCTCCCACGTCTGTGATCCGGACCCGGCGCATCATCTGGCGGACAATGACCTCGATGTGCTTGTCATTGATGCGCACGCCCTGGAGGCGGTAGACTTCCTGTACCTCATCCACCAGATACCGGGCCAGGGACACCTCGCCTTTGATGCTGAGGATGTCCTGGGGCACGGATGCTCCGGCTATGAGGGGCTCGCCCGCGCGGATATAGTCGCCGTCATAGAAGTTTATGTGGCGGCCTCTGGGGATGAGGTATTCCTCTTTTTCCCCTCCATCCGCGGGAGCGACCGTGACCTTCTGCTTTCCTTTTGGGCCTTTGGCAATGGTGACGTAGCCGTCTATGCGGCTGAGGACTGCGGTTTCCTTTGGTTTGCGGACTTCAAAGAGTTCGGCCACGCGGGGCAGACCGCCGGTGATGTCCTTGGTTTTGGTGGTGGCTAAAGCGAGACTGGTTTGACCAGCACGTCCCCGGCCTTGACCGTGTCGCCCTCTTCCTGAGCAGGATGGCGTCCACAGGCAGGTGGTAGCGTGCCATGCCGGTTCACGAGGGCGGTTTGCGGTGCGGCCCGTCCTGGGGGTTTTTGACAGAGATGCGGGGACGCACATCCGGGGTTTGGTTTCGATCTGTGGTGCGGCTGGATTGCCGGTCACAGGAGTCCCGCCTTTTTCTGGATGGTGCGTCCCAGGGTGAGATCTCCGTATTTCACGGTTCCGGGCACTTCGGTGATGATGGGGGTGGTGAAGGGATCCCAGGTGGCCAGGAGATCTCCGGGTCTGACCTTCTGTCCGTCCTGGACCGGGATATGGGCTCCGTAGATGACGGGAAAGCGTTCGAGTTCCCGGCCGGTTTCGCCCACGACTGCGATTTCTCCGCCCTGGCGATCCATGACAATGGATTCGGCTGCCGCGTTTTTGACCACCTTGAGGTTTTCAAAGCGCAGGGTTCCCTCGGTGCGGGCGCGGATGTCGGCCTGCTCCACTCTTCGGGATGCGGTTCCGCCGATGTGGAAGGTGCGCATGGTGAGCTGGGTTCCGGGCTCGCCGATGGACTGGGCTGCGAGGATGCCCACGGCCTGGCCGATTTCCACGCGGCGGCCGAATGCCAGATCCCGTCCGTAGCAGGCCGCGCAGACTCCGTATTTTGCGCTGCACGTGAGCACAGACCGGATTTTGACGCGGGTGAGGCCGGAGCTGTCGATTTTTTCCACCACATCCTCGTTGATTTCCTCGCCGACGCGGGCGATGATGTCGTCTGTGAAGGGGTCCCGGATGTCCTCTTCTGCGACAATGCGTCCCAGTACCCGCTCGCCCAGGCGCTGGATGATTTCACCGCCTTCCATGAGGGATTCCACTTCCACGCCGACTATGGTTCCGCAGTCGGGTTCTGAGACCATGCAGTCCTGCGCGACGTCTGCGAGTCTGCGGGTGAGGTATCCGGAGTTTGCGGTTTTCAGGGCTGTGTCTGCAAGTCCCTTGCGTGCGCCGTGGGTGGAGATGAAGTACTGGAGCACGGACAGTCCTTCACGGAAGTTGGCTGTGATGGGTGTTTCAATGATTTCGCCCGAGGGTTTGGCCATGAGGCCGCGCATGCCTGCGAGCTGGCGCATCTGGTCTTTGGAACCTCTGGCTCCGGAGTCGGCCATCATGTAGACCGGGTTGAATCCCTCGACAGTGAGGGGGTTCCCGTTTTCGTCTGTGAGGGGGCGGCCGTCCGCGTCTGTGAGGGGCGCGGTTTTCATGGCGGCCATCATTTCATTGGCTATGTCGTCTGTGGCCCGGGCCAGATGTCAACCACCTTGTTGTATTTTTCGCCCTGGGTGATAAGTCCTCGGTGTACTGGCGTCCGATTTCCGCAACCTGGTCTTCGCGGTATAGGATCTCCCATTTGCTGGATGATCATGGCGTCTATGGAGATGGACAGGCCGCCCGAGGAGTGGAGTAAACGTATCCGATGTCCTTGAGGCAGTCCGACAGGATGACAGTGGTTGGGACTGGACTGCGGTAAACCCGGTCCACAGATCCCAGAGGTTTTTTGTCCATGACCTGATTGACCTGGAAAAAGACGGCGCAGGGCTGCAGGCCATGACATGGAAGATGTGCCAGGCCCCGTCTGCGGTGATGACCGGGCTGATCTGGCCAAACATCAAGGAAAGACTGTGTCTGCGGTTTTTTCGTCATGCCGAAGATGCGGCGGAACTCGTCTACGGCGCACCTGTCCCCGCTGAATCCGCCGTGCCGGGTTCGGTGCTGCGCGCAATCGCCAGCCCACTGCGGCAAAGCTCTGTCCTTTACCAGCCGGGCATGGATTTCGGCTTCTTCCGCAGGATCTGTGACCCGGATGTGTCCGAGGCGGAGGATAGACGGACTGGGAATGATTTCCCAGAGCAGGATGCGTCCACTGTGGTCTGTATGCGCTGTCCGTCCATCGCACTGGCGGGGTGCGTGGAGTGCGCGGCCCTGATCCGCGTCATAGGCCCAGCACCTCTTCCGGGGGCTGGCAAAGATTCTGCCTGATCGCTGGGTCCCGGTATTTCACGGGTCATGTAATGAGTTCGAGCACAATGTCACGGCTGGGCACGATAATGGGGGGACCCGTTGGCCGAGGACAGGATGTTGCTTGAAAGCATGAGCACCGTGCCTCGATCTGGGATTCCCTGAACGGGATATGCGTATCTGGTCGCCGTCAAAGTCTGCGTTGAGCGCGGTGCAGACCAGAGGATGGAGGCGGATGGCCTTGCCTTCTGTGAGGGTGGGTTCAAAGCTGGATGCCAGCCGGTGCAGGGTGGGTGCGCGGTTGAGCATGACCGGGTATTCCGCATTCTCATCAGTGTCCCAGACTTCGGGGAGGTTTCCGATCCACCATTTTCGCGCTTTTGACGGTGGAGACCAGATCCCTTCTGCTCCAGACCCGGTATTGAACAAAGGGTTTGAAGAGTTCGGGGCCATTTTTTTGGGCAGTCCGCACTGGTGGAGGCGGAGTCCGGGAAGCCGGTGGTGATGACGATTTCTTCCGGAATAGTCACGCGCTGCCCAGGGAGGTTCTGGCGGAACCGTCCTGCTTGCCCTTGAGGGTGTCGGACGAAAGAAGAAGGTTGAGAGAGCCGTTTGTTGGTTCCGGTGATGGCGCGTCCGTGGCGGCCGTTGTCAAAGAGCACGTCAACAGATTCTGGAGCATCGTTTTCATTGCGGACAATTATGTCGGGTGCGCTGAGGTCTGTGAGTCTGCGGGTCGGTTGTTGCGGTTGATGACCCGGTAGAGATCATTAAGGATCGGATGTAATAGCGTCCGCCTTCGGGGAGGACCAGGAATTGGAGATCCGGGGGGCAGGACCGGGATGACGTCCATGATCATCCGCAGGGCTGATGCCGGATTTGCGAGAGAGCGTCCACAATGCGCGGACGGCGGAAGTTTCTGGCGCTTCGCGGATGAGGGTGGCCCGGATTTCTGCGCAAGGAGTTCCGTACAGGGAAGACTCTCCGATCGGGGATTCGAGCAGGGTGCAGACCGCATCTGCGCCGATAAGCCGTGAAAGCGTCCCGGCGTGGGTTTCCAGGGCTTCGCGGTATTTTTCCTCTGTGAGGATCTGTGCCACGTGAGGCCGGTTTTGCCCGGATCCGTGATGATGTAGGAGTCAAAGTAGAGGATCTTTTCCATGTTTTCAAGGGTGAGATCCAGAAGATTGCCGATTTTGGAGGCAAATGCGAGGAACCAGATGTGGAAGCACGGCTGCGGACAGGTCGATAATGTCCCATGCGCTCCCGGCGGACTTTGGACTGGATGACCTCGACCCGCATTTTTCGCAAACCACGCCCCGGTGCTTCGGCCGTTTGTATTTGCCGCAGTTGCATTCATAGTCCTTGGTGGGGCCGAATTTTGTAGAACCAGTCCTTTCTTGTCAGGTTTGGAAGGTGCGGTAGTTGATGGTTTCGGGTTTGCGGATTTCTCCGTTGGACCACTGCCGGATTTCCTCGGGCGAGGCCAGGGAGATGCGGACGCCCGCGTAGTTGCGGGGGTCCATGGGTTTTGCAAAAAAGTCGTAGAGGTTTTCCATAGTCTTTGTCTGCTTTGGTGTCCGGTTTCTGTGTCTTTTGTTTCCGGTTTTTGTGTCCGGGAAGTGTTATACCAATTCTCCATTGAAATTATATTTATCAATAATACCGATTCGCCGTTGATTTTATGCAGTGATGTCAGTTTTTTTGTGTCCTTTGTGCCCTCTTTGTGTCCTTTGCGGTTAAAAAAGCATGGTTTCAATGGAGAATTGGTATTATGTTAAAGATTGCTTTTAACCACAAGGGGCACAAAGGCTGCCACAAGGGGCACAAAGGGTTTTTGGTTTTTCAAAAAACCGGATTTTTTGGAAAAATCCGGTTTTTTTTGGGAAAAACCGTTTTTGAAACCGTTCTTGAAAACCGTTTTTAAAAACCGGATTTTTTGGAAAAATCCGGTTTTTTTTTGGGAAAAACCGTTTTTGAAACCGTTCTTGAAAACCGTTTTTTAGAAACCGGATTTTTAGAAATCCGGTTTTTTTGGGGGAAAAACCGTTTTTGAAACCGTTCTTGAAAACCGTTTTTAAAAACCGGATTTTTTGGAAAAATCCGGTTTTTTTTGGGGGAAAAAACCGTTTTTGAAACCGTTCTTGAAAACCGTTCTTAAAAACCGGATTTTTTGGAAAAATCCGGTTTTTTTTGGGGGAAAAATCCGGTTTTTTGTGTTTGGGAAAAAATCACATCCGGACTTTGGCCGGGCCGGTTTTCTTTTCCCTTTCCAGGAGTTCGGTTTTGAGTCCCAGGGCCTGGAGTTCCTTGGTGAGGACTCTGGATTCCGGGATGCCGGGTTCAAGCACGTTCTGACCCTTGACGATTTTTTCGTACATGCGGGTGCGTCCGGCCATGTCATCGGATTTGACGGTGAAAATTCCTGCGGCGCATAAGGCGACTCCCGTAAGGCCTCGCAGCCCAGACTTCCATTTCGCCGAGGCGCGCGCTGGCCCCCGAACTGGGCCTTGCGCCCGAGGCTGCTGGGTGACGAGGGGTAAAGGTGATGATGGACAAGGCATGGATTTTGTCGTCAACCAGATGGTGAAACATTTATGTACATGGTTCCGACTGTGATGCGTCCCCGGGAAGGTTCGCCGGTGCGTCCGTCATGGAGCGGTCTGGAGGCGTGGGCGAGTCCGACCTCGGTGAAGCGCCGGATCTGCTCCTCCCCGACTCCGTCAAGACAAAGAGTGACCATGTGCAGTCCGTTCCGGTAGCGTTCGGCAAAGGTCACAAGGTCCTGCTCACTCATGGCATCCGGATCCGGGAGATCGGTCTGGTTCTGAAACGGCCCGGATTTTTCTGCCAGACTCGGTGATGCGGTTTTCCTCCAGCAGGGTGATCTGGTCTCGAGTCCCCTGGCTGCTTTTATCCAGGTGGATTTCGGGATCTGCCCCACGTTCATGCGCGAGGCACGCCAGAGGAGTTGAGGACCAAATAATGTCAGCAGGTAAATGCGTCTGCAAATAGGGCATGTCCTCGACCGGCAGGATGCGGGAGACCTGCCCTTGTTGCGTAGCGTCCGGCCATTTGTCGCGACCGAGGTTGCTTCATGGCCATCAGACGGTATTTTGATGACCCCAGGGGGGAGGGTCGTCTCTCCTTTTCAAAGCGTGAGACCCGGTGCCGGAACCGGTTTCATAGTCCTCGCACTGGGATTTGTACAGGGGGAGCCGGGGAGATCGGTGAGGCGCTCGGAGATGTCCGGGTCTTCGCAAACGCCAGGGCCTCCAGATCCGTGACCGGGAAAAGCTGCGGATGTCGTCTGGGCTGAGGATGATGGGCGGGAGCACGGTTTCAGTTTTGCTGGGAGCGGCTGTTTCTGTCCGGTGAGCATGTCCGCGAGGCGTTCGGTCTGACCTGGCGCAAACGGATCTCGTCGTCTTGTCGACCTCAAAACTCCGGATTTCCCGGTCTTCTGTGATGCGGGTGCACTC
>JAWKPW010000063.1:0-34069 GCA_041390465.1 Desulfobacterales bacterium | reverse complement strand
CAGATAAAACTGTTTGTGTCCGTCAATGGTGACAGAATCTGCCTGCTCAATGCCTGCCAGCAGATGTCTGTATTTTTCCGAAAGCAGGGTGGGACCGCCCCAGGCAGCATCCGCATGAAAATGAATCCGGTTTTGGGCGCAGATTTCCGCAATCTCCGGCAGAGGATCCACTGTGCCGGTTTCGGTTGCACCTGCAATGCCCACGACTGCGAGAATTTTTGTTTTGCGGCTGTCCTGTCCGATGTCACGGATCAAAGCCCGGAGTTTTGTCATATCCATGCGGCTGTGCTCATCCACATCCACCGCAACGACATTTGCATTGCCAATGCCCAGAATTCCCCCTGCCTTGCGCAGGGAATAATGCCCCAGCCGGGAGGCCAGAATCACGCACCGATCATAACCGTAAGCGGTCAAAGCAGAAGCCATGCCTTCTGCCTCTATGCCCTCAAATCCGCTTTTGGGCGCAAAAAAGGCATTCCGGGCTGTCCACAGAGCGGTCAGATTGGCCAGAGTTCCGTCATCCACAAAACTGCCCAGTGTGCTTTCCGGAGCCTGAATATGTTTTTCATAAAAGGCATCACTGTTTGCATATATGGCCCGGTGAATTTTGGCCAGCACCTGACGCTCCAGTATGGAAACCACTTTGGAGGTTTCCAGTTTGACCGGATTCTGATGCAGGGCCGAGACAATGGTCTGCAGATGCACCATGAAAAAGGGAATGGCCGAAGTCATGTGGCCGATAAAATAGGGAGAGGCCACATTCACGGCATGGGGTGCAATTTCCTCAATAATTCCTTTGATGACATTGGCAAGTTTTTTCTGCGGATTGCGGCTGATCCGGCTGTCCTTGAATCTCTCCGACAGTTCTTCCAGACTGGCCTCACGGGTGATGCCCACATGCTTTCTCAGAAAATCGTGAAGTCCGAAAAGAATCTGCTCCATATATTTGACAAGTGCTTTGCGGGAAGCCTCATCTTCGGGCCGGATGAAAATCCGCCGCAGGGTTTCCCAGTTGGCCACCAGTTCCTTTTTTTCCATCATGGCATTGTCTGTGCTTATCATCGGTCTGTGACAGGGATCTCCCTGTGTATTTTCCTTTCCCTGGTTTGTCCCGCAGTGTGGCTGTCTCTGTCGGACATCTGAACCGCAGGGTCAGTATTCCGGTCTGGCAGAGCTGACGGAGTGAACCGGCGAGCAGAAACCGGCTGTTTTCCTCCGGATCAGAAGCTGCGGAATGCATCCGGAAATATTGTCAGCAGCAACCATCTGTTTATATTATGTCAAAAATTTTATCCCCAATTCAGTCTTTAAAAAAACAGCTTTGGATGATATATGAAAAATCGAAAATACACAAGTTCTGTTTTTTTCACAATCCCTCTGTCTCCGGCATATGAAAAAAACAGCAGGAGAGATTAATGAAGAGATTTTGAACAATGACATTGAAAAGCTGTCAGAATCCAAGTATAATGAAAACCGGATGTTGATGTGCACAAACAAAAAAGGAAATATCGGCAAAATGCCGGGGCCGAAAATGGAAGCAGACATGAAACATACGGAAGAGGAGAAACGGCGGTTTCAGCGGCTTTTTTTCTCCGCGGAAGAAGGCATTTCAGGATTTTTCAGACTGCCTGAACCCTATCATCAGATGGCCAGAGGCACGCTCATGGATATGAATCAGGAGGGAATCGGGCTTACCTTCCAGAAGGATGAATGTCCCCAGCTTGTCACCGGAGATTCTCTTGTCCTGTTAAAGATTGGGGATGAACGTTTTTCCTTTATGGAACATATCGGAATGAAAATTATATGGGTTCTCAACCACCGTTCCCTGGATCATATGGCCATGGGATGTGAATTCACGGCAATTTCTTCCGAAACAAAAGAGAGAATCAGAGAAATTCTGGCCAACTGGCAGCACATGAATCTGCATTGAGGCGAACTTCGCGTTTTCCCAAAAAATTCATTCCGGTTCAGGAACTGGCTCAAAAACGCTCCCAAAGGGGACGGCCGGGGAGTCAGGCAGGCAACCATTTTTCAGGAAAGGCATTTTCTCATGTTAAGCGAAAAAGAAAAACTGGAAACACTGACAAGACTGGGGATAGATCTGAACCAGGTTCAGGATCTGGATCTGCTGATGGAGCGGATTCTTACGGAAGCCAGGCGTTTTGTCAATGCGGATGCAGGATCCATATATATTCGCGACAGGGATCGGCTTCATTTTTCCTATACCCAGAACGATACCCTGCAGCAGCGCCTCTGTCCGGGAGAAAAACTCATCTACTCCACCTTTTCCATTCCGGTGGATGAGAAAAGCATCGCGGGCTATGTTGCCACCACAGGGGACATTCTCAATCTGCCGGATGTATACCGCATTGATCCCACCCGGCCCTATGGTTTCAGTGACAGGTTTGACAGAGCCAGTCATTACCGCACCGGTTCCATGCTGACCATTCCGCTGAAGAACAGCAAAGCGGATATTCTGGGAATCCTGCAGATACTCAACGCACAGAATGAATCCGGGACCATCATCCCTTTTTCACGGGATGATGAAAAAATCATGATGCTTTTTGCCAGCATTGCCTCTGTGGCTCTGGAACGTGCGCAGATGACCCGTGCCATGATCCTGCGCACCATCCGCATGGCTGAAATGCGGGATCCCAAGGAAACCGGAGCCCATGTCAACCGGGTGGGCGGCTATGCTGTGGAACTGTATGAAAAATGGGCCTACCGGCATGGTTATTCCCGGCAGGAGGTTGACAGCAACCGGGATGTGCTGCGCATGGCCGCCATGCTCCATGATGTGGGCAAGGTGGGCATCTCTGACACGATTTTGAAGAAACCCGCACGGTTCACACCTGAGGAATATGAGATTATCAAACAGCATACAGTCCTGGGCTCCCGGCTGTTTGAGGGCGCTCGTTCAGACTTTGACGAGGCGGCCGCGGATGTGGCCTTGAACCATCATGAAAGATGGGATGGAAACGGATACCCGGGATTTGTGGATCCCATCACGGGTGTCGCTCTTCCGCAATATGCGGGATTGGACGGAAAGGCAAGAGGAAAAAAGGGGGAGGAAATCCCGATTTTCGGAAGAATCGTGGCCCTGGCCGATGTCTTTGACGCACTTTCCTCTGTCCGGTGTTACAAAGAGGCATGGGATGAGACCAAAGTTCTCCAGACAATAGAAAAGGAATCCGGAAGCCATTTTGATCCGGAACTGGTGGAGATCTTTTTCTCCAGCCTTGACATCATACGCTCTGTGCAGCAGAGATATGCGGATACGCCCTGATCTCCCCCCTTACTGCTGCAGTTTCAGCCAGGCATTGTAGCGCTCATTGAGCCATTCTCTCAGCCCCTCTGTGCCTTCCCTGTTTGCCTGTTTGGCCTGCATGACGCCAATGAGGCGATCCATCTCCGCATACTGATCATAATCAGACAGGATATTGAACAGATACAGTTCCGGACCTGTATCCTCGGGCTCGGAAAAACCTCTGAGCTGCGCATAAACCTGCCTTGCGGCTGCCAGTGCCTCTTTTTCATCCGCATCCAGGGTATCGGATCTGAATTGTGTGTGCATGGGCGTTTTTTCCCGAGTCCCCCGGCTTTGTTCATACCCGGATCGGTGAATGCGGGAAGGGTCCACCAAAGGGGAAATCCTTCGGATCTCTCTGACAGCCGGAGCCGGCAGATGGTTCACCCGCGGAGATTTCCCCTGCACAAGATTTCCTTCCGTATCCCGCAGTTTGAAATGCACAGGGCCCTCCCAGGTTTCCCTGCGTCCGCTGGAAAAGAAAACCAGTCCGATGCAGGCATCCGCTTCCAGCCGAAACTGATCCTCTTTCCGGATTTTCATAAAATTCACGGCATCAGCCTGCACCTGTCCGGCATTGTCATTCCAGTATGTCACTTTGCCTTTCAAAAGTGTGACCATTCCGACATCCGGAACAGCGCCTGCCTCCGCATGTCCGGAAGAAGTGAAAAAAAACACAGAAAAAACAAGATAAAGCAAACAGAATCCTCTCATGCACCCATATCTGCCCTCAGCCATTGCTGTCCTCCTTTTTTTCCAAAGATTGGTTCCCATTATTCTCCTGCTGTTCTTCCATGTCAAGAATTTCCGCAACACGGATCTGGCCAAATCTGCCTTTGACCTGAACACAGTGACACTGACCGCATTTGACATCTGCCCCGGCCTGCCGGACAGTCTCAGCGCTTGCCACAATGGCAGAGCCCAGTTCCTTGCTCAGGCTTTCCAGCCGGGAGGCAATGTTTACCGTATCTCCGATGGCTGTATATCCCATGCGTCTGGCTGAACCGATATTGCCGATGACAGCCTCGCCGGAATGAATGCCAATGCCGATATGAAAACGCGGCAGGGGTTTGCCCGGAAACCGGCTGTGCATCCATTCCCGGAACTCCTGTGCAATCCCCACCATTTTTACCGCTGCCCGGACAGCCTGACGGGCATGATCCGGCTGAGGCACAGGCGCTCCGAACAGGGCCATGACCGCATCTCCGATATATTTGTCAATCATTCCGCTATGAGCAAGAATCGGTTCGCAGATGCGGGTATAATAGTTGTTGAGCATCTCAACAACCTCACGGGGGGTCAACTGTTCCGAGATGGTGGTAAAATTGCGAATGTCGGAAAAAAGGACTGTGACATTGAGCGTTTCCCCTCCCAAATCCGGAAGCTTGCCGCTGTCCACAATCCGGTTGACCACAGCATCCGAGACATAGGGGCCGATGACCCGCTGCAGATGGGAACGCATTTTTTCCTCCCGTGTCAGGCGCAGTCCCATGGCCCCGATATAACTCAGAAGCAGGGCAACATTGACACCGGCAAGCCGAAGTATACGGTTTTCCATAAAAAAAATCCAGGATATTCCGGCACATGCCAGATTCAGAATCAGCGCGTATGCCAGCCCCCGCACCGGATTTTCCCGGAAAAAAATCACGGTTCCTGCCCCCAGCACAAGACCAAGCCACAGAAAATTCATCCATTCCGGCAGCGGCCGGGGAAAACGGCCAGTGCAGATGGTTTCAATGATATTGGCATGAATTTCGGGCCCGCTCATCAGACGCGCGCCGTGCCACAAAAATTTCCGTGCATAGGGCGTGAGATGGATGTCATGGGTTCCGGAGTTTTCCTGTGCAATAATGACAATCTTTCCGCGGAGCTCCCGCAGTTCCGGATTGGATGCCGCATCCGGCCCCAGCAAATCTTCCAAAGAGATTCTGGGAAAAGTTCCCGGCGGCCCGATAAAACCGATGGGGCGGGGCAGGGCATCATCCAGACTGAGACCTGTTTTTTTCAGAAGATTTCCTGCTGCCCGTTCAGCCAGAAGCGGGGCAAAGGTCACACCGGGCAGATGCTCCTCTTTAAGAATCCGGGGAATGAAAAAACGGACCACCTCATCCTCATCTGAATAGAGATTGGACAGGCCGATATCCTGATGCACACCGGGCAGGGAAAAAAGATAGTCTGTTATCGGAAGAAGAATTTCGGTTTTGTTTTCCTGATTTTTGACAAGCGTGCCCACGAGTATCACGCCCCCGGAACCAATCTGCTCCCGCAGGGGAATGTCAAAGGTGCGGCTCAGCGTGCTTTCCGCTGTCTGAATGCGTTTGAGCCAGGATTCCGCGCTCACGGAAAAGAGAAAATCAATTCCGATGGCGCTGACTCCGGCCTCGCGAAGCACTTTGATGGCCGTTGCAAAATGGGGGCCCCAGAAGGCAAGGGGTTCATCCGGATGAGCCAGCAGGGTTCTGTCATCCAGGGCGGCAATCACCACATGCCGGGGAGAAAAACGCTTTCCCGCGAGCTGATGCCACAGATCATAATATATGTTTTCCAGAGGTCTTAAAAGACTGTTCCGTTCAGCCGCCAGTGTGAGGATGAAGGCAATGCTGACAATCAGCAGAATAAGACCGTATTTTTTCCTTCGCAGATGGGGATTCATCCAAACCTGTCCTTGCATAAGGTTGCTGCCTGCCGGATTAGCGGGATCTGATTTGTGAATGCTACCTTATGGATTTATAGTTCTTTTGCCAAGTTTTGTCCACTGCGGAACTGTGCAAAAAATCGCTTTGCTCAATTTTTGCACTCCTGCATGCAGTGTGAATCCGAAGGAGTGCAAAATTGAGATGCGCGGCTTTCTGCACATAAAAGACAGCAGTTGAGGAAGATACTGTACCGGTCTCAGTACATCTCATATTTCGCCAGTCTGCCATCCAGCCCACCGTTGCGCAGTTCCTTTTTCCAGGAAGGCTTGAGACCGATCCTTTTCATCAAATCCCGATCCCCGAAATACACATACGCAGAAGAACCTTTGCACCGCTGTTTGAGAAAATCCCCGAATTCCTTCATCATGGCTCCGGAATCCTCCCGTGTTCCCATACGGATTCCATAAGGCGGATTGCACACAATCACAGAATTTTCCAAACCGGGAATTTCCTGGAATGCGCGGGTGCTGAAACGGATGCTTTCCCCGTATGGCAGATGGAGGCTGTTTCTTTCTGCTGCGGACACTGCACGGGGCAGTATGTCACTGCCGGAAATCAGACCATTGGGAAGAGGCTGTATCTGCTGATCCGCTGTTTTCCTTACCGATTGCCATATGGCCGGATCAAAATCCGGGAGAAATTCAAATCCGAACCTGGGTCGGAGAAAGCCCGCGGGGATCCGGCAGCACTGCATCAGGGCTTCAATCAGCAATGTGCCCGCGCCGCACATGGGATCATGCAGGGAGCAGGAACCATCCCAGCCGGACATGCGGATGATGGCGGATGCCACAGTTTCCTGCATGGGGGCTTCCATGCCTTCTTTGCGGTACCCCCTGCGGTGCAGGGAACCTCCGGATGTGTCCAGACTGATGGTGGCCTTGTCTTTGTGGAGATAGAGATCGATCCGGACATCAGGGCTGTCTGTGTCCACATTGGGTCTTTTGCCATGCTGTTTCCGGAACTGGTCTGCAACCGCGTCTTTGACGCGCAGCGCGGCATACTGGGAATGGGCAATTCTGCTGTGCGAGACATTGGCAGAAACGGCAAAGGTTTTGTCCGTTCCAAAAATATCGGGCCATGAAACAGACTTTGCTTTTCGGTAAAGAATGTCCGGATCAGGGCAGTCAAACACTGCCAGAGGAGCCAGGATGCGGCTGAGAAAACGGGATTGGTAATTGACACGGTACAGGCATTCCCTGTCTCCGTGAAAATAAATGCCCCGGAATGCGGATCTGACCTCAGATGCCCCCAGTTCCCTCAGTTCCTGCGCTCCCAGTTCTTCTGTACCGGTGGCGGCCTGCGCAAAATACTGTCCGTTTTTCTGATAAATGAGCATGAAATTCCTTTGCTGAAAAAAATGGTTCGAAGATACATTGGGAGCAATGCCGTTTTTTTAAGCAGAAAGGAGTCCCAGGCTGAAAGTTTGGGATATGAAACCTTCATGAAACAATTCAGAAAAACTGCCAAACTTTCAGTTCAGCACCCCGCAATTTTCTTAAGGAAGCGGTATTGCATTGCGTATAATATAACAAAAATTGCATAAAAACAAAACCTGAGCAATAAAAAAATAACTGTGTCTTATTTTTTTCAGTGATCCGGTGAAAAATTTTCTTTCTGTCTGATTTCCCAAAACACAAAATTCTGTTGCTTTTTGCAGGCATTTCTGTAGAATAATCTAACCTGGGTTTGTTTTTTTCAAGGGATTGAATTTGTTTTACAAATAAATTCAGATGGTTTTTATTTTTTCAGATATTCTGGCAATTTTAAATTTTTGGTGATGAATGAGAACGCCTGACCGTGTTTAAGCGCAAAGTCAAACAAAGTCTTTTTTCTGTACAACCATCCAACAATATAGAAAAAAAATTAATTGGCTTGATCCACTGCCCAATTTTTTTGATTGGCCTGATTTTTCCCAAAAGACAGATTGTACATCAGCTTCCTCATATGAAAGAAAAAAAACTGAACTGCTGGGAATATATGAAATGCGGCAGGGACCCGGGCGGAAAAAATGCTGCTGAATTCGGTGTCTGCCCTGCGGCAGAGGATGCTTCCTTTGACGGAATCAACCGGGGAAAAAACGGGGGCAGAATCTGCTGGGCAGTGGGAGGCACATTCTGCGGAGGTGAAATTCAGGGAACCTTTGCGGAAAAGCGGAAATCCTGCATAAACTGCGAGTTTTACAAACTGGTCAGAAAAGAGAAGGGAAAAACAGATTCGCGCAGCAAATTTCTGAAATTTGTTTCTGATGGAATCAGCCCCTCTTTTCTGAAAAAACTGACCTTCAGACATGTAAAAGCGGGAGAAAGATTTATCCGGCAGGGAGAACCCGGAGAGGAAGCTTATATCATTGAAAACGGAACCTGCCTTGTCATTGTTGAGAAAAACGGGGAGCTTTATCCGTCCGGACATCGCGGGGAAGGTGATATTGTGGGAATTACCTCGGTTCTTACAGGAGAACCCGGACATGCCCATGCAGAAGCAGAAACGGAAATGGATTTATGGGCTGTCAAAAAATCGGACATTGATGATATTTCAAAACAGGAGCCGGAATTACTCACCTTTCTCACAGAAATTGTTGCCAGCCGTTTTGATTCCAAAAGACCTGTGCCGGACAGACAGATTGGCAAATACATTGCAGCAGACATTATCGGAACAGGCGGATACAGCATTGTGTACAAAGGCATACATCCGGGGCTGAACATGCCGGTTGCCATCAAGATGATGCGCCATGACATGGTTATGAATACAGAGTTTTACAAAACCTTCTGCAATGAAGCCCAAATTGTTGCAAAACTCAATCACAGAAACATTATCCGGGTGTATGACATTGAGGAACGGTTTAAAACCGTGTTCATCATCATGGAGTATCTGGAAGGCCAGTCTCTGAAAAATATGCTTGTGCATCTGAAAGCCATACCGCCGGACCTGGCTGCTGATTTTCTTTTTCAGATTTGTCTGGGACTTGACTATGCGCATCATCATGGCATTATTCACAGGGACATCAACACGCTCAATATTTTTGTGCAGACAGGGGACTGTGTGAAAATACTGGATTTCGGCATTGCCTGTCCCATTGGCACGGATGATTTCATTTATGGCGGCGCGCTGGCCTATATGTCGCCGGAACAGATTGAGGGAGAACCTGCTGACTGCCGAAGTGACATTTATTCTCTGGGAATCACAGCCTATGAAATGCTTACGGGCAGACTGCCTTTTGAAGAAAAAAATCCCTCCCGGCTTATGAAAGCGCATCTGAGCAATGACATCCCCAATCCTTCTGAAATCATACAGAATCTGCCTGAAGCACTGTGCAGGTTTGTTGTGAAATGCGGCAGGTGCTGCCCGGAGGAAAGATATGCCAATATGCAGGAGGCATTGGCAGATCTTCGGGGTTTGGCAGAAAAATATGAAGCCAGATATATGTCTTTGCCCAGACAGAAAATGAGCAATCTGCTGTTAAGTTATACAGAAGAACAGGAGCAGGAACTCAGCCGCATTCTGGATGAATTCAGCGTGAGAATAAAAGAATCCGGGGCGGAATTGAGAATTGCCCATTTTCAGGACAGATAAGGACTGCATGACAAAAAAGCTGCCCAACTGCTGGGAATACATGAAATGCGGACGAGAAAAGGGTGGGATAAATGCTGCCAAATCAGGCGTATGTCCTGTAGCATCTGAAAGTGTTTTTGACGGATTTAACGGAGGCAGAAACTGTGGCAGAATGTGCTGGCTGATTGCAGGCACATTCTGCAATGGAAAAATTCAGGGAAATTTTGCACAAAAACAGGGTTCCTGCAAAAACTGTGAATTCTACAGACAGGTTCAGCATCAGGGCACAACTTCTTTTCATGCCGGGCATGTGAACATTGTGGGAGCAACACATATCGGAAAAGTGAAAAAAACAAATGAAGACAGATATTTGATAAAAAAACTGTCTGACGGTTCCATGCTGATGGCAGTCGCGGACGGTCTTGGCGGTGATGTGGCCGGAGATTATGCGGCTGAAATCATCAGGGGCAGACTTTCCGGCACAGCTCATATTGAAAAAGGTGAGGAACAGAGTTTTCTTGTGAAAATGCTCAAAGATACGGATGCGGCTCTCAGAAAACAGGCAGATGCGGATGCGGATTTGGAGGCAATGGGTACCACCCTTGTCTGTGTGCTGCTGCGGGAGGAAATTGCCCACTGGGTTCATGCGGGAGACAGCCGCTTGTATCTTTTCAGAAACAGCACTCTGGTGCAGATAAGCAAAGATCAGACCCTGGCACGATTTCTTCTGGAAGAGGGACTCCTTGCTTTGGAAAAAATTCCCCAGCATTATTCCAGACATGTCATGGATCAGTTTGTGGGCTGCGGATACTGCGAACCGGAAACAGGTCATATAAAAACACAGGCAAAAGATCTGCTGGTTCTTATGTCTGACGGACTGCACAAATATGTCGGCAAAGAAACGGTTTCCGGTATTTTGAATGCGCAAACCGATATGGAAGGCAAAGCAGAATTTCTGATTGCCTCAGCTTTGGAGGCAGGCGGACAAGACAATATTACGGTTGTGCTGTGTGAAATCTGCTGTTTGTTTTAGGTTCTGCTGACATTTCAGATCAGGCTGGGGGAATGAAGATTTGACAACTTTTCAAAAGTTGTCAAATCCTGCCGGAACCGGTCGTCCGGATTCATTGCGGCCGGATCGGTTTCAGCAAATTCAGAGAATTAAAAAATGCCAACAGAACCTGTCCGCGAATCACACGAACTGCACGGATTTCAATTTCACTGTTTTGCTGCAATTTGCAGGATTCGTGGCTGATTTAAAAGACTGTTTTTTCAGGAGCAGAAAATGGATATGCAGGAATGCCCCATAAATCTGTCAGAAGAAGATATTCTGGATGCCATGAAGAACATCTCCGGATATCTGGATATAACCACAAAAGATTTCAGGGAAATCTATCTTGTTGCCTACAGACAGGCACTCCGGCGCATAAAGCAGTCTCTCAGAGCCAGAGATATTATGACCCGCAGTGTCATTTCTGTCAAACCGGACACCTCTCTTGAAGAAGTGGCTCAGATTCTTGCTGAAAACGGAATTTCCGGACTGCCTGTGACAGATGCGGAAGGAAGAATCTGCGGCATGATTTCGGAAAAGGATTTCCTGCTTCATATGGGGGTCCAAAAAAACGCATCCTTTATGACCGTTGTTGCCCAATGTCTGCAAAACAAAGGCTGTCTTGCGCTCCCCATCCGCAGAAAAAAAGCGGAAAACATTATGGTCAGTCCTGCGGTGACGGTCGGGGAAGATGCCGCAGTTTTTGAAGTATCCGGCATACTGACAGAAAAGAACATCAACCGGGTTCCGGTGGTCAGTCAGGAAAACAGGCTGGTGGGAATCATAACAAGAAGCGATATTGTAAGCTCATCGTGCGCCATAGGGCAGGAAACAGGAATATGATGGAATATTTCAGAAAAATGAAAGGGGATACAAAAAGCCCTCCTTATGTCGGTTTTCGGGAAATCTTCTGGTCATGGATCGGAGCCTTTATTGGTATCGGTGCTGTTGCCTTTCTTGAATACAATCTGCTGACCGGAACCGACAGACTGATGATTATCGGTTCTTTCGGTGCTTCTGCCGTGCTGATTTATGGCGCAGTGAGAAGTCCGCTGGCACAGCCGAGAAATTTTATTGGGGGGCATCTCATTTCCGCGATAATAGGGGTTGCTTCCCACCAGCTTCTGCACAGCCATATGTGGCTTGCATCGGCTGTGGGGGTTGCCACTGCCATAGCGGCCATGCACGCAACAAAAACACTTCATCCTCCGGGCGGTGCAACCGCACTCATTGCTGTCACCGGTTCGGAACAGATTCACAGTCTTGGGTATTTTTATGTCATTATGCCGGTGGGCGCGGGTGCGCTGATTATGCTGCTTGTGGCTCTTCTGGTGAACAATATCCCCAAGACACGCAGGTATCCGGAGTTTTGGTTTTAAATTCAGGAAAGAACTGCATTGCATTTCAGACACAGCAGGGATTATGACACAGCATGAAAGAAAATGATCCAAATCATCACATAGCCTTTTCTGCTCTGCCCGTTGTGAAAAGTCGTGTTCAGGAGACAGAGAAAGCTTTTTCCGGCGGAGCAGAGCCGTATGCTTTTTTTGAAACGGAGAAAGGCCCCCGGACCAGTGCCATTCCGGGCGGAATGGGAAGTCCCAAAGCTGCTGAGAAATTGCTTCGCCTATACGCAGATTCGGAAGGCAGTGAACCTGAAATTTGTCTGATGCAGGCGGTTTTGATATTTTGAAGATGCCTGCTGATGCAGGAGGAACAGTAAAAGGAAATATTTCTATGATCCCGGAAAATTACGAGAAAAATATCCGTCAGGCAGTGGAGATACTCAAAGAAGCCGGATGCCGGGAAATATTCCTGTTCGGTTCCCTGGCTGAAAACAGAATCAGGAAAGGTTCGGACATTGACATTGCGGTTCGCGGCTGTCCGAAGGGGAAATTTTTTCATGTATTGGGAAAACTTCTGCAGAAACTGGACGTTGATGTGGATTTGGTTGATCTGGACGAAAACGATTCTTTTCCCCGTTATTTAATCCAAAATGAAAGGTTTGTGAAAATTGGATGATAATACGGTTAAAAAAATATTGTTTGAAATGGAGCAGATAAACTGTCTGTTTGAATTATATGCGGAAGTTCTGGATAAAGTGAAACAGCATGATCCTGATTTGGTGGAACTGACAGCACTGGCTTCTGTGCTGCATTCGTTTTACAACGGACTGGAAAATACTTTTCTGCACATTGCCAAAGGAATTGACAAAGAGGTTCCGGCAGATTCCGCATGGCATCGCAAACTGCTGATGTGGATGTCAGAAGAAACACCAAACCGGGGAGCAGTGCTGTCAGCCGGCCTGTCTGAGTCATTGACAGAATATATGGGATTCAGACATTTTCACCGGCATTCGTATTCATTCTTTTTGGACTGGCAGAAACTGGAAAAACTGGTAATTCCTGTATCCGGAATATGGAAACAGGTCAGAGAGGAACTTCAGATGTTTCTGAAACAGCAGTCAAATCATAATGTTTAACCCAAGTTGCTGCCTATAAAAAAAATTCAATAAGATGAGACATCGGATTTCCTGCAAAAATATCATGATTTTTTGTAACATATTGTTTATAAAGTATTTATAAATTTAAAAGTGGCAACTTGAGTTAATGTTTAACATAAAAACAAGGGGCAAACCCATGTCATCCCAAATGAAAAAATTTTATGCGGTGTGTGTCAGTGTGCTTTGTTTCGTGTGCCTTCCGGCTGCGGGATGGGCGGATACAAATGTCAGCGGAGCAGTTTCAGCAAATACCGTATGGAACGCGGCAGAAACTCTGCCGGCCGGACTTCCTGCGGTTTGCACAGGCGCGAAAAATTACGATGCCAAAGTGGGAATGGAAGAGTCGATATGCAATATGCAGGGCTCTGCCGGATTGCGATGAAAACTGTTTTGGTCTGTCTGAATCCAGAAAAATGGAATTCAGGCAGATCAAAACTGTTCAAAATGATTGGACTGTTTACGGAAGGTGACAAATGAATATCAGGCAGTCAGCACGCTCTTTGGAAGAGATGAAACCGCCGGTGACCAGTGTGGGAATTGTCGGATGGATTCGTGCCAATCTGTTCAACAACTGGATCAACTCCCTTATCACCCTTTTGATCATGTTCATTCTGTGGAAAATCCTCCCCCCATTTTTCCGCTGGGCCTTTGTCAACAGTGTATGGACAGGCACAAGTGAAGGATGCAGGGCAGCGGACGGAGCATGCTGGGCCATCATTCCTTCCAATATCCGCTTTATCACATTCGGATTTTATCCCGCAGCCGAGCAGTGGCGTCCCTTTCTGGCCATGCTTGTGCTTCTGGTGCTTCTGGTTCTCAGCCGGAACCGGAAATTTTGGGGAGAGGCTTTGGCCTATGGATGGGCAGCCGGGCTTTTTCTCATGGGACTTCTGATGTGGGGAGGATTTTTCGGTCTGACGCGGGTGGAAAGTACCCAGTGGGGCGGACTGCCCCTGACCCTGCTGCTTTCGGTTTTCGGTCTGACAGCCGCATATCCGCTGGGAATTGTTCTTGCACTGGGCAGGCAGTCAGGAATGCCGGCCATCAAATCCCTGTGCATTGTTTATATCGAACTGATCCGGGGGGTTCCTCTTATCAGCATGCTCTTCATGTCATCCATTATTTTCCCCCTCTTTCTTCCCGAAGGTGTCACCATCAACAAAATCATCCGTGCGCAGGCTGCCATTATTCTTTTCACTGCAGCCTATATTGCGGAAGTGGTGCGCGGGGGGCTGCAGGCCATTCCCAAAGGCCAGTTTGAGGCCGCAGATTCCCTGGGACTCAATTATTTCCAGATGATGCGACTGATTATTCTGCCCCAGGCCCTGAAAATCGTGATTCCGCCCACCGTCAGCATCCTGATTTCCGCGTTCAAGGACACTTCCCTTGTGGTCATCATTGCGCTTTATGATATACTGAAAACCACCCAGTCAACCCTTTCCAATCCCAAATGGATGGGATTTTCCCGAGAGGCCTATCTGTTTCTGGCAGTGGTTTATTTTCTGTGCTGCTATTTCATGTCCACCTGGAGCAGAAAACTGGAAAAGGAGCTGAGCAACTGATTTTACTATTTGATTTTTTAATGATCAATGGGTGCGAATGCTGATCTTTTACCACAGAGTGCACAAAGAATGCAAAAAATTTTAAAAGGTTCACAGCGTTGTGCATTCTTTGTGCTCTCTGCGGTCAAATTTCCGGCAGGGGATTTTTTTGTGCTGATTCAGGCATAAATGTGACAATTTTTTTCAGAATCGGAATAATGAGAATATGAATGCAAATCCAGACAGCATAGATGGAACTCAGGCAGAAAGCGATGTGATTATCCGGATCATCGGAATGCACAAATGGTATGGCGAATTTCATGTGCTCAAAGATATCAATCTGTCTGTGCGTCAGGGGGAGCGCATTGTGGTCTGCGGTCCTTCGGGCTCAGGCAAATCCACCATGATCCGCTGCATCAACCGGCTGGAGGAACATCAGCGCGGCAAAATCATCGTGGATGGCATTGAGCTGGGCAGAAATTTGAAAAACATTGAAAAAATCCGGGAAGAAGTGGGGATGGTTTTCCAGCATTTCAATCTTTTTCCCCATCTGACCATACTGGAAAATCTTTGTCTTGGCCCCATATGGGTGCGCAGGGTTCCCCGCAAAGAGGCCGAGGAAACCGCCATGTACTATCTGGAAAAAGTGCATATTGCGGAACAGGCAAAAAAGTTTCCGGGACAGCTTTCCGGAGGACAGCAGCAGAGGGTGGCCATTGCCCGAAGCCTGTGCATGAAACCCAAAGTCATGCTTTTTGATGAACCCACATCCGCGCTGGACCCGGAAATGGTCAAGGAGGTGCTGGATGTCATGATCAGTCTTGCACAGGAGGGAATGACCATGATTGTTGTCACCCATGAAATGGGATTTGCCAAAAGCGTGGCCCATCGGGTGCTGTTCATGGATCAGGGGCAGATTGTGGAGGAAAACACGCCTGAAGAGTTTTTTTCACATCCGCAGAACGAGCGCACAAAACTTTTTCTGAGCCAGATTCTGCACTGATTCTGCGGATGTTATGATTATCATATTCACAATGCGAATTAAGCCTCAGATTCCGATGAGATTCGGCAACTTTTCAAAAGCTGCCAAATCTTGTATGAATATATGACAAGCTGTTTCTGTTCATTCTGAAATTTTCAGTTCTTAATTCGCATTTACAATTATTGAATTTATGCACCCTTATTCATACCATTGTCACAATGAGGATGAAATGCGGGCAGGGAAAAGGATATGCCCGAATTTTCTGCTATATTTCATTGAAATACAAATCAAAAAAATTCTGGCAGGTCTCTGCATCTGTGCGGGGCTGTTGAGCGGATGTGACCAAATTCCTGAATCCGGACTTCAGGTTTCCCCTTTGGAAAAAATTCTGGATACCGGAAAAATCACCCTGATTACCAAAAACAATGCCAACTGCTATTATCAGTACCGGGATCGGTATATGGGTTTTGAGTATGAGCTCGCGCAGGCGTTTGCCGATTATTTGGGAGTGCAGCTTGATGTTGTGATTGCAGAAACCCGGGAAGATATGAAAAAAGCGCTGAAAGAGGAGCCTGCCGCTTTCATCGGTGCGGGTCTGCATCTTTCATCCATATCCGGAAAAGAGGTTCTGTTTTCAAATCCCTACCTGCGGGTGCGGCCCCATGTTCTTGCGCGATGGGATAACGCAAGTGTGAGAGGCGCTCCGGATCTGACCGGAAAAAATGTATATGTTCCACAGGGAAGCCATTATGTCAGTGTCCTTGAATCCCTGCGGAAAAACGGAATAAATCTTGGCATTGTTTCCGTTCCTGATGCAGATGAGGAAGAACTGATCCGGCAGGTTGCAGACGGAAAAATTGATCTGACCCTTGCAGATGAGCATATGGCTTTGCTCCACCGCCGATATTATCCGAGAACTGTTATCAAAGATGCGGTGGGCGAAGAAATTCCCATTGCCTGGGCTGTGCGGCCGGATGCGCAGAAGCTGGTCAGACGCATGAACGCATTTTTCAGAACCGTCAAAAACAGCAGTTTGTTTTCAGATATTTATAATCGTTATTATGCGGAGGTTCCTCCCTTTGACTTTGATCAGGCGGAACATTTTCTGCAGATTGCCTCCGAAAATCTCCCTCTGTATTATCCTTTGATACGGAAAGCAGCAGAGGAATACGGATTTGACTGGCATCTGATTGCTGCCCAAATCTATCAGGAATCCCATTTCAATTCACAGGCCCGCAGTCCGGCCGGTGCTGTGGGGCTGATGCAGATTGTCCGTCCCACAGGCAAAAGTCTCAATATCACGGATTTGACAGATCCCCGGAAGAATATTGAAGCCGGCGTGCGTTATCTCAGGGACCTGTACAATTTCTTTGACAGGGCAGAAGGAAATGACCGTTTGCGCATTGCTCTGGCGGCATACAATATCGGGCAGGGGCATATTCTGGATGCCCGCAACATTGCCCGATCAAGGGGACTTGATCCGGACAAATGGTCTTCCCTGGCACAGACACTTCCTCTGCTGCAGCATGAGGAATATCATAAAAATGCTCTGTACGGTTACTGCCGTGGCATAGAACCTGTTGAATATGTAACAAACGTCATGTTTTATTCCGGCATGCTCTCCCGCCGGGACATCTTCGGGCCAGACACAGTTGCCGAAAGTCAGGAAACTGTTGAATAAGGCTTCCTTTTTCTGAGTTCTGCCAGTGCAGAGAGCGACTGAAACCGGCAGCCTGCCGATTCTGCTGTGTGCATACCATGCCCCAAACCTTCCGCTTGCTGCTCTTGTTAACCTGCCCCTTAAGGTGATTTCTGAAAATGAATGTCCCGGTTCAGTCACCTGAAAGAATTGACAACTTTTGAAAAGCTGTCAAATCCGGGGGGGTTCTTTTCCGGAAATCGCCTAATACCGATTCGCCATTGATCTGAAACATAAGTTTTTCAGAAAAACCGGATTTTTCCGAAAAATCCGGTTCTTTGAACACACGGAAACCTCTTTTTTTCCTGCTTGCAAGTATCTTTTCAATGGGGAATTGGTATAAGTCAATGGCAGAGATGCGGAGCGCTGAAACGGGAAAAATGGAACCGGAGCCGGCTTTCAGAATCGATACATGGAAAATTGGGTAAAAAACAGAACGGATTCCCGCGCGGAGTGTCAATGCCATTCGTTAAGAAATTTTTTGAGGGCCAAACCAAGGGGTGCAAAACAATGGGCAGGAATTTCGGGGGCCAAACGGCTCGGCCAAGATCGCCGAGGTCTTTCCGTTCGGGACTCCTTCCGGCTTGACAGCATTGACCCACAGCGCGGGAATGTGTTGAAAGGTGAAACAGTGCGTTCTGTTTCGAACCGGTTAAGCGTTGTCTGCCGGATCAGATTCCTTTTTTTCTGCGAGCGTCCATGCGCTCCTTCAGTTTGGGAAACTGATGCAGGTTGGTATGGGGCAGAAACAGGGAAGCCACATAATGGTTCATGTAGGACGGGGTTTCAGACAATTCAAAATTGGTCATTTTTTTGGTCACTTCCACCACATCCCTGCGAATGCGGTTGGTCAGACAGCTCATCTTGGCCCCCAGCAGGGAGGAATTTCCGATAAAAATGATTTTGTCCGTGTCCATTTCCGGCAGCAAACCGATGACCATGGCTTTTTCCAGATCCACATAACTGCCGAAACCTCCGGCCAGAAATATCTGATCCAAATCGCCTATGCTCAGTCCCACCTCTTCCAGCAGGGTCTGGCATCCGCTGTAGATGGCACCTTTGGCACGGATAAGGTTTTCAATGTCAATTTCCGTGAGCACCAGATCCCGGTCAATCTGCGTGTTGTCCTGCCAGGCCAGAACATATTCCCAAACCCCGTCTCTTTCCCGGATGCGCGGGGTGTTCAGGTTGCGGTTGAATTTCCCGCTGTTGTCAATCACCCCCATCTCAAACATCACGGCAACCATAATGATGAGCCCGGAGCCGCAGATTCCCTTGGGCCGTACATTGCCGATGGTGATGTTCATGGGTTCAAAGGTGACAGGATCAATGGAAAAATCCTCTATGGCCCCTTTGGTGGCCCGCATTCCGAATTCAATGCCGCCGCCTTCAAACGCGGGCCCTGCGGAGCAGGCCGCACAGGCCATCCAGTCTTTGTTGCCCACCACGATTTCCGCATTGGTTCCAATGTCCATGAACAGGGTCAGTTTGTCGGTGCGGTAAAGACCGGACCCCATGACGCCGGCCACAATGTCTCCGCCCACATAACTGGAAATCTGGGGATAGACAAGAGCAGTGACATGATCTGCCATATCAAGTCCCAGAGTCACTGCCCGGATGGGAGGATAGATGGTGGAGGCAGGCACATAAGGGGAGCGGCGGATATACCGGGGATTGACTTTCAGAAAAAGCTGGGTCATGGTCGTATTTCCGGCCAGCGTGATGGTGGAAATGTCATCTCTGTCCACACCGGTTTTGCGGACAATTCTGTCGATAATCTTGTTGATGGTTTTCACAACCACACGGTGCAGAATTTCCAGTCCCTCTCCCTTTTCCGCAAACATGATACGGGAAATGACATCCTCTCCATAGCTGATCTGCCCGTTGAATTCCCCTGCTTCAGCCAGCACCTTTCCGGATATGAGATCAATGAGCTGTCCATAAACCGTTGTGGTTCCGATATCCACAGCAATCGCGTAATTCCGATTGGTGGTATCTCCGGGCTGCACATTGATGATATGGGTTTTTCTCCCCTCATGCACAGGCCTGGCCATGCTGGCTGTCACCTGAAAATTCTGCGCGCGCAGAATGTCCGGTATTTTGCGGATTACCGGCAGATCCACCACCAGCCGGTGTTCATCATGCGTGAGTTTGAGAAAACTCACCAGACGGGTCACGTCAGGCAGATGATCCTGCGCATCCGGCACAGGAAGTTCCAGATATTTTTTCACAATGGGAGGAACAAAAAATCCCTGTTCCTTGAGTTCATTCAGATTGGGTTCCTGAATCCGGGCTGTCTTTCGAGGGGTGGCCTGCAGGTTCAGCACACTGGCATCCACAGCGGATTCCACCGGAATTCTGACGGTGATATCGCCTGTGACAGCAGCTTTGCAGGCCAAGCGGTACCCCTTCTCCAGGTCTTCAGGTTTCAGACGTTCCGAGATTCCGCCCTCCACCTGCCCCTCTTCAATAATGACACGGCATTTTCCGCACACTCCCTCACCACCGCAGGATGCATTGATATGAACCCCGGCTTCCATGGCAGCGCGGATGAGATTTTCCCCCTCCCTGACTTCTATGGTTTTGTTATGCGGTACAAATGTAATTTTGTGCAAACCCATCAGTATCCATCTCCTTATATACAAAATATGACAGTGGGTCAAACCGGCAGACAATGTCATCCCTTCCGGGATTCCGATTTGTTTTTTTGCATTTTTCTAAAACAATGTCAATCCTTTCGGATTTTTTCCGGACAGGAGCCGGAGAACAGATCAACGGATTTGACCCACTATCCAAAATATTTCCAAAAATCAGGCAGCAGATTCACTTTGACTGTCATACCGGCTTTCACCGGCATGACAGTCCGGAGCAGCATCCGTTTCTGATATTTTTGAATTGCAGTTCGCTTGCCAACTTCTGTCCCCTGTAAGACCGGATGCGGAAAAGCAAAAGATCACTCCGCTCAATTTTTGCACTCCGGCCTGATCCGGGGGAATCCAAAAATTGGACAGGGCAGTTTTTGGCACAGTCATAAAGGACAAAAAATTGGGAAAAACACCATAAACAGGATAACAGTTGCGCACCGGATTCAGAAACCGCAGATTTCTCTCCTGCACGGCTTCAGTTCTGAATTCAACATCCTGGGTGTTTTCATGTCCTGCTGTCTGAATCTGTGGCTGCTGTCTTTTGTGCCTTTCCGGAGCATTTTGCGCCCGGATCGGCAGGCCCGACATACTATGCCAGTTCATCAAAACGGCATTTGAGCAGCACCATGTCATCCTCAAAAGCGCTTTTGACCTTGTATGGCAGGGTCTTGAACAGATTGATCATTCCCTTGTTTCCCGGAGAGGTGTAGGCAAAAAAGCCCGCGATTCCGTTTTCCCGCGCGGCCTCTGCCAGTTTCCGGATGATGATTTTGCCCAGTCCCCTGCCCTGGTATTTTCTGTTTGTGGTAAATGCCACTTCCGCCATATTGCTGGACGGATTGAGCAGATATTCGCCCATGGCAATGACCTGGCCAAAGCCGAACTCACCCACAACCGCTATCATGGTCATATCCTTCACATAGTCAACCTGAAGCATCTCTTCCAGATCATCGCGTATAAAGGTATGCTTTTCATGAAAAAAACGGGACACCACATCGTCTTTGTCCAGATTGTAGAAATGCTCCTGTATCCGTCTCTCATCCACAGGCTTGGAAGGCCGTATGGTCACTTCTTCCCCGTCAATCTCAATGACCTCCTCCAGTTGCACCGGATAGACGCCGTGCAGGGAATCTTTGAGTTTGCGCTCCTCGCCCAGCAGTCCCATCTCTTTGGCCTGATGAAAAAGTTCCTCGCGGTAATCCGGATGGGCAATGCTGATCATGGCCAGCGCTCGTTCCTGCAGACTTTTTCCGAAAAGATTGACCACACCGTATTCTGTGACCACATACTGCACATCCCCTCTGGGAACCACCACCGCAGTGTCATCCATTTTGGGAACAATCCGGCTTTTTTTGTCTGCCAGGGTGGTGGAAGTCATCATGATAAAAGATTTGCCTCCCTGGGACATGGTCGCTCCCCGGATAAAGTCATTGATGCCGGTGACACCTGTAAAATAGGTCTGCTGCAGGGCATCGGCCGCCACCTGTCCGGTCAGGTCCATGGACATGCCCACATTCAGGGAAACCATGCGGCTGTTCTGCGAAATAATTCGGGGATCATTGACATAATCCGAAGGTCTGAAGTCAACGGAAGGATTGTCATGGAGAAAATCGTAGAGCATCTGGGTTCCGATGGCCGCACTGGCCACCAGTTTCCCGTCGTTGAATCCTTTTTTCCGGTTGGTAATTACGCCTTTGGACACCAAATGCATCATTTCGTCGGTAAGATACTGGGAATGAACCCCCAGATCATTTTTTTCCGAAAGAGCCAGAAGGGTGGCCTGGGAAGTGACCCCCAGTCCGATCTGTATGGTGGAGCCGTCCTCAATGAGCCGTGCAATCAGCCGTCCGATGGTATTGGCCGCCTCAATTTCCGGAAGTTCCGAAATGGTCAGCAGATCCTCCTCATGCTCCACAATCACATCCACATCATTGACATGGATGAAACTCTGTCCCAGGACACGGGGCATTTTCGGGTTTTCCTGCGCTATGACCAAATCAGCCGACAGCGCGGCAGCCAGTGTGACATCCACAGAAACGCCCAGACTCATCCACCCGAAATCATCCGGAGGTGTCACCTGAATCAGGGCCACATGGATGGGCAGTTGCCTGCTTTTAAAGAGCCTGGGTATGGCAGAAAGATTCAGGGGCGTGATAAACCTCTGGTTTTCAGCCAGTCCCTTGACTTTTGCAGATCCCAGATAAAAGGAACGGATATTGAGGTTCTGCCCTTTGGTTCTATTCGCGATGAACGTCAGCGGCGTCTGTTCCAGCGACATGAGGCGGACTATCTCCAAATCTGTAAACACTTTGGATTTTTCCGAAAGCTCGCGAATCAGATGCTGGGGCTCACCACAGGAGGATCCGATAAACACACGTTTGCCGGGCCGGATCAGATTGATTGCCTCCCTTACATCCCTTTTCTTGGCAACGTATTCGTCTGCCCAGTAACTTGCTGTCACCATAATTTTTTTCCTCTCTCCCTGAATAAACAGTTATACAGAAAAATATCTCTTATTATCCCATCCTGTTTTTTTTCGCAAGAGAAAGATGGAAAAACCGGTGGGATGCTTCAGGAGCTGTCCTTACTGTTCCTATTTCCTCATCCAGTCCGGCATTCCGTCATTGCGGGAGGGTTTCGGGGCAGCAGGAGGCGGACTGACCGGAGGAGCAGGTGCCGCCGGCGGAGTCGGTGCTGCTGAACGCTGCCCGGCGCTGATGTGCCGCTGCTGATCAGACATTTTGAAAGGCACATAACCGCTCAACTGGGGTTCCACCGTTGCATATTTCTCATACCCCATAAAACCTGCCACATCCACAATGGTCTGGCGTTCCTCCGGGTCTGAATGGCCGTCTGCCGCGCTGATGTCATACATGAAGCGGATGAGCATGGCCATGTCCGCCTCTTTCTGCACCCGTGCAATGGAGGCCACACAGAAACCGTATCCTGCCAGAAAATGTCCGTTTTCAAAAACAGACATGTATTTGGCAAGAGCTGCGGTGACCTCTTCTTGGGAAAAGTATTTGGTGATGCCCTTTTCCGCGAGGCTGATGAGCAGTTTGTGCTCCTCACTGGCCCGATCCTGATCGCTTTTGTTTTCTGCGCTCGTATTCATAATCAGCACGCAGCCCGCGAGAATGCCCTCAAAAAGATCCTGATTGAGTCTTTTGTCAATTTTCTGCTTGGTTTCACCAACCTTGCGTTTTGCCGTCTCTGTGGCAGCACTCAGCCCTTCCTTCAGCCTTGTCATCAAATCTCTCATATTTTCACCTTTTTTTTTCAATCATATTTTCATCTGATACTGCGGACATCAGAAAGAACAAAAACAATTATCACACTTCCGCAGAGCCTTAAAATCAGTCAGGCCTCTTTCCGCGAAATCGCATTCCCCTCGAACCGTTTCCTTTCCAGCTTCATAATCAATCAGCCTGTAAAGAATCTGCAGAATTGCCTTTTCAGAATAGTTTTCCAGCTTTGCCTCCCTGACATGATCAAGAATTTTTCCAAACACAGGATATTTTGAAACCAGATCGTCATTTTCAGATACGTCAGACGGTTTTTTCTCCACAAAGGGGGCAGGAAACAGAGACGGATCATAACGATGTATTTTTTCCCAAGCAGAAAATTCAATCGTTTTCTGTTTCCCAGTTGGCAAACGGGAAAGAGTGTTGTGAGTAACACCTGTATCCCTTGCAAACTGAGCCGTTTGTCGGGGATTTTTCCTGTTATATTTCTCCCATGCCTGAATCAGACTTTCGCATCTGAGCCCCATAACCATTCCCCTTCCCTTTTTTGCAAAATTCCATTGAGTCTGTTTTTGGTAATGGGTATCTGTGTTCCGGATATTGGTACTTCACACTCGTTACCGGATTCTTGATAATTGCTACTGCATAAACATGTTGAGTTTTACAGGATCAAAAACTGAATTTTTTCAAAAAATTCAGTTTTTTACTCACTGTTTTGTCATATAAAAACCAAGTTGGTCATGTACTGCTGCGTTCAAGTCACCAGAAATCGGTTTCCGGAAATCAGTCACCAGCACCTAATTTCAGGCTTCCTGCTCCCGGACATTGAATTCCAGCTTCCACCGCTGTGCACTGTCGTTTTTGGACACACACCAGATTTCCAGTACG
Organism: Desulfobacterales bacterium; assembly: GCA_041390465.1. Taxonomy (GTDB): domain Bacteria; phylum Desulfobacterota; class Desulfobacteria; order Desulfobacterales; family Desulfococcaceae; genus JAABRU01. The sequence goes on along the minus strand of JAWKPW010000063.1, from coordinate 9,963 downwards.
CCCACTTCCGTGACCTTCACTTCAATAATCACCGGAATGGTGCTTCCCAGTTCTCCGTCCAGAGTGGTTTCAATGGTGGTGATTTCCTCGATCTCCTCTTCCCATTCCTCCACAATGGTTCCAATGCTGTCATCCAGCCGAAGGGATGAGCCCAGAAAATCGAATTTCACCGGCTCTCCCACAACAAGAACAAATTCCCGGTTCGGAACCGAAGTCTGTGTTCCCTCTTCCATGCCAAAGGGGGCCACGCACAGAGCCTTGAGGGGAACCGGCATACCCGGAACCGCAGGCAGGGAGGCGGCCACACCGATATAATAGGTTCTGCTGAGACCTCCCCGTATGCGGATGCCGGTTCCGCGTCGGGCCAGACCGTAATAGGCTGCGCCTCTGGCCACAGCAAGATCAAAATCACTGCTTTCTATCTCCCGCACAGCAGGAGATTCCGGAGCGTTCCAGGAGGAAATCACATCCCTGACCCGTCTGCGCACAGATTCCGCCTTCATCACCCCGCCGTTGAAAAGGATGGCGGTGGGCAGAACCGCTGCCTCGCCCTCCCCTTTCCTGCGGCTGAGAAAATATGCCATATGCCGGGTAATGGCCGGGTCAGATTCATAAGCCAGACCGATTTCCTGAATGCCGGTGCGCTGCACAGCCGCAGGAACAGCGGAAATTTCGCATTTTGGGAAAAAACCCTCCACAATCACATCTTCAACCGTGCTGCGCGCGAGTTTTGTCTTTTTGGTTCCGCCGATCAGGCTTTTGCCCCGGCCCAGAATTGTGATGGGATAATCCTCAGCCTCCAAATCAGAAAGCAGAGTTTCCTTTGCCTTCCGGCACGCGTGCCACAGACTGCGCATCTGCCATGCATCCGGTTTTTTCTTTCCGGAATCGATCTGCCTGGATACGGCATAGGCCAGGGCAAGGTCCATATTATCCCCTCCCACCAGCAGATGATCCCCGACCGCAATCCGTTCCAGTTTCAGATCCCCCTCTTCCTCATCCACGCTGATAAGGCTGAAGTCGGATGTTCCTCCGCCCACATCGCATACGAGAACCAAATCTCCTTTGCTGATATTGTCGCGCCATTTGTCATCGGATGATTCAATCCAGGCGTAAAACGCTGCCTGGGGCTCCTCCAGCAGGGTGATATGGCTCAGACCTGCCTTTTCCGCGGCTTTCACCGTCAAATCTCTGGCCACAGCATCAAAAGAGGCCGGAACCGTGAGCAGCACGTCCTGATTTTCCAATTTCAGGGATTCATCCTCTGCGGCCATGACATGATTCCAGGCATCCCGGATATGGGTCAGAATCATGGCAGATGCCTCAACCGGTGAGAGTTTTTCCGCATCATCCGGACCTTCCCAGGGCAGAATGGGTTTGTTCCGATCTGTCAGGGTATGGCAGAGCCAGGATTTGGAAGAGGAAATCAGGCGGTGGGGAATCTCAGAACCCCGATCTCTGGCAAATTCACCCACAGCCATTGCGTTTTCCTGTTTCCAGGGCAGGCTGAGCGCATCTTCGGGAACATCATGCTTTCCGGGCACAAGGATGAAAGAAGGAAGAACCTTTCTTTTTTCCACTGTTCCCGCATCTGTCAACTGCGGAATTTCCAGCACGCGGATAGCGTTTTTTTTGCCTTTTTCCACTTTGGCTTCTGTGTAGGCCACCACACTGTTGGTGGTTCCCAGGTCAATTCCAATGATATAAACAGGCTCAGACACGATCTGTCTCCTTGTGTTTGCTGAATTTCAGTGTATCAGCGGATTCCGGGTACGGGTACGGCATGCAGGGCACAGGACATTCGGTTCAGATTTTCAGATTCCATATCCCGGCCCAACTCCTCGGAATCCTACTCTATTTCCACTTCCGCGGGTGCAATGATTTTCGCATCTTTTGTGCCGGAAAGCACAGGCATTTCCAGTTTTTTGACCTTCCATCCCCTGTGCCGGACAATGCCTTTGAAGGGCGGTTCCCCCACCACATTGCCGGTCAGTTTGACAGCATTGGGATCAAAGCCCGGGGCCACTGTCATGAATTCCTCTTCCTCTGTTTCCACAACTGCATCTGCGGTCATATATTTGTCCAGGGCCTTCTTGCATTTTTCATGAATATCCCGCACAGCCGCACCGATGTCCGCATCTTCATATTCTTCCAAGTTTTCCGAAAAGAAATCCAGCAGCCGTCCTTCCCGCTGAAGTACGGAAATCAGATGGAGAAACAGGCGCTGGTCGCTTCTTTCCCTTTCCTTCTGATCCGCTTCCGGGGTTTTTTTCGGTTTTTCCTCTGCTTTGGAGATGGGGATCTGTTTTTTCACGAGTCTTGCAAGGGAAATACGGCAGCAGATCCACATAAGCAGGGCAGTGAAAAGAAATATGCCTGCTGTGACAGGGAGATAAAACTGTGTGATGATTTCCAGGGGGGCTCTGAGATCATTGAGGGCAATATCCATTCCCTGCACTTCCGGCAGTTTCAGCGGGCCAGATAATCCAGGGCAATATACAGGGCTCCATCCAGAAGCAGGCATAAGAGGATCATGAAAAAGAAAATCCAGAAAAAACAGCGGGCCGAGTACGATCTGACAATGTCCATAATTTCACATCTCCTTTGGGAATTGCAATTCTGTTCAAACAACGAATTATAAAACAGGAAGAAATAAAAATCAATTGAAACAGTTTTTTCAATCCAAAAAAAGAGATGGCAATGGCAAAACCTGTTCAGATGCATTGATTTATGTCTGAAAATCGGTTAGTGTATTTCAGGAAATCGGAGCGGAGCGGCTGCGCCCTGCCGCATGGACAGATAAGCCGGTTTTCATTCCGGGCAGAATTCAGAAACTGGCTGAATCCTCTGCCTCAAAAATTTCGGCTGATACCAATTCACCATTGAAACCGTGTCTGTCTGATTCCGGAGTGCCGAAACGGGGGAATCCGGAATTCCGGCAGGATTTCCGGATCATTTCAGTGTCCCCGGCTTTCAGTCCGGGACTCCCCCGCCCCTGATCTGAGGGCAGGCATTGCACAAATTCAATGCCGAATTGGTATGAGAGGCAAACCGGTTGATTTTCCTGCATCTGAATTTCACACAGAAAAAACTCTGTGTCACTTTGCGATTAAAACAGATGAGCACCCTCTGCCAAAATTTCAGTGTCAGGATCTGTGCCGTTGAATTTTGACTTATTGACTGATTTATACGGATTCGCCGTTGATTTTACAAAGTCCTGTCAGTTTTTTGTGACCTTTGTGCCCTCTCTGTGTCCCCTGCAGTTAAAACAGACTGGACAGAAAGCATGTTTTCAATGGAGAATCGGTATAAAATCAAGGATATGAAAAGCAAAATTTTTCCTCCCATTATTTTTTGAAACAGATTTTGGTCAAATTCCCATATGAAATCCCTCAAAAAACTGGCTTCACTGCCTCTTTATCAAAGCATTGCCGGGGAAATCCGATCCCGGATTTCCGCAGGAGAATACAGGCCCGGTGAAAAAATTCCCTCTGTCCGCAAAATGGCAGAGGAATTTGGATGCAGCAAACTGACGGTGCAGAAGGCCTATGAGAAACTCAAAAAAGACGGCTTTCTGGAAAATATTGTGGGCAGCGGCTCTTTTGTGCGTTTTCCGGAACACATGGGCGACAGCGGGGATATTTTTGATTTTAAAACCGATTATATCTCTGAATCCTTTTTTCCCCATGAAACAGCCGGAGCCATTTTTTCCGAAATGTTTGATCGGGAAAAGGCAGGTGTCTTCTCCCAGCCTCCGGTGAAGGGTGACCCGGAACTGCTGCGGATTCTCAGTGAATATTACCAGATTCCCACGCAGCGGATGTTCATCATTTCCGGCGCGCAGCAGGGACTGGATCTGACGGCAAAGGTCTTTTCCACCCGGATATCCGAGAGCATTCTGTTTGAGGATCCCACCTATCCGGGAGCAATCTCTCTTTTCAAAGCCCGGCATTTTGTTCCTTTGGAACCGGACGGCCCTGATCTGCGCGTGCTGGAGCAGAAACTGTCGGGACAAATCCGGCTTTTTTATACCATGCCGTCGGTGCACAATCCTGCGGGCATTTCCTGCTGTCCGGAAAAAAAACAGGCCATTGCCCGCATGGCCCGAAACTGTCCCCTTTACATCATTGAAGATGATTATCTGTCGGATTTTATGGCGCATCCGGTTCCGCGGTTTGCGGATATCTGCCCGGAAAGAACCATTTATGTCAAATCCCTTTCCCAAACCACTGTTTCCGGCCTCCGTCTGGGGTTCATGACGGTTCCGGAAGATCTGTATGACAGATTTCTCTATGCCAAATACACCTCAGACATAGCTTCTGCCGGACTGATGCAGAAATTTGCACGGATATTCATCCAGTCCGGAGAATACAGAAATTATATTCAGCAGACAGCGGAAAGAATTCGGGAGAGAAAACAGCGCATTTTGCATCTGATCAGGGCATGTCCCGCCCTGAATGCTTATCCGGGCCAGTCCGGCTGCAATATCTGGGTCAGATCCGAAAAAGATATGACTCTGCCGCATGTTCCGTGGCGCAGAGGGGAAGAGTTTTCCTTTTCCCCGGAATTCCGGAAGTATTTCCGCATATCCTTTATGAACATGGATGATTCCGCATTTGAAAACGCCTTGACATATCTGGGGGAACTGTTTGCCCGGACAATGGCCTGATTTGAAGAAAATCCGGCAGAATTTGGTCTCTGGAATCGCAACGAATCAACCTGAACATCCATTTTTTCAGACCGATCTGCGGCAGCTTCCGGAAACTGGAACTTGTCCAATTGATTCCGTAATACCGATTCTCCATTGAAACCGTGTTTTTTTTGACCGCAAGGGACACAAAGCGTGCACAGCGGTCACAGGGAACTGACAGAACTTTGCAAAATCCGCGGCGAACCGGTGCTGTCTTCCGCACAAACTGCTTTCCGCAAAGCATGTTTTCAATGGAGATCCGGTATAACAGGCCCTCTGTCCGTTCTCCCTATGTCTCCTGCTTTCCCAGATACGGAATTTGGTGTACCAAATTTTCCTGTTTTCGCATTCTCCGATTGACACCGCCTTTGCTTTGGGTATATTTCAGAGGAAACCGCAGCAGGGACCGGGGCCGGTTCCGCTCCGGAATAAGCACGAAGAGAATGCACGGATTCCTTTCAGCCGGGAACATTTTTTCCCAAAGGAAAGGAAAAAAGAGCAGTTTTCCAGGATTCAGAGGGCAGGCAACTCTGCTTTGTCCATTTTGTTTTTGCGGCACACCGTCAGGCATGCGGATGCAAACCGGACAAAAGCCGCACATGAGGAGAGGAAATGGGAAGAGAAATGATAAAAGAGACGGGGCAGCAGAAACAGACACAGAAGAGGATCGGCCATATTCTTATGGATGCGGGGCTGATCAACCGGGAGCAGTTGAAACAGGCTCTGCAGAAACAGTCTGTCACAGGAAAACGCATTGGAAGCATTCTGGTGGAAAGCGGCCTGGTTTCCGAAGAAAATATGATGGGCGCTCTTTCCAGGCAGTTGGGCGTTCCCAGCGTGGATATACGAAAAATACAGATTTCCGATGATCTGCTGAAAATTCTCCCCCCTGACTTTCTCATGAAATATCAGATTGTTCCCATAGAAAAATCTGAAAAGACACTGCGAATTGCCATGGCAAACCCCTTGGATTTGTCCACAGTAAATGATGTGGAATTTATGACCGGCAATTCTGTTGAACCCATGATTGCTTCCTCATCAGGCATTGAAGGTTTTCTGAAAAAAAAGATTGCAGGCATGGAAGACGGTGCGGGTCTGAAAGAACCCCATGCACCGGATCGGATTGAGGTACTGGAAGAGGACACAAGCCGCACAGACACCCTGAAACTGAAAAGTACGGCAGAATCTCCGGCTGTCATACGCATGATCAGCAAAATTCTGTCTGATGCCATTCGGGCCGGCGCCGGCAGTATCCATATCAAACCGAGACAGAATGATGCCCTGATCCGTTTCCGCATTGACGGCCTTCTGCGCAATATAAATACCATTCAGGCCGACACATATCCGGCCATCACTGCCCGTCTGAAACTGACCGCACGGATGGACATCGCCGTGTGCAGGCGTCCCCAGAGCGGCAGCGTGAGCATGAAAATTGGCAATCATGTCGTGGATCTCCGTCTTTCCACGGTTCCCACGGTTTACGGGGAAAAGATGGTGATCCGGATGATGGAAAAAATTCAGAAACTGAGAAATCTGGAAAGTCTGGGAATGCATCCCAAGGATCTCAGTCTGTATTATTCCCTGCTGTCCCGTCCCAACGGCATTGTTCTCATTGCGGGCCCGGTGGGAAGCGGAACCTCCACCACCCTTTATACCACGCTCCGCTATCTCCGATCAGAGGAAAACAATATCATGACCATTGAGGATCCTGTGGAATATTATGTTCCGGGGATCAATCAGATGCAGGTCAATCCCAGAGAAAACATTACATTTGTTTCCGGACTTCGTGCCGCGCTGCAGCAGGATCCGGATATCATCATGATCAGTGAAATCCGGGATTCGGAAACAGCCCATCTCATTTTCCAGTCTTCTCTCCGGGGCCATATGGTGCTTTCCTCTCTTTACTGCAGTCAGGCTGTGTCTGCTCTCACCCATTTGGTGAGTTTCGGAATCAACCCCCATATGGCTGCGGCTGCCATCGGCGGCATTGTGGCTCAGCGGCTGGTGCGCCGCAACTGCCCCCACTGTCTGGAAAGATATGTTCCGGAACCGAGAATTCTGGCCAGTCTCAACATTGATGTGATGGAAGTGTCCAAAATGCACTTTTATCATGGCCGGGGATGTGAAAAATGCGGTGAAACCGGTTACTCCGGACAGATAGGAATTTTTGAGATACTGAATGCTGACCATTTTCTCAAGGAACTGATCCTCCGGCAGGCTCCGGAAGGGGAAATTTTCATGCAGGCCCGCAAAAAAGGCATGACCACAATGGAGGAAAACGGCCTTTACCTGGCCCTGAACAAAATCACCACCCTGGAGGAAATTGTGCGGGTGGTTCCGCCGGATTTGATCAGCACGCCCCGCAAAGACGGATGGGAGAAACAGGTTATATCGGCTTTTGATGATGCGCTGTATATTCTGTAATACCGATTCCCCGTTGTTTTTGTTCAATCACGCCAGTTTTTTAATTACAGACTATTGTATTTTGAACAAGTCTGCTTTCAGCAGTGAGCTGGTATAACACTTTTCCACATCCGGATGAACCGGTATCTGAAAGAAGAACTGATGTTGCCCAATCATTTCAAAAAAAACAGACAGTCATGCCCTTTGACCGTCATTCCGGAGCAAGCCGGGATTCTGTATTTCCAAAGAGTTGCAGATACCGGCTTTCGCCGGTATGATCCGGTATAACCAATGATGTGCAACATCAGAGAATAAAAAGAGAGTCAGCAAATGTCACAGTCCCACAGGCACAGAGAGGAATCCGTGAACACACAGCTTGCCCCGTTTTCACGCAGCACGGCATGGATGCGGGAATCAGAAACCATACAGACTTCCGGAAAGCACAGACCGGATGTCATGTTTCTGCTGGGCGGACTCCGGGTTATCATAGAGGGGAAATTTTCAGATACGCCCGGCGCAGACAAAGTCGTGCTGTCAGATGCGCTCCGGCGGGTGCAGATCGGCATCTGTCATATTGCGGTTGCTCTGCGTATCCTAAAAAGATATCCGCACTGTCCCCACCGGTCAGTTTGGCAAATCCTGTCAGGGTTCCCGCTTATGGTTCCTGATTGTCTCGGAAACCGCTGACAGAATGGACTGATGCCCTGCCTTCTGGAAACTTGCCCCTTTGCGCCGGGTGCACGAATCCCTGTGCAAAGATGACATTGTCGCAGAGGCAGCCCGGCGCCTTTCGGAAAAAATTGATTCCATTGCAGCACTGTGGATCGGGCAGCCCGCAACCTGCGACCGGCTTTCAGATCTGCTGGGGATACCTGCAAAGCGCGGGGAAGCCCCTCAGGAACAGACAGGCCGGCGCATCACTGCGACCAAAGTTGCCTCGCTTGTGCTTGCCAATGCCATGATATTTCAGGAACAGCTTGCCATCAGCGGAACAGAGGGCAGAGTGAATTCCCTGCGTGCCTGTGATGATGTTTCTGACCCGGTTGACAGTTTCAGGCGGCACTGGAGCGAAATATGGAAAAAAATAGATTATGTTCCGGTGTTTCAGCTTGGCGAGGCGGTTCTGGGGGAAATGCCTGCCTCTCCGAATGCCGTATCCGCGATCCGCTGGCTTATGGACGAGGCCAAGTCCATCTGCATCAACCAGTCCGCACTCCGGCATGATCTCATGGGACGCATCTACCACTGGCTTCTGCACCATGCCAAATATCTCGGCACATATTACACGGCCACTTCTTCCGCGACGCTGCTGCTCAAGCTGGTGTTCGCGCAGAGCTGGGAAGGCAGAGATTTCGGTTCTCCCAAAAAACTGGAGGATTTTGTCATCGCGGATCCGGCCTGCGGAACCGGAACCCTGCTGATGGCAGCAGCCCAGGCGCTCACGGATCAGTTTGTTGTTTCACGGGTGAAAACAGGCAGAAAAATTGGGGAAAAAAGTCTCGGCAGCCTGCACCGGACAGTGATGGAAAAAATGCTGTATGGCTATGATGTGCTGCCCTCGGCTGTTCACCTTACCGCATCGACGCTGGGAATGCTTGCCCCCCACGTGACCTATCGAAGCATGAATCTCTTTGTCATGCCCATGGGCGTGAAAAACCGCTCCCCGCGTCTGGGCAGTCTGGACTTTATCGACCAGAAACGTGTGCGCACCCAGATTGCTCTGGACAACACCCAGATGGAAATCCGGCAGACCGGTGTGCGCGGGGAGAAATTCACCTCAGCGGAAATTCCTGAAATGGATCTGTGCGTGATGAATCCGCCCTTTGTGCGCTCAACCGGAGGCAACCTTCTGTTCGGCAGTCTGCCGGAGGCCGAGCGGGCAAAACTGCAGACCGAACTGAAAAAACGTTCCAAAGATCTGCGGGCCTCGGTCACAGCCGGACTTGGGAGTGTGTTTCTGGCAATGGCAGACAAATATCTGCGTGCGGGGGGACGGCTGGCCTTCATCCTTCCTGCCTCGATTGCCACAGGTGAGGCATGGGGTGCAAGCCGGAGGCTGCTTGCGGAAGGCTATCATGTCGAGTTTGTGATGGTCAGTCATGATGCGGAACGTCCCAATTTTTCCGAGAACACGGCTCTGTCCGAACTCATGTTCATCGCCCGCAAACTGAGGGAAGATGAGAAACCCGGGGAAACGCTTTACGTGAATCTGTGGCGCAATCCCCATACCATTTACGAGGCTCTGAGCGTGGCGGGCGGTGTGCGGATATGCAGCCCCGTGTCCCTTGATTCCAAAGAAATAACGACCATCATCGGGGCGGGGGATCGCAAGTTTGCGGAAGTGGTTTCACTGCCCCCGTCACAGGGTGAGGAGCAGTGGATTGGCGTGCAGTTTGCACAGACTTGGACACTGCGGACAGCGGTGAAACTGGAACAGGGCCAACTGGAGATACCGGGCAGAGATCCGGTTGCTGTGCCGCTGTGCAAAATTGCGGAACTGGGAAATCTGGGATATGACAGCCGTGATATTCATGATGCCTTCACCGTTTCAGAAACCGACTGGTCTCCCTATCCGGCTTTCTGGAATCACGATGCCAACGAGGTGGTAAAACTGAAACAAAACAACAATGCCCATCTCCTCCCCCGCTCTGTGGCAGCAAAAGGGAGAAAACTCAAAGACTGCAAAAAAATAGCGGAAAACGCGGGACGGATTTTGTTGGTTGAGCGATTATGGCCGATTACCCATCGTGTTATGGCGGTCAGTTTTGATGAACCTGTTTTGGGCAACACATGGTGGGCGTTAAAAACAGAATTATCCGGAGAGCAGGAAAAAGCTCTGCTGCTGTGGCTTAATTCTTCCCCGGCCCTGC
>JAWKPW010000062.1:0-34181 GCA_041390465.1 Desulfobacterales bacterium | reverse complement strand
TTCCGGGACGGATAAATGGTTGCCAGCAGACAGATGAGCAGCGTGCCTGCCACAATCAGTCCCACATCCTGCATCTCCAGACTTACCGGCAGATGGGGGAACAGATAGACCTGGGTGGAAAGTTTGATGAGTTTGTATTTTTTGATCACAGCACAGATAAAACTGCCGAAAATCACACCGAAAAAGGTGCCAATCGCGCCGATGGTCATGCCCTTGAACACAAATATCTTCCGGATGCTCCCATCAGTTGCGCCCATTGTTTTCAGTATGGCAATATCCCTTGTTTTTTCCATCACCATCATAATCAGGGTGCTCGCGATATTGAAGGCCGCAACCAGCACAATCAAAGTCAGGATGATGAACATCACGGTTTTCTGCAGGCGCAGAGCGGAAAAGATGTTCCGGTTCATCTGCATCCAGTCCTGGGCCCAGTAAATATTCCCCAGCAGTCTGACAATGCGCTTTGCTGTTTCTGCGGCCTGCCAGATGTTCGTCACCCGCACCTCAAGGCCGGAAACCGCATCCGGTCTTCCCAGAATCTTCTGCGCCTCTCTGAGATGGATATAGGCCAGGGATTTGTCAAATTCATAGAGACCGGATTCATAAATACCCTTTACCTCAAAGCGGTGCATGGCCGGAACCGTTCCTGTGGAGCCTCCGGGCAGGGTAAGGGAAACCTGAGCGCCCGGTTTGACTTTCAGTTTTGCTGCCAGTTCCCTGCCCAGAATAATACCGGGCACATCCGGGGATGCTCCGGCATCCGTATTGCTGTAAACCAGTTTTTTCAGATCCTGTTCCGAAAGGGTGCGGATCACCTTTCCCGCGCTTTCCGGGGCAATTCCCCGCAGTACGGCTCCGGTAATGTCTGAGGGCGAACGCAGCATGACCTGCGCGTAAATATAGGGTGTTGCCTCCTCCACGCCGGGGAGTTTTCTGACAGCAGTCATTATGTGTTCATAATCAGCAAAGGCTCCATAGTGGCGTGAAACCAGCACATGGGCAGTCACACCCAGCATCCGGGTGCGCAGTTCGGATTCCGCACCGGACATGACCGCAATGACAACAATCATGACCATGACGCCCACAGCCACCCCGGCTGTGGAAAGCACGGTGATCAAAGAGACAAAGGCATGTTTCTGTTTGGTTCTCAGATATCTTCTGCCAATAAAAAACTCAAAGGACCCTATGATTTCCCGCTCTCTGCATGGACTGTCATCAAACTGATGAAACATGTTTCCATCAGAAGTGTCTCTGCCATATATTCATAACCCATTATGGAATCTGAAAAAAGATTCAGCAAAAAATTGTTCGGGTTTCTGCCACAAAGTCAAAAAATTACACAGCCCTCGATGGGCAGCAGGTTCCCAATCTGAAAAAGTTTTGGCAGAGGCAACCCGGTCGCTTCTCAAATCCCTCATCAGGGAGGGGGCTTTTTCTTCATCATCAGTCTGTCCAGCTTTTTTTGTCTTTATCTGTCTATAATATATGTGTCCGGGCTGATTGACAAGAAAATTCATTCATTATTTGGCAAAGAATTATTGGCTGTTTTGCAAATGCGTTCCGGTGCCGGACAAAGATGGATGAGAAGATTCTCGGAGAACCGTTTTCTTGAAACGGTTCCTGGACGAAGAGTGACTCGTGCGGGCATATCGCCGGGGCACCCCAGACACCGGTGAATGTCATCAGGCAAGCAGGACATTGGGCGCAAGGGGAAAACCGGAAAATCCCGTGCCTGGCCGCTTCCTTTCAAATCATGCGCAAGTCCCGGAGGCAACCGGGGGAGAAAGACTGCGCTGATTTTTGTTTCAAAATTGTATTTATGCAAATCATAAACAGCAAAAATGTTTATACACTTTAACTGCCCTTTCTTTGCGTCAATGCAATTATCTTTTTTATAACAGACAGATAAATATTGTTTTTCTCTGTACTCCTGGATGTCTGGCATATTTTTTGCTTTCAAACAGAGTGGCAAAGCGGCAACATAATGCCGCCATTTTGGAAAATTGCAGCATCTCAATGACAGGTTTCAACGAATTTTCCTGCAGCAATGCGTACAGCATAACCATCGGGTTTTCTTTTCTTAATGGACGAACTGTGCTGTCAGATCAAGACTGCCGGGAATGCCGAAATGAATGTCCGGTCTAGGAAGATTTGACAACTTTGGAAACCTGTCAAATCTGAGATATGTTTTTCCCGGAAATCGCCCTTAAACTGACGGCAATGGGAGGCGGGGTGAGTTTCCAGGCAGTTGAGCAGAGCTCCCCACCGTTCGGCTGAACTCACGGTAGAACCTGTCCCACTTTGCAAAAGGGTGAGAAGGAACAGGCTGAAATGACAGAATTTTTATCTTCACCCAATTCGATTTACTCATACGGCAGGCAGTGCTGAGCGATATGGATGCTCTGCTTTTGCTGCATCGCTGTTTCCATTGAAGAGGACTTCTGTTTTGACGAAATCCGCTGGCGCAGAAGGTTTGGAAATGATGCTGGAAGATACAGAAAACCGGTGCATCATGGTGGCGGAATGCCAAAAAAAAGTGGTGGGCATGTGTTCTGTGCAGTTGCTGATTTCCACGGCAGAAGGAGGGCCTGCCGGACTTGTGGAGGATTTGGCGGTTCTATCCGGACTGCCGGAATCTGGGAATCGGCAAACACTGCTGAAAAGCACTGAAAAATGGGCAACAGAAAAGGCGCATCCGTCTCCAACTGCTTGCAGCGGATCGGAATACTTTGCGGCCGCTCTCGAGATTTTACGAAAAACTGAACTGGAAGCCACACACAACTGATCTGTCTGCGGGGGGCAGAAATTGCATAAAAATGATAACCATATGAAAACAATAAAAATCATTGACTGCACCCTTCGCGATGGAGAACAGGCTCCGGGATTAGCATTCGGACTGGAAAGAAAGAACCGCGACAACCCGGATGCTTGCGGGAGGCAGGCGTGGATGAGTTGGAAGTGGGGAATTCCGCAATGGGATGGGCAGAGCGGGAATCCATCCATTGAATCCAGAAATCTGAACCTTTCCGTACCGCTCTGCTGGTGCCGTGCTGTGGAAAAGGATATTGACATGGCAAAAGAATGCCGGACAGGAAGAATTCATATCAGCTTCCCGGTTTCAGGCATCCATCATGAATGCTCTGCACAAAATGAAAAAAACATACTGAATCTGCTGGAAAAAATTCTGCGCTACGCGCTGTGTAAAGGCTGATTTTGTCTCAATCGGCGCGCAAGGGCGCGCTGCGGGCTGATCCGGAATTTCTGGAGCGGTTTGTGGTTCTGGCAGGAATGCGGGGTTCACCGCATCCGTATCGCGGACTCACCGTAGGCATTGGAACCCCGAAATCGGTTCGTCATCTCATACAGAGCTGACCAGAGAACTTTCCTGATGTTCCCGCTGAATTTCATGCCCACAATGATCTGGGAATGGCACCTGGCCAATCTGCATTATGGCGGCGGAAGCCGGAGCCCAGTGGCTCAGTGCCACAGTCAATGGCATGGGAGAAAAACAGAGTGCACCGCTGGAGAAGGAAGTCTGCGCTGCCCTGACATTCGGATCAGGTTGTCCTGCAATGTGAAACTTCCCGGCTTATGGAACTGTGCAGTTTTGTCCGCGAGTGCATCAAGCAGTTCAATTCCTGCGGGAAAACCCCTGACCGGAACAGCGCTTTTCAGCACGAATCCGGAATCCACTGTCATGCGCTGCTCCGTGATTCCCGCACCTATGAACCCTTTCCTTCGAAGCTTTCGGACGGGGAAAAAGGGAATTTATTCTGAGGCTATTCCGAGACCGGCATTATCCGGCATTTGCTGGCAAGAACAAACATCCGCATTGACCGGTTTCAGGCTGAAAATCTGCTTGGGATATGTAAGAAAAACTGCTGCACAAACAGGCCGGGGCCTGTCAGCAGAGGATCGCTCCATCTCCACCTCAAATGACATTGGACAGAGCAGAAAACTTTCATGAACTATTCTAAAATGTTATGAATCTTGACGGCTGAAATCTTATCTGCTTTTTTTTCTTCATAGTGGGCCGAATCGGTTGACAATGTCATCCCTTCCGGGATTCCGGTTTGTTTTCTGGATTTTTTATAATACCATCAATATATTTAAATTTTTTCCACAAGGATCAACGGACAGATCAGGATTTGACCCGCTGTTTTTGTTTCTCCCCAATATTTTTTTGTTTCTTCGAGGAATTTTTTGTGAAAACTCACTTTTCAGACACGAATTTGCACGAACAGACACGAATTATGAGAAAGGTATTGAAAATTTGTGTTTATACCGATTCGCCATTGCTTTTGTCCAATATGGAACACGAGACTCTGAACGGCGCCGCTCTGCAAAACCGGAATAATACCAATTCTCCATTGAAATCATATTTTGCGGAAGGCAGAGCCGGTTCTCCGCCGATTTTATGCCGCCGGGCAAATCTGCTGTGACCTCTGTGCCGTCTTCGTGTCCCTTGCGGTCAAAAAAAGCATGGTTTCAACAGCGAATCGGAATAACTGACAGCATCGGATCAAACGTGGCGATTCGGTATTATTCGCTGCTGAAACAATATCTGCTCGGCAAAAAAACTTGGAGAATCTATTTTTTTAAATCTGAAATTTGTCAGCAGATCCGGCAGAGATTTTTGTCCGAAAAATGCCATGTCGCATCCAGAAATTTTGAATCATTGATTATTTCGCACTTTCCTCAGCTTTTTTCAAAACATCTCTGCGCATGCCCCTCTCCTGCTTCTCAACGGAAAAAAAAGAAAAGAACCTGCCTGACAAAGGATTTTGCTTGAATACAACAGGGCTTTTCTGATAATTGTAAAAGATACAATCAATTTCATCATAAGGCATTTCCCATATTCATTTGCTCAAATCGAAACAAGACCCGCCGGATTGCGGTGGGCAAAGTGGAAATTGGGGGTGGATCGGCAGTGGCTGTGCAGTCCATATTGCAACACCTTTACCAGGATATTGCCGCAACTGTGGCCCAGATACACCGCCTAGAAGAGGCTGGGATGAATCTCATCGGGTGGCCGTACCGGATATGGAGGCTGCGGAAACCATTGCCGGAATCAAAAGCAGATTTCCATTCCTCTGATTGCAGACATTCATTTTGATCCTCGGCTCGCGCTTGCGTCCGCAAAAGCCGGAGCGGACGGACTGCGCATCAATCCCGGCAATATCGGCAAATGTGGAAAAAGCCCGGGGGCTGTGGTGAACTGTGCAAAAGAGAAAAACCTTCCCATCCGCATCGGCGTGAATGCAGGTTCTCTGGAAAGGAAATTCTGCACTACAAATACGGCGGAGCCACTCCCGAAGGCATGGCGGAAAGCGCGCTGGGCCAAATGTGCGGATTCTGGAATCTCTTGATTTTCATCGGATAAATATCCCTCAAGGCTTCGGATGTCGCGCACAGTTTGCATGGCCCCTACCGGCTGCTTTTCCCAGAAATGCGATTATCCCCTTCATGTGGGCGTGACCGAGGCAGGCGGTCTGTATTCCGGCATTGTCAAATCCGCTTGGGCGTGGAATGCTGCTGGAGAGCATTGGCGATACCATGCGTCTCCCTGACCCGTGATCGGTGGAGGAAGTGCGCACAGGATAAATCCTCAAGGCTCTGGGCATCCGGCAGAGAGGGCCGGAAATCATTTCCTGCCCCACCTGCGGACGGTGCAGAATCAATCTTTTTGACATAGCCGAACAGGTGGAAAAGGCTCTGCTGACCTGTCCGTATCCGCTCAAAGTGGCAATTATGGGATGCGTGGTCAACGGCCCCGGAGAGGCAAGGGAAGCAGATGTGGGCATAGCCGGAGGGGACGGATTCGGGATTCTGTTCCGCAAAGGGGAAGTGGTGAAAAAATTCCCACAGGAAAAACTGGTGGAAATCCTTTTGGAAGAAGTGGAAAAAATGGGGAGTTCCCTGTCAGTATAGAATCTGTGCGTACAGATTTTGTGTCTTTTTCAGATTTGAAACATTGACGATTCCAAAAAATTTTATGCGTATTTCACGCCCAAAAATGCAGACAAACCCGAAATTCACAGCGGTTCTGCTTATTCGCACTGGTGCGGTTCCGCAAAGTGTGAAGCAAAAATCAAGGAAGATTTGCAGGTGACCATCCGGTGTATTCCCTTTGACAGCAAATCCGAAGGAAAGAAATATGTCTGCTGCCAAAATCCGGGAACAGAACGTTTGCAAAGGCGTATCAAGGGGCAGGCTCAAAAATCAAGCGTAATCCGACTTGGGGACTGGGGAATAGGGATGGATTATAAACTGATGTTACACCTCCGTCATACCGGCAAAAGCCGATATCCAGAACTTTTTGAAATCACTTGATTCCAGTTTTTTCCGGAATGACGGCGGATAACAGTAGGCTACTGATTCTTGGAAGGAATAGAAAAAAATGAACAACAAACTTATTGATAAAAATGGTTTTTTATATGTAATGACAAATCCTTCAATGCCAGGCTTGGTAAAAGTTGGAATGACAAAAAGAATTCCTACTGAGCGGACAAAAGATGATGATATGACTTCAACAGGAATTCCAACAAAATTTGAAGTACAATATTATGCATTCTTTGAAGATATTGTTAAATCTGAAAAAATAGCTCACTCAAGATTGTCAAAATATCACTACGCTAAAGAATTTTTTAAAACAGATGTAGCAACGGCAATTTATGAAATAGAGAATATGAACATTAATTTTAAGAGATTATTTTCAAAAAATGAAAATGAAATACGTGCCGAAGAAATAAAAAAAAAGAAGACAAAACAAAAATTTGAAGAAGAATTTAAACAATCTGAAAAAGAAAAACAAATACAAAAGGCAGTTAAAAAAGACTATCTTAATACAAGAGTATATAGCATAATTTTAGTATGTTCACTTATTATTGCAGGATTAATTGGTATCTATAGTTTATTAAGAGAAGGAATTGGAAGTATGCTTGGAGACTTTATTAAGTCATTTTGTATAATCTCCTTTTTTATATCGTTGGTTTGGGAACTTTATAAATCTATAACAAAATTTTAGAAAAATTATATAGCTTCTGTGGACATTCAGATTAAGTTGCCGGTTAAGAGTCTCCGGTCTGAACAGGCCACGGGTTGCATCTCATTCCTGACAGAGTCCGTGAAAGTCCGTCAGGTTCAGTCAGGAGAAACCACATATAACAAATTCAGAATATTATAAAAATATTAACAGAACCTAATATATCTGAAAATAATGAATCAATTTCAGAAATGGGGGACACTGTACTAACTTTACATAAATTTCTTTGGAAATAGTATTCCTTAAATTTAATCACGAAAAGGCTTTTATAAAATATGATTACCGGGAAATGTGAAGTTGACTTGCCGATGCTCGAATGTGAAGGAGTTATAACATCAAGACCTGCGTTATCTTCCCGTCACATAGAATCAGCGTTGCATTTTTGTGAATTAAGTGGAAAGATTGAGTCTGAATACACTTACGAAACAATAACAGAAGAAAAAAGAAAACAGCATTTTGCATATTGTATAAACGCTGTTACATCTGTATATTTCTGTTTCGAATCTTATATAAATGAATTTTATATAGATTTAAAATTTTATAATAAAATAAAAAATCAAATAATAACTTCTTGTAAATTTTGGGAATATTTATGTAATAAGACTTTCTGGAATTATATAATAAAAAAAGACTCTCTTACTAAATATCATATAGCATTGGAATTATGTGGCAAGCCAGACCTTGATAAAAAAGCACACTTTTATAAAAGGATAACAATTCTTAATGATTTGAGAAATGAAATTGTTCATAGTAAATCAAGATGGAATAATGATCCTTATCAAGAACACAAAAAAATTCTAAAAAATTTAAGAGAACAGAACATTGGTACAAACCCTTTTGTTTTTGGAAACGATTGCCATTTCCCTTTTGAATTTATAAGTTATTCATGCTCAAAATGGGCTGTCATTTCATGTCTGGTTTTTATAAAAAAGTTTTGCGAAAAAATGAATAATAATTTCCTTTTTGACGATACATTAAGGAACCTATCAAATGAAATGATCACATATGATTAACAATATCCGATTCCTGACGGCGAATATAAGAAGGATAAGCAATTTTTTGTATATTTTCATGTATAAATTTTTTCAGGAACTACTTGATACATAAAAACTTTCAGATTGGTATTTATCTTTTTGCACAGTTTATGGTTAAAAGTTTCAGACACAAAGGGTTGGAAAAATTCTTTACCAGAGGAACAAAAGCGGGTATTCAGAGTAAGCACAGTGAACGGTTGCGTCTGATTCTAGTACATGACCAACTTAGTTTTTATAGGATCAAACAGTGATTAAAAAACTGAATTTTTTGAAAAAATTCAGTTTTTGATCCTATAAAATTCAATGTGGTCATGTACTAGGTCGCCTGAATGCTTCTGCCTGTCCGCAGGATATGAATCTTCCGGGTCTGAATCTGCACGAATTGACAGGCAGCCGCAAAGGCACATGGGCTGTGAAAGTAAGCGGCAACTGGCGAGTAACATTTACTTTTTCAGACAAGGATGCCGAAAATGCGGATTACGAAGACTGTCATTGAGTTAAATTACAGGTAAATTATGATAATGCACAATCCCCCCCATCCCGGAGAAATTCTGAAATCTTTGTGTCTTGAACCTCTCGGACTGAGCATTGCAGAGGCATCTGAGGCACTTGGCGTAAGCAGAAAAAAACTGTCTGGCATTCTGAAAGGACGCGCACCTGTCACTCCTGATATGGCTGTCCGCCTTTCCATTGCTTTTGAAACCACTGCGGAAAGCTGGATGAATCAGCAGGTTCAGTATGATCTGCATCATGCGGCATGCACATGGACAAAATGTGTGTCAGAAAACTGGTGAATATACAGCCGCAGTATACCTGATCCGGCAATTTCGCGGATTCAGACCATTGTCTGCAGATCTGTCAGAGAATTTGATATACAAAAGTTCCACTGACAGACAGTCTGCTTAACAAAATGAAAGGATAACCTGCAAATGCCGGCAAAAGATTTTTTTCATAATGAGGTAAAACAGGCATTAATCAAAGATCATTGGACTGTCACCCATGATCCGTACTGGCTGAAACTGGCAGACAGTGATATTAATGTTTATATTGATTTGGCTGCTGAACGTATGATTGCGGCTGAAAAATCCGGTGAAAAGATTGCTGTGGAAATAAAAAGTTTTGCAGGAAGCTCATGGATGAACGATTTTCATGAGGCCATTGGACAGTTTTTGAATTACCGTATGGCATTAAGGGAGAAAGAGCCTGATCGGATATTGTTTCTTGCAATTCCGGTTGACATATACAAATCATTTTTTTCCCGCCGTTTTATTCAGACGGTGTGTCAGGAATATCAGATCAGACTCATTGTTTTTGATCCAAAAGCAGAGGAAATATTCTTATGGAAAAAATAACAGATTACAGAACATGTATCATGCAGTTGCTGCGGCAGTTCGGGGATGCGATTCCATCTTCAGAACATGTTGAAATTCAGTATATTTTTGACACCCAACGGGATCATTACCAGCTTTTTCAGGTCGGATGGGAAGGTTATGACTGGATTCACGGATGCATTCTGCATCTTGACATCAGGAATGGAAAAATCTGGATTCAGCACAACGGCACAGAACTCAGCATTGCTGATGAACTGGTCGCAATGGGTGTCCCAAAACAGGATATTGTGCTGGGATTTCAGGCTCCCTATAAGCGGAAATATACCGGATTTGCAGAGAACTGACAGACGGCAGGGCATGAGACGGATACGGAAATATATCTTATAAAAACTATAGGTTGGCAGATTAATTTTTTGAAGATTGGAAAATGCAGTTGCAGAAATCCCAATAAACATAAAGGAGCATTATGGCAAAACAGGTGCAGACCGCGATTTCACCCGCGCGGGCAGAGGATTATTCGGAATGGTATCAGCAGGTGGTAAAGGCATCGGATCTGGCAGAGCATTCTCCGGTTCGCGGATGCATGGTCATCAAACCCTGGGGCTATTCCCTGTGGGAAAACATTCAGCGGGAACTCGATGATCTCTTCAAGGCCACAGGTGTGAAAAATGCATATTTTCCCCTTTTCATCCCCCTGAGTTTTCTGGAAAAAGAGGCCGAGCATGTGGGAAGCCGCAAAAGATGCGCGGTGGTCACGCATCACCGGCTGAAAAAATCCGGAGGGCGGGCTGGTTCCCTCCGGGCTGCTTGCAGAACCTCTGGTCGTGCGTCCCACATCCGAAACCATTATCGGTGATTCCTTTTCCAAATGGGTCAGCAGTTACCGGGATCTGCCGCTGCTGATCAATCAGTGGTGCAATGTGGTTCGATGGGAAATGCGCACCCGGATTTTTCTGAGAACCAGCGAATTTCTCTGGCAGGAGGGGCATACAGCCCATGCCAGCGCGGAAGAGGCCATCAAACGCACTCAACTGATGCTGGAAGTCTATGCGCAACTGGCCGAGGAATATCTGGCCATGCCGGTCATCCGGGGAAGAAAAACCCCGTCTGAGCGTTTTCCGGGCGCGGTGGACACGCTGTGCATTGAGGCCCTGATGCAGGACTGCAAAGCCCTGCAGGCCGGGACTTCCCATTTTCTGGGACAGAATTTTGCAAAAGCTTCGCAGATAAAATTCCAGAATGCGCAGGAAAGCGAGGAATACGCTTGGACAACCTCCTGGGGCGCATCCACACGTCTTATCGGCGGTGTGATTATGACCCACGGCGATGATGACGGGATTATCCTGCCGCCCCGCGTGGCATCTTCCCATGTGGTGCTGCTGCCCATCTTCCGCAAAGAGGAGGATCGCCAGGCAGTCATGGAATATACCCAGTCCATTGCCAAAGAACTGCGTGAAACATATTATCATCATTCCCGCATTCGGGTGGAAGTGGATGACCGGGATACTGGTGGTGCAAGAGGATGGGACTGGATCAAAAAGGGCATTCCGGTGCGGGTGGAAATCGGCCCCAGAGACATGGCTGAAAATTCCGTATTCATGGCACGCAGGGATAAAAGCCATAAGGAAAAAGCATCTGTCAAACGGGAGCAGTTTGTCAAAGAACTTCCCGCGATTCTGGATGAGATTCAGGGCAATCTTTATGACCGGGCGCTGAAATACCGGAAGGAGAACACCCGGAACATTGACGATTCCAAAGAATTTTATGCGTATTTCACGCCCAAAAATGCAGAGAAACCTGAAATTCACGGCGGTTTCGCGTTTTCCCACTGGTGCGGTTCCGCAGACTGCGAAGCGAAAATCAAAGAGGATTTGCAGGTGACCATCCGGTGCATTCCCTTTGACAGCAAATCCGAAGGGAAAAAATGCATCTGCTGCCAAAATCCGGGCACAGAACGGGTGGTGTTTGCAAAGGCGTATTAAGAGAGAGGGAACAGGGATTGGGGAACAGGGAATTATGATGGAATTATAATTATCTGATCCCTGAATCCCAATCCCTGATGTGAAGAGCAGCAGGTCGGATTAAATTTTTTAATTTTTTCAGAAAATTAAAAAAATTTAACCCAACAGTCCCGTTTATGGCAGAAGTTGGGTTAATTTTCTGATTTTTACAAAAAAATCAGAAAATTAACCCAACCTGCGATCCGGTCTCTCACGCGGATTGCAATATGCAAGCTCCTTCTGCTGTCAGATCTGCTGATAATTTTTGTTTTCAAGATAACTGCTTGAATATGATGAATATAAAGAAAATTAAAGAAAATCTGCTGAAACGGGAAGAAGTAAAAAGGCAGGCAGTGCTTAAACGCTTTGCGGCAGCCACAGATGATTTTTCTGCCATTGTTCAGATGATCATCAGCAGATATTCTCCCAAAAAAATTGTGCAGTGGGGTTCCCTGCTGGATGCGGAACAGTTTGATGAAAATTCCGATATTGACATTGCTGTACAGGGAATTACAGATGCAGAAAAATATTTTGCACTGATGGGCGATGCAATGCAGATGACGCGTTTTCCTCTGGATATTGTTCAACTGGAAAAAATTGAACCGGAATTTGCAGAACTGATTTTATTAAAAGGAAAAATCATTTATGAATCCTGAAACCAAAATTCAGACCCTGCGCGCGGAAATCAGCAAGTCTCTTTCCGTACTTTCCCGTATGGAGAATTATCTTGTGGTTTTTCAAAAGAGAAAACTGAGCAGCACACCCGGCCTTGATGAAGCAATGATTGTCACACAGGCACTTGCAAACTATTATACCTGTGCGGAAACACTTTTTCTCCGCATTTCCAAATTTTTTGAAAACAGTCTGGACAAAGATCAGTGGCATCGTTCCCTTCTGGAAAAAATGACACTGGAAATTGAGAATGTCAGACCCAAAGTCATCTGTGAACCGGTATATCAGGGTCTGCTGGAACTGCTGAAATTCCGCCATTTTTCCAGATATTATTTTGAACTGGATTATGACTGGGACAAACTGCGGTTTCTGTTGAAAAAATTCAATGACATTCATGTTCAGTTCAGGGCTGATCTGGCAGAATTTGATTATTTTTTGAACAGACTGCTGGCACAACAGGAAATTTGAGAAGAGGAAAAAAATGAAAACTCTTGAAGAAATAAGACAGATTATCCGCATTCACAAGCCAATACTGACTGAAAAACACTCAGTGAAAGAAATCGGGATATTCGGTTCTTATGTGCGGGGCAGTCAGAGAGATGACAGCGATGTGGATATTCTGATTGACTTTGAGGAATATCCTACGCTTTTTGAATTTGTCGGCATAGAAGACGAGTTGAGCAGACATCTCGGATTAAAAGTTGATCTGGTGATGAAAAGCGGTCTTAAACCGAAAACAGGCCGCCATATTCTTAAGGAGGTAAGTTACGTGTGAAACGGGAACTCGGTGATTTTATACAGGACATGGCAGATTCGATTGCAGATATTGAGGATTTCGTAAAAGGCTTTGATTTTGATACATTTTGTCAAGACAGAAAAACAGTTTATGCTGTAATCCGGGCATTTGAAATTATGGGCGAAGCTGCAAAGAATATTCCTGACACGATCAGAAATGAGAATCCCGATATTCCGTGGAAACAGATAGCCGGAATGAGAGACAAACTGATTCACGGATATTTCGGTGTTGATACGATGACCGTATGGAAGTCTGCCAAAAAGGATATACCCCAACTGAAACAGTCTTTTTTCAAAGTAATGGAAAAAGAACAGAAAAAAGAAATGACTTAAGCAGTGCATGGAGCGCACTGATGCCTCTGCTTCGCTGGCTGTCAAGTGAAGCGCTTATCTGGTGATGAAAAACAGGAAAATAGAATTGACCATTGAGGATTACATCAAAAATCTGAACGCAAGATTCAAAACCGGGATTTCAACGGAGCACAGTTACCGGGGGGATTTGCAGAATCTGCTGGAAAGCCTTGCGGGTGATGTTCTGGTGACAAATGAGCCTGCACGGGTGGCCTGCGGCGCACCCGATTATATTCTTACCAAAGGGAATATTCCTGTGGGATATATTGAAGCCAAAGACATCGGCGCGGATTTAAGCAGCGGCGTTCAAAACAGTTTGCGCGTTACCGGAAATCACAAACGACTCAGTCATCACCGATTATCCCGATTTCAGCTGTTCCGTGAGGAGAATCTGCCGGATCTGTTTCCATTGGAAAAATTCACGAAAATTATATCGTAAGGAATATCAAATAATTACAAAAAGATTTCCAGCAATCTGATCAGAGCGTTCTGCACCTATGCCCGGGACAGACAGTCAAATCACTATCGAACTGTCAAAAATGATGGCCCGAAATGAAAGCCAGACTTCTGGCCGGTGTGATTGAAAAAGCCTTGGTGCCGGGCGGTGATGAAGAAAATAAAAATGATGAACAGAACAGCACCCTGCACGACCAGTTCCACATCGCTTTCCGGCAGTTATCATTCCTGACATCAGTGAAAAATTTTGCCGACATTTGCGCGCAGTTCATCGCTTACGGCATGTTTGCGGCGTCTGCATGATCATCATTGGCAGATTTTTCACGGCGGAAAGCAGCGGAGATTAATCCCAAATCCAATCCCTTTCTGCGAGAACTCTTTCAGTACATTGCCGCTTATGATCTGGATGACCGAATCAGATGGATCGTTGATGCACTGTGCGATCTTTTCCGCGCAACAGATGTGTAGATTTGATGAGGATTTCGGCCGATGCGCGCAAAACGATCCGATATTATTTTTATGAAACCTTTCTTTCGGAATATGATCCGGTTTGCGAGAAAAAGCCGCAGGGGGTTTGGTACTCGGGATCGGTTGTAAAATTCATTGTGCGCGCGGTGGATGACATTCTGAAAACTGAATTTGGCCTGTCACAAGGACTTGCGGATACATCAGAAACAAAAATCAAGTTGATGTGCAGGGCAAAAAAGCTGAACAGGAAGTGCACAAAGTGCAGATACTTGATCGCGGCAGGAACAGAACCATTTCTTGCGGGAGGTGGTAAAGCATATTTACAGACAGTTTGAGGACAGCAGGGAATCTGGAGCAGTTACGCGGGAAGGTTTTATCTGATCCGCGGCTGAACGGATTTGAAATTCTGATGGCTTCATACCTGTCTTTATCTGAAACTGGATCTGCTGTTAAGTGAGACGGGGTTTAAACCAAACCTGGCACTTCCGGGTGTTTCTCACCAACAACGCCCGGGGCATCATCCGGACCTCGGGAACCTGTTTGCCGCATGGTTAAGCACCGAGGCAAATGAGGCCAATTATATCAAAAGAGATACCCCTGTGATGGTGGTGCTGGGAAATCCGCCGTATGCTGTGAGCAGCAGCAACAAGAGAAATGGATACAGAATCTTATAGCGAACTATAAATTTGGATGAGAAGAAAAAACTCAATCTTGATGATGATTATATAGAATTTATTCGATACGGTGAATATTTGATTGACAAAAACGGTGAAGGGTTTTGGCGTTTGTTTCAAACAACAGCTTCATTGACGGACTCACTCACCGTCAAAATGCGCAAACATTTAGCGAAACTTTTGATAAAATATACATTCTCGATCTTCACGGCAATGCCAGAAAAAAGAAACCGCACCCGATGGCAGCAGAGATGAAAATATATTTGATATTATGCAGGGTGTTTCAGTAAATTTGCTTGTCAAAAACAATTCCAAAAAGAAAAATGAATCGGGACAGGTTTTTCACGAAAAAAACCGCACCCGATGGCAGCAAGAAGATGAAAATATATTTGATATTATGCAGGGTGTTTCAATAAATTTAGCATTAAAAACAATTCCAAAAAGAAAAATGGAGTCGGGACAGGTTTTCACTTTGATCTGTGGGGCAAAGAGAAAAAAAACATGAATTTTATCTGCCTGTCCCAAAAACCGGAATGGAAAAATTGGACTGCAAAAACCCTGTTTCTTTTTTGTGCCGAAAAATTTTTGCTCTGCAAAACAGATATGAAAAAAAGTTTGCAACAGACAGACTTTTGACCTGTACTGTTCCAGGTGTGCAGAGCGGACAGATTTGCTGTTATTGACATTGATGAATCTGTTTTAAGTGAAGAATAAAACTGCTTCTGTCAAAAAGTGACAGGGAATTTTGAAAAAAAATACAATGTCCGGAATTCATCAGGATACAATCTGCTGCAAAGAATGGCAAAATCAAAATACAGTCATTCCAAAATAAGGGACATAACTTACAGACCCTTTGATGTCAGAAAGATTTATTATGATGAAAAACTTGTCAGTCGGGCCGGTTATGAATCCAACAGACATTTGCTGAAGCCCAA
Organism: Desulfobacterales bacterium; assembly: GCA_041390465.1. Taxonomy (GTDB): domain Bacteria; phylum Desulfobacterota; class Desulfobacteria; order Desulfobacterales; family Desulfococcaceae; genus JAABRU01. Next base: position 18,420 of record JAWKPW010000062.1, on the reverse strand, counting down.
TTTGGGTTTGATAGTAAAAAGAGGATTTGATCAAAACAATTCAGCACCATGCTTTATAAGCAGATTTATTTCTGACAGGAGAGGCTGGACAAGGCCGGGAATGCAGGGTGCAGAAAGTGTGTTTCCGCTTTATTTTTATCCGGAAGCTGCGGATATGGCAGATACAGAACAAAAGGCCATGCGAAAGCCCAATCTGAACAAAGAAATTGTGCAGAAAATTGCAGATAAACTTGCTTTGCAGTTCAGCAGTGAAAAAAAAATCTTCGGCTCCGACCGGGACAGGCAGGACACATTTGCGCCCATTGACATTCTGGATTATATTTATGCTGTGCTGCATTCCCCCTCATACCGTGAAAAATACAAAGAATTTCTGAAAATTGACTTCCCCAGAGTTCCGTATCCCAAAGATGCCAAAACCTTCTGGCAGTTGGCCAAACTTGGCGGAGAACTGCGGCAGCTTCATCTGCTGGAAAGCACCGTTCCTGAAAAACGGACAGCCGCATATCCGCAGCCTGGTGAAAACATTGTGGAAAAAATCCGTTTTGAAAACAGCAGAGTCTGGATAAACAAACAACAGTATTTTGACAAGGTTCCGCAGACAGCATGGGAATTTTGGATTGGCGGGTATCAGCCTGCCCAGAAATGGCTCAAAGACCGCAAGGGCAGAAAACTGAATTTTGATGACATTGTCCATTATCAGAAAATAATAACCACCCTGTCTGAAACCGACAGGATCATGAAAAAGACAGACAGGATTGATGTTTTCGGAACATAAAAACAGTCAGCCATTTGGCCAATCAGACAGATCTGCTGATCGTCTGTTTTTAACCGCAGAGTGACACAGAGTTGCACACAGAGTCACAGAGAGTTTTTTTGTGCGAAATTCAGATGTTAAAAAATCAAACGGTTTGACCCACTGGCTAAGTATTATTAATGCGAATCAGGGGTTGAATCAATCCCGAAGGGATGACATTGTCATATCACCCCTCCGGGGTTTCAGGATTCTCTGTGAATTTTTTTTCTGTAATAATATCAGCCCGTCGGGCTTATTGCCGTCCGACTCTTAATTCGCATTATTAACCAAATAAAAAGAAAAGGAGAATGCTATGGGTTTATTTGATTCAATCGCTGAGCAGTTCGGCACGGTTCTGTCCGATATGGACAGCAGGGGGCAGGGCGGTTTGATGGAAGTGATCGCAGATTTGATTGGCAATTCTGAAAAGAATGGCATACAGGGGCTGATCAATGCGTTCAGGGAAAAAGGTCTGGGTGATTTTATTTCTTCCTGGATTGGCAAAGGAGAAAATCAGCCCATATCCGGGGACCAGTTGCAGGCAATACTCGGAAATGAGTATGTGCAGGCTGCGGCAGAGAAAATGGGACTTTCTGCTGAAGACCTGTCCGGAAGCCTGGCTGATCTGCTGCCGAAAGTAATTGACAAACTGACGCCTGAGGGCAGTCTGCCCGAAGGCAGTCTCATTGAGCAGGGACTGGAGCTGCTCAGGAGCTTCGGCAAACAAACCTGATCTCCCATTTTCCCCGGGGCTGGCGCGACAATGTCGCGCCAGCCAAAAATATGCTGAAAAATGAAAGGGAAAAGGACACAAATATGGCTGAACGAATGGAAAAGAAAGACTTTGTCAAACTGATAGCCCATAAGATGAATGCAGATAAAGAAACAGCAGAAATATGGGTAAATGCGGTTTTTGACACGATGTATGATGTGTTCAAAGATGGTAAGGGACTCACGCTCACAGGCTTTGGCGGTTTTTATTTGGACAGAAGGCGCAGCGGCACTGTTTTCAAATTCAATCCCGGACAGAAACTGAAAGCATTGTTTGGATGGTCTTCCTCCTTCAAAGGGCAGATCTGAACCATTTTCTTTCACTGTCATACCGGTACAATCTGAAATGCCATGATTTCAAGATGTTTTGGATACCGGACTGCACCGGTATGGTGATGGTGCGTAAGCTGAGGCAATTAAGGCACATTTTTTTCAAAAAACTGCAAACCGGAAAAAAATAAACGACTTGCAAAACCTTCCCCTATGCGGAAGAAGAGCTGACTATGATTCGCATCTATGAAATTATTGACAAAGTGCTGGACAACCATCCGGAAGCGGATGTGAACATTATTGATCGCGCGTATGTTTTTTCTGCCAAGGTTCATGAGGGACAGGTGCGCCTGTCCGGCGAACCCTATCTTTCCCATCCAATGGAAGTGGCCGGAATTCTGGCCGATATGAAACTTGATCCCGTAAGCATCGCAGCAGGTCTTCTCCATGATGTGGTGGAGGATACCCATGCCACAGTGGAAGAAATAGAGGACATGTTCGGGCCGGAAGTGGCCCGAATTGTTTCCGGTGTAACCAAGCTCGGCAAGTTGCAGGCCATGAGTGCACAGGCACGGCAGGCTGAAAGCATACGGAAGATGCTGCTGGCCATGGCAGATGATCCTGGTGATTCTTATCAAACTTGCAGATCGTCTGCACAATATGCGCACCTTCAGTATCACCGGAAAGAGGAAAAAAGGTGAAAATATCCCGTGAAACGCTGGATATTTACGCACCGCCATCTTGCTGGGAATCTACTGGATTAAGGGAACTGGAGGACACAGCATTCAAGTATGTATATCCGGTGAATATGGTAAAATTGAGAGAAGTGAGCAAAGACAGGGCCCAGCGCGAGGGCTGATGACACTGTCAAAGACATGATCCGCAAAGAAATGGATACAGGCCTGAAATGTGAAATTTTGGAATGCTACAAACATTTTTACAGCATTTACCAGAAAATTATCTCAGAACCTGGATTTTGAAGGAGGTATGATGTCATATTCTCTCGGGATTATTCTGGATACCAAACCCCAGTGTTATGAGGCTCTGGGGAATTCTTCCACACCAGGTGGAAACCGGTTGGACAGCAAATTCAAGGACTATATCGGCTTGGCCCAACCCAATATGTACCAGTCCTTCCACACCACAGTCACCGGCCCTTATGGGGAAAGAGTGGAAATACAGATTCGCACCCGGGAAATGGATCAGGTGGCCAATTCCGGCATTGCCGCGCACTGGGGATACAAAGAGGGGAAACAGCTTGACGAGAATGTGAGCCGCAAATTTGCCTGGATTCAGAACCTGGTGGAGAATCAGGCCAATATCAAGGACCCTGAGGAATTCCTGGAAAGTGTGCGCATTGATCTGTTCCCCGATGAGGTCTATGTGTTTTCCCCCCAGGGAGAAATCATGTCTTTGACCAAAGGGGCGACACCTGTGGATTTTGCCTATCTGATCCATACGGAAGTGGGCAATCAGTGCGTGGGGGCAAAAGTCGATGGACGCATGGTTCCCCTGCGCTATGAACTGAAAACCGGGGAACGGGTGGAAATCATTACATCGCCCGGTCATACGCCCAGCAAGGACTGGATCAGTTTTGTCAAAACCGTGAAAGCCCGCTCCCGAATCCGGCAGTGGATCAGAACACAGGAAAAGGAACGGAGTCTCACTTTGGGCAGGGAGATGTGCGAAAAGGCTTTTCGCAAGTACAAACTCAATTACAGTGACTGGCTGAAATCCGGGGAAGTGGAAAAAATTATCTCCGAGTTCAATTTCAAAACCCTTGATGATCTGATTGCCAATGTGGGATACGGCAAAGTCACGCCTCTTCAGATTATTCGCAAGATTATACCCAAAAGTGAAAGCGAAGAAAAAGAGCGGGACACAATTTTTGACAGGCTCGTGGCACGTGTGCGGAGAAAAAAATCCGCGTCAGGCGTAAGCGTGAAGGGAATGGACGATATTCTCGTGCGATTCGGGAAATGCTGTCAGCCGGTTCCCGGAGATGCGATCATCGGTTTTATCACGCGGGGCAGAGGGGTCACCGTGCATCGCTGCAACTGTCTCTATGCCCTGAAACTGAATCCGGATCGGCGGATTGAGGTGGAATGGAGCAGGGAGTCAACAGAAACCTATCCGGTGCGCATTCACATCCAGTCCCATGACCGGGTGGGACTGCTGGCAGATCTGGCCTCCACTATCAGCAAAAGCGGAGCCAATATTGTCAGTGTTCATTCCGATATCAAAGAGGATAACACAGTGGAGAGCATTTTTACGCTGGCCGTCAGGGACACCCATCATCTGAACAGGGTCTTGACGGCCATTAAAAAGGTGCGCCAGATTAACAGGGTAACCCGGATCGACGCTTCTTAGGCGGTCTTGATTACCAGCCCTTTTTTGATGCAACTGGTGCAGACCATTATCTTTTGGACACGGCCGTTGCGAAGTGCCCGCACCCGCTGCAGATTGGGGTTGAAACGGCGTTTGTTCACATTGTGGGCATGACTCACATGGCAGCCAACCATTGGTTTTTTCCCGCAGAATGCACAGATTCTGGACATGATTTGATCTCCTTTGCAGTATGTTTTGTATTGCATATTCTGACAAATTGTCAATAATACACCATCGGTTCAAATATGTAAAGGGATTTCTGTGCAGAAAGCGGGAACCTCCCCTCGCATCCACCGTATGTTCAGATAAATAAGCAGTGAAATCTGTTTGCTGTCCCTTGTTTTTTTCATTTCCGGGGACAAACGGAATTTTGCACAGAATCTGCCATTACCGTCTCATGCTGATTCGCCACTGAAACCATACGTTGCGGAAGGCAGTCCCGGTTCACCGCGAATTTTATACAGTTCTTTCAGTTTATTGTGACCTTTGTGCCGTCTTCGTGTCCTTTGCGGTTAAAAGAAAGCATGTTTTCAAAGGAGAACCGGCATCAATCCTGTTTCTGCAGGGGATCCGGAACTGTGAATGTTTGGGACAGTGAAACAGATTCAGAAAACTGCCAGACTTTCGGTTCCGCATTATACCAATTCCCTGCTGAAACCATACCTTGCGGAAGGCAAAGCCGATTCTCCGCAGATTTTGCACAGTGCTGTCCGTTTTTTGTGTCCTTTGTGCCTTCCCTGTGTCCTTTGCGGTTAAAATTTCAAATAAAAATCAGTATGATATCAAATCGACATTGAATTTATGCAGCACCTGCCCTCAGATCAGGGGCAAAGGAGTCCCGGACTGAAAGTCAGGGACACTGAAAAGATCAGGAAATGGGGCCGAAATTCTGTTTCACTTCATTCCGGCACTCCGGAATCAGACAGGCACGGTTTCAATGGCGAATCGGCATTACCGGTTTTTCAGATAATCAGGGCAGGCAGCAGCATAACTGTGCAGATATTTCTGCCATCTGTGTCCGCCTCTCTGCGCTTCGTATCTTGCAGCATCCCGCCCCCATGTTTTTCAAAACATCACCGGGAAGAAGCAGGCCTCTGTTTCTCCCTGTCTTTTTGCAGGAATTTTTCACACAGTGCGATATAATGGAGCGCCTTCTGGTGAATGCCGACATCCGGATAATCGGAAAGAACGGTTCTGAACCGTTTGACAGCAGGTTCATACTGTTTGTTTTTGTAATAAAAAAGCCCCACATAAAATTCATGTCCGGCAAGACTTTTCTGACATTCCCGGATGTTTTGCTGTGCCTTGGCCGCATAGGGATCATCAGGATACTGTTTGAGCAGACGGTTATAGGTTTCCAGGGCTTTTCTCACAACACCCTGATCCCTGTCTATGGAATCCATCTGTTCAAAATAACAGTTTCCCATCTGAAAAATCACATAGGGTACGGCCTCATTGCGCGGATGAAGGCTTTCAAACTCCTCATAGGCGGCCACAGCCTCTTCGTATTCTCCCAGATGATAATGGGAATCCGCGATCTTGAGTTCCGCAAGGATGGCATATTTGCTGAAAGGATACCAGTCTTTGAGTTTTTCAAATGCGGCAATGGCCCTGCGGTAATCGCGGTCTTCAAAGGCCTCCATTCCCTCGCTGACCAGTTCATGGGAGGGTTTGTCTTCGGCTGTCTTAAACCAGGCACAGCCGGAAAATGTGAACAGCACCAAAGAAAACAGAATGATTTTTTTCATTGAAGGACACAGTATTCAGGCAGTACACAAGCTTCTCCGTTTTCAGATAAATCCGTGAGGGCAGAAACTGCCTCTGTTTCAGAGGGGAATATCCAAAAACTGCGTTGCCCGTGCAGCAGTTGGCAGGACGGGACAGAAATTTTGGCCGGACTTGCGAAATCCGGATTCCCTTTTTTCCGGCCTGTCCGGCACAGTTGTTGAACATAAAAAAACCGGGCATCTTTCCGAAACAGCGGGCAGAAACAGAAGATTCACAGTTGTGCAAATCTGAGTGAAACATGCCTGACCTGAGCCTGACGCAAGGAAAGATGCCCGAAATTTTAAAGATTTTCAATATAATGTTCTGCCGAGGCCGCAGCAATGGCCGCATCTCCCACTGCGGTGGCAATCTGCCGCAGAGGCGTATTTCTCACATCCCCCACGGCAAACACGCCCGGCACAGAGGTTTCCATCCGCGCATCCGTAAGAAGAAAACCGTATTCATCCCTTTTCAGCGCATCCCCCGCGAATCCGGCATTGGGAACCGTGCCGATCCACACAAACAGGGTGTCAATCTTCAGGGATTTTGTTTCACCGCTTTTCACATTCCGGGTGTGTATGCCTTCCACATGGGTCAGTCCGCTGACACCTGTGACAACCGTGTCCCAGAGAACCTCTATTTTCTCATTGGACAGGGCGCGTTCCTGCAGGATTTTTTCCGCACGGAACTGATCCCTGCGGTGAATCAGGTATATTTTCTTCGCAAATTTGCTGAGGAAAACACTTTCCTGAACAGCCGTATCGCCTCCGCCCACAGCAGCCACAACCCGGTCTTTGCAGAAAGGCCCGTCGCAGGTCGCACACGAGGATATGCCTTTGCCGAAAAACCTGTCCTCACCCGGAATTCCGAGACGTTTGGGAGATGCGCCCGTGGCAATGATGATGGCGCGGGCTGTCACCGTGCTTTCACTGAGCTGAATCTTTCTGACCGGCCCGGACAGATCAAGGGAAAGCACCTCATCACTTTCGATCCGGAGCCCGAAATGCCTGGCCTGTTCGCTCATTTCCCGTGACAGATCCGCGCCGCTGATGCCCTTGGGAAATCCCGGATAGTTTTCCACCCAGTCTGTTGTGAGCACCTGTCCGCCCGGAGAGAGTTTTTCGTAAAGAATCACATTCATGCGGGCACGGGCCGCATACAGTCCCGCGGTCAGTCCGGCCGGTCCCCCGCCTATGATGACCAGATCAAAATCTGTTTCTGCCATTTGCTGTTTCCTCAGATCACTTTGCCGATGGCTTCTTCAAGTTTTGTTTTTGCAACCATGCCCGTAATCTGATGGGCCACTTCCCCGTTTTTGAAAAAAATCAGGGTGGGAATGGCCCGAATGCCGAATTTGCCCGGAGTCACCGGATTTTCATCCACATTGCACTTGGCGAATTTGATTTTGTCACCGTATTCTCCGGCCAGGGCCTCCACAGTGGGGGCAATGGCTTTGCACGGACCGCACCAGGGAGCCCAGAAATCCACAAGCACCGGCTTATCTGCCTGCAATACCTCAGAGTCAAAACTGCTGTCATTTATTTCCATCACGCCTTCTGCCATAGAACTGTCCTTTCTTCGTTAAAAATTAAATACAGGCTTTCGGAAAAACATTCCGGCTGCGGTTTCCGGGCAGATTCCAAAACCGTCCTCATTCTTTTTGAACAACTGCAATTCCCAATACAGTTCTTTTGCCAGCTTTTGCAGAAATATGCAAAAAATCATCTGACTCAATTTTTGCACTTCCGCACTTCACATGCTCCGGAGGAGCACAAAGCGGTTTTCTGCATACAGAAGACAAAAGTTAAGGAAAATTCTGTATTTTTTTCACAGTTCCCCCCGAAAATTTTTTTCTGAAGGCCTGTAAAATAACAAATTATAGTATCCATGCCATCTCTTGTCAACTTTCATCACCGGAACCGATGCCTCGGGAACCGCGTTTGCTTCCCTCCATGAGCAGTTTCATAAAATTTCCGATGGGATGCTGACGGTTTTCCTCGGGCGGCAGTTCCGGATTGAACTTGAAACGTCCCTCCCGTGCTCCGAGAATTTCCAGAAAGGCTTCTTTGTCCTCTTTTTCTCCGTACTTGGCGCGGATCAGCTCCCCCTCCCGGAAGGTGGCAGCCGCCAGACCTCCGGGCAGTTTGAGGATCAGCACTCCGGTCTTCTGATTGAGATGCAGGGTCTGGAACACTTCGGAAGGCGGAATTTCACTGAGATTTCCGGTAATGCCGGAGGCAAATTCCCTTGAGCGGATCACGTTGGCATTTGCAATGCGCCGGGCCAGCATCCGCGTAATGAAGATCTGAATGGAGGAGGAACGGCTGAGGATTTCCCGGAAATACTTTCCGTTCAGGTACAGCAGTGTCAGGGGGCTGATGGCTCTGACTGTGGCATTGACCGGATCCCCGCTGAGCAGGCTCATTTCACCGAAAACCTCCCCCTTGCCCAGAACCGCAATGCGTATGCCGTCATCAGCGAGCACTTCCACTTTTCCTGATGCAATGATATACAGATTTTTTCCCGGTTCCCCCTTCCGAAGAATGATATCCCCGACCGAAAAGCGGATGGTTTTGAGCATGGAAATGAGATGCCGGATGCCTTCTTCGTCAAAGGTCTGAAAAAAGGAATAATTGCTCAGGGAACTGGCTATGGCATAGACTTCATCTCTGTCTCTTTCATCCCCTTTCCACCCGCAGGCTTCGGCTTCCTTGTTATATTCCAGCCGTGCAATGCCGGTGCATCCGCTGCAGTCAAACACATACCGGGAATCATGCTCCACACATTCATATTTGATCAGCACTTCGGTAATATCTCTGACCAGAATCAGACATGCGGCCTTTCCATAAGGGGAAAGCAGGCTCTGCCCCGAGAGTTTGAATTCATCCCCCACCTTGTAAAGAGGACATTCATCCGTCCCTATGACCCTGATGAAGACCTTTGGAAATCCCATTGATTCTCCTGTAAAATACAGTCTGTTGAAAATAAACAGCCGCCTGTGCCGCTTCTGTGAAAGATTCCGGGCTCCCTCCAGAAGCATCCGCCCGCGGCATATGGCATCACGGGGCCGGATACCCGGGTTCACCGGTGTCTGATCCGTGTGCGTCTGTTTCCATTATATGCAGATTTTCAATCAAGATTCAACAGAATTTGTCAGAAAAGACGTTCTGCAAAGCCTCCGATGATTTCATGCACTCTCCGGGATCCCGGTCCTGAAAGAATGTTATGGCGTTCAAAGTTGAACAGGACATATTCTTTGTCCGCAGTCCCGATCATTTCATAGATCCGCCTTGACTCTTCCGGACTGGCAACCGGATCCCTTCGGGAATGAAGCACCAGAGCGGGAACAGATATGCGCGGCAGTGCAGGTTCCAGCGCCTCCATGAGCAGTTCCACCTCCCGTATGCCGTCCACCGGATTGCGCAGATAACTGATATGGGGATGTTCCGGTGTGTTTTCAATGAATTCCTTTTCACCCGCCCCGGTTCCGCGGACCTTTTCCAGCAGACGTTTCCAAATATCCTTTGCCAGATTTTTTTTCAGATACAGATCATGCAGGCGCCGGGGCGGACACACGGCAAAAACCCCATATGCATTTTTTACCCGATGCACCAGCTCCAAAGCCAGAGCAGCTCCTGTGGAGAAACCGCCCACAACCACTTTGGGGCAAAGAGTCCGAATCAGTGCATAACCGGCCTCAACCGAGGCAATCCAGTCTTTGTGGGTGCGTCCTGCCAAATCTTCCGGGCTTGTGCCGTGACCTCTGAGCCGGGGGACAAACAGGGAAATGCCTTTCCGGGCCAGATACAGGGCCAGATCCCGGACTTCCGGAGGAGCGGACATATATCCGTGAATGAGCAGCACGCCGATGCCCCTGTTTTTTCCCCGGATCAGAAAAGGCCGTCCCACTTCTTTGGGTTTGGATTCGGTTTCTGAATAAAAACTTTCATAATCCTGCTCAAATTCGCGCAAAGCCCGTTCCATAAGAATTTCCTGCGTTTTCCGCCGGATTGCAAAAGAAGGCGTCCAAGCCAGATGCCGCAGTTTTCTCTGCAGCAGGGTCAGGGGTTCTGTCTCATTTGCCATAACTGCCACAGGATTTTCAATGCGTATCTGATGAAAGGCAAAGATCGGAGAAAAGGCAGATTTCTGCTTTGTCAGCATGCCGTTTTCCTGCGTGACAACCCCCTTTTCCAATGCAATGCTTATGAAATCCCGGAACTTGCCGTAACGGTCATCGGTCAGCAGCGGAGTCTGATCCGTGTGAAGACCGTCATGGAGGTATACACCGCTTTCCCCAATATCTTTCTGTGCTGCCAGAAACACCCGTCTGCACAGATCATCCGGATCAATTCTGCGAAACAGCATGTGTTTCAGAAGTGCGGCAAACAGATGGTCATGATTCACGGTGGTCATTTGGTAAATGGCCGACATATACCGCTGCATGATTTCCCCTGCCGCCCTGCGCATCTGTTTTTCCGAAGGCAGCCGGTCATCAAACCCGATTTCATGTTCTGCACAGATATCCCTCCGGATTGCAGGATGCTCCATAAATTTTCTGACAGGGATGGGAGAACCGAAGCGGATGTCCACATCCACACCTGAAAGCAGCATGGTTCCCTCGGTCATGATTTCCTCGCGCATCCTGCCGGAGACATTGTTCATATACATTTCTGCCATTTTGCTGAGAATGTTTTCTCTGGCTCTCAGCGGATAATAGGTGAGATTCACGGGAACAATGCAGGTGTTTTTGTCCGCAACGGTCTCCAGTTTGTCAATCTGGAACAGTTTTTTCAGACGCTCAGCTTCCTGGGGAAATGTCCGGGAAAGCACGGCAAGACGCTGCCGGCAAAATTCCGTGCGAAGCGCCAAAGTTGCCACACCGGTATGGGGACGGTGGATTCCCTTTTCAGAGGAAACCATAAACCGTCCTTTGTGAAAGACTTTTTTGTTTTTGACCATCCGGCCTTCGGGAAAGATAATCCATGCCGCCCTGCCGGTCAGCAGGCTTTTGACAATGAGCATATCCCGATCCGGGTCCCGTGTGGACACAGCGCCGACCCGCTCCAGATAGTTTTTCATGGTTCCCTGAAAAAGCGAATAATCGGCCAGAGACCAGACCGGGGTTCTGTCTGTGAGTTCATAGACATACATGGGAAGAATCAGGGTCTCCATCCGTGTGAAATGGTTGACGGCAAAGATCAGAGAGCCTTTGGGAATGTTTTCAGCCCCGTGAATTCGGACACGGGCTTTGGACATTCCGGAAAGAGCTTTTATCGCCAGCCCTGTGGTCAGATAGGCAAAACGGTTCATCTCATCCGTTTCAGATTCGGAAAATTGCTTCCCGGTTATGGATTGTCAGCAAAAGAGGGTTCAATACAAATGTTCTGTCAAAAAAACTCTGTTATGGCGATCCGCGGCTGATTTGATACAAATTTTGGAAAATCTCCTCCTGAGAGGGGCAGCGGGTGTGTTTCACAAGTATATTTTCAATCGGGATTCGGCATTATATCAATTCTCCATTGAAACCATGCTTTCTTTTGGCCGGAAAGGACACGAAGACGGCACAAAGGTCACAGCAGATTTGCATGGCGGCATAAAATCGGAGGAGAACCGGCACTGCCTTCCGCAAAATATGATTTCAATGGAAAATTGGCATAATACCAATTCTCCATTGATCTGAAACATAAGTGTTTCAGGTATAAAATTTTTCAGAAAAACCGAATTTTTCAGAAAAATCCGGTTTTTTGAACACATGAAAACTTCTTTATTGTCTGCTTACAAGTATCTTTTCAATGGGGAATCGGTATAAAACCGCAGTGTTTTTGTGACCGCTGTGTCTTCTTTGTGACCTTTGCGGTTAAAATCCATCTGACAACACACTCTGCGGTCAAAAACGGAAATATCAAGCGGTTTGAGCTTCTGCCGGTTTTGTCATACCTGAAAGTTTATGCCTGTCTTTTTTAATCACTCCCCTGCCGGTGCGGCGATCCTGTCCAGAACCGATTCCACCTGCTGCCGCATATGATCCGGAACCGGGATTGTCCATTCCTTTTCCGGATCTGTGCGAATCTGGGGCCACCAGATATTGAAAGTCAGTTCGTCTGCCTGCTCTCCCCTGCCGAATCGGACATTCTGAAGATAACGGCTGATGCCGTTTCCCCTGAAGTATTCGTCATTGAAAAGGATTTCCTGATGTCCCAGTGCGACATGGGCCGGAATCCTGTCTGCATGGGCACGGCGGCTGATAAGGAGATTGATGCGGCTGACCACTGTGCCGATGACTGCTCCGGGAGCAAGCCCGGCCAGAAAGCCGGTCAGCGCGCCGATCAAAGCCTCGGCACCACCTTCATCAGCACCAATCATCCCGCCGGTCAGCAGTCCCACAACACCGAACAGAACCGTCAGGCATCCCAGTTGAATCCGCCAGTCCCCTTTTTCCTCCTGCCATATATCTTCCCGCATCTGTTTCCATTCTTCCGAAGAATAGGACCACTGCACCAGAACGCGGTTGCTGCCGAGAAAATCTTTCATGCGGGAGGCAATGAGATTTCTGCGAATCAGAAGGATGAGCCAGGACAGAAAAAGAATGCCGAAAGCAATGCCCCCCATGATGTAAGCCACCATATTCCAGGAAAAACTGCCTGCCATCTGCAATCCTGCACCGGCAGCAATAAGCAGCAGGGGCAGGATCATCAGTCCTTTCACTGTGGTCAGAGCCGCAGTGTAAGGGGCTTTGATGCGGATCGATGCTTTGTCTCTGATTTCCATTTTTCAAATCTTTCCGGCAATGGCCCTGCCCAGTTCGTTTATGTCCGTATCCTGTGTTCTGACATCCTTTATCATCTGTCCGTCAAAAAAGACAAGCACTCTGTCGGCCATCATCAGAATTTCATCCAGTTCCGGAGAGGAAAACACAATCGCGGTTTTCCGTTCACAGTATGTTTGCAGATGTGTCCATACCCAAAGTGCGGATTCCAGATCCAGCCCCCTGGTGGGATTTTCCAGAAGCAGAAGCCGGGAATCCTCCGGCAGAAAGGAAAGGAGCAGCCGCTGCTGGTTCCCTCCGGACAATGCGTCCGCTCTGGACTCAGGTTTTCCCTTTATGCGGAAATATTCAATGTTTTTTACTGCTTTGCGGAATGCTTCCACCCATCCCACCAGAAAGAATTTCCCCCGGTTGGTCAGGGCAAAATGTTCGGTAAGACTCAGCCCCCCAATCAGTCCTTCCTCCAGTCGATCCGTGGGCAGAAAGCTGATTTTTTCCTTTTTGAAGGCCTGATGATCTTTTCGGTTCATGTTTTTTCCCCTGATTTGGACCGTTCCAGAGGACGGAGAAATCAGTCCTGCGGCCACACGGAGAAAAACGCCCTGTCCGCTGCCTTCCAGACCGGCCAGCCCGATGATTTCACTTTCACAGACACAGATGCTGCAATTTCTGAGTCCGGTTCTGCCTCCGGATGCGGAAACCTCTTTCATCACAAGCAGTTGCGCCCCAGGTTCTGTCCTGCATTTGGCCGGAGGCATCGGCGGGGTTCCAAACATCATTTCCAGCACCTGCCGGGTGTCAAAAGGCGCATCCGCATGGCCTGCAACCCGGCCCTGGCGCAGCACGGTAATCCTGTCACAGAGAATATCCACATCCTCCAGCTTGTGGGAAACCAGCACCACGCTTGTGCCTTCAGCCGCCAGTTTTTTCAGGGCGCGGAACAGGGATTCTTTCTGCAATGCGGAAATGCCGGTGGTGGGCTCGTCAAGGATGAGCATTTTTGTGCCCAAAGACAGAAGACGCAGAATCTCCAACTGCTGCCGCTCCCCGACCGTAAGTCTGCTGACACTGGCCTGCGGGTCCAAATCAAACCCCGCATAATCGGCCAGTTCACGAAGTTTCAGGGCAAACTCCCCGCGCCTGTCCCGCAGGCCCCTGATTTGTCCCAGCATGAAATTGTCCAGCACCGAAAGCTGCGGAAAATCCAGAGGATCCTGATACAGCATACCGATTCCCAAAGCAGAGGCGCCTGCCGGTGTGCCATAGTCCGCAGGTCTGCCATTTGCCAGAATGGTGCCGCTGCTTCTGGGGATATAGCCGGAAAGAATTTTCATCAGGGTGCTTTTTCCCGCTCCGTTTTCTCCCAGAATGCCGTGAATGCTTCCGGCTTCAATAATCAGATTCACACCGTCATTGGCGCGCACGGCTCCGTAATGTTTGTGAATGTCCCGCAGCTCAATTTTCAGGGGTTCAGACTGCATAGATATGTTTTTCGATTTGCCCATAAACTGGAAAATGATCAGGGTTTCAATTTTTTGCAGACCTGTATCACAAAACAGGGTGAAATGCAAAAGTTCTTTGCACGGACAATGCCGGCCGGGATTTCCGTACCGTTTTTGTGTCTGAAGTTTTTCAGATTGTTCAAATCTGTTCCAATTAGCTGTAAATTCAATGATATGTCAAACAAATTCTTTTGCCCCGGAAGTCCGCAGAAAGTCCAAACGGAAAGCCTGGCAGGTTCCCGGTCTTTCTGTCTGGATGCCTCAGAATGTCAGAAAATTTTTTGACAGTCCATGCAGAATAAGGTAAGTTTTCGCTACGCATGGAAAGACACAAAAGTGTTCGGGACAGACAAAAAGGAGGAAATGTGATTATTGATTTTCATGTGCATCTGTTTTCCAAAAGCATTCGTGAAAACCGATCCGCTTATTTTCCCTCGGAACCCGCATTCCGGCTGCTCTATGATTCGCCAAAATCCCGGATTGTCGGAGCCGGGGAAACCATCCGCATGATGGATGAGGAAGGGGTGGACAGGGCTGTTGTTTTCGGCTTTCCCTGGCAGGATGCAGAGATATTTGAAAGAGAAAACGATTATATCGCGGAGGCTGTGCAGCGTTATCCCCAAAGACTGATCGGGCTGGCCTGCTTTGACGCGCTCAATCCGAAAGCAGGACGGGAAACCGAAAGATGTTTTGCCAGCGGGCTTTCCGGCGTGGGAGAGCTGGCCTTTTATCAGTCCGGCATTGATGAATCCTGCTGCAAAGCTCTGGAGCCTGTCATGGCCATCTGCCGGGAAAAAGAGTGCCCGGTGATGATTCACACCAATGAACCGGTCGGCCACATGTATCCGGGCAAATCTCCCAACACGCTGGCACAGATTTACAGTCTGGTAAAAAAATTTCCGGACAACCGGATTGTGCTGGCACACTGGGGAGCGGGAATCTTTTTTTACCGTATGCTGAAAAAAGAGGCAAAGGATGTGCTGAAAAATGTCTGGTATGACACAGCAGCCTCACCCTTTCTCTACGATCCGGAGATTTATCCGACCGCAGTGACACTGGCCGGAGCGGACAAAATTCTTTTTGGCACAGATTATCCGCTGCTGAAACCCTCCCGGTATTTCAGGGAAATGGAAGCATCCGGTCTGGGAGAGACGGAACGAAAGGCTGTGTGCGGAGAAAATGCCGCCGCTTTTCTGAAACTGCAAACCGGATGATGCTTTGTCTGGTTTGCACTGCTGTATGGCCACTATTCAAGTCTGGATCCTGCAAGAATTTGCAGGATACAGACAGCGTCCTTCAGACTGAGGCTTTGATCTCCGTCATAATCACCAATGCGGGGCGTTACGGAATTTTCCTTGCGGATGCCGGCCACTGTCTGGAGAATGGCGATGACATCTTCGATTCCCAGGCGTCCGTTCTGATCAAAATCCCCCAAAACAGCGGATGCAGGCACATACTGCCGGATGAAGGGAATGAGTTTCGAAACTCCGGCATAGACTCCGTACAGATTCGGGAGAGCGCAGGCTTCTCCCCAACTGACAATTCCGGCCAGTTTCCATCCGCTTCCGTCCCATACAATCAGGGGGCCGCCGCTGTCGCCGGTGCATGCGTCCTTTTCTCCCCAGGCAAAACCTGCACAGAGCATATTTTCGGTTATATCATCCTGATACCAGAGCGCATTATAGGCATTGAAGGCGGCATTGCAGGTTTCATTGCTGACAATGGGAATCAGCACTTCCATAAGTACAGTTGAATACGAATAGGTATAATAGTCTGTCTTTCCCCATCCCATGGTGATGGAAAGCTGATTTTCCGGAACAAAATCTTCTGATACCGGACTGATGGTTTCATAAGATACACTGTGTTCCAGTTCCAGCAGGGCAATGTCAAAATCCAGGGTGGCATTGTCATAGGAAGGATGAACGATAATCCTTTTCACATTCACCCGTTCTCCTGTGTCATTTTTCAAATCATGAACATTCAGGGCCACATCCACATCTGCGGGAGATTTTCTCCACACGCAATGCCCGGCTGTCACCACCCAGTTGGGATGAATGAGGGAGCCCCCGCAAAACTGTCCGGAATAATAGGAGGAACTCCATGAATGCATCAAAGCGGCCATCCAGGGCCACTCCCCTGTGGCTGCCTCCCGGCCTCCCACAATCCGGGAAGAATGAGAAAGCACATCTGCATCCTGTACGGTTTCCGCAAAACCCGGAGAGCAGAATCCAAAGAATGCAATTATGACAATATATGGAAATATTTTCATAATTCCCTTAAAAATTTTACAGTCCATATGTATTGACATCAAATATTTTCAAATGGCATCCTGTGAAACCTCTGTTCTGCAAAATTACTTCAAAACTGTCAACTTGTACATAAAAAAATTCGAATTAAGAGTCAAATCCTGTATAAATATGCAACAATCTGCTTCCCTTATTTTTTACGATCTCTGCGCAGCAGATCATATATTTTCAGATACAAATGTTATCACACCGGTTCTTTGGGGAAAAAATTCTGTTCACCGACAGTTTTGACACCAAAAAAATGAAAAGAAATATATTGACAAACTCCTGCGAAAGATATAAGAAAAAAATCAATAACTGTTTTGCCGTATAACTGTAATTTAAAATATAAAATTAATATTCAAGTGAGTTATGGGACGAAGAGGAGAAGAGCCACAGCCTGATATGCTGTGCGAATTGCCCTGATGGATAAAGTGCCACATCATTTGTCTTTCCAATATTACATTGAACAGGGAAAAACACCACGAACAACAGACTGTTATCGATGCCGGCAGCAGATTGAAAATCACATTGCAATGATAAAACTTCTTGCACATTTTCCATAATTATCTGACAGTTATTAATTCTAACAGACTTACCGGAAAGAAAGGAAAATGAAAATGTCAAAACTTCAGATCAGTGAAAAGGCTCCGGATTTTGTTTTGAAGGATTTCAATGGCAAAGAAATTTCTCTTGCCAGTTACCGAAACCGGAAAAATGTGCTGCTTGTATTTAACAGAGGTTTTCTCTGACCCTATTGCCGCAGGCACATGGCGCAGTTGCGCCAAAACGCGGACAGACTTGCGAAACTGGAGGTGGAAGTGCTTGTTATTGGGCCTGAAAATGCAGATTCGTTCAAGAAATACTGGGAAAAGGAAAACCTGCCGTTTGCAGGTCTGCCGGATCCCAGTCATTCGGTAATGCATCTGTATGGTCAGGAAGTCAAGATATTGAAACTGGGAAGAATGCCCGCTCAGATGCTCATTGACAAATCCGGGATGCTGAAATTTGTTCATTACGGCAGTTCAATGGCTGACATTCCCAGCCTTGAGGAATTGGAGAAAGCTCTGCGTTCCGAATGAAAAATGAAATTGCAGATACAACAGTGACAGGCAGCGGGCGCAGAAAGCTTCTTCCGCTGAGAGGTCTGTCAAAAAAATTCTTTCCCATTCAAAAAAACTGGCGGAGGAGTGCCAAACGGAAAATTTGGCAAAAACCGCCGGTGCATTTCCAAACTTTCCGTTTGGACTCCCCAAAGTAAAGAATTTTGTTTGACATATGATTGAAATCAGGCTGCTGTGCCATTCGGCAGACAAAAAAGGGAGGAATTGAAAATGGAAAAAGAAACAGATTCACAATTGCTTGCTTTTATTGAAGAATGGAAAGAAACACCGGAAAGAAACCGGGAAATGTTTCTGCATTTCAGGGAATATCTCAGCAATAAAGACGGGGTAAGACTTGAATTTGCAGCCCGTCCGGGACTGACCTATTCTCTCAGGGCTGTTCATGCCGCGCAGAAAAAAAGAGGGCTTTTTGTCATGGTGGATGTGATTGAGGACAATCCGAGATGGCTTTCCGTATGCTTTTACGGTGAAATGGTAACAGATCCGGAAGAACAGGGCGATTTTGTTCCCGAAGGTCTGCTTGGCGAGGATGCCCTGTGTTTTGATATGGAAGAATGGGATGAAGAATTTGTCCGCTATGTGGAAGCCCGTCTTGACGAAGCCTGCCGGAACGCTTCTGAAGAATAGTACATGAGCAATTCAGATTTCAGGTTCTGTTGATATTTTTATAACAGTCTGAATTTACAGAAACCAATCTCACCGGAATGAATCAGTCCGACCTGTTCCGGCAGGATTTGACAACTTTTGAAAA